>CAZWDS010000030.1:0-36289 GCA_964632495.1 uncultured Rhodobacterales bacterium
CCCCAGAACCATGCGCTGACCCAGCATTTTGCGGGGCGTCTGGCCGAAGCTGGTTTGATCGAAGAAGTGAGCGAAAAGCAGGTCTATTCCAACGCCGACGGCCGCTTTTTGCCCGACCGCTATATCGAAGGCACCTGTCCCAACTGCGGCTATGACAAAGCGCGCGGCGATCAGTGCGAGAATTGTACCAAGCAATTGGACCCGACCGATCTGATCGAGCCACGCTCGGCTGTGTCCGGTTCCACGGATCTTGAGGTGCGCGAAACCAAGCATCTGTACCTAAAGCAGCGGTCCTTGCGCGGCCAATTGTCGGATTGGATCGCTTCGAAAACGGATTGGCCTATCCTGACCACATCCATTGCCAAGAAATGGCTGAACGACGGCGACGGTCTGCAAGACCGGGGCATCACCCGCGATCTGGACTGGGGCATTCCGGTCAAGCGCGGCGCGGACGATTGGCCCGGCATGGAGGGCAAGGTTTTCTACGTCTGGTTCGACGCCCCCATCGAATACATCGCCTGCGCCAAGGAATGGTCCGACGCGCGCGGTGCCGGTGACGCAGAATGGCAACGCTGGTGGCGCACGGACAAGGGTGCGGACGACGTGAAATATGTTCAGTTCATGGGCAAGGACAACGTGCCCTTCCACACCCTGTCCTTCCCCGCCACGATCATCGGCTCGGGCGAGCCTTGGAAGCTGGTCGACTACATCAAGTCGTTCAACTACCTGAACTATGATGGCGGCCAGTTCAGCACGTCCCAAGGGCGCGGCGTCTTCATGGATCAGGCGCTCGATATTCTGCCCGCTGATTATTGGCGCTGGTGGTTGCTTAGCCACGCGCCCGAAAGCTCGGACAGCGAATTCACTTGGGAGAATTTCCAGCAATCCGTGAATAAAGACTTGGCAGACGTTCTGGGCAACCTTGTCAGCCGGGTCACCAAGTTTTGCCGTTCGAAGTTTGGCGAAGAGGTGCCAGCGGGCGGGGAATGGGGGCCGGAAGAAACGGCGCTGATCGAGAAACTTGATGCCGGGTTGAACGCCTATCAAGCTCAGATGGAGGCCATCGAAGTTCGCAAAGCCGCAAGCGAATTGCGGGCACTTTGGGTTCTGGGCAACGAGTACTTGCAGACCGCAGCCCCTTGGTCGGTCTTCAAAGAAGACCCAGACAAAGCCGCGGCGCAAATCCGTTTGGCGCTGAACCTGATCCGGGTCTACGCGGTGATTTCCGCGCCCTTTATTCCCGACGCAGCTGCACGGATGCTAAGCGCAATGAACACGCTTGAGATGACATGGCCGACAGACATGCGCACCGCATTGGAGGTCTTGCCGGCCGGGCATGAGTTCGCTGTACCCGACGTGCTGTTTGCCAAGATCAGCGATGAACAGCGCGAAGACTGGCAGGAAAAGTTCGCAGGCGTGCGAACCTAAGTCGCTTTGCGTTCTGAAAGATTGATTCCTAACGGGCGTTTTGTGGCGGTCCGGCCTTAAATCATGCGATTTAGGGGGCGCATTTTGCGCCCAACCCTCATCCGACCGCATATTCAACACCCGTGGCCAACACTCAAAGGACTGAAAACAAACAGGAAAGCGCAGGACGCGTGGCATTGTTTCGATCGACACGCAGTTTTTGACAGTTCGCCCCAAAATTGTCGGAAACGAACGCGAGGGTGCGCCTCGGAATTAGGGAACACGGAAATGGCTCTAAAAAAACCTCAGATCCTATGTGGCGAATGCGTTGTGCCCGTCGAAGCACCTGAAAACCCGCGGGCAGACGACGAATTGCGCTGCCCACAATGCGATCGTGCGGATTCGGTTGGAAAAGCCGTCGACGACGCTCGCCGTCACGCAACACATGCGGCCAAGCGTGCCTTGGAAAAACGCCTGATGGATGACGGTCAAATGGTGCGGAACATCACGCCAACCCGCGCACCGATCAAGAATCTGCGCTGGATTTCGAACCTGCCGCAATAATAGCCCCCTACGACTAAAAACCGCGACATCCCGACGCAAGGACACTCCGTCCTCTACCGCTGGCAAGATCAACGGTCCACGGTGACCTCATGAGTAACGCTGATCCCCTATTCGAAGACAATTTGAGCAACTCGTCCGCTGAGACAGCACAGGAACGCCCGTTGCGCCCGGCCTTGTTCCGAGGCTGGCGGCGCCGGTGCCCTGAGTGCGGCCAAGGCCCGATGATGAAAAGCTATCTGAAAGTACGCGACACTTGTCCTGTGTGCAGTGAAGAGCTTCACCACCACCGCGCGGATGATGGCCCCGCCTATTTGACCATTTTGATCGTCGGGCACATCATGGCCCCCATGATCATCTGGGCGTTTACGACCTTCCGGCCCGAACCGATGGTACTGGCCACGACCTTTACGATTGGCTGTGTCGCGCTGTCGCTTTACCTGTTGCCGCGTTTGAAAGGGGCGATTGTCGCTTTTCAGTGGGCCAAGCGGATGGATGGTTTTGGGCGAAACTGACAGCGCACTTCCCATTCGCGATGCATCGACGATCATTCTGGTCCGCGATGCGGTGCGCTCTCCTCGCATCCTGATGGGGCAACGCGGCAAAACAGCTGCTTTTATGCCTGACAAATTTGTCTTCCCCGGTGGTGCTGTGGACAAGGCCGACGCTCTTGTGGATGTGCCAGGGCTCAATCAAACCTGCGAAACGCGTCTGCGCCAGCATGCCCCGGACGCCAGCCCAAAAAGCTTCGCCACGGCAGCCATTCGCGAGCTTTGGGAAGAAACCGGTCAATGCTTGGGCAAACCGGCCTCGTGGAACGCGCCCGAAGGCTGGGGCGGTTTTGAAGAACGCGGGTTGGCCCCCGACGCCACCCCGTTGCATTTTTTCTTTCGCGCCCTCACGCCGCCCGGTCGCCCCCGCCGATTTGACGCGCGGTTTTTTCTGGCCGACGCGGACGCTTTGGCAACAGACCCCGACGATTTTTCCGAAGCCGAGGATGAACTGAGCCACTTGCATTGGGTGTCCATGCAGGACGTCCGGCAGTTGAATTTGCCCTTCATCACGCGCCTTGTTCTGGCGGAACTGGAAAAACACCTGCCCCGCATCGATGCGCCAGAGGCCGTGCCCTTTGTGAAAAACGACGACATGGAAAGCCAAGTCATCTGGATGACGTGATCCCGACCTATCCGACTAAGAACGCCACCGCTATGATCGAGGCGGTCAAAACCGCCATGCCCAGCACTTCGCGAGGCTTCAGGCTTTCTTTGAACCAAAGGGCCCCCATCAGCAGGGAAAAGATCAGTTCGATCTGACCCACGGCAAAGACGAAAGCGGCGTTCATCAAGGAAAAGGCGGCGAACCAGCTCCAACTGCCGATCAGGGAAAACACGCTGACGACCGAGGTCTGCCGCCACGCCCGCAAGGTGGCCGGGATCTGCTCGGGCTCTTTCCACCAAAGCCATGCGCCAAGGACCAGCGTTTGCCAAAGCGCGGCGACGGCCAGTGTCACACCACCCGTCAGGATCGGATCGCCCGTGTTCAAAGCCAGCGTCGCGCCGCGATATGTGACGGCGGCCAAAGCAAACAAGACACCCGAAAGAATGCCAATCCCGGCGGCTTTGTTGAACAAGCTTCCGCCCTCGGGGGGATCAGACAGCAGCAGCACACCGACAAAGCCCAATGCAATCGCAGCCGCCCCCCACCCCGACACCACGTCACCAAGGATCGCAAATCCGACCAGTGCGGTCAGCATGACTTCGGTTTTCTTGAAGGTGATCCCGACGGCGAAGGCGCGCATGGAAAACAGACTGACAGTGCAGATGGTGGCAAGGATCTGAAAGACCCCACCCAACATGCCCCAGACGAAAAACTCGAACGTCAGGTTCGGCCAGCTTGCCCCCGTTGCCGTTCCATAGGCCAGGACCAAAAGGCCTGCGAAGGGCCAAGCCCACAGAAATCGCGCCCAAGTGGCGCCCGCTGCGCTAAGCTTGCCGCCGGCCAGAACCTTTTGCACCGCGAAACGGAATGTCTGTGCGGCAGCGGCAAGTACGGCGAAAAAGACCCAAAGCTCCATGGCTCGGCTCTGCCCGTCTTGTTGGGGAATGGCAAGCGTGCGGTTAGGGTTGCTTCCACAGGGGATGCGGCACCGGGTCTTTGCGGCTCAGGAAATGTTTGCGAAACACCTCGCCATAAGAGCGATACAGGTAGCCTTCGTTGGCAGCCAGAAATCGATCCCGCTGTGCCCTTAAAAGACCCGGCAGATTGTACCACGCCACGCCCGGATGCATATGGTGCACCGCGTGCAGGTTGTTGTTCAGGAACAATAGCGCCAACGGTCCCCGGTCTTCGACAATAACGGTACGGGCACGGCACAGATCATGGGCGCGATGCTCAAGGAAGGTGCGAATACGCAGGATGGACAATGCGAGGTAGCACGCCATCAGATACGCCCAAATTGACATGGGCGACAGCGCAACAAGCGCCCATACCGCGACCAACGCCGGTACATGCCAGAACCAGCCGCGGCGCACGTCACTTTGCCCCCGCGCCCGCCAGTCCGAACGCAGAAAAAACGCTGTGCCAATCAACGGCCCGATCATCAAGCGCCCAGCCAGCGTGTTGTTCCACAAAAGCAGGCGCTGTGCCCACCCGGGCAGCTTTTCCCATTCCGCAGGGTCCAGAAAGTTGCTTTCAGGGTCGTCGTAAGGATCGGTCAGTTTGCTATCAAGGTGATGGGCCAAATGGGTGTCGCGAAACCGCAGGTACGGGATCACCAAAGTCAGCGGCGGCCAGATCAGAGCGGTGTTCAGGGACTGGTTTTGCGTCGGATGACCGTGGATCACCTCGTGCTGCAATGAAGCGTGCAAGGTGATCGCCAAAGCGGCAGCCAGCACGGCCAGCCATAAAGCAACGCCCGGCAAAACGAACACCGCGCTGCCCCATCCCGAATATGCCACAAGCAACAGCCCAACTGTGGGCCATTCGATTTTTGATGTCATTCCGTTTCCCCGGCCCTGTCTCATTAGGCCATCTAGATATGTGACACCCACGGCCTTGCCGAACCATCTGGTGTCTGCGCAACAAATACCCTACATTGTTTATTAAATTCACCAGTTGAGACTAAAATGGACAAACGTAACCGTGCTTTGCTGTTTCGCCAACGGCTGGCCGATGCCATGCAAAACAGCGGTGAAACCCGCTCGGGCTTGGCGCGGCAGGTTGGCGTTGATCGCTCGACGGTGTCGCAACTCTTGTCCGGCCAATCCCCGCGCTTGCCAAACGCGCAGGTGGTTGCCGAATGCGCCTCTGCCCTTGGCGTATCCGGCGATTGGCTATTGGGACTATCCGATCTGCCCGAACGCGCCACCGAAGCCTTGGCCGCCTCTCTTCAAGTCAGCCATGCGGACCGCGCCCCGTTCGACGAACAAATCTTTGATTGGCACCGTGAAGCGACCGGCTACAAAATCCGCCATGTGCCTGCGACCTTGCCAGACATTCTGAAAACCGAGGCGCTGCTTCACTGGGAATATGCGCCGCACTTGGGCCGCACGATTGATCAGGCTGTGGGCGCCAGTCGCGATCGGCTGGAATGGATGCAGAATTCGCTGTCGGACTACGAAATCGCCATGCCCATCTTCACCGTCGACAGTTTTCTGACCTCGACCGGGTATTACAAAGACCTGCCGCACGACATCCGCGCAGGCCAGATCGCCCATATGCTGGAATTGCACGATCAGCTTTACCCGTCACTGCGCATCTTCCTGTTTGACGCAAGGCGGCTTTGGTCCTCGTCCCTGACGATATTTGGCCCTCTGGTCGGTGTGATCTATCTGGGCCAGCAATACCTTGCGTTTCGGGATCGGGCGCGAGTGCGTGATCTAACTCTGACTTTCGACAATCTGGTGCGCGAGGCCTATATTTCCGCGCGGGACTGGCCACAGTTTCTGAAAGATAGGCCACAGGACGGCGCTTAGGCTTCGCGGGTCTCTGGCAGGACATGGGCCTCATCAGCAGACGAGCCAACGGATTGCGCCGCGCTCAGCACCGCCAATGCTTCAGTCGCTATGCTTCGCATTTTGGCATCGTTCTGCGGGCTGACATCCAAAGCCAATTCACCCGCCGGGCCTTCAAGCAATCGAAACACATGGCCTGGCCGGATGGCACAGCTTTGAACAGAATCCACATCGTAGGTCTGACTGGCCACAGCAATCACCGCGTCCTTGGCCGAGGCCTGAGCACGCCGAACCACGGCGCAGATCAGTTCAAGCCGTTCCGGCAAACAACACACCACCCAGTCTGCGCCTGCAACTGCACCGGAAATCGTCTTCTCGCGCCGCCAAGACGCCCCACCGGAAATCTCAAACCCCGCGCGGTCGTCGGGATCAAAACCGTGCACGTCCCAACCCGCCGCCAAACAGGTTTCAACCCATCTGGCCCCACGGTGTCCCAGCCCCAAAATGGCGACGCGCGCGCTCATTGTGCGCCCTGCTCGGTCCACTGAAGCTTAGTTAGGTCATAGCCGTTAAACGCCAGCACATCCTGAGCCGCCGACAGACGATCCGCCGGAATGCTAGGCGTGCGGTTCAGGATCCATCCGGCGCGGCCAGACGGCACGCCAACCACGGCCGTGCGATAGCCTTCGTCGACCCAAAGCACCCAGTAATCCGCCGACACAGGGACACCTTGCAATCGCACCGACAATCGCCCCGGCCCCACCACGTCGGCGCGTCCTTCGATCACACTCAGCGCACCGTTTTTCTGACAGGTGTTCTTCACGGAAAGGCTGCCATCGGTCAAAGGCGCATACTCGGCTTTGGTGCCTTGGCAACCTGCCTGGAACGGCGTTGGAAAAGACGCGACTTCGTACCAGACGCCTGCGTATTTCTGAGGGTCAAACACCGCCATCGAAGACATGCCGACACTGCGATCGCGATAAACCGACCCACAACTTGCCAAGGTCAGAACCAGACACAGAACTGCAAAAACCTTCATTCGACACATACCGTCTGAGGCAACCCGCCCTGCGACAGAACCTGATGACAGCCATAAAATGGCTCGATTGGAGAGCAGGTGCGTGACCGAGCCAGACAAAAGCCCTGACAGTCATTTTCCGTCGAACAGGTTTGGTTGGCGTCCGTAAGGTTGCGGAAACAAACGAATATGGTTTTGTCGCCCGCAGGCCCCCAGCGTCCGCCGGATTGCTCGCAGGCTGCACGACGTTCTGCCATGATGTCGGGAAAGATGCTTTGCGATTCAGGCGTGTCCGACGTTTCATCGTCGCACGCAACCAACACTATCGCCATAAGCGCAGCCGCCAAGATGCGACAGATCGCAGACATACTTGCCTCCCCGGTCTTCCCTGGGGGCAACCCTAAGTCGCAGGTCAACATCCGGCAAGTCTACAGTCCACTTACCCACAGTTTTCTCTGTGTGCGACACCTCCTATGACCCATTTAGAACGCCTCACTCCCTTGAGAACAAAATAAGAACATGTATATTCCTATTATGTCCGACGTTGCCCATATTCTGGACCGAAAAAGCCACCGCAAACGCGCCGCATCGGACGTGCGCTTCCTTGACGACCTGTCGATGGATCGAGGACGCGTGCACGAAGCCTGTGGCATTGCACGGCGGCGCTTGGCGATGATGCTGGCGGGCGCGATGCAAGGTCCGGTGTTCTGGATCCGACCCGCCTGGATGCCTGCCCAGTTGAACCCCGAAGGCATGTTGAAGCTGGCCGATCCCGCGCGATTTATCTTTGCCGCGCCACAACGCCCCGAAGATCTGTTGTGGACGATGGAAGAGGTGCTGCGCGCTGGCTTGGTGCCTTTGGTCGTGGCCGACCTGCCCGACCCACCGGGGCTGACCGCCGTGCGCCGCCTACATCTGGCGGCGAAAACCGGGGCGGCTGAAGGCACAACAGTGCCTTTGGGTCTGCTTTTGACACCCGGCACGGGCGGCGCACCCGGTGTTGAAACACGATGGAGCTTAACCCCCGGTCATGGCACAGCCCGTCACGAAGCTTGGAAACTTGTGCGTCTGCGCGCCCGCATGCAGCCCGAAAAAAGCTGGCACCTGAGCGGCACCAAAACCGGGGCTAAAATAGAACAAGCCCCGGCGCATTAAACCCTATTGATCCGCTGGCTTGCTGACCTCAACCAATGCATTCCAACCCGCGGTAAAGCCCGAAAGTGACGCTTTAAGCTCAACCGTTTGATCAGGCGCTGCCGCCGGAACGATCACAACATTCGCTGATGTCCCCTTGCGAAACTGATCCACTTCCGCTTCGGCCAGACCAAGACGGGAAAAACACCCAATCGTGCGACAGAAGGAAAACGGATAGGCCCGCGGCTCGCCGTTATCGACGGCAAGACGTAGATTCGCCGTTAAAAGCGTCTCAAGCGGAGTGACAATTGTCGCACCGCCCACGATCTGCTCATTCCCGTTCACCACGAAAAGATTAATCTCGGCCACCGGATTTTCTTCGCCATCAATCAACAGCTGATAAAGCTGGCACGGATCATTGCCGCTTTCGGTCTTGATGCAGCGCATTTCCCAGTCGCCGAAATTGTCCTTCACATAGGTTCGGCCCAAGCCGTCTTCATTCACCGGTTGCCCGATCGCCAGATCGGTACCGGGCACCGATGCGCCATCGGTCTCGGCCGCTGTTTCGTCGTCCGTTTCTGTTGTCTGCGCACCAACCGCCAATGGGCTGAAAGCCACAGCAAAAGCGATCACGAAAGTTCTAAGCGTTACGGTCATCTTCACCTCAAAACAACTGGTTTACGGCCACTTAGCATGCAAAGCACACCTTGTCAGGGGGGCATCCGCGGACAAGGCAACAGGCCGCCCAAAATAAAGAAAAGGGCCCGAAAGGACCCTTTTCTCTTCACTCCCTGTCGGACTGGCCGACTTATTTTGAAGGGACGTTAAGCGCTGGATTACCACCCGTCAACAGTCTTGCGCTCACAATTCATCAGAATCGCGAAAACTGACCAATGGCAATTAAAAAAAGCCGCGCCCAAAGGCGCGGCCAGTCAACAGGGAGGAAATGTCCACCGTCTCAGGATTGAGAGGCTGAACAATGTTGAGGCTGGCACAGATTGGTTAACAAGGTATGTTCAATCGAAAATTACACGGATCAAGGGAAGTTAAAGTGTCAGACAGTATTTTTGTAGGCGGCGGTGGACCGGACTATGGCGAACACCAGGGCTTGCTCCATAAATATGCAAACCGTCACGGTTTGATTGCCGGGGCGACCGGCACAGGCAAGACGGTTACGCTACAAATCCTGGCCGAAGGGTTTTCCGAAATCGGGGTTCCGGTCTTTCTGTCAGACGTCAAAGGCGATTTGTCCGGTCTGGCGAAAGCGGGGCGTGAAGATTTCAAACTGCACGACGCTTTCACCAAACGTGCGGGCACCATCGGCTTCGACGACTACACCTACAACGCCTTCCCGGTCACTTTCTGGGATCTCTTCGGCGAACAAGGCCACCCCATCCGCACAACAGTCAGCGAAATGGGCCCCCTTTTGTTGGCACGACTGCTTGAATTGTCCGAAGCACAGGAAGGCGTCTTAAATATCGCGTTCCGCGTCGCCGACGAAGAAGGCCTGCCACTGCTCGATCTGAAAGACTTGCAATCCATGCTTGTCTGGCTGGGCGAGAACCGCGGCAGCGTTTCGCTTCGCTACGGCAACATTTCCACTTCAAGCGTCGGCGCAATCCAAAGACAACTCCTGGTCTTGGAGAACCAAGGTGCCACCCAATTCTTCGGCGAACCCGCACTAGAACTATCCGACATCATGCGCACCGATCCTGATGGACGGGGACGCATCAACATTCTGGCCGCCGACAAACTGATGGCGGCCCCTCGGCTTTATGCGACGTCGCTGTTGTGGCTGTTGTCTGAACTGTTCGAAGAACTGCCCGAAGTAGGTGACCCGGACAAACCGAAACTGGTATTCTTCTTCGACGAAGCCCACTTGCTGTTCGACGATGCCCCGAAAGCGCTGGTCGAAAAAGTGGAACAAGTGGCGCGATTGATCCGTTCGAAAGGCGTGGGCGTGTACTTCGTGACGCAAAACCCAGCCGATGTGCCGGAAGATATTTTGGGCCAGTTGGGCAATCGGGTGCAGCACGCCTTGCGCGCCTTCACTCCAAAAGACCAAAAGGGCCTCAAAGCCGCCGCCCAGACCTATCGCGCAAACCCTCGCTTCGACACGGCAGAGGCGATCAAGGAAGTCGGTGTCGGCGAGGCCGTGACATCCATGCTGATCGCGAAAGGCGCGCCCGGCATTGTCGAGCGCACTTTGATCCGCCCGCCCTCATCGCAACTGGGTCCGATCAATGCCGCTGAACGGGATGACGTTATCGCCAGCTCCCCGATCGCGGGGAAATACGAAACGGTAAAAGACCGCGAAAGCGCCTACGAAGTGCTGACCAAACGCGCCGATGCTGCAGCCCGCGAAGCAGAAGAGGCCGAACGTCTGGAAGACGAAGCCGAAGAAGCCGAGCGCGAGTTCCGCAAAGCCCGCCGATATGACAGCAAAGAAGTCGGGCGATCCACATCGCGCAGTTCTTCGCGATCTACGGGAATGGGTGAAAAGTTCACCAAGATGGTCGTGAAAGAACTGACCGGCACAACGGGCCGTCGCCTTGTGCGCGGCATTCTGGGCGGTCTGTTCAAGGGACGCTGACGTTTGAGGGGGACGCTGTCCCCCACCTCCCTATGGTCGGCCCCCCCTGAGGTATTTTCAACAGGAAGAAAGCAAAACTTTATTCAAATTGTCTTTCCTCTTGCCAAAAATACTTTGGGGGTGAGGCCGCAAGGCCGAGGGGGCAAAGCCCCCCTCGACGCCTGACCTCTTGCATGGCATCACGGGCAGTGTCGCGAACATTCAAGGAGCAGACGCCATGGCATTCGGCAAAGGACATCACCTCAGCCTGATAGATGGTTCAGCCTTTATCTTCCGTGCCTATCACGCCCTGCCGCCTCTGACGCGCAAGTCTGATGGTGCACCCGTTGGCGCGGTGTCTGGCTTTGTGAACATGCTTTGGAAGATGGTCGAGGACAACAAAGGCGGCGATGCGCCGACTCATATCGCCGTGGTTTTCGACAAAGGCAGCCACACCTTTCGCAATGATCTTTATGACCAATACAAAGCCAACCGCGACGCCATGCCCGAAGACTTGCGACCGCAAATCCCCCTAACCCGTGAGGCCACGCGCGCCTTCAATATCGCGTGCCTGGAAACCGAAGGATTTGAAGCCGACGACATCATCGCCACGCTTGCACGCCAGGGGCGCGAAGCAGGTGGGCGGGTCACAATCGTGTCTTCAGACAAGGACCTGATGCAATTGGTCGGCGGCGGCGTCGAAATGTTCGACGCCATGAAAAACGCGCGTATCGGGGTCGAAGGCGTTGAGGCAAAGTTCGGTGTTGGTCCCGAGCGGGTGATCGATGTGCAGGCCCTCGCCGGTGACAGTGTCGACAATATTCCCGGCGCACCCGGGATCGGCGTCAAAACGGCTGCTCTTTTGATAAATGAATACGGCAATCTCGACACGCTTTTGGAACGGGCCGAAGAGATCAAGCAGCCCAAACGGCGCCAGACGTTGATCGACAATGCCGATCAGATCCGGCTTTCGAAGCAGTTGGTCACCTTGGACCAGAATATGGAGCTGCCTTACGATCTGGACAGCCTCGAAGCCCGCGAGCCTGTGCCCGATGATCTGCTGAGTTTCTTGGCAACCATGGAATTCCGCACCATCACACGGCGTGTGGCCGAGGCGCTTGGCACCGAAGCCCCTATCATTCAGGACACCGCCCCGCAAACCGGCAATGCCGAACCCGAGGTACAGAGCTTTGATGCAAGCACCTATGTGCAGGTCTCAACCGCAGCAGAGTTAGACGCCTGGATCGAGAAAGCACGCGCCCGGGGCTATGTCGCTGTGGATACGGAAACCACCGGCTTGAATGAAATGGTGGTGGATCTGGTCGGGATATCCCTGGCTGTTGAGCCCGGGAAAGCGGCCTATGTGCCGCTTACCCACAAGACCACGGCCTCGGATGATCTGTTTGGAAGTGATGATCTGGTGGACGGTCAGATGGCGGTCAGTGACGCTTTGGTACAGTTGAAGCCGCTCTTGGAAGACCCGAGCGTCATAAAGATCGGGCAAAACATGAAGTATGACGCCAAGATTTTTGCGCGTCACGGCGTGAACGTCGCTCCGATTGATGACACCATGCTGATGTCTTATGCGATGCACGCGGGGCTGCATAATCACAGCATGGATTCCCTGTCGGACCGCTATCTGGGCCATCAACCTATTGAAATAAAGTCGCTTATTGGCACCGGAAAATCCCAGATCACATTCGACCGCGTGCCATTGGAAGACGCCGTAAAATATGCTGCCGAAGATGCGGACATCACGCTGCGCCTGTGGAAAACGTTCAACCCCGGCCTGCACAAAGCCAAGGTCGCCACAGTCTATCAAACGCTGGAGCGCCCACTGGTGCCCGTTCTGGCCAAGATGGAAATGACCGGCATCAAGGTCGACCGCGATGTCTTGTCCCGCATGTCCAATGTGTTTGCGCAAAAGATGGCCCAGCTTGAAGACGAGATTTATGAACAGGCGGGTCGCAAGTTTAACGTCGGCAGTCCCAAGCAGTTGGGCGAAATCATGTTCGATGAAATGTCACTGACCCTACCCGATGGGAAAGAGCCGAAGAAAGGCAAGACCGGCGCCTATTCGACCGGCGCTGATGTGTTGGAAGACCTTGCAACGATACACGACTTGCCCCGCAGTGTTTTGGATTGGCGGCAATTGTCGAAATTGAAATCCACCTATACGGATGCACTGCAAGATCACATCAATGCCGAAACGGGCCGTGTGCACACGTCATATTCTATTGCGGGCGCCAACACAGGGCGCTTGGCCTCGACCGATCCGAACTTGCAGAACATTCCCGTGCGCACTGAAGAAGGTCGCCGCATTCGCGAGGCGTTCATCGCGACCGACGGGCATGTTCTGGTCAGTCTCGACTATAGTCAGATCGAATTGCGCATTCTGGCGCATATCGCCGGGATCGATGCTTTGAAAGACGCCTTCCGCGACGGACAGGATATTCATGCGACCACGGCGTCCGAGATGTTCAACGTACCTTTGGACGAGATGACACCCGATGTGCGCCGCCAAGCCAAGGCGATCAACTTCGGTGTGATCTATGGCATCAGCGGTTTCGGCCTTGCCCGCAATTTGCGCATTCCGCGCGCCGAGGCTCAGGGTTTTATCGACCGCTACTTTGAACGGTTCCCCGGCATCCGCACATATATGGACGACACCGTCGCCTTCGCGAAAGAGCATACCTATGTGCAAACGCTGTTTGGCCGGCGGATCAACACGCCCGAGATCAACAACAAGGGGCCACATGCGGGCTTTGCCAAACGCGCGGCCATCAATGCACCGATTCAAGGCACCGCCGCGGATGTGATCCGGCGCGCCATGATCCGCATGCCAGATGCGATCGCCAAGCTACCGGCCAAGATGTTGTTGCAGGTACATGATGAACTGCTGTTCGAAGTCGAAAAAGGCGCGGTGGACGATCTGATTGCTGTGGCAAAAGACGTGATGGAAAGCGCAGCAGCCCCGGCCGTTCACTTGGACGTGCCTTTGATCGTCGATGCGGGACAGGGTCAGAACTGGGCCGAAGCCCATTGATCCGGGCAGAATCGGCGCTGATATGTGACGGAACAGTTCGGCGATTCCGGGGAAAATCGGAGCAAAAGTGACCGGGGAATGTGCAGAAACTGCACAAGCGCAACCAAAGGTTGTTAAATCACACTAAGCCGAATTCGATATTTCCTCATATTTTCAGACGTTAACGCCAAAGTTTCGACATATTCTTGATGCTGTCTTGACAAAATCTGCACATTCAGTGCACATTCAGCCTGTGAAGAGTGATTGGGTGGGTAACGAGTTGAGTGACACACCACGTATTGTTTAGTAACGGCCTGCCTTAGTGCAGGCCGTTGTTTTTTGTGGCGGGCTGTCGCCAAGTTGTGAACCCCTTTGTCTTGCCAATTCCCGCCAGAAAGCGAACTTTGCCCCTGCGGGGCAGGAGAGCGGAATGGAAAGCGGCACACGCCCTGTGAAGGGCACCCGAAAAATGATTGCGAATATGACCCCCGTCTTGCAGCCGGGTGTTTTCGTGTTCTGTTCTGTCTTGCATAACGATGACGCCAAAGCAGCGATGTCCGTCGCACGCGGCAGTTTCGTCGAGGATGAGGGACTGTCGCTGATCATTCCCAAAGACGAAGCGGATCGGATTGGCTTGTCCTATGATACTGCGATGCGACAAATCACCTTGATGGTGTTTTCCTCGATCACCGGGGTCGGATTGACCGCCGCCGTAACATCGGAACTGGCCAAAGAGAAAATTCCCGCAAATGTCGTGGCCGCCAATCTACATGACCATATCTTTGTGCCTTCCACGCATGCCGAACGGGCCGTCGACATCCTGCGCGCCCTGCAGACACGCGCGCAATCTGAAGAGTGAGCGCGCCGCAGCACGCACATTATGTTTTGCGCTTGCCTTCGGCAATCGCGGTGCCTCCGGCGGGCGTATTTAGAAAGAGATGAAAGACCGATTTGCGGGAAACTGCTTTCCCCTGCCCGCGCGGCGTTTTATGAGAGCGGCAAAGCGCCAGAGGGGAAAATATGGACGATCCCAAGATCACCGATGCCTTGATCGCCAGCCACGGGTTCACGCCCAAGGAATATAACGAAGTTCTGAACATCCTTGGTCGCGCGCCCAGTTTCACCGAGTTCGGCATCTTCTCGGCTATGTGGAACGAGCATTGTTCTTATAAGTCGTCCAAGAAGTGGCTGCGGACCTTGCCGACCGAAGGGCCTCAGGTGATTTGCGGGCCCGGCGAAAACGCAGGGATTGTGGATATCGGGGACGGTCAGGCGGTTGTCTTCAAGATGGAAAGCCACAACCACCCATCTTACATCGAACCCTACCAAGGCGCGGCCACGGGCGTGGGCGGCATTCTGCGCGACGTTTTTACCATGGGCGCACGTCCTATAGCCGCGATGAACGCTTTGTCGTTTGGCGAGGTTGATCATCCAAAGACCAAGCGTCTTGTGGCTGGTGTCGTCGAAGGCGTTGGCGGCTATGGCAATGCTTTTGGCGTGCCGACCATTGGGGGCGAGGTGCGTTTCGATGCGGCATACAATGGCAACTGCCTGGTCAATGCCTTTGCCGCCGGGATCGCGGATGCGGACAAGATTTTCTATTCCGCTGCCAGTGGCGTCGGCATGCCAGTTGTCTATCTAGGCGCCAAAACCGGGCGCGACGGTGTGGGTGGCGCGACCATGGCTTCGGCCGAGTTCGACGATACCATCGAAGAAAAGCGCCCCACCGTTCAGGTCGGCGACCCTTTCACTGAAAAACCTCTGCTTGAGGCCTGTCTGCAACAGATGGGCACTGGTGCGGTGATCTCGATCCAAGATATGGGCGCTGCGGGCCTGACCTGCTCTGCCGTGGAAATGGGTGACAAGGGAGGCTTGGGCGTCCAGTTGAATCTGGACGCTGTGCCGCAGCGCGAAGCCCAAATGACGGCTTACGAAATGATGCTGTCAGAAAGCCAGGAACGCATGTTGATGGTTCTGGATCCGGCGAAAGAGGCCGAAGCCAAAGCCATCTTCGACAAATGGGATCTGGATTTTGCCATCGTGGGCGAAACCTTGGCCGAAGATCGTTTCCTTGTCCTTCATGGCAACGAAGTGAAGGCCGATCTACCCTTGTCAAAGCTCTCGTCTACCGCGCCCGAGTATGACCGCCCTTGGGTCGAAACACCCGCCGCTGCCCCATTGACCGACGTGCCAACCATCGACCCCATCGAAGGATTGCGCACCCTGATCGGCTCGCCCAACTATGCCCGCAAGCATTGGGTTTGGGAGCAATACGACAGCCAGGTCATGGCCGATACGGTGCGCGCGCCGGGTTTGGGCGCGGGCCTGGTCCGGGTCCATGGCACCGAAAAAATCCTGGCCTTCACGTCGGATGTGACGCCGCGCTACGTGGCGGCCAATCCGTTCGAAGGCGGCAAACAAGCTGTCGCAGAGGCCTTTCGCAACCTGACCGCCTCAGGAGCCATACCCCTAGCCACAACCGCCAACATGAACTTCGGCAACCCTGAAAAGCCTGAAATCATGGGGCAATTCGTCGGCGCCATAAAAGGGATTGGCGAAGCTTGCATCGCGCTGGATATGCCAATCGTGTCGGGCAATGTTTCGCTTTACAATGAAACTGACGGTCAGCCGATCCTGCCAACGCCCACCATCGGCGCTGTGGGTTTGATCGAAACGGCGGATCAGATGATCGACGGCAGGGCGATGGACGGTGACTATGCGCTGTTGATCGGCGAAACGGCGGGCCACTTGGGACAATCCGCCCTGCTGGCCGAAGCGATGGATCGCCGCGACGGTGATGCACCCGCTGTCGATCTAAACGCCGAACGACGGAACGGCGACTTCCTTCGGGAACAGGCAGGCTGGGTTCATGCCGCGACCGATCTGTCCGACGGTGGGCTGGCCCTCGCCGCCTTTGAGATGGCGGATGCCGCGGGCCTTGGCATCACATTGGACAATGCCGACACAGCCTTCCTCTTTGGCGAAGATCAGGCCCGCTATCTGATCGCCTGCAGCTTCGATCAGGCCGAAGCGCTTTTCGTGGCCGCCGGGCAAGCTGGTGTGCCCATCGAACAGGTCGGTCGCTTTGGTGGCGACGCGGTCACGTTCGGAGCCTCCAGCACACCGCTTGAAAACCTGTCGAACGTGTTCCGCACCGCCTTTCGCGAAGCCGTGACATGACGGGGCATCCTGTCGACTTGAACATCTGGGACCGGGCGGATCAGTTCCGCTTTTTCCGCACCTTCGAACGCCCGCATTACGCCACCACGGTGCGCATGGACGTGACCGAGTTGATGACAAAGCGCAAATCGCTTGGCCTGTCCCCCTTCCGCTATGCCATCTGGGCCATCGGTGCCGGTCTTCACGCAGTGCCCGAGCTTCGCATGCGGTTCAAAGACGAAACTGTGACACAGTACGACCGCTTGCTGCTGTCTCCGACGATACCACTCGACAATGGTGACTTTCGCTACACCTACATGGCCTGGAACCCGGATCGGGTGCGCTTTGACACCCATGCTTGCGAAAAGATGGCCGAAGTGCGCGCGGGCGTCCCGCTTAACGCCAACGACGGCACGATCGAGGACGTGGCCTACCTGTCGTGCCTGCCCTGGCTGGACTATACAGCGTTGGACAACGCCCTGCCCCACGCAAACGATTGTATCCCTCGCGTGTCTTGGGGAAAAATCGTGCCCAAGGCGGATGGATTTGACATGGCAATGTCGCTTCAGGTGCACCACGCGCTGGTGGATGGCCTTCAAGTTGCACGGTTTTTTGAGGCCACGGAAAAAGCACTGGCCACACTCGCTTGAAGACCACCTCGGTCTCACCTAGGTTCAACCCAAAGAACGAGAGTTTACGCAATGGCCATGCAGGCACATGAAATCGAGGCGCTTTTGCGCGAAAGCTTCCCAGACGCCACCATCCAAGTGGGTGGGGATGACGGCGTGCATATGTCGGCTATGGTGATCGACGAGAGCTTCCGCGGCAAAAACCGCGTTCAACAACAACGGGCCGTCTATGCCGCTTTGAAGGGCAAGATGGACGGACCTTCGGGCGAATTGCATGCGCTGGCACTAACAACCCGCGCTCCAGAGTAAGTTTCAGGGGAACAAAACGATGACCGCAGAGACGCAGATCAAAGAAACCGTCGAAAAGAACGACGTAGTGCTTTTCATGAAAGGCACGAAAGCCATGCCCCAATGCGGGTTTTCCTCGCGCGTGGCCGGGGTGCTGAACTTCATGGGCGTCGAATTTGAAGACGTCAACGTGCTGGCCGACGATGCGATGCGCCAAGGCATCAAGGACTACTCCGACTGGCCCACAATCCCCCAGCTATATGTCAAAGGCGAATTCGTCGGCGGTTGCGATATCATCACCGAAATGACGCTCTCGGGCGAGTTGGACAAACTCTTTGAAGACAACGCCGTCGGCTTTGACAAAGACGCCGCCGACAAGATCCGCGAACACAACGGCTAGGCCGCAGCGGGTCTTTCATCTCTTCAAAAAATACGCCGGGGAGCGCGAGGGGCCGCGCCCCTCGTATCCAAAAATGATGCATTCCACCGGCGTTCCGCTGAACTAGCCTGCCGCCCGCAGCTTTTCTTCGGCTGCTTCGGCCAAGGCTTCTGCTCGCGCCGCAAGTTCGGCCATAGATTCAGAGACTTGATCTGGAATGACGGCCACTTCCATGCGCTCAGGCTCGGGCTGAGGACGGCTTTGAAGCTCTTCGATCCAGGCTTCCTGCTGGGCCACCTTGTCTTCCATCTGCTTCATCTGGTCTTCCGCACCAGCGTGCTTGTCGGCCAGCATCAGACCCGCCATCAACAGCATCCGACTTTCGGGCAAACGCCCGATCTGGTCCATCAACGCCTTGGCTTCATTGTCCAAAAACCCGGCCGCTGAATGCAGAAAATGCTCTTCGCCTTCCTGACACGCCACATTGAACGTCCGACCACCGATCTGAATAGGAACTTCAGGCATCTCAGGCCTCCTTTAATGCGGGTTCTAGGGTGGCAAGGATTTCTTCGATTTCGGCCCTCTCAGCGGCCCGTACCGCACGCAACCCGTCCAATTCGGTTACCATGGCGGCATTCACCAACTCGGGCTCGGCCAGACCTTGCGCATTGGCCTCACGCAGCGCCGTGTTCGATGCCCGCAAAGTCTCATTCACGCTGCGCATGGATTGCACTTCGCCATCACGTGCCTTCAGCGCCTCTTGTAAGCGCGCCACTTCGCCTTCCAGTTCAGCGACGGTGGTTTCCTGCTTTTCCTTGATCGCGCGCACACGCTCTTCCAGCTGTTGGTTGGCCACCCGTTCGGCATCCAACTCGGCCGTCAGCGCCACAGTGTCGCCGCCTTCGCCTGCACTCAATTGTTCCAGCGCTTGCTGCGCCCGATCCAGCGCGGCAGTTATGCGCCGCTCGAATTCCGAAATATCGCTCATCGTTGTCCCTGGCTGCCTTGGAAGCCCTGTAACGGCCAGCGAATCGCCGACCAGCCCCCGTTGATTGCGCAAAGCATAGCGGATGCTGCCCGCGTTTCACCCCCTTTCCGACCTTTGAGCCGTCAGTTGCCTTGCGTTCGGCAAATGGACTGCTAAGAAAACGCAAATGTGCGTGCCAGGCAGGGGGAAACGACCAATGGATATCGCCACACTTAAAGAGCTGCACCCGGATCATTTCGCCCGAGCCAACGCGATCCGCGTTTTGGCGATGGATGCAGTACAGGCGGCCAATTCGGGCCACCCCGGCATGCCCATGGGAATGGCCGATGTGGCGACCGTTTTGTTCGAGAAACACCTGAAGTTCGACGCCTCGGCCCCCGATTGGGCGGATCGGGATAGGTTTATCCTGTCGGCAGGCCATGGTTCGATGCTGCTCTATGCCCTTTTGCATCTGACCGGCTACGAAGACATGACGATCGACCAGATCAAGAACTTCCGCCAGTTGGGCGCGATTACGGCCGGGCATCCCGAATACGGTCACGCCAAAGGCATCGAAACCACCACCGGCCCCTTGGGTCAGGGTGTGGCCAACGCCGTTGGCTTTGCCATTGCCGAAGAAGCCATGCGGGCGCGTTTTGGCAAGAAAGTGGTCGATCACTTCACCTATGCCATCGTCGGCGACGGGTGCTTGATGGAAGGCATCAGCCAAGAGGCCATCGGTCTGGCGGGTATGCAAAAGCTGTCTAAGTTGATCGTGCTTTGGGATGACAACAACATTTCGATCGACGGTGAAATTTCGCTGTCTGACATCACCGACCAGAAAAAACGGTTCCAGGCGTCGGGCTGGCAAGTGCTGGAATGCGATGGCCATGATCCCGAAGACATCGACCGTGCCATCGGTCAGGCACGCGTGTCGAAGAAACCCTCGATGATCGCCTGCAAGACCCACATTGGATTTGGCTCGGGCAAGCAGGATACTGCGAAAGCACATGGTTCGCCCCTTGGTCCGGAAGAGATCGAAAAGACTCGCGCCGCCTATGGTTGGACGTCGGCCCCCTTCGACATCCCCGGCGATATCCTGTCGGCATGGCGCGCCGCTGGCACACGGGGCGCCGAAGAGCGCGGCCACTGGAACGACCGCTTTCAGACGCTTTCGACCTCGCGTCAGGCCGAATTCACGCGCGTGATGGACGGCACGGCCCATAAAAAGCTGGCTTCAACGATCCGGGCTTTCAAAAAGCAGGCCTCCGAAGACCAACCCAAGGTTGCCACGCGTAAGGCCTCGGAATTGGTGCTGGCCGCGGTGAACCCTGTCATGCAGGAAACCATCGGCGGGTCCGCCGATTTGACCGGATCGAACAACACGCTGACCCCGGATATGGGCATCTTTGATCCCTCGAACCGCAAAGGGCGCTATATCCACTACGGCATCCGCGAGCATGGAATGGCGGCTGCGATGAACGGCATGGCGCTGCACGGTGGCGTGAAAGCATATGGCGGCACTTTCATGTGTTTCACCGATTACGCGCGCGGTGCGATGCGGCTTTCGGCCCTGATGGGCGTGCCGGTGACCTATGTCATGACCCACGATTCCATCGGCCTTGGCGAAGACGGCCCAACCCACCAGCCGGTCGAGCATTTGGCCATGTTGCGCGCAACGCCCAACATCAACGTGTTCCGCCCCGCCGACGTGGTCGAAACGGCTGAAGCTTGGGAATTGGCCCTGTCATCTGACAGCACGCCTTCGGTTCTGGCACTGTCGCGTCAGGGCTTGCCCACGCTTCGCGGCGAACACAAAACCAAGAACCTTTCGGCTTACGGAGCTTACATTCTGGCCGACGCCGAAGCTGGCCGTCGTCAGGTGATCCTGATGGCAACAGGCTCGGAAGTGTCTTTGGCGATGGACGCCCGCGCTCAGCTAGAAGGCCAAGGCATCGGCACCCGCGTTGTGTCTATGCCCTGCGCCGAACTTTTTGCGCAACAAGACGAAAAGTACCGCCGCAAGGTTCTGCCTGCGGGCGCTGTGCGCGTGGCCGTCGAAGCGGGCGTGCGCCAAGGATGGGATCGCTGGTTGTTGGATGAACGTGGCCGCTCGGGCAAGGCTGCCTTCGTTGGCATGGACAACTTCGGCGCGTCCGCCCCGGCAGGCGACCTGTACAAGCACTTCGGCATCACCGCCGAAAATGTGGCCAAAGCTGCAAAAGACATGCTCTGACCCAAACCAAAGTGCACTATTTTAAAACGCGTCAACCCCCGGATTGGCGCGTTTTTTTTGCCCCCCGCCGTCACCTAATGATGGCGGCGGCGATAGGTTTCCGGATCGCGCAATAGACTCCAAAGCTCACCACACCGACGTTCGACGTCTTGCAACCGATCCGGGTGACGTTCTTTGGCCGTTGCAAGTTCAGATTGTACTTGTCGTAACTCGCGCACAATACGCTCCAACTCGGGACGGACCGAATTCGAATACCGCGACGCCATGGTCCCGGTCAGCGCCTCAACCGCTTTCAATCTGTCCTCATGCTGGCGTTGCCAGATACCAAGGCTGCTTTCAGCTTCGGAAATTGCCAGCTTCAAGCTTTCCGCGGTCAAAGTCGCTTTCGACAGATAGTCTGCACAACCCATTTTGATGACTTGTACGGCAATCTCGGCCTGTTCATCGCCTGTTACCATGATCGAAACCGGCACCTTCTGCGACTTACGGCTCAACAGCTGCAAAGCTTCGAACCCGGTGTTGTCGACCAGAAAAAAGTCAATCAAGACCAGGTCAAACTCGCCCGCGTCCAAAGCCGTATCCATGGCCGAAAGCGAGTCGGCTTCGACCAGATCAAACGACAAATCGGTCGCCTCGATCAAACGGCGCAGTTTCATGCGATCAAATTCAGAATCGTCCACGATCAAAGCCGATCGTGGCGTCGGCCTGTCAGGGCGGCCGGGGTGCGGTATATGCGGGGCCAAGGCAGCAGTCATCGTTTTCCTCGTGCTTGGTTTGATCACCCGACTTTGCACCGCCGGCCTTTAATGTCTTGCTAATTTCGCAGACAGATTTTAGCGGATTTTATCGAGTTTTCTGTAAAGCCACCCTCTGGACGCTAGAGCTTGCAGCGCATCGCGATGGCCGGAAAGTCGATGCCGGGTTGCAGATTGACCGAAACAGGGCCCACTTCGTGAAATCCGCAAGCGGCATAGAACGGCACTGCCATAAGCGTCGACAAACAATCCAATTGCTCCATCCCGCCCGCGCGGGCACTGGCAAAGACCTGATCCATCAACATACGGCCAATGCCCGACCGCGTCACACGATGATCCGTAACCACATGACGAATGTGCCCCGTTTTAGGGGCTGCAACGCGACCCGTCCCCGGGGCAACGGCTGTCCAACCGCCCGCACCCACAATGTTACCGGCTTTGTTTTCCACAACGAAATATGTCCCCGACGACAGCAACCGTGGCTGCGCTTTCGAGATATGAGGAATCGCCGTGACCAAGATTGAGGGCAGATAATGGTTTTTCAAAAGGACGGGATAGCTGCGCGCCAGAAGAGCATCAATCTCTGACAGGTCGCGCCGGTCAGACTTTCGAACTTTAAGAAGGGGCCCCATAGTCGCTGGATATGACATCAGCGGCGCTCATTTCAATCGCATTCAGACTTTTGGTGCGTTGCCATGCCGCCCCGTTCAAACGCGACCCTCAACCTGAAAAGACCTGCACACCAGATTGCCCCCGTGTACGGACCGATCTGGCCAAGAACCCGGCCCCACCCCGGCAGGCGACGTTGAACTTTGAAACGAAAAAGGCCGCACCCCTTGAAGGGCACGGCCTTTAGAATTTCAAAGGTAGCGCGATCTTACTTGATCTTGCCTTCCTTATATTCAACGTGCTTGCGCGCGACCGGGTCGTACTTTCGCACAACCATTTTTTCGGTCATCGTGCGGGCGTTCTTCTTCGTCACATAGAAGTGGCCCGTATCCGCTGTCGAATTCAGACGAATTTTGATCGTGGTCGGTTTCGCCATGGGTCGTCTCCTGCTTGGTCAAAGCTAAGCTCTGACCCGAAAATCCTGAAGCCCGGGTTTTAACCTTTGCACCCCGCCTGTCAAGGACGAAAAGACCTGTCAGGCCAATCCCATAGCCTGATGCACCCGCGCGCGCGTCTCGTTTGAAAGGTTCATACCCTCGGCCAGCTTGTTCAGATAATCCGCTTCGGCCGGTTTATCGACGCGAACGGTCATCAATGCAGTGGCATAGACCTGAGCCGCCATCTGATCTGACGTATCTCGCGCCAAAGCCATGGGATCGACAGGCGCGTCCATTTCTTCTTCGATGAAAGCGCGTTCCTGTGCGTCCAGATCACCAAGCTGTTCCAGAATGGTCTTACGCTCTTCAGCGTCGATCTCTCCATCGGACTTTGCGGCCTGAATCATCGCGCGGATCATCAGCTTGGCGTTGGCTTCCATGGCGTCCGTGGCAACCGTTGTGCCTGTCATCGCGTCAATCATGCTGCTGGTCTGTTCAGCGCCACCTGCCATGCCGCCCCCAAGGGCCGACATCAAGCCACCAACCCCAGACATGCCGGCCATGCCTCCGGCACCACCTGCGCTGGCTTGTCCCATGAACTGATCGCGCATGGATTTCAACTGATCAGTCGGCAGACCCATCTTTTCCATCATGTCAAAGGCCTGATCGCTCATCTCGGCCATTTGGGGATTTGTGCGCATCGCGTCCTTCACACCATCCATACCGCCCATCTCATTGTATTTCGAATGGCCCTTAGCAGCCGCGAAACCGGCAGCAAGAGTGGCAAGCGTTTTGACGAAACTCATGGAAATCTCCTTTGGTGGTCCAGATCTAGCAACATTCTTGACCACGAGCCTGTCATGAATGAGAGGAAAAGGGAAATATGCGGATGGCCTGTAAGCCGGATTTTGTACCTGTTTCCAGGCGATGACCATTCATCTGGCCCTGCTGTTGCCAACAGGGTCTAGCTGCCAACCCGGGTCTCGGGGCCGAAGCTGCCCGCGGGTGAGACCCCTATTCGGCATTGCTCCTGGTGGGGCTTGCCTTGCCGGTCCGGTTACCCGTCCCGCGGTGCGCTCTTACCGCACCGTTTCACCATCACCCTGACACGCAGGGCAGTCTGTTCTCTGTGGCGCTGTCCCTCGGGTTGCCCCGGCCGGGCGTTACCCGGCACCATTGCTTCGTGGAGTCCGGACTTTCCTCGCTTTGACACGCGGTCATCCGGCCATCCGCATCATGGCTCATATGGGGATTGTTTTCTGGGGTCAAAGGGTTTGCGCCGGGCTTTGGCCGTCGCGGTGCCCGAACTTTCTGACGAAAATCCGGGGGCTGGGGGCGCTGCCCCCACGGCTTTTGGCAAGAGGAAGGACTAAAGAGATTGAAGCGGACCCGAACCGCCCGAATTCGCGCTTTGGGTCGATGCATCTGCGGCGTACTGGCGGGCCAGCCCGGCCATCATTGCACTATCCGCTGCAGACAAGGGACCTGTGGCATCAGGGCGGAACCTTTGACGAAACGCTTCTAAAACAACGGCTTCGCCTTTTTCTGTTGGGTAGCCAAAACGGGCCGCGTCAGACAGAAACTCGGTCGGAATGGCAGGCTCGGGCCAGATCGAGACACCGGCGTCCACCAACCGAGGCCAATCGAACAAACGGCCGGGATCGCGCTTTCGTTCGGGCGCCATATCAGAATGACCAATCACAGCCTTGGGTGGAAGATCGTGGCGGTCTAGCAGATCTGACAAAAGAGCCTGAAGCGTGGTCATCAGCGGTTTTGGGAAAGGTGAGCTGCCATCGTTGTCAAGTTCGATCCCGATCGAGCGCGAATTGACATCATCCTGTCCGCCCCAAGTTCCAGCACCTGCGTGCCATGCGCGTTTGCTTTCGTCCACAATCCGGAAAAGCGCGCCGTCCTCTGCAATCAGATAATGGGCCGAGACTTCGCAGTCTGGATCACAAAGACGGCTGATCGCATCATCGCAGCCCGACATCGCCGTATAGTGCAGCACAATCAGCGACACCGAAGCACCGGCTGGCCGCTCGCCGAAATTTGGAGAGGGACGGTCGATGATGTCCATGCGCTGACCCTTAATTCCGGGCGTTGCGGAAAGGCGTTGGATCCCAGCGGCACGCAAAACCGTCACCATCCGGGTCAAGACCTTCTCTGTCACGCTGCGGCCCGCCACTTGCAAGGAAGGCGGCTTGGGCCTGATCTGACGAGCCGTATTCCGCACAGGCGCGACGGAACCGATCTTCATTGAACCGACCCGAGCGGTTGTAAGCCGGTTCGCCCACCCCGTTGCTGGTGGATAAGGCAAAGGCCACGATATTGGGGCCCGAGCCACCCGGACGATCCGGAAGGGCTTCTGGTGCATCGATTTGCATCGCCTGACGCTGCCTTAGAATGCGCTCGCGGTCGCTTTCGATGGTTTCTCGCGAACTGACGGCATCAAAGCTCTGTTCATCCGAAATGGTCGGACTGTTCGTCACAATACCTGCAGCGGCCAAAGGCTCGCCCGTCTGTGTGCCGGGTTGGGCGGCCGATTGCGTGGATGCGACGGACTGACCGGAGGTGCTGTTCAACACATTCAGCGTGTCTGCGGCAATCGCGCGGTCATCCAAATCACTGGCAGTTCCGGTTTCCAATTCCTGATCGCGCGCCGCACGTTGTGCTGCAAAATCATTTGGCGTTCCAAAGCCGACGCCTCGGTTTGCATTGGGATTGCTGTCGGGAATACTGCTTGAACACGCCGTCACGACGCCAAGCGCCGCTATCGCTACCATTCGAATAATCATCTCTGCTCTGCCTTTTGTTCTTTGGCTTTTGCCAAAGATTACCACCATTTTGCCGGTTTTGCCACAAATCCTGCGCGATCTTCTAAGGCCTGCGCGAAATTCAGCAACTCGCCTTCTTCCCAAGGCTTTCCGATCAATTGTAACCCCAAAGGCAATCCGTCCGTGTCCAACCCGGCTGGCACCGCAATCCCCGGTAAACCTGCAAGGTTCACAGTCACGGTGAAAACGTCGTTCAGGTACATTTGCACCGGATCATCAAAGGTTTTGCCCAGCGGGAAGGCCGCAGAAGGGGTGGCGGGCGTCAGGATGGCGTCGATGCCCTCCGCAAAGACATCTTCAAAGTCTTTCTTGATCAAGGCCCGCACACGCCGCGCGCGGTTGTAATAGGCGTCGTAAAAGCCCGCCGACAACACATACGTCCCGATCATGACGCGACGCTTCACCTCGTCGCCAAAACCTTCGGCGCGGGTTTTTTCGTACATTTCGGTGATGCCATCGCCCTGACCAAGCTTGGCACGGTGACCATAGCGCACGCCGTCATACCGCGCGAGGTTCGACGACGCTTCCGCAGGGGCCACCACGTAATAGGCAGGCAGTGCGTATTTGGTGTGCGGTAGCGAGATATCCCTGATCACCGCGCCCGCGTCTTCCAACATTGCACGGCCCTCGGCCCACAGGTTCTCGATATCGTCAGACATACCGTCCATCCGATATTCTTTCGGGATACCAATCACTTTGCCTTTGATATCGCCGGTCAGCATGGCCTCGAAATTCGGAACTGGAAGGTCTGCGCTGGTCGAATCTTTCGGGTCATGACCACACATGGCTTCCAACATGATCGCCGCATCGCGCACCGATTTGGTCATCGGCCCGGCCTGATCCAGTGACGAGGCAAAGGCGATGATACCCCAACGGCTGACCCGGCCATAGGTGGGCTTGATGCCCGTGATGCCTGCGAAAGCCGCGGGCTGGCGGATCGACCCGCCCGTGTCGGTGCCCGTGGCGGCCAGACACAGATCGGCAGCCACAGCGCTGGCGGACCCACCCGAGGATCCCCCCGGCGTCAGTTCGGTATCGCCCAGTTTCCATGGATTCACCGCGTTGCCATAAACGCTGGTTTCGTTCGACGACCCCATAGCGAATTCGTCCATGTTCAGCTTGCCCGTCATCACGGCACCCGCTTCGAAAAGCTGAGTGGTGACTGTGCTTTCGTACTCGGGCTTGAAGCCTTCCAAAATGCCGCTGGCCGCTTGCGAGGCAACACCTTCAGTACAGAACAAGTCTTTGATCCCAAGTGGAATTCCGCACAGATCAGGCGCGTCACCCTTGGCAAGCCGCGCATCCGCTGCTTTTGCTTGTTCGCGCGCCAATTCCGCCGTGGAATGAACAACCGCGTTCAGGGCTGCGGCCTCTTCGGTGGCGTTCAAACAGGCCTCGGTCAACTCGACGCTGGTGATCTCGCCACCGCGCAACTTGTCACGGGCATCCGCGATGGTGAGTTTGTTCAGATCGCTCATGACTTACTCCACCACTTTCGGAACGGCGAAAAAGCCTTCGCGGACGTCAGGCGCATTGGCCAGCACTTTTTCGGCCTGATTGCCGTCCGTCACCACATCTTCGCGTCGTTTCAAACGCATAGGCGTGACACTGGTCATCGGCTCGACCCCATCAACATCAACCTCGTTCAATTGCTCAACAAAGCCCAGGATAGCGTTGAATTCTCCGGCCAGAGCGGGAAGATCTTCTTCTTCAACCTTGATCCGGGCCAGTTTCGCCACGCGGCGTGCGGTGTCGTTGTCGATGGACATGGGCGCTCTCTCTTTGACAGTCGCGCTGATGTAGCGTGCAAGCCCCGCGATGCCAAGCCTTGCCACGAAGATCTCGCCTGTCGCGACACGAAGTCTGCTTGCCTCTGGCGGGGGCTGGCGCTAGGTCTTTCAGGCCAAAAAGGAGCGTCTTACAATGGCCAACGACCTATTCAACAGCTTCATGACCGGACCCGATGAAAACGGTCGTTTCGGCGATTTCGGTGGTCGTTTTGTCAGTGAAACCCTGATGCCGCTGATCCTTGAGCTTGAGGCGCAATACGAACGCGCCAAAACCGACGACAGTTTCTGGGCCGAAATGCACGATCTTTGGACGCATTATGTGGGCCGCCCTTCGCCGCTTTATTTCGCCGAACGGCTGACAGAACGGTTGGGCGGCGCGAAAATCTATCTAAAACGCGACGAGCTGAACCACACCGGCGCGCACAAAATCAACAATGTTCTGGGCCAGATCATTCTGGCGCGTCGCATGGGCAAAACCCGGATTATCGCCGAAACCGGCGCGGGACAGCACGGTGTGGCAACGGCGACGGTCTGCGCCAAGTTTGGCCTGAAATGCATCGTTTACATGGGCGCGCACGACGTTGAACGCCAAAAGCCGAACGTGTTCCGCATGAAACTGTTGGGCGCCGAAGTGGTGCCCGTAACCTCGGGCCGTGGCACTTTGAAGGACGCGATGAACGACGCTTTGCGCGATTGGGTCACCAATGTGCGCGACACGTTTTATTGCATCGGCACCGTCGCAGGCCCCCATCCCTACCCCGCTATGGTGCGCGATTTTCAAGCGATCATCGGCAAAGAAGCCAAGGAACAGATGATGGCCGCCGAAGGGCGTTTGCCCGACACGATCATCGCAGCCATTGGCGGCGGGTCGAACGCCATGGGGCTGTTCTTTCCGTTTCTGGACGACAAAGAGGTCAACATTATCGGCGTCGAAGCGGGCGGCAAAGGCGTGAACGCAAAGATGGAACACTGCGCCTCGCTCACCGGCGGACGCCCCGGCGTTTTGCATGGCAACCGCACCTACCTTCTGCAAGATGACGATGGCCAGATTTTGGAAGGCTTCAGCATTTCCGCCGGATTGGATTACCCCGGCATCGGCCCAGAACATTCCTGGCTACACGAGATCGGACGCGCGAAATACGTCTCGATCACCGATGTCGAAGCCTTGGACGCCTTTCAACTGTCTTGCGAAACCGAAGGCATCATCCCGGCACTGGAACCATCCCACGCGCTGGCCCATGTCGCCAAGATCGCGCCCGATCTGCCCAAAGATCACATCATCTGCATGAATATGTGCGGCCGCGGCGACAAAGACATCTTCACGGTGGCCAAAGCCTTGGGCTGGGAAATGGCCGAGGCGGACTAAAGGCCCAAGGCAGGCCCCTTGCCGCTTCTCTGTACGCGAACCGCTTTGATACTCACGCCCGTCAGCCAGATGCCTCGCGACGCTGCCCACCGATCTGCTCGGCCCCATCGGCGCGGCGCACGCGCCACCGGGCTGCGTGCAATTGATAGCGGCGCACTGGCATATCGTTCTGGTCGAAATACAATTTAACCCGCCAAATGCCTTCAACATTCAAAGGACAGCGCAGGTCCGACGCATGAGGCGGCGGCAGTCCGGCAGAGGTGTGACGAGATCGCGTGACATTGATCAACTGATTCAGATGCGTCAGCAAAGGCCGGATCGCTTCATCCCGCTTAAAGACAAGCTCAACCTCGGCATTTTCCATATATCCCAATAGGATAATATGCCCATCTTCAGTTATCTTTTTCTGCGGTGTCACCGCAACTTGCACGGATACAACCGTGCCACGCTGCGGTCGTGCGACACCGCCCTGATACGGGGTTTCGGACAGAGTTCTTCTTTGTGGTTCCATGGGCGTTCTACCTGGCACTTTCTGCGCTATGACAACTTGATAGCCCGCAAGACCTGAACAATTTCCAAAGATGCCGCAGAAATTTCCTAGCGGCGACCTTCCCAAAGCCATGCGCCAACCGCGAACAGCGATGCCAAAAGCAACATCGCCCAAGCTGGCAACAACGGCGAAACGCGAATGTCCGCCGTCAGATAAGCCTCGCGCGGAGTAATCCCAATCCAGCCGCGGCCAGAAGCCACCCGGCCTTCGCGCACACGCCGAATATCTGGCGCGCCCTCGCTGACACGATGCACACCACCGCGCGTCGCCTCAATCGCAGGTGCCAATACGTCACCACTTGCAATCGTGACTTCGAACTCTTTCGGGGCCGCCGGACCAAGCGCCACAACGCTTTCAAAATCACCCTCTTTCAACCGATAAAGCCCCATCTCGGGCCCAACGAAATCGGCCGCAAACCGCCCGGGCGAGACTTCCTCCAAGGGCACAACCGTCACCACGCCATCTGGTCCGGTGATCTCAACCTCGCCAGCCTCTTCGCCCAAAGTGCGCCGCGTGATCGTCATCGTCTGACCCTCGGCCAAAGCTGTCAGCGCTTCTTCTTCAAGGTCAGGTTCCTTCATCATCCAGTGCGCCAAGCGCCGCAACAACTCCAGCTGAGGGCCTCCGCCTTCAAAGCCACGCGACCACAGCCATGCATGATCCGACGCCAACAATGCCACACGCCCTTCACCCACACGGTCCAGCACCAGCAACGGCGCCTCATCCAATCCGGTCATCACCGCGTTGCCGGTCTCGCCCGGGCGCACATCCACCAATCGCGCCCACCGTCCCCAAGGGGCTGCGGCCTCGGCCTCCGGGTCAACAGGCGGCGTAAAACCTTCGGTCACCGGATGCCGTTGGCCCAGATCGGACACCTCCGGCAAGTAGAGTTCCTCGCGCACAATCCCCGTCGGCTCACCTGGCAGAATCTCGGACAGGGGCGAGCGGTAAATCGATTCCGCCGCCGCATAATCCGGCCCCGCAGCGACCAGCAAAGCACCACCGTCTTCCACATATTGCCGCACGTTATCCAGATAGATCGACGGCAGAATGCCACGACGTTTGTACCGGTCAAAAATGATCAGATCGAATTCGTGGATCTTGTCCAGAAACAACTCGCGCGTCGGAAAGGCGATCAGGCTCAGCTCGTTCACCGGCACCCCGTCCTGCTTTTCCGGCGGGCGCAAAATGGTGAAATGCACCAGATCAACGCTGGCATCCGACTTCAGCAAGTTCCGCCAGGTCCGTTCCCCCGCATGGGGTTCGCCCGAAACCAACAACACCCGCAACCGGTCACGCACGCCGTTGATCTGCACAACGGCGGCATTGTTCCGCATCGTCAATTCCCCCGGCTGCTCGGGCAAAGTGAACTGGATCACGTTCATGCCCCCATGGCGCAGGGTCACCGGCAGCTCAAGATCCTGACCAATCGGAACCTCAAAACTCTGAGGCTCTTCGCCATCCACCGCGATCTCCAACGTGGCCAGCTCGGGCAAGTCGGACGGCACAGCGCCCTGATCTTCGATCCGAAGAGTCAACGTGACCGGCTCATCAATAATCGCAAAAGCCGGCGCATTCTGAACGATCAAGCGCCGATCCCAATCGCTCTCTTCACCTGTCATCAACAAATGCAACGGAGCCGGCATATCCGGCAAACGCTCAATGTCGTGCAACTGACCGTCGCTCAACAAAATGGCGCCCGCCAACCGCGCCCGCGGCTCTTCGGCCATCGCATCGCTCAACGCCTGCATCAACAAGGTGCCCCGATTGCCGTCGCTGTCGCCCAAAGTCACAACGCGCAGTTCCGTGTTGGGCAAGGACGCAATCTCGGCCTCCACCTCGGCACGCGCCTCTGCGATCTGATCGGGGCGCACATCAATGCCCTGACTGGCGCTTTCATCCACCACCAGCAAAACAATGTCGCTCAAAGCCTCGCGATCTTCCAACTGCAACGACGGATTGGCCACCGCCAACAGCAACACGCCCAAAGCCAAAGCCCGAAGCCACCAGCCGGACAATCCGCGCCACATGGCAATGCCCACAAAGACCACAGCCAACGCCAAAGCCAGCCAAAGCACACCCCACGGCAACAACGGATCAAAGATAATACGGCCAGCGTCCATCAGCAAAAAGCCTCCCTACGGCTTTCCTCTTGCCGAAAATACTTCAGGGGGGGCGAGCACCGCGAGCGGGGGACAGCGTCCCCCTTTGCCGCGACATCGCAGATGGCGCAAAACATACTCATTGCCCCAACCTGTCCAACAAAGCGGGCACATGCACCTGGTCCGACTTATAGTTCCCGGTCAGCACATGCATAATCAGGTTCACACCAAACCGGTACGCAATCTCGCGCTGACGTTCGCCCGCAAACCCGCGCCCCACAGGAAACATCGGTCGCCCCTGCGCATCTGTCGCCCAGGCCGCAGCCCAGTCATTGCCACCAATCACCACCGGAGTGACATTGTCATTGAGGTTCCGAAACGGCATGCCCTCGGCCTGCTGCGCATCCGCAGGGGCGGCCTCCACCCAAACCTCGCGGCTGACATAGCGTCCCGGGAAATCCTGCAGCAGGTAAAACGCACGCGTCAGCACGTGATCCCCCGGAATCGGCTCCAAAGGTGGCACATCCAAGGGCAGGGCCAATTGTTGCAATTTGCGCCCATTGGGACTGGAGGTGGTAAAGCCCGAGGTGCCTGCATCGCGCGTATCAAACAGGATCATGCCACCGGTGCGCAAATAGCGGTTCAGCCTCGCATAAGCCTCGGCCGAAGGACGCGGCTGCGTTTCGGTGATCGGCCAGTATAGAAACGGGTAAACCGACAATTCGTCCGTCTCAAGGTTCACCGAGGCAGGCTCCACAGGCTCGATCGAGGTGCGCCGGAAAATCACGCGCGACAAGGCGCTCAAGCCCGCCGCCGCAACCTCATCCACCCGCGCATCACCCGTCACCACATGGGCCAAAGTCACCTCTGACGAGGCCGCGATAAAGCTTTCGATGTCCAGCTCGTCCTGCGCCGCCACCGGAGACCCGGCCATACCACCCAAAGCCAAGACCAAAGCCGCCGTCACCGCCGCACCGCGCGTCAATCTGCCGGACAACCACAAGGTCGCCAGAACGTCGATCATCAAAGCAATCAACCCGACCGACAGCAATATCCCCATCAACGGCATGTCGCGCTGAACGGCAAAGCCCTCAACCGCCACATCCGCAGGCCAAACCACCGGGGCCAAGGCCGCCTCTTCATCCAGAACGTTCAAAGCAATCCGCCGTTTCTCACCCACATAAAGCCCGGGCGGCAAATCGGGACCCGGCGCCTCATTTGCCAAACGCTCGCCCTCCACCCCGGCCAATTCGCCAGCCGTCACGACCTCGCCAAAGCCCGTCAAAGCCTGATCCAGCGACCAAACCGTACCTGCCAAATCCTCGGCCCCCAGGGCAGACAGGCGTGTGGACACCGCCAAACGCTCTAACATTTGCACGAACAGCCCAGACAATGGCAACGTCGACCAATCCGCATTCGCCGTCACATGAAACAGAACGACCTGCCCCTGATCCAAAAGTTTGCGCGTCACCAAAGGCGTGCCATCAGCCAAGGTGGCAATCGTGCGTTCTGACAACGTAGGATCGGGCTGCGCCATCACCTGCGAAGACACGTTCACATCTTTCGGCACCGCCAAGCCGAAAAACGGGCTCTCGGCGGAAAAATCTCGCAGTGCTTTGGGTTCCCCCCAAGACATCGCCCCGCCAACGGTCCGCCCACCTGCGCGCAACCGCACCGGCATCAATGTATCTTCTTCGTCGCGGCCCAAATCCGACGCCGCAAGCCGAGGCCCCGCAAAGCGCAACAGCAATCCTCCGCTGCGCACCCAGTCTTCCAAAGCTTGCGGATCCTCGCCCGCCAATGTCACCACATCGGCCAGAATGATCACGTCCGGGTTGGCCAAAACAATGTCGGAAATCGAGCCGTCGATCAGATCCGCGTTTTCCACCAAAGCCTGTTCCAAATAATGCGTCGGCGACAAAAGCTGCAAACCTTCACGGCCTTCCGTCGGCGCGATGATGGCCACTTCCCGGCGGCGCAAACTGTCGTCTGTCAGGCTGACAGCACCCGCACTGCGGACGCCGTCAATCTCGAACCGGGTGACGCGATTGCGCAATTCCGCAGGCAAAGTCAGCGTGACGTCTTTGACCGCTTCTCCGGGCGCAAAATCCACCTCGGTTCCGGCCAGTTGACGCGGAATACCCGCCGGGTCCAACCCGTGGGCCGCAACCGAAACCGACGCTTGCGAACCATCACGGCTCCGCAAAACCGGCACGACGATTGATCCGTCGTCAAACCGCGAAGGCGCCAACCCAAACACGGGCCGCGCCGCTTCGAATACGGTCACAACACCCTTGTCCTGCAAATCGGCCAAAACATCCTCGCGCCACTCCCGCGCCAGACCATCGGAGAACCAGAAGGTATCAAAATCTTCGTCCAAACCATCGACCCAAGCCTGAACCGCCGCGCCATCGGGCGCCCAAGCTTCCGGCTGAAATCCGGGCAGTTGACCCCGCCAATCGCCAGCCGCCCGCCATGGCAAGTCGCCATCGGGCAAAACGCTGGTCAAGGCCACAATTGCCGTTTCACGCCCCTGCAAGGCCGCTTCGTCCAACAACGCCCCGATCCGTTCGATGCGGTTGTTCCAGTCCGGCGCTTCGGCCCAGCTTCCGTCCAACAACACCAACAAAGGACCGTCGCCTGTGGTTTCAGGCTTGGGGTTCAGAACCGGCCCCGCAAATCCGATGATTGCGGCAGCCACGGCCAAAGTGCGCAGCAGCAAAAGCCACCAAGGTGTGCGGTCTGTCTGGGTTTCGTCGTCCGTCAGCCCCAGCATCAAAGCCACAGCCGGGAACAAGCGCCGGATCGGCGCAGGCGGCACGGCCCGCAACAGCAACCAAAGGATCGGCAGGGCGATCAGGCCCAGCAAAAGCCAAGGCGTGGCAAACCCCAAAGGACCAATCGACCACATCAAGCACGGGCCTTTCGTTGTTCAAAGCGCAGGCTCAATGGACCCGCTCCAAGGCGTTATACATCCACATAAGCGCCGCAGTGGCAGGCGTGTTGGTATGATGCACGTGATATTGCCAGCCCGTCGCGCGGGTCAAAGCCTTCAATTCGTCTTTGCGTTCTGCCAAACGTTCCAGATAGCGATCCCGCAGGTCTCGGGCTTTCAGGGTTTCATGGCGCAACGTGCCACCGACAGATTCGAAGATCGTGCGCCCATCAAACGGAAACGCCTCTTCCTGCGGGTCCAGCACCTGCAACAACACGCCATCAATGCCGCGATCCGCCGCTTGGGTCATCGCCTTGCGCACCCCTGTCATATCGCCCATGAAGTCCGACACCAACACAGCCCGCGACCGGGGCGGAGCACCGACCAGATTAGGCGCGGCATAGTCCGGCGCATCCTCGGCATAGGCCATCGCATTGGTGATCCGCAGCAATTGCAGCTTGCCCGTGCGCGGCGGCAACCCGGCGTTCGACAGGCCCACACGCTCGCCACCCCGGATCAGCAAGATCGCCAAAGCCAGCGCCAAACGCCGCGCCACAGCACCCTTTTCGGGCAAATCCTTGGCCGAGGCGAAATCCATCGACCGACCGGCATCCATCCAGATCATCACCGATTGCGCCGCCTGCCATTCCTTTTCGCGCACGAACAAAGAATCCTCAGCCCGGGCCGAGCGTCGCCAATCCACCATCCGCGCTTCGTCGCCCGCGTGGCTGGGGCGGTACTGCCAAAACTCGTCGCCCTGCCCCACCCGGCGGCGTCCGTGTTCCCCCATCATCACACTGGCCGCCAAATGCTCTGCCGCCGCCAAAAGGGGCGGCAAGGCCGCAGCCAGCGCTTCGGAATCGCGCCGAAGGCCCAAAGGCCAGTTGGAAGGGGAAGTTTGGTTCAAGCCGCCGCCTCAACACGGGTGACATGTCGGCTGACCTCGTCGATTACGCCGCCAAGCTCCAGACCTTGCGCACGGGCCGCAAAGCTCAGCGCCATCCGGTGGCTCAGAACCGGCGACGCCAAAGCGGCCACATCTTCGCTGGACGGGGCCAATCGGCCTTCCAGCAAAGCGCGTGCCCGCACCGTCAGCATCAAAGCCTGCGCCGCACGCGGCCCCGGCCCCCAGCCCACATGATCGCGCACCACATCCGGCGCGCTGCCTTCTTCGGGACGGCACGACCGGACCAGATCCAGGATCAGCTCCATCACACCCTCGCCCACAGGCATCTGACGCACCACATTTTGCGCCGCGATCAACTCGTGAGGCGTGAACACAGCCGTCGATTCGGCCTCTTCCACACCCGTCGTGGCCAAAAGGATGTCGCGCTCGGTGTCGCGGTCGGGATACGGCACGTCGATCTGCACCAAGAACCGGTCCAGCTGAGCTTCGGGCAAAGGATAGGTGCCCTCTTGCTCAATCGGGTTCTGCGTGGCCAACACATGGAACGGCTTAGGCAAAGGCCGCTCGGCCCCCGCAATGGTCACCGATTTTTCCTGCATCGCCTGCAATAGCGCTGATTGAGTCCGGGGCGAGGCGCGGTTGATCTCGTCCGCCATCAAAAGCTGACAAAAGATCG
>CAZWDS010000031.1:0-35786 GCA_964632495.1 uncultured Rhodobacterales bacterium
TCCTAATCATATACCCAATATACCTCGGTATAAGACGACGAAAGCGCGAAGGGGCAACTTCGTGACATCCGTAGATGGGGACCATGACCCTTGGTCCCCGGGGCTGACCTCGACCATCCCGGCCCGCCTGATGCCGCGCGCAACCCTGTTCGATCCGGCCCATACGCTGGTGGATTGGGACACGGCTAAAACCTTGTCCGACATGACAGGGCTAAAGCCGTTGGTGCTGGCCACGTTTCGCCCGGAACGACTGGCCTTGCACCATGTGGTGATCCGGGTGACGGCAGAAACCCATGTGCCCGATGGTCCGGCCTATGCGGATTTAGGGATCGCCCTGCGCCAGATGGCACAGGACATTCTGGACAGAGACGTGGCCGCGCAAATGTCCGAGATCCGCGCCGCCTTCGAAACGATGCGTGTCACCGCCCGCGCTGTGATTACGGCCGAGTTGGAAACACGCATCTACGCCTCGCCCCCTGCACCACAGAAACCCAAAGGACTGATGGCGCGTTTCTTTGCCAACGCGCCATCAGCCCCCACTCAGACCCGCGAGGACCGCACCCTTGCCGCCATTAATCACTGGGACAAAGCCGAGGAAACAGATCCTTTGCGTGCCGCCTGCTTTGAGGCGCTTGCCCGCGCGGTCGGGGCCGTCCTGTCGCGCCACGGTTCACTGATGATCGACCGAGGTGTTCTGGAGGACATCGCGGTCAACCTGACGTCGAACACCCACGGCAGTGATCTGGTCGGCGAACACGTGGCCCCCTTGTTTGACAGCGCGGTCCAAGCTTTGGGCATGACCCGCCTGCCCGCGCAACCCGAACCCGTCGTGCTGAACGCCAAGGGGGCTTCGGCCAGCGGCAAAAGCACCATCCGTCAGCAGCAAAAGCGTATTGCAGAAAACCTTGGGCTGGCGTGGAAGGATTTTGCCATCATCAGTCCAGACTACTGGCGCAAAATGATGATCGACTATGATGGCCTTGGCGAAGATTCCAAATACGCCGCCATGCTCAGCGGTCAGGAGCTTGAGATCATTGACCGCAAACTGGACGATCTGATGGCCGCCAAGGCAGAGGCGGGCACAGTGCCCCATATGTTGATCGACCGCTTTCGGTTCGACAGTTTCCAGACCGGCAAAACACGCGGCAAGAACAGCACTTTGCTGACGCGGTTTGCGTTGCGGGTGTACATGTTTTTCATGATCACCCCGCCCGAGGAAACTGTGGTGCGAGCATGGAAACGGGGGTTAGACACCGGGCGATTTAAGGCAGTCGACGATCTTTTGTATCACAACATCGAAGCCTACACCGGCATGCCGGATTTGTTCCTGAACTGGGCCAGCACCCGGGATCGCTGGATCCACTACGAATTTCTGGACAATTCAGTGCCCCATGGACAGACGCCCCGGTCTGTGGCCTTTGGCAAGAATGGTCGTCTGGTTGTGGCCGATCTGGAAAGGCTCTGTGATATCGAGCGGTTTCGCCATGTGAACGTGGATGCAACGCGCCCCGAAGATGTGCTGGAACGCAGCTTGTCCCAGTCCGATGCCATGGCCTTTGCCCGTCGCATCATGGCCGCACTGGACGAGGTGGTCTTTCTGGTTCCCGGCTCCGACGTGGTGTTTGCAAAATCCATCAGCGGCGCGCTGACCTTGGTGCCGGACAGGCTGCCGGATGGGTTCGCACCGACGGATTTCGGATCCGTTTGGGACGAGGCCAGCGATTTGGGCAGTTTGGATCCCGATATGAGGTCGGAGAAGATCGGGGACTAAGGGGGTTAGATTTCGCGCGGCGGCGGCGCACGCCACAACGCAACGAACAGGCCCAGCACCGCCAGCACATTCGCCGCCAGTATCGCTTGGAACAACCAGCCGGGTAAGACCCCCTGCGCCCAGATTTGGCTGATCGCCCCCGCGACGCCAGCGAAGGACCAGAAAAACGCCAACCACGCCAGCCAGCGCCAGCCCATGAACAACCCGTAAGCAAGAATCAAATAGATCACGCCGAAGGGCACAACCAGCCACGCCTCTGAGGCAAAGCCAGAGACAACCGGGGCCGCAATGTGCAGCACCCCGCTCAAAGCAGCGAAGGCGGCGGCGAAACGGAAGTTCTCTCTCGAGATCATGGCGTCCTCATTCATCGTTTTCGCAAGGAAAGCCTGCAACGCCCCAAGCCAGAATATCGTTCACATGGCTTTGCAAGTCGTAAGGTGCAGGTTCGCGACCGCCCCCCGGAGACCAGGCCCAATGCAGGATCAGATCGTGATCCAGATGGTCGGCCAGTTCCAGAAAACCGCGCCCGCCATTACGATCCGGGTCACGCAGTTGGTTGCAAATCTCGACCGAGGATTTGCCGAACCATTCGGCTTCGACCGGGGCCAATTGCCAATCCATCGCCACTTGCGGCGCAGCATGGGGCATGTCGTTCACACCTTCGCGTTTGACGTGACAGGTCGAACAAAGCAGCGTTTCGGCCCCGATCCGGCTGTCGCCTGCGTTGACGTTCATACCGTGCGGACGCGTGGTGCCGTAGGACGGGCCCGACCACATCGGCAGATTGTCAGCCCCCACATGGCAGTTTGAACAACGCGGGTGCGAAGTGACCTCATACACGCGCGACCATGCCGCCAGCCCGTCTTCCTGACTGACCGTGCCTTCGGTTGGCGGATTGATCACGGTGTTCTCACCTGCGGCAAGCGCCATTGTCAGACCGGCGACCAGAAGCGCGAGGACTGCGATCAGTGTTTTGAACATAAGACCTTTGCGCATCTGCCCCTCACACGAAGTCGATGAATTTATTGAACGGCATTTCGCGCAGCCGCGTCCCTGTTGCGGCGAAAATCGCATTGGCCAAAGCGGGCGCTGCCGGAGGCACCGGAGGCTCGCCGATCCCGCGGATCTTGGGCGCACTTTCCAGATCACGCACAATGATCTCGGGCGCTTGATACAGCCGCATGCCTTCGTGGGCGTGATAATTCGTCTGCTCGGCCATCCCGTCGGAATAGGTGATTTCGGCGTTGATCGCGTGACCCAAGCCCCAAATGACTCCGCCTTGGACAAGGTTTTCAAAGTTCACCGGATCGATCACACGACCCACATCTGACACCACATAAACCTTGTCGATCTTGATGCCACGGTCTGTGTTGGTGACTTCGACGACCTCGGCGACGGGCACGCCAAAGCTCTCGACCATAGCGATTCCTCTGCCCCGGTTCGCGCCTAAATCGCTGCCCCAGTTCGACAACTCGCCCGCCACTTCCAGGACGCGGGCGTGGATGGGGTGGTTCACCAACCGCAGACGCTCTTCCAATGGGTCGGCCCCGGCGGCGTGGATCATTTCGTCCAAAAAACCTTCGGCAAAGAAACCTTGCGTTGAGGCCCCAACAGAACGCCAGGACGAGATCGGCGCAAGCTCGGGTGTTCGATAGGCCCGCACCCTCAGGTTGGGGATGTCATAGGGCATGTTCCAGGCCCCGGCGGCAATCTGAGCGTCTGGCCCCGGCACCGCCAATCCAGTGCGTGCCCCTTGCGAGCCCAGAACCGACGGCATCGCCAGCCCCAAATCCCATGTTTCGACCTTGCCCTCGTTGACGACGCCCGATGACCGGCTCATCGCGATCTGGCGTGGAAAATCCTGCAACATATCTTCTTCGCGAGAGAACGTCAGTTTAACAGGCGTGCCGCGCATCTGGTTGGCGACTTCAGCGGCCAGTTTGATGTTCTCAAATTCCAACCGGTGCCCGAAGCTGCCGCCAATGTATTGGTTGTGGAACGTCACCGCATCCGCGTCGCATCCCACCACACCTGCTGTCATCTGTTGCACGAACCGTTGCAGCTGATGGCCACACCAAACCTCGGCACTTTCGCCATCTTCGGCCACGCGCACAATCGCACTGAGGGGTTCCAGCGGCGCATGTGCCACGTAAGGCGCGCGGTATTCGGCTGTCATCACCTCGCCATCAAGGCCAGCATCCACGTCGCCGTCATGACGCCACTCGCTGTCCAGATGGTCGTCGGTGAAGGATGCCGACAGGGCCTTCCAATGACCATCCATCTCGGGCGGATACGGGGCCTCGCCCCAGTCGACCTTAACCGCATTGACCGCCTGGATGGCCCGCCACGTGTTATTGGCCACCGCAGCAACACCGTTGGTCACTTCGACCACGCCCGACACACCGCGCATCCCTTCGGCGGTGCTTGCGTCAAACCCGTTCATCGCCCCTCCCTTACGCGGGTTCTGCCTGACGCTGGCATGAACCATTTTGGGCACCGACACATCAATGCCGTACATCAAGGTGCCGGTAGATTTAGCAAGGATGTCAACGCGTTCTATGGGCTTCCCAATCAACCGCCATTCGCTGGGATCGCGCAAAGTGACGTTCTGCACAGGCTCTAACGTAGCGGCTTCGGCGGCCAGATCGGTGTAAGCGATGGAGGCGCCGTCCGGCAGGATCACCTGCCCTCGTTCGGTCTTCATATCCTCAGCCGCGACGCCTGTCCGATTGGACGCCGCCAACTTCAGGGTCTCGCGCGCCACAGCACCCGCTTGGCGCAGTTTGTCAAAACTGTCCGGCATCGACGTTGATCCGCCCGTGCCTTGAAGACCCGCGATCTTGACTATCCCGCCGACCACCCCGCGCATCGTTCTTGCCGTCTGGCTTTCGTCAAAGGACATGAACGGCACACCTTCGTCTGCGAAAGCGGTGTTGTAATAAGCCGCAGACGGACGACCAAAAGACAGGGTCACCTGATCAAGATCTACGTCCAGTTCCTCGGCTATCAAAGCGGCCTGAGACGAAGCCACCCCCTGCCCTTTGTCGGCATGGGGCACAATCAACGTAATCTGGTCCGCCGTGATCTTCACCCATGGATTGAAACTGGCATCACCGGGTTTCAGGTCTGCCTTAACCGGGTTTTCATCGGGTCGAGCCACCAGATAAGCGCCAAAGACGACACCGCCCATGACGGTGGTTGATCCGATCAGAAACGTCCGGCGGACGATGGTGCGTAAACGTCCCATGGATCAGGTCTCCTGCAATTTCTGAGCCGCGGCTTTCACCGCAGCGCGGATGCGTGGGTACGTTCCGCATCGGCACAGGTTGCCAGACATCACTGCGTCGATTTCATCATCCGATGGATCAGGGTTCAAATCCAGCATCGCAGCTGCCTGCATGATCTGGCCTGACTGACAGTACCCGCATTGCGCCACTTGCTGTTCGACCCAAGCTGCTTGCACAGCATGCAAAGCCTCGGGCGCACCCAAGCCTTCGATGGTGGTGACCTTGGCCCCCTCTTCCAAACTGCCGGCTGGCACCTGACATGACCGGACCGCGAACCCGTCTATGTGAACGGTGCAAGCCCCGCATTGCGCGATACCGCAGCCGTATTTCGGTCCCGTGATCCCAAGCTCGTCTCGCAACACCCAAAGAAGAGGCATGTCGTCTTCGACGTCAAAGGACTGCTGTTGACCGTTCACAATGATCTGCATGGGGGAACCTTTCAGGCAGTCACAGTTGGGTATTGGTTGGATATTTGGACAATTAGTGTCATTATGTCCAAGTTGACAGTCATTGACAATAGAGTATCGACACCGAATGTCCGATCGCCACGCCCACATCCTTGACGCTGCCTCGCGGATTTTTTCGCGCTATGGCGTCGGGAAAACAACGATGGCGGACATCGCGACCGAAGCGGGTGTGGCCCGCCAGACCGTCTACAACGCCTATCCGACCAAAGAAGACCTGTTGCGCGCCGTGGTCCGCACCGAAGCGCTGACCACCGAAGCCAAGGTCATCGAAGCCTGGCGATCTGCCACCACATTCGAAGACAAACTTGAGCAGTTTTTCCAGCTTTGCCCCCTGAAATGGTACGACATCGTGCATCAAAGCCCGGATGCGGCGGCCTTGATCGATGGCATCCACCGCGTTGCCACGGTCGAAATGCAAGAGGCTGCTGAAAGATGGCGGGCGCATTTTGCGCTGGAAATTGAAACTCACGTCGTCGGGCCCGCGATCAACGTCCCAGTTTTGGCTGACTTTATCTATTCAACGGCCATTAACGCCAAGGTTGACGCCGTCAGTCGCGCACAAGTTGAAGCCCGCTTAACTGTTTTGAAACAAAGTGTTATGGCGCTTATTTCGTCCGAAAATCCCTAAACCGATCCACCACCAAGGAGCCTTCGCCATGGCCGGCAGCCAAGACTTTGCCCCCGACCCCCGAAACGAGGGCCTGAAAATCTATCTGAACGGCAAGTTCGTATCGCGCGAAGCTGCGATGGTGTCGATCTTCGATGCGGGCTGGATTTTGGGCGACGGCGTTTGGGAAGGGTTGCGCATGCACGGCGGACGTCTGGCTTTTATGGACCGGCATCTGGATCGGCTGTTCATGGGGGCCAAGGCCATCGACATGGATCTGCGCATGACGCGGGACCAGGTGCAGGGCGCTTTGGAGCAGACGCTGGAGGTGAACGGTATGACCGGGCAATCCGGGGTGCATGTCCGTTTGATGGTGACCCGCGGATTGAAGAAAACGCCCAATCAGGACCCGCGCCACACGATTTCGGGGCCCACTATGGCGATTGTGGCTGAGTATAAAGAGGCCAACCCGCAGGTGCTGAAAACCGGGTTGTCCTTGTTCACCAGCGCCATCCGAACCTGTCGTGCGGATATGTTCGACATGACGTTGAACACGCACTCCCGCCTGAACTACATCATGGCCTTGAACCAGGCGATCAAGGCGGGCGCGGATGAGGCTTTGATGCTGGATCACGCGGGCTTTGTGGCCACGTGCAATGCCACGAACTTTTTCTGCGTCAGACAAGGCGCTGTCCTGACATCGACCGGAGCCAATTGCTTCAACGGGATCACGCGGGCCAATATGATCGAACTGTGCGACCAGCTTGGCATCCCGTGCGAGCAGCGCGATTTCACACTGGCCGAAGCTTATGACGCCGACGAAGCTTTCGTGACCGGATCTTTCGGTGGTGTGACACCCGTGGCCCAGATCGACGGGCGCGCGATGCCTCAACTGATGGGACCAACTGCAACCAAGTTGCGCACGGCCTATCTGACCTATGCCGCTACTGCCGATTGAGCCTGTGGAAAAGCGCCGCAAAGGGATGGTCAAGCCTGCCATTGTCCTGATATTCATGCTTGAATCCAAAAATACCGTGGGGGTCGAATGAACGTTCTGGATTGCGTCAGCACTGACATTATGGATCGGCTGGACCGCCTTGCTGAGATCAGCGAGAGCGAACACCACCTGACCCGTCGTGTTTACACCTCCGAACATCGCCGCGCTGCCAATCTGATCGCCTCGTGGATGCGCGAGGCCGGGATGGAGGTGCGTGAAGACGCTTTTGGCAATGTGATCGGACGGTACGAAGGACGCGATCCGGGTGCTCCGATCATCATGCTGGGCTCGCACCATGACAGTGTGATCATGGGCGGCAAGTACGACGGTCCCTTGGGTATCCTGTCGGCCATAGACGCCGTGCGGTCTTTGCACGCGCGTGAATTGCGCACCGAAAACCCCGTCGAAGTGGTGGCCTTCGCCGACGAAGAGGGTGTGCGGTATCAATCCACGCTTCTGGGCAGTCGCGGGATGGCGGGCACTTTCGATCTGGGTTTGCTGACGCGGACAGACAAAGACGGCATATCGCTGGCCAAAGCGATGATTGATTACGGGCTAGACCCCGACATGATCCCAGCCGCCGCACGACCCAAGGGTGATTTGCTGTGCTATCTGGAACTGCACATCGAACAAGGTCCGGTGCTCGAGAGCGAAGACTTGGCCGTCTCGGCCGTCACCGCGATTTCCGGCGCGGATCGTATGTCGGTCACGGTTCTGGGCAAAGCCGGGCACGCGGGCACGGTTCCCATGAACAGCCGCGAAGATGCCTTGGTTGCTGCGGCCGAATGCGTGCTGGCCGTCGAAGATGTCGCGCGCGCCTATGACGACGCTGTGGCCACCGTTGGTGACCTGACCGTTGTGCCCGGCGCGACAAACGTCATCCCGGGTCACGTGGTCTTTTCGGTCGATCTTCGTGCTCCCAAAGACGAGGTTCTGCGTCAAGCCATGGCAGCTTTAAGCGCGCGTTTTGACAAGATCGCCGAACGCCGTGACGTCAGTATCACGCCTGATCACACCTACATGCTGGACAGCGTCACCGCGGCCCCGTGGATCGTCGACACAATCGAAACCGCCATGGTCGAACTGGGCCATCCAAAGCGCAGGCTACCCAGTGGGGCCGGTCACGATGCAGGTGCCATGGCAGAAATCGCAGATGTCGGCATGATCTTCGTGCGCTGCGAAGGCGGGATCAGCCACAACCCCGCAGAAAACATCACCGAAGCCGATGCCATCGCGGGTGTGCAGGTGCTTTTGCGAACAATCGAAAAAATCGGAGGCCTGAACCAGTGAGCCAACCTCTTGAAATAAAAGGCCTTGATCCCTCGCCCCGTCTTTTGATGGGACCGGGACCGGTGGATGTTTACCCCCGTGTCTTGCGGGCCATGTCGACGCCGATGCTTGGGCAGTTCGACCCGGAATTCACCGGTTTCATGAACGATGTCATGGTGCTTTATCGCGGCATCTTTCAAACTCAGAACCACTGGACCTTTCTGGTCGACGGCACGGCGCGGGCGGGGATCGAGGCTTGCATGAGCTCGCTGATCACACCCGGCGACAAGGTTTTGGTGCCCATGTTCGGGCGGTTCGGTCACTTGCTGGCAGAAATCGCTTCGCGCGCGGGTGGTAAGGTTGTGACAATCGAAGCCGAGTGGGGTCAGGTTTTCGATTCCGGCCAGATCGCCGATGCAGTGCGGCGCGAAAAGCCGCGCGTTTTGGCGCTGGTGCATGGCGACACCTCAACCACCATGGCCCAGCCCTTCGAAGGACTGGGTGAGGTCTGCCGCGAGACCGGCACATTATTTTATTCCGACACCACCGCATCCCTCACCGGCAACCCGTTCCATGTGGACGACCTTGGTTTGGACGCCGTGTCTACGGGCCTGCAAAAATGTATGGCCGGACCGCCCGGCACCTCGCCCGTCACCTTGTCGGACCGCGCCGCCGAAGTGATCGCCAACCGCAAGCACATCGAAGGGGGCATTCGCCCGGACGGATATGTCGGCGCAAATGGCGTGCGCATTTCGACCAACTATCTCGATCTGGCGATGATCATGGATTACTGGTCCGACAAGCGGCTGAACCACCATACCGAGGCGACCTCGATGCTTTACGCGGCCCACGAATGCGCGCGCGTGGTGCTGGAAGAAGGGCTGGAAAATTCCATCGCTCGCCACCGCCTGACCAGCAGCGCGTTGCGCACGGGGCTTGAAGCTATGGGGCTGACCCTGTTCGGCGACGCAGACAATCGCATGTCAAACGTCACCGGCGTGATGATCCCCGAGGCTTGCGGCGATGGCGAAAAAGTGCGGGCCGAAATGCTGAAGGATTTTGGGATCGAGATTGGCACCTCTTTTGGACCGCTGGCCGGCAAAATCTGGCGGATCGGGACGATGGGATACGTCTGCCGCAAGTCCAACATTCTGCGTTGCCTGTCATCGCTGGATGCCGTGTTGCGCCGAAATGGTGTAACACCACCGGCCAATGCAGGCGTTGATGCGGCCTATCAAGTCTATGGGAAGGCTGGGCAATGAGTGAGAAACCAAACTTGATGCAAGGGCCTTTGAAAGTGGTGAACATCGGGCTGGACGGCTTTGCCCAAGACCTGAAATCCCAAGGTGTCGAGGTTCAGAATGTGGATTGGAGCCCGCCTGCGGGGGGCGATCCCAAACTGGCCACCCTTTTGTCGAAACTGGGCAGCTAAGGCATGGAATTAATCGAAAAAGCCAACGCCGAAACGCTGAACCGGATGCTGACCGGCGATCCTATGCTGATCGATGTCATCCCGGCGCATGAAGCCATCCCGGCCCTGAAACCCGGCATGATCCTCCATGCTGGTCCCCCGATTGAATGGGACCGGATGTGTGGCCCGATGCGCGGCGCGATCCAAGGCATCGCCGTTTTCGAGGGCTGGGCCAGCGATCTGGACGACGCAGACAAAAAGGCCGCCGCCGGGGAATTTGACTTCCAACCCAATCACCCCTTCGACGCCGTTGGCCCGATGACGGGCATGACCACCGTGTCGCAACCCCTGCTGGTGGTCGAAAACAAAACCTTCGGCAACCGCGCCTATTGCGCCATCAACGAAGGCCTTGGCAAAGTCATGCGCTTTGGCGGCAACGATGCCGAGGTGCTGGCGCGTCTGGAATGGCTGCGCGACAGCTTCGGTCCCGCCTTGGGCCGCGCGATCCGGCACATGGGTGGTTTGCCCCTAAAAAACATCATCGCACGCGGGCTGACCATGGGCGACGAGATGCACCAAAGGAACGTGGCCTGTTCGGGTTTAACCTTGCGGGCACTGGCCCCGGCTTTGGCTGAAACCTCTGATAACACGACCGAATTATCCAAGGCGCTGGCGTTCATCGCAGGCAATGATCAGTTCTTTTTGAACATCGCCATGGCCATGGGCAAATCGATCACCGACCCCGCACGCGGCATCGAAGGCAGCAGCATTGTCACCGCCATGTGCCGCAATGGCACCGACTTTGGCATCCTTGTCTCGGGCACGCCCGGCCAATGGTTCACGGCTCCGGTCGAAATGCCCGACGGTCTTTACTTCCCCGGCTACACCGAAGCTGACGCCAACCCTGACATGGGCGACAGCGCGATTGTCGAAACCATCGGCCTTGGCGGGTTCGCCATGGGCGCGGCCCCCGCTGTTGCCGGTTTTGTCGGCGCGGGCGCTGCGTCCGAGGCCGGGCTTTTCACGCGACGGATGGGCGAGATCACGGCAGGCGAAAACCCCGAATGGACGATCCCCGCGATGGATTATCTGGGCGTGCCGTCCGGCATCGACATCCGCCGGGTTGTGGAAACCGGGCTTGCCCCGACGATCAACACCGGCATCGCGCACCGCGAACCCGGGATTGGACAAGTCGGCGCAGGCGTGGTGCGTGCGCCCATGGGATGTTTCACGGATGCTCTGACAGCACTGGCTGACAGTTTGGGGGTCGTATGAGTTTTGTTCTGAACAAAGTCCGCCGCGCGATGTATCTGGATTCGGTCGCCCTGATGCGCCTGTCCCGTGCGATTGCAGGCACCGACGGTGTTGAAGAAGCGGCGCTGATGATGGGCACACCCGCCAATCACGAGATCATGTCAGACGCAGGGGTCTTGAACGAAGAAGGCGAAAGCGCGGGCAGCGGTGATCTGGTCATCGCGATCCGCGCCACAAGCGAAGCCATTGCGAATGCCGCCCTGACCGACGCCGAAGCACAGTTGGACGCGCCCGCCGCCCGTGGTGGCGAGGCCGAGGCCTGGAAGCCGCGCACTCTGCGCTCGGCAGTGGCCGCCATGCCGGACGCCAACCTTGCCCTTATCTCGGTCCCCGGCGCCTTTGCGATTGCCGAGGCCCGCAAGGCCATCCGGCGCGGTCTGAACGCGATGATCTTCAGCGATAACGTCGAGATCGAAGACGAAGCGGCCCTAAAGCAAGAGGCTTTCGATCTGGGCCGTTTGGTCATGGGCCCGGACTGCGGTACGTCCATCATCGCAGGCACGCCATTGGCTTTTGCGAACAGCGTGCCATCAGGCGAGATCGGGATCGTCGGAGCCTCGGGTACAGGTATTCAAGAGGTGTCCTGCCTGATCGCTCAACACGGCCATGGCATCAGCCATGCCATCGGCGTCGGCGGGCGCGACCTCAAAACCGAAGTTGGCGGGCTGTCGACCCTGATGGCCTTGGACGCACTGGCCGAAGACACCGCGACCCGCCACATCGTGCTGATCGCCAAACCCCCCGGCGCGGATGTGGCCGCGCGCGTTTTGTCGAAACTGGCCGCGACAGGCAAACACGCAACCGTTTGCTTTATGGGCGCAAAAGCGATGGAAATGCCTGAAAACGCCGTGCAGGTCTTTACGCTGCAAGAGGCGGCTCTGGCGGCCATGGGGCAAACTCACACACCGCAACCGATGCCAGACATGTCCGCACGCGCAGGCGACATCTTGGGGCTTTATGCAGGCGGCACTTTGGCGGCTGAGGCTCAGGTCATTCTGCAAGACCAGGGGCTTACCCCCTGCTCGAATGCGCCCATCCCCGGGGCCAGCGATGAAACCGCAAGCGGTCATCTGATCCTTGATCTGGGCGAAGACACCTATACCCAAGGCCGCCCGCATCCAATGATTGACCCCGGTGTCCGCGATGCGCCCTTGATCAAAGCACTGGCCCGCGATGATCTGGCCGCCGTTCTGTTGGACGTGGTGATTGGCTATGGCGCGCACGCCGATCCGGCAGGCCATCTGGCAGAGGTCATCGCGGCACATCGCACGGAAAGCAGCCCCCATCTGATCGCCTCGGTCACCGGCACCGATAGCGATGTGCAGAACCGCGCCGCTCAGATCGCACGATTGAAGGCGGCAGGCGTGCACGTCGCGCCTTCGAACGCCGAGGCGGTGCACTGGGCCATCCGGGCACAAAGCACGCCATGACACACCCCATCGACATCCCCGACCGGATCGCCGTTGCCATTGGAGGCAACGCCACTCACCCCGAGGATATCGAAGGCACCTCGCGCGAACAAAAGGACATCGCCCGGCAAACCGCCGAAGCACTTTTGCCCCTCGCCTTGCGCAACACCGAGCTGATCATCACCCACGGCAACGGTCCCGTGGTCGGCAAAATTCTGATGCGCCAAGCCCTGACCCGCGACACCATCGCACCGATGCCGCTGGACATCTGCGTCGCCCACAGCCAAGGCGGGATCGCTTATCTGCTGGTCCAGTCTCTGGAAAACGCACTTCGCCAAGCCGGAAGCGACCGCCACGCGGCCTGTCTTTTGACGCAGGTCGAAGTTGATCCGACCGACCCCGCCTTTCGCACGCCAACCAAGCCAATCGGCACGTTCTATACCGAAGAAGAAGCGACGAAGGTCGGCACGCAGATGGGCTGGACTATGCGCGAAGATGCTGGACGCGGCTGGCGTCACGTCGTCCCCTCGCCCGCGCCCCAACACATTTGCGATATCTCATTGATCGAGGAATTGTCACGCCGCGGCTCCATCGTGATCGCGGGCGGCGGCGGCGGCATTCCCGTGGTCCGCAACCCGGATGGCACCCGCGTGGGCGTCGAAGCGGTGATCGACAAGGACCTGACCACGGCACATATGGCAAACGTCTTGGGCATCGACACGATGATGGTGCTAACGGCTGTCCCTCAAGTCATGGTCGACTTTGGCACCCCAAAAGCCCGCGCGCTTGATCACGTCACTGCGTCCGAAATGCAGGGATTTGTCGACGCCGGCCATTTCCCACCGGGCAGCATGGGGCCCAAGATCGATGCCGCCTTGCGCTTTATCGCAGGCGGCGGGCAACGGGTGATCATCGCGCATCTTGAAGACGCCGAAGCCGCCCTGACCGGAGATGCGGGCACCCATATCACCGCCGACACCAATGCAAGCTGATAGGCCAGTCTTGCAGGCCGGATACGTCGGTCCACATGCGGCCAAGGCCCTGAACGGGGACACGGTCGGTAAGATTACAGCCGTTTTCCAGTCGGTGATTTACGTGTCCTTTGGGTCGAATTTGGTCGCGGTAACAAGCGGCGATGTCGCACCGGGGCCCTTAAACCTCCAGACGATTGCAGCGCAAGATTATTGGCGAAAATCTGGGTTAAAAATCGGGCAATCTGCATTATTTTACAATAACTTACTGCAACTAGGCGGAGCAACGACGATTGACATGTCAATGGCACGCTCTTGGTCTCCACCCGACCCCGCGCCGCTGACCCAAAACGCATTGCAGCAAGCCCTTAAACATCTGGACACCCTGACCTTGGCCCCGCCCGCAGAAGGCTACGGCTATACGATCCGCCCACACGATAACCCCGACATCATAACCGCCGCTCAGGCCGTTGCGGACCTTTATCAAGCTGAAGGAGCAAAACCGCGTGATCTCACCCGGCTCCTTGGCCGCGGACCAGGGCTGACCCCGGCGGGCGACGATTTTCTGGGCGGTGCAATGATCGGCTTGCACGGGATCGGCCAACCTCAAATGACGGCCAAACTCTGGTCTCACCTCGCCCCCCACGTGGCCACCCGTACTGGCTCGATCTCAGCCGCGCTTTTACGCGCCGCCTCCGACGGGATGGGCAGTGCGAGTTTGCACCGGGTGATGCACGCGGTCTTGTCGTCAGAAAACTTGGACGCAGCCCTTGCCGAACTGGATCAGATTGGCCATTCGTCGGGCTGGGATGCGTTCGCCGGCCTTGTGCTGGCACTCCGCACCCATGCCACCCGTGCCCGACTTGCATCGGCATAAGACGAAGGAGACGACAGATGCTGCAAACCACACGCGCCACACGGGGCATGGTCACGGCCCCCCACCATTTGGCCAGCGAAGCCGGTTTGCGCGTCCTGCGCGGCGGCGGTAATGCCATCGAAGCCTCGGTCGCGGTGGCGGCCACGCTCACCGTCGTCTACCCCCATATGAATGCGCTTGGCGGCGACAACTTCTGGCTGCTGCACCATCCAGACCGCCCTGTCGCGGCCATCGATGCTTGCGGCGGCGCGGCGGGTTCCGCTAGTATAGAGCATTATATAAATCAAGGGCTTGAAGCCATTCCTTCACGCGGACCCCAAGCCGCACTGACCGTTGCAGGCGCAGCCTCCGGCCTTGAACGGGCCCTCCAAGACAGCGCCAGATGGGGCGGCAAACTGCCCCTGTCGCGGTTGTTTGAAGACGCGATTTTCTACGCCGAGAACGGCGTTGCGGCCCCCGAAACCCTTGCCCGCAACGCAGCCGCCAAAGCCCCGGATCTTCAAGACGTTCCCGGTTTTGCCGACGTCTATATGGCGGGCGGCGCAACGCCCAAGATCGGCGAGATCGTCAAGCAACCCCGTTTGGCTCAAACCATGCGGCGTTTGGCGACAGATGGGCTCGACAGTTTCTACCGGGGCGATCTGGCCCGCTCTATTGCAGCCGACTTAAGCCGCGCGGGCAGTCCGCTCACGGGCGACGATCTGGCCCGCCATCATGCGCTAGATGTGACACCATTGTCCCTGAACATTCAGGGCCACACGCTTTATAACATGCCACCGCCAACCCAAGGCCTGGCCGCATTGATTATCCTAGGCCTCTACGACCGCTTGAACATCAAAACCGCAGAAACCGCACCCTTTGTGCACGGCCTTGTCGAAGCCACCAAACAAGCCTTCCGCATCCGCGATGCCCATGTCTCGGACCCGGCCTATATGAGCGCGCCCGCGTCAGATTACCTTGCCCCAGACCGGCTGGATACCATGACCGCCGACATTTCCACCACCAAAGCAGCACCGTGGCCCCACCCATCAAAACAAGGCGACACCGTCTGGTTCGGCGCCGTCGACAGTGAAGGCCGGGCGGTCAGCGCGATCCAAAGCATCTATTGGGAGTTCGGCTCGGGCGTGATCCTCGAAGAAACCGGCCTCACCTGGCAAAACCGCGGCACCAGCTTCTCGCTCGATCCTGCACACCAAAACTGTTTGAAACCGCACCGCCGCCCGTTCCACACGATCCAACCGGCTCTCGCCCACCTCAGCGAAGGACGCGTGATGCCCTGGGGCACGATGGGGGGCGAAGGCCAACCCCAGACCCAGGCCATGATCTTCGCGCGCCATGTGCTGCACGGACAGGACCTGCAAGACAGCATCACCGCCCCGCGCTGGCTTTTGGGACGCACCTGGGGCGAGGAAACAACGACCCTCAAACTGGAAAATCGCATCGATTCAAACGTCATTGATTGGCTGAAAAACGCGGGACATGCCGTTGAAATAACCGGGCCTTTCGAAGAAATGATGGGCCATGCCGGAGCGCTCGTCTGGCACCCATCAGGCCTGATAGAAGGCGCCACCGATCCGCGCAGTGACGGCGCGGCTGTGGGGTACTAACCCAAACCGCTTTCATCTCTTTAAAAATACGCAAAAACAGGGCCGCTGCCTCAGCAGCGGCCCGTCGCGACGGGCAAAGCCCGGCGCAAACTAAATTCAGCTTTCCCAAGCGGTCAATCGCTCAAGCAAATCCCGCGCCGCCTCTTGTTCTGCTCCCCGCTTGGAAGGCGCAGTTGCACGTGCATTTTCACCGCTCTCCAACCGCACTTCGATGGTGAACACCGGCGCATGATCCGGCCCCTCTCGCCCTGCCTCCACATAGGTCGGCGGTTTTTGCCCACGAGCCTGCGCCCATTCCTGCAAACTGGTCTTGGCATCCCGCGCATCCGCCTCGACACGGGCCACCCGGTCACCCCAAAGGCGCAGGACCATGTCGCGCGCAGCCTCAAACCCGGCGTCTTCGTAGACCGCAGCGATCACCGCTTCCATTGCATCGCCCAGCAAGGCCTCTTTGCGACGCCCCCCTGATTTCATCTCTGACCGGCCCAGCTTTAGAACCGCACCCAGATCAATCGCACGGGCCACATCAGCGCAGGTTTCCTTACGTACCAAAGCATTGAACCGCGGCGCCAACTGACCTTCCGGTGCCGCTTTGTCTTGCTGCAGCAAAGCTTCGGCAATCACCAGCCCCAAGACCCGGTCACCCAAGAACTCCAACCTTTGATTGTCGAGGCGGGTTTCCGAGGACAAAGATGCATGGGTCACGGCACGCAAAAGCAACTCGGGGTTCCGAAAGTCATGCCCAAGACGGACGGCAAAGCCTAGAAGCTCAGCCCCCAACCTCATCAGTCGATCCGCTTAAAAAACCGGTCCGATCGCCATGTCCAAAAATAGAACAACGACCGTCCAGCCGAAGAAAAAACCACGCGATCCGCACGGCCGATCAGATGATCATAGGGCACAAATCCAACGCCGCCGAATTCGCGCTTCACCCGGCTGTCCGTCGAGTTGTCCCGGTTGTCTCCCACGAAAAAGAAATTCCCCTCAGGCACGGTGAAAACCCCGGTGTTATCCAGCCGTCCATTGGTGACGTTCAGAACTGAATGCTGCACCCCGTTGGGCAAGGTCTCGATGGCTTTTTCCTTGGTACACACCGCACCTTCAGGCAAACTGCGCCCCTCGGCACAAGCCGGGGTCGGCCCAATCGGGCCTTGCCGCTCGAACGTTTCAACGAAGGCTCCATCCGCCACTTGCGGCACAGGAGATCCGTTCAAGAACAACTGCCCTGACCGCATTTGCACGGTATCGCCCGGCAAGCCGACAACCCGTTTGATGAAATCCTGATTGCTGACCGGGTGGTTAAAGACGACAACATCGCCCCGCTCCGGCTCGCTGCCCATCCACCGTTCCGGGATAAAAGGACAGATGCTGACCGAGGTCCCCGGCAATTTGCAAGAATAGCTGGAATACCCATAGGCCATTTTATTGACGAACAGAAAATCACCGATCAACAACGTGTCTTTCATTGACCCGGACGGGATCCAAAAGGGTTGAAAAAACAGCGTTCTAAAAATCCCCGCAATCACAAGAGCATAGACAACCGTCTTAATCGTCTCGACGATACCGTCCATAAAAGTTCCGCTGTCTTCGCTCATGCTACCTGCCTGTGATCTGATGCGCGCTTTCTGAGCGCGGGGCACGGCCAAGTCAAGGCAGGGTTCGGTGAAAGCCGCAGGATCACGCGGGTTTGTCTGTGATCGGACGGGCCTCGATCAGCACGAAGGCCTGCGCCCAGGGGTGATCGTCGGTCAAAGTCACATGCAGGATGGCTTCATGCCCGTCCGGTGTCAGCTCGGCCAAACGCTCGGCCGCCCAGCCGGTGACCTCCATGACAGGTTGTCCGGTGCGCAAGTTACTGACCGCCATATCACGCCATGCAATCCCCATACGCAATCCGGTGCCAAGCGCTTTTGAACAGGCTTCTTTGGCCGCCCATCTCTTGGCATAGGTGCCAGCCACGTCTTTGCGGCGCTCGGCCTTTCGCTGCTCTACCTCGGTGAACACCCGATTGCGAAAGCGATCCCCAAAGCGATCCAACGTACCCTGAATACGCTCGATATTGCAGATGTCTGTGCCGATCCCGATGACCATGAAGGTCTTATGGCCTCTTCCGCAAGGATTTAGCAACCAAGAGCCATTAGACCCGAACACATGAAACATCTGATCCTGATCTCTTTTCTTCTGACAGGCTGTGGCGGGCTGGCGTGGAACACGACCGTGGCCGATCATCCGCAAGTGCGAACCGCGATGCTGGCCAGCGTGCAACCGGGGGCAACAACGGAACGGGGATTTGCTGCACGATGGGGCAATCCGACCCAGAAAATCCGCGAAGGCGCACAGGTGTCTTTCATCTATCGCAACATGAAAAACCCCACCGGATACTATGCCCCCCAGTTCGGCAACAGCGGCCAGTTCGTCGTGGTGACCTTTCAATACGGGCTGGCCATTGGGGGCTACTCGTCCGACACGCAGGGGTGCAGGGCCACGTTTGCCCCGCGACCACCCGGGCATGGGCTGGACAACCCGTCCACGGTTCATGCGGTCAATTGCGGCGTGGCCTATGACGGCAGCAGCGAACATCGCCCGATTGCCGAAGCGATTTCCTGGCTAAACCAGCAGGCTCATAATGCAGGCGGCAAAATCAACGCATCCCTTCCAAATCGCGGCGCGTCCCCCATGGTCCCGGCGGACACGTACACCGGAACCCTCAAATAGCTGAGAAGCCAAGCATTTAACTCAAATTGTCCTTCTTCTTGGTAAAAATATGCCTGGGTGCGCGAGGGACTGGTCCCTCGCATCCAAACAAAAAACCTGCGCCGCAGGCGCTCTTTTTCGCTGATCCGGCAACAGCTTGCTGGACAAACCCCATCCTTCGTTGGCACAAAGGCTCGTCTGGTGGAGGAGCACTATGGTAGACATCGCGACCCGCGTCTGGAACCACAAATGGAAGATCGATCCGATCGTCCGCTCGTTGATTGATACCGATTTTTACAAGCTTCTGATGTGCCAGTCGGTGTTCCGCAATCACCCGGACACCCGCGTCACCTTTAGCCTGATCAACCGCACCAAATCCATTCGGCTGGCCGAATTGGTCGACGAAGGCGAATTGCGCGAACAATTGGATCACATTCGCTTACTCACACTAAGCCGCGGCGAAAGCACATGGCTACGCGGTAATACGTTCTATGGGAAGCGCCAGATGTTCCGGTCCGACTTTATGGAATGGTTCGAAGGCCTGTCCCTGCCGCCCTACCACCTTGAAAAGCGCGACGGTCAGTTCGAGCTGACCTTCGAAGGCGCTTGGCCTGAAGTGATGCTGTGGGAAATCCCCGCTTTGGCCGTTCTGATGGAGCTCCGTTCGCGCGCCGTGACCCGCGACATGGGCAAATTCGAACTTCAGGTCCTTTATGCCCGCGCGATGACCCGCACCTGGCAGAAGGTTGAACAGTTGCGCGGTCTCGACACTTTGGCGCTGGCAGATTTCGGCACGCGGCGGCGGCACTCATTTCTTTGGCAGGACTGGTGCGTGCAGGCGATGACGGAAGGATTGGGCAAAGCTTTCGTGGGCACCTCGAACTGCCTGATCGCCAAGAACCGCGATCTTGAGGCGATTGGCACCAACGCCCACGAATTGCCGATGGTGTATTCGGCGCTGGCCGACAATGACGACGACCTGTCCCAAGCGCCCTACCGCGTGCTGGCCGACTGGCACGAAGAACACGACGGCAACCTGCGCATCATCCTGCCCGACACCTACGGCACCCAGCAATTCCTTGAAAACGCCCCGGATTGGCTGGCAGGCTGGACCGGTATTCGCATCGATTCCGGCGAGCCCGCCACCGGCGCGGAAATCGCCATCGACTGGTGGAAAAGCCGGGGCGAAGATCCGTCGAAAAAGCTAGTGATCTTCTCAGACGGACTGGATGTCGACAAAATCACCGAACTGCATGCCAAGTTTGCCGGACGGGTGCGTGTCAGCTTTGGGTGGGGCACGATGATGACCAATGACTTCCGGGGCCTTGTGCCTGACGATGCCTTGGCCCCCTTCAGCCTTGTCTGCAAAGCGATTGAGGCGAATGGCAGCCCCACGGTCAAACTCTCGGACAACCCGCGCAAAGCCATGGGCCCCGAGGACGAGATCGCACGCTACAAGCGGGTCTTTGGGGTTGGACAGCAGGACGAGATGGAAGTGGTGGTCTGACGCATCGCCAAAATGCAAAATCGCGCTATCCTATGTCGGACCCAAACGAGGTTTCCGATGCCGCACCATATCCGACTTTATATCCGCGATTGCCTGCTGGGGTTCGCCCTTGGCATCATCTTTGCCGCTGCCGTGGTGATTTTGAACGTCGCGAACCTGCAGCACTTGATTGGCAATGTGGACGGCGGCTGGTTGGCCTTTGCGCTTTTGGCCTTTTTCAACGGCATAGTCTTCGCAGGCGTCCAGTTCAGCATCACCGTGATGCGTATGGCCGGAACGGAGCCCGGATCAGACGAATAAGATGTGACGGGACCACCACGACCGTAGGGGCAGCTAAAATTCCCGAGGACCTGTATATACAGGTGGGCGCCAGATAAACGGACCACGATCCGCCCAGAGCCAGCTCCCTCGGAATTGCTTAAGGCCACCGGAATTTGTCCCCGGCACGGGAAGGGCAGTGCCCGCCACCTGCCTGATGTAGGCCTCTCCACCCCCCAAAACAAGGACGATCTTTTTTCGGCTCTTGCTTTTTGTTTACGTTTTGTTCACATTCTTCAGATGCCTGACGACTTGCAGCAAATGAAACCCGGTCAGCTTCTGGCCCGCGGCGTGTGCCGCCATCTGGCCAGTCATGATTTTGTGACGGTCGAAGAACTGATCCCAACCTCAGGGTTGCGCGTCGATGTCATGGCGCTTGGACCAAAAGGCGAAGTTTGGGTGATCGAATGCAAATCCAGCCGCGCTGATTTCGCCTGCGATCAAAAGTGGCAAGGCTATCTGGAATGGTGCGATCGGTATTTCTGGGCCGTGGACGAGGCTTTCCCAACCGACCTTTTGCCTGACGACACCGGGCTGATCATCGCGGATGCCTATGATGCCGACATCATCCGCATGGCCCCCGAAGACAAACTACCGCCTGCGCGCCGCAAAGTGATGGTGCAGAAATTCGCGCGTCACGCCGCAATGCGCTGGCACGTGGCCCGCGATCCGGGGTTCAGCTTTTCCGGCCCTTAGAGCCTTTGGTGTTCATGGCGCGTGCCCGCTGTGCGGCCGCCTTGATCTCTTCGGCGATATCTTCGGCTTCGTCAGGTTCGAAATCCATAGGAATTTCAAGGTTGTTGCCCTCGATATAAATGCGGACCATGCCCAGATTTGTGGGTCCAATCTGAAGATTGGCTTCGATGTCGCTTTCCTTGTCGATGCCCATGATATGCTTCCCTCTTAAGCCGACCACGGCCTAGCCCGACAGGCGGACGTTGACAAGTCTTTCGACCTCAGACGTTCTGATGCCATGACGAACACAGACATTCAGTTCCGGGACCTATCGATTGGTGACGCCGGCTGGCTGATCCAGCGGCATGGCGAACTTTATGCCGAACACGAAGGCTTCGACGAGACGTTCGAGCCTTTGGTCGCAGACATTCTAGTGAACTTCATGCGCCACCGTGATCCGAAAGTTGATCGCGCCTGGATTGCGCATCAAGGGCCCAAACGATTGGGCTCGGTCTTCTGTGTTGCATCCGGCGAACCCAGCGTAGCCAAGCTGCGGCTTTTCCTGGTCGAGCCAAGCACGCGCGGCACTGGTTTAGGGCAACAGCTTTTGACGCGCTGTATGGACCATGCGCGCGCGACCGGGCACCACACATTGCGCCTTTGGACCCACGAAAGTCACAAGGCCGCCTGCGCCCTTTACGCAAAAAATGGGTTTGCCTGTACCGAGTCGAAACCTGTGCGATCTTTCGGGGTCGATCTGGTCGAGCAAACTTGGGAATTGCCATTGAACTCCCCCTTGCAATCGAAAGACACGGGCGATAACTAAAACGCCGTGCCGCCTTAGCTCAGTTGGTTAGAGCGCTGGTTTGTGGAACCAGAGGTCCTTGGTTCGAGACCAAGAGGCGGTACCATCCCTCTTAGATTTGTCAGATGGCGCAACCCAAAACGCCAGCCCCAAGCGGGACTGGCGTCATTGAAGTCACGAAAACTGCAATGTAGCGGCAAATTTCTGACACAATCGGGCGTTTTTATGGCCATACAATTTCCGATGGCACGCTTCCTCACCAAAGCGCGTAATCAGAAGACCGACCAAAACTCACTCACACTAACCACCCGGTAACGTCGCTTAACAGAGCGGCGCTACTGCGTTTTGGGGAACCACTTCAGCTCATTTCGGGTTCTGGAAAGATGCTACGACGCATCGCCTCCAAAGCTCCAATCAACACACACTTACCACTTACTCACCCCATATAATTAGCATAACTTATCTTGCATTAGCAAGCTAAAATCCTTGCTTATGTGAGCGTGAGGGTGCCTGTACAAATGCGATTTCAATTTTAGTAGAGTGCTGAAAGTAGGCGACTTTTTGCCTATCAGATCGCGAAAAGCGACGTGATTGCGATATTCGAAACGCATATTTCTTCAATTCGAAACAATTAAAAGCAGCGGATCTTATCGGATTTGGTCAATCCAGATTCGAAAAGGCCAACGCAATACGCGTTGGCCTTATCATTTTGCGATGCGAAACTGTTAGCTATTCGGCCGGAATGGCGTCTATCTCTGCCTGACGGGGCTTCATATGAGCGATGCCTTTCGTCGCGTTGTCGCGCGAAACGTACAGTTCGTCATTCAAAAGCGCTTCGTGAGAGGTTTCCAAATGCCGGGCTGGAATATGCGGAAACAAGTGATGCACCAAATGAAAGCAGTCGTTCCTTGGAAAGAACAGCCACCGCACGGCGCCCGACGCCAGTATGTTGCGCGACGCATTTAAGTCATCATCTGTCGGCACCAATCCCGCGTGGTCCATGCAATCCGCCCAATACATCAAAGCGGAATAGATAAACACGAATGGGATGATCAGCATGAACAGGCCAGTCGCGGGCGCAAGCGCCGTAAGGATCGAGACGGCACCGACCATGGCGTATTGCACCACCTGAAACATAAACCCGTCATTCCGGCTTAGATTAAGGCTTAAGTAGTAGGGCAAATGCCGCAGGACGAGTGGCGTAAACAAATGCCGTAACAGCACCCTAAGCGTCAGGTCATCGTGCAGGGCAAGGTTCTTGATCCCTTGCAGATCAAGGTCGTTCTCATAGTCACCGATGTGCTTGTGATGCGACAGATGCTCGTCGCGGTAGACCGTAAAAGAGTTGAACAAAATCGATGCGCAGGTTTTGCCAATACGCACGTTTTCGACCCGATCTACTGTAAACGTGGCATGCGAGCACTCATGAACAATGTTGTTCAATCCCCGCATACGCGTGGCCACAAATATCATCAACAAAGCGACCCCAATGACACTGAAAACCGTTGTACTTCCCTGAAGAAGAATGTGACCTAAGATAACAGAAACAATGATTTGCGCTCCGAACAGGCCAACGATCGACCAGGCGGCAACGCGCGAATGTTTTTCCATTCCGGCGAAAGCACGATTGTACTTTTGCCGCAAAGCTTGTGCAGACATAGATATGGCCCCCCGCCACATTGAAGACTTATTCTTGTCATAATCCAACCATCATTGCAACAGCCCGCCTTATGAAGACCAACGCGGCTTTATAGGGATGCAACATTTCCCCGGCTCAGATCGAAAAAAACAAACCCAAAAAAGATTTCTGTTGCGCCATCACGAAAATATCATTAGTCCGACTAATGGTGCAGGAGAATGTCTTATGGAATACGACTACGACTCTCTGGTTGTTTTAGCGGCCGTAGTCCGCACCGGCAGTTTCGAAGCCGCCGCAACATCTTTGAATGTCACGCAGTCAGCGGTTTCTCAGCGGATCAAACAACTGGAAGAGAAAGTCGGCTCGATCCTTGTGCAGCGCGGTCGCCCCTGTGTGGCAACTGACGATGGTCTGCTTCTTTGCCAGCATGTTGAACAGGTTACGCTTTTACAGCATGAATTGTCCGATCAACTGGCCGCCCGGGGCTCAAGCACAGGATCGGCTGCCGTTAGCGTTCGGATTGCGGTTAACAGTGACAGTCTTGCGACGTGGTTTCCAGAAGTCATTGAACGCGCCCTGAACGAGTTGAACCTGCTGCTAGAGATCATTGATGACGATCAAGAATTCACAGAAGAACGACTGCGCTCGGGCGATGCGTTGGCCATTGTGACCTCGAACAACAAGCCAATTCCGGGTTGTCTGACCCTGCCCATTGGTGCGATGGAATACATTGCCGTGGCCTCGCGGAAATTCGCCGATCAGTACTTGAGCGAAGGACAAACACAGGCGACTGTCTCGCAATCCCCGTCCATTCAGTTCGATCGCAAAGACACCCTGCCCCAGCAATGGATGATGTTGGCCTTTGGCAATACTGGCAAACTCACCTCGCATTACATCCCGTCTTACGAAGGCCATCTGTTGGCCTGTCAGCGCGGGATTGGTTGGGCCATGATGCCATCGGTTACAGTAGATCCGCTGATCCAAAGCGGCGAGCTTGTAGAACTGATGCCAAACATTCGCGTCAGCACCCCGCTTCATTGGCAATCACGCTCGCAATCCAGCGCGACTTTGACACGGCTTTCCGAGATCGTGTCCGACGTCGCTGAAAAATGCCTAACCCCACCTGTGCTTGAAAAAGCCTAAGGCCGTCCTGTGGTTCTGGCAGTTATCAGCGACATTCATGGCAATATCGCAGCCCTTGAGGCTGTACTGGCAGACATTCAGCGTCGCGGCATTTCCGATATCGTCAACCTTGGGGACAGTCTAAGCGGCCCCTTTGATGCTCTGGCAACAGCGGATCGTCTGATGGCGCTTGACCTGGTCACCGTGCGCGGCAACCACGACCGACAGCTTTTTGATCGCCCCAAAGAAAAGATGGGCAATTGGGAGCAATGGGTGATCGACGATCTGACACCGCAGCATCTGGACTGGCTGAAATCCCATCCCCTGACGGCCGAGGCTTATGGCGCCTTTTTGTGCCATGCCACGCCCGAGAGTGATGAAACGAATTGGTTAGAACGGCGTGGACCAAACGACAGGATCGTTGCCCGCGATCTCAAAGACGTTTTGCCCTTCGCCGAAGGCCTATCGCACCGATTGTTTCTTTGCGGCCATACCCATACACCGCGCATCGTCCGATTGGACGCCGACCGAATGGTGGTGAACGCTGGTTCGGTGGGGTGCCCGGCATATTTAGACACCCGGATGGAGCCGAACTTTGTCCACCAAACCGGTGCACCTGACGCGCGCTATGCCATAGTCGAAGAGCGGGATGGACAGTGGTGCGCCGACCTTATCGCCGTGCCTTATGATGCAAGCGCCATGGCCAAACTTGCCCGTGCCAAAGGGGCAGACAGTTGGGCGCAGGCCGTCACGACGGGTTGGTTCGCCTAAGCGGTTATTCCGGAGTGATCGTGATCCGTTGGCGCAAGTTGCCGGTGACTTTAGAATAGATCAGGATCTCATTGTCCGCAGTCACCACTGCAAACCAATCGTCACCGCGCGTGAAGGCCGTGGCCGTGGCTCCGCTCGGCAATGTGATCTCGTCCGGCAATTCGGCCTGCCCCATCTGGTTGAAGCGCATGACAAAGAGCGCAACGATGGTTAGAAAGCCCAAGATCATCGTGACGGTCAGGATCGTCACAAGCGCTTTCAGATAGCGCAACGTCCCTACGTCCGGAGCCTGCCCGTCATTCATGTCTCAGAAAACCCTGATCACCATTGGCGCCAACCCGCCACCGCGCCTTGATAAAGCGCTTGCCCGCGATGTGCCAGAGGAGGCGCATCTGTCGCGCTCGCGCATTGCACGACTGTTGGCCGAAGGGGCTGTGACGCTGGACGGCGTGACGGTAACAGACCCCAAGGCCAAGACGACGGAAGGCACTGTGTTCGAGATCACAGTCGAAGACGCCGTTGAAACCGAGATGCGCGCCGAGAACATCCCGCTGACCATCATCTTTGAGGATGACGATCTGATCGTGATCGACAAACCTGCCGGCATGGTCGTCCACCCTGCCCCCGGCTCGCCCACGGGGACGTTGGTGAATGCGCTGCTGCATCACTTTGGCGGCAACCTGTCAGGGGTTGGCGGCGAAAAACGTCCCGGCATCGTGCACCGGATCGACAAAGATACCTCGGGCGTGCTGGTGGTAGCCAAATCGGACGCCGCGCACCACGGGCTGGCCGATCAATTCGCGGCCCATACGGCGGAGCGCAGCTATTTGGCGCTTTGCCATGGTGTGCCTCATACAGGCGATCCACGCTTGAAGGGGTTGCGGGGCGTCAGCTTTGAAAGCGGTGATACCGTCAAAATCACCACATTTCTGGGTCGCCACAAAACCGACCGGCAGAAACAGGCCGTTTTGTTACAAGGCGGGCGTCATGCTGTGACGCGGGCCCGTGTGATTGAAACATTTGGCGATCAAGCAGCGCTGGTTTGTTGCAAACTCGAAACCGGGCGCACCCATCAGATTAGGGTTCATATGGCCTATATCGGGCATGCTTTGATGGGCGATCCCACCTATGGTGGACGGCGCAAACTGGGGTCAGACAGACCGGGGGCGGAAGTGGGAAATTCCTTTAATCGTCAAGCGCTTCACGCGCAAACCTTAGGTTTCAGACACCCGGTTACGAACGAAGATATACGCTTTGAAAGCCCCCTTCCTGCGGATTTCGCACAGTTGCTGAGCGCCCTCAAAGGTATGTGAATTTTTGCACACAAGACGGGCAGATTGCGAACAAGCGTGCACGAACCCGTGAGCGCACAGGGCTGTGAGTAGCGAACTGCGTCCCCTTGCTTCATCTTTGGTTCATCGAAACGCGGTTACGAACTTATTTGAACCGCAGGTCTTGAACTGAACGAAGTAGTTCACCAAATATGTTAAGCGTCGCAACATCGGCGTTTACAGGGAATGAAAAAGAAATGGCTAATTACACGAATCTACCAGCACCTACCCCCGAAGGCGGTTTGAACCGCTATTTGCAGGAGATCCGTAAGTTCCCAATGCTGGAAAAAGAGCAGGAATATATGCTCGCCAAACGTTGGGTCGAAGACGAAGATACGGACGCTGCACATCAGATGGTTACATCGCACCTGCGCTTGGCCGCTAAAATCGCCATGGGTTACCGTGGATACGGTCTGCCGCAGGCCGAGGTGATTTCCGAGGCCAACGTGGGCCTGATGCAAGCTGTGAAGCGGTTTGACCCCGAAAAGGGCTTTCGCCTGGCGACCTATGCCATGTGGTGGATCCGCGCTTCGATCCAGGAGTACATCCTGCGGTCATGGAGCTTGGTGAAACTGGGCACGACCAGCGCACAAAAGAAGTTGTTCTTTAACCTGCGCAAAGCGAAGGCCCGCATCGGCGCGTTGGAAGACGGTGATCTGCGCCCTGAGCATCTGGAACGCATCGCGACCGACCTGAACGTAAGTGAACAGGAAGTCATCAACATGAACCGGCGTTTGTCGGGTGGAGATGCGTCGCTGAATGCAACGATCTCGGCTGACGGTGAAGGCGCGGCTCAATGGCAGGACTGGCTTGAAGACGAAGACGCGGATCAGGCGGGCGATTATGCCGAAAAGGACGAGTTGTTGGCGCGCCGCGAGATGATGGCCGAAGCCATGAGCGTGCTGAACGAGCGCGAGCAGGATATCCTGACGCAACGCCGTTTGATGGATAATCCGGTCACATTGGAAGAGCTTTCGGGCCAATACGACGTCAGCCGCGAACGCATCCGCCAGATCGAAGTGCGGGCCTTCGAAAAGCTGCAGGCTAAGATGCAGGAGCTGGCAAAAGCAAAGGGCATGCTGGAAACGGCCTAGGGCGTTCCCTGATAACGCTCAACCCGAGGCGTCCCCCCGCGCCTCCCCCAAAAGCCGCCGGTCCTCCCCCGGCGGCTTTTTATTGTGTTGATGTGGGCCAATAGAGCGAAGCCCAGAAAAATATCGGCCCAAAATAGAGTAATCCCATAACCCATGGCAAAGTCTGAAATTGTGCGGTCGGTTGATTCAGGACACTTTCAAGTTCGCTGCCATCAGGTGAGACGTTGCGTGCCGCCAAGCGGTACGTCGTAATGTACCCGTTTTGCAAATACTCAAAGTAACAAAAACAAAGCGAAACGACGATTCCGGCGATTGGTAAGACAAACAATGCCAATGAATCGAATGCCTTGCCTGCCCTAACCTCCAAAACGCCATAAAGAACGTCACCGTTAATCGAAAGCTCGCGGCTTTGGTCTAGTGCCCAAAAAAGAGCAAACTGGATCGATAGAAAGATCGGCAACATCAGGAACCGCGCGTTGCCATAGTGACGTAACATCGTCAGCAATTCTACGAGTTCGGGATCGACGCTCTGGAATCGATCGCGGTCACTACTTTGCAGCTCGAGTTCTGCATCACAATTCGTGCACTTCACTTCTATCGTCATGTCTTCCCCAAAATCTTAACATGCGCTTGCACCAATAAGGTTACAGGCAAAGCCGCACTATTAACCCCTGAAGACACCAGAAAACAAAGAAAAACGCCGCCCGGGTCGGGGCGGCGTTTAAAATTGGATAGCTGTATCTGCTATTCAGCGATGTCTTTGCGCTTGACCTTGGCCCAGATGCGCTTGTTCGTCAGATACAACAACACACTCAGCACCACGAGGAACAGAACCGATACAAAGCCCGCTTCTTTACGGGCGTTCATCTTGGGTTCAGCCGTCCACATCAGGAAGGCAGCGACGTCTTGCGAGGCCTGTTCGACCGTCGCAGGTGTACCGTCATCGAATTCGACATCGTCACCCCAAAGCGGCTGCCCCATGGCGATCCATGACCCTTCAACCTTGTGCGTGCCGTCTTCGTACTTGCACTCTTCCGGGAAGCCACCGGCCGTGAAGACTTTGTTGTAAGACCCTTCGATGTTGGACTCCGCTGCACATTCCGGTGGATCTTCGTATCCGGCAAGCAGAGAGGCGATATATTCAGCGCCGCCCATACCTTTGACAAACTGGTTGATACCAAGGCCATAAGGGCCCGAGAAACCGGCGCGTCCTTTCGCCATAAGCGACAGGTCGGGTGCTGTTTCTAGCTGTGAGCCGGGGAAGTGATCGGTTGGTCTGGCAGGGCGAAAATCGTCGATTTCAGGGTCGAAGATTTCGTAGAACTCGGCATAGGCCCGCACCTGATCTTCCGGAAGTGCGGGGCCGCCTTCGTCATGCAACGTGCGCAAAGGCACGTATTGAAGTCCATGGCAGGCCGAGCAAATTTCAGTGTACACCTTAAGGCCACGCTGAAGTTGCATTTGGTCATATGTGCCGAACGGCCCCTCAAACGAGAAGTCATAGTCAGTCACTTTTGGCGCTTTGCCCGCCGACAAGACGGGGCTGGCCAAGCCAAGGACGATCGCTGCGGAAAGTGTGATCTTACGGATCATGAGTGTTGGTCCTTTCATTCCGCGGGAGTTGCTGTAGCCGAACCCGCATCGCCCTTTGGGGGGTAATGGGCATCAAAGTCTTCTTCGATGGTATCGGGTTGCGGAAGCGGTTTTTCGGTCACGCCCAGAAGCGGCAGGATCACCAGGAAGTAGGCGAACCAATAGGCTGACGCGATCAGAGCGATGTAGGGGTAAATCCCTTCAGCAGGCATGGCGCCGACCCACATCAAGATGAAGAAGTCCACAACCAAAAGCCAGAACCACCACTTGAACTGCGGACGATACTTGCCCGAACGCACGCTGGATGTGTCCAGCCATGGTGCCAAGGCCATTACGACAATCGCGCCAAACATGGCCACGACGCCGAAGAACTTGGCATCGACGATGCCCGCGGTCACGAAATCAACCGCAATCACCAGCCAGACTTCCGTGTCGAAGGCCCTGAGGATCGCGTAGAACGGCAGGAAGTACCATTCGGGCACGATGTGGGCCGGTGTCGAAAGCGGGTTGGCTTCGAGATAGTTATCGGGGTGACCCAGATAGTTGGGCATAAAGCCGACGATGGCAAAGAAGATCAGAAGGATCACCGCCAGCGCGAACAAATCCTTGATCACATAGTATGGCCAGAACGGAACCGTGTCTTTCTCGGCCTCTTCTTTCGACGCCCGGCGCACTTCAACACCCGTGGGATTGTTGTTGCCCGTGGTGTGGAAGGCCCAGATGTGAACCGCGACAAGGGCCGCGATGACGAAGGGCAGAAGATAGTGCAGCGAGAAGAAACGGTTCAGCGTGGCATTGTCCACTGCTGGTCCGCCCAAGAGCCACGTCTGGATCGACTCACCAATGAACGGGATCGCGCCGAACAGACCGGTGATGACAGTGGCACCCCAGAAGCTCATCTGACCCCAAGGCAGAACGTAGCCCATAAAGGCTGTGCCCATCATCAGAACGAAGATCAGGATACCGATGATCCAAGTGACTTCGCGTGGTGACTTGTACGAGCCATAGTAGAGGCCCCGGAAGATGTGCGCATAGACGGCCACGAAGAACAGCGATGCGCCGTTCTGGTGAATATAGCGCAGCATGTGGCCACCATTCACGTTCCGCATGATATGCTCGACGCTTGCAAAAGCAAAATCGACGTGCGGTGTGTAGTGCATCGCCAAAACAATACCGGTGGCGATCTGCAACACCAAGCAGAACGTCAGGACAATGCCCCAGATCCACATCCAGTTCAGATTCTTGGGCGTGGGGATCATCAGCGTGTCGTAAAGCAGTCCGACAATCGGCAGGCGTTTGTGCAGCCAGGTTTCGGCCTTGGAATTCGGTTCGTAGTGATCGTGCGGGATACCACCCATATCGTGCTCTCCCTTATCCGAGGATCAATGTATCACCGTCAAACGCCGCAGGCGGGACGGGAAGATTTGTTGGAGCCGGACCTTTGCGAATCCGGCCAGCCGTGTCGTAGTGCGAGCCATGGCAGGGGCAGAACCAGCCGCCAAAGTCACCCGCATCGCCCAAAGGCACACAGCCAAGGTGCGTACAGACACCCATCTGAACCAGCCATTCGCCGGTTTCATCCAAAGCGCGGTTGGCATCCGTCGCGTCCGAACCATCGGCGATATTGGCGTTGCGCGCATCAGGGTCAGGCAAATCCGACAACGGAACGCCTGCAGCCTCGTCAATCTCTTCCTGGGTCCGGCGGCGGATAAAGACGGGCTTTCCCAACCACTTAACGGTGATCTGCGTGCCTGGCTCAACGCCCGAAATATCCACTCGGATCGAGGACAGTGCCAAAACATCAGCAGAAGGGTTCATCTGGTTGACCAAAGGCCAAACTGCGGCCCCCGTTGCAACCACACCCGCCCCACCGGTGGCGTAAAAGAGAAAGTCTCGGCGCGTACCCTCTTGGGTTTCATCTGCGTGCGACACTGGCGTCTCCTATTCTTGAAAGGGCTTTTGCCCAAACCATCGGACCGGAAGGGACTCCGGTTAGTTGAGGGGCTACTTAGCGCTGGTTTGCGGGGTCGTCCAGCGGACAATCGGGCGCACCTCAATCACTTTTCGAACGCGCCGGACTTACCCGGGGTTGGTCGCCTGCATCGAGGGGCGATCCGCGAAGCCTTCGTACCACGTCGCAAGGGCCTTGCGGCCGTCGCGCCAATTGCGATCTGCGTGACGGAAATCAAGGTATCCAAGGGCCGCTGCAACAGCGATTTGCCCAATATTTAAGGGATCGTTCAACGTCTTTTGCCAGTCAGTCTCCAAGGCATCCAAAGCGCGCGCCACCTTAGCCCACTGGCCTTCGACCCAAGGCGCGTAAATCATGTCCTCAGGGCGAACACGCGCTTCATAGACCATCAAGACCGCCGCATCAGCAATTCCGTCGCCCAAGGCCTCCAGCGTCAGAACGTCCCACAGGCCCTGTTCAGGGAACAATCCAGCGCCCGCGCGATTATCCAGAAACCGGCAAATGACGCGGCTATCATAAAGCGCTTTGCCATCTTCAAGCTGAAGAACGGGGATTTTCCCGATGGGGTTTACATCCGTTGGCATGTTTTCCGTCGCCGCCGGGTGCCCGACAGCCGGCACATCCGTCACGTCGCCGCGCTGATCCGTTTCAAGCAGTACAACGTCGACCTTACGACAAAAAGGTGAGGCTGGGTTCGTGAAGATTTTCATGATCATCGTTCCTTTTAAGAGCGTCTTTTCAGATTGTTATGGAGGCAAACGGAACTGGTCATCTTGTATCAGATATGCGGAATCTGTAAGTTCCGTTCGCCACGAGAACTTTAGGCGTTAGATCGTCAAGCCATGGCCGGAACGCGCGATTGAGCCCCATGTCACGTTTCGCTTTCTTCGAAAGCGATCCGCTGGACACGCTGCGCATGTCCAGCGTTATTTTGCGTATTTGAAAAGAGATGAAGAGCGGACCCGGCGAGCTTGGACGCGTCGATCCCGGTGATCTCTGTTTTGATCAGGCTGCCTTCGGGTTGTGGGGCTTTGAAAATGACTTCGGCGAAATGTTCCGTGCGCCCCATATGAGGGGTTTCGGTGAGGACTGTCTGGGTTGTACCCACTTGCGCGGCGAGATGGGACTGAACAGCCCCCTCGCCTTTCTTGCGAAGGCGTGCCGCGCGGTCGCGAATGGTCGGCCCTTCAAGTTGCGGCATGCGGGCCGCTGGCGTGCCCGGGCGCGGCGAATAGGGAAAAACATGCAGCCATGTGAGGGCACAGTCGTCGACCAGCTTTAGCGAGTTTTCGAACATCTCTTCGGTTTCAGTCGGGAAACCGGCGATGATATCGGCGCCGAATGTCATGTCGGGGCGCAAACGGCGGGCCTCGGTGCAAAAGGCGATGGCGTCATCACGCAGGTGGCGGCGTTTCATGCGCTTCAGGATCATGTCGTCGCCCGCTTGCAGCGACAGGTGCAGATGGGGCATCAGGCGCGGCTCGGCGGCGATGGCCTCCATAAGGGCCGGATCGACTTCGATGCTGTCGATCGAAGAGATGCGCAAGCGCGGCAAATCGGGGACCAGTTTCAGTATGCGACGCACCAGATCGCCAAGCTGCGGTGTTCCCGGCAAATCGCCGCCCCAAGAGGTTAGATCGACGCCGGTCAGCACCACTTCGTTAAAGCCCCTGTCCACAAGACGTTTAATCTGGTCCACCACGACGCCTGCGGGCACCGAGCGCGAATTGCCACGGCCATAGGGAATAATGCAGAAGGTGCAGCGGTGGTCGCATCCGTTTTGCACCTGCACATAAGCGCGATGACGGCCGAACCCGTCGATCAGATGTCCTGCGGTTTCAGTGACCGACATGATGTCATCGACCATCACCGGTTCGGTTTCGCCGACCGCGATACCCGCCCAGTGTTCAGGCGCCATCTTTTCGGTATTACCCAGAACGACCGACACGTCGTCCATCGCGGCAAAGCGTTCAGGTTCGGTCTGGGCGGCACACCCTGTCGCAATCACCTGAGCACCGGGATTTTCACGGGCAAGGCGCCGAATTTCTTTTTGGCTTTTGCGCACGGCTTCGGCTGTGACGGCACAAGTATTGACGATGACCGCGTTGGTCAGCCCGGCCGCTTCGGCCATTTCCCGCATCGCTTCGGATTCATACGCGTTCAAACGGCACCCAAGTGTCGTGAACTTTGGCGGGGACGTCATGTGAGCGATCCAAGATGAAGCACGCCGTCAAAGACATGCGCCGTCGGACCGGTCATCCAGACACCTGTCTCACGCCAGTCGATGTGAATTTGACCGCCATCCAGATCAATAGTGACTGCGCGGCCCGTCAAGCCTCGGCGCACGGCGGCAACCGCTATGGCGCAGGACGACGAGCCAGAGGCCAGCGTCACGCCCACGCCACGCTCCCACACCCGCAGTCTCAGGTGGTTTTCGCCAATGACCTGAACGAATTGCACGTTGGTCCGTTCGGGGAACAGGGGGTGGTGTTCGTAGATTGGCCCAAGCTTATCCAAAGGCACGGTCGAAACGTCATCGACAAAGAAGGTGCAGTGGGGATTGCCCATGGAGGTGGCGACCGGATCGCCTTCGATGGGCAAGTGGAGCGTATCGGTCGCGCTGGCCAGCGGGATGTCTTGCCAGTCGGTCATCGGCGCGCCCATGTTCACGCGTGTCAGACCGCCCTTTGCATCTTCGCAGGCAAGAGCGCCCCGCTCTGTTCGCAGGGTCAGCGCGTCTCGACCGGTTTCATCCATCAAGTATCGCGCGATACAGCGTGTGGCGTTGCCGCAGGCTGCGGCTTGGCTGCCATCTGCATTGTAAAAGACCAGTCGCGCCACCGCCTCCGGGTCGGGCAGGATCACCGCCAATTGGTCAAAGCCAACGCCCATATGACGATCCCCAATTGCACGCGCCAACTCAGCCGTCATCGCGCCCTCGCTTTCACGATGGTCGATCACAACGAAGTCGTTGCCAAGCCCATGCATTTTCATGAAAGGCAGGCGGAGGGAGGACGCATTGGACATGTTTGGCGATATAGACTTGTCCGCTGGCCTGAGCAACGCCTAGCGGACCGCCGCGGCTGGACCGATGTCAAGGATACGATTGGTCCAGACATAACCGCCCAATTGTTTCGGTACGCGGGCAAGGGTTTCGGCATCATCAATACCGCTGGTAAATCCGCTGCCATCCCATGGGCCCAGCACAATAACATCCGACCCCGCCCCTTGCATACGATCCGTCAACCGATGCGGCCAGCCCCAAAGCCAAGGCCCTACGTTCAGGGGAACAGGTACCAAGGTGTTTCGGCAAGCTTTGGGGATATGGCCGCTCCAGCCCCAAAAAGCATATCGCAGAAGGCATGCTTTGGCGCTGGCGCGGTCAAAACCGCGCAAGCCCGGGATCGTCTCTAGGGCCGCCTGTGTTGGGGGACGGCCGCCATAGACCCCAAAAAGGCGCGCCCGGGCTGTTGGTTTTTCGATATCCTTTGCCAAAACCTGTGCTTCCAACGCATCCCGGCTTTTAAAGTTGACCAGAACGGGTCCGGGTAAATTGGCAGACAGTATATCAACAAGGGTCGGCATGGGGCCGATCTCTTGATCACGGAATGGGAACGTTTCGCCATCTGACGTGAAGCCAAACCCGATGTCCAACGCCTGCAACGAGGCGAGATCAAAGTCTCGCGTCACGCCGCGCCCGTTGGTCTGACAGTCCAGGCCCCAGTCGTGGAAAACCACCAGATGCCCGTCTGTCGTCAGGTGCACATCGATTTCAACAGCCACTGCGCCGGCCTCAAAAGCCGCCAAAATCGAGGGCAGTGTGTTTTCAATGTATGGATGTGTCGGGGGTTCGATCTGGGCCGCACGACATGTGTCAGCAGACAGGTCTTCGCCCGCATAGATCTGATGCGCGCCACGATGCGCGATGACGCCCGGACGACGATCTTCGGGCACGTCAACAAAGCGAGACGTATTCCCAAGCCACAGGGCGCCAATCACCAAAACGAGACCCACCAAAATCCGCACGTCACTTTTCCTCTGTCATGCCCCTAGACACACCCATCTTGACCTCACGGATCAAGGCTTGCCGGTCCGTAACACTGGCGTGTCTACAATTTCGCGTGTCAGCCACAAACACGCAATGGTCTGCTTCTGAGCAAGCTCGAAGCACCACACGATTAACACTTGACGAGTCATGAACGGCCCATTACGTCGGGCGCTCGAGTGGGCCGTTAGCTCAGTTGGTAGAGCAACTGACTTTTAATCAGTAGGTCGATG
>CAZWDS010000032.1:0-34404 GCA_964632495.1 uncultured Rhodobacterales bacterium
TCATCGACTTTCTGGTCGATCAATTCCGCAGCGTGGATGAGTTTAGAATGACGGGATCTTAGGGGTTTAGGCTTAAAGTCCGCTTTGCGGACAAACCGGACTTTTGCATCTGCGGCAAAACTTTTGGCAGGCCGCTGTTTTTTACTGAAGCCGTCATTGACGGTGGGGCGACTCTGAGGGGTATTTCGTGCCTCACAAGGCCAGCAGCCAAGTCACTGACCAAACGAGAAATCGCCCGGCGCTACCCGATGCCGTTGCCGCTCGCCAGCAGGTATTAGTCTCGCTAAAATGGACGTATTGATTAGTGTAGGAGCGTGAAAGTGCCGGACTTGGGCAAATTCAAGATCGACGAGACCTATTCCATTCCGCTGGAAGATACGGCGCCGCAGCTTAACTGCGCCGCCGACGAAACCACAAATCAGGTTTTCTCCACCTTTATGGCGCATCAAGATGGTTCATGTAGTGCTCGAACAAGGGTACATTCGTCACAGGACTACTCCTTTCGCCGCGAAGCAATCGCTGTCCTCGCGGATGGCCAAATTGCGTACAACGATATCACAGCAGATGTCGGGGGTTTGACCGAAACCAATGCATTTGGCTATCAGGGCGGTGTTTTCCTGCTCATCCGTCATGACACGCTCAAGTATTTTCCGGACAAGGGGTTAGGCAAAGCGACCCAATTCGAGATTCCGCACAACAAAGAAAAGTTTGAAATGCTCACGGGCGTTTCGCGATGTCCGGATGGTGTTGTTGCTGTTGCATTCAACAGCGTTATCATCCCCTTTCGGATCGGGTTTCTAAACGTCACAACAGATCCTCTGGGCGCAGCCTGGGTGCCCTGGCCAGATGACCCAAAGAGCGGAATTATGGACCGGTTGCGTTTGCTCGCGAGGTTTCAAACACCGCTCAACGCATTGACCGTGAAAAACACATTGCCCAGCTGTGCAGTCGTTTATGACGGGGCGCCTTATGTTTTCTCGCATCCAGGCTGGATTAACAGAGGGTATAATAATGCGTCTCTCAATAAAATGCGCCCCAATGGACGGATTGAAAAGCGGCTCTATTTCGAGGATTTTTATGATGTTCCGGACAATAAGAAACGCGGGCGAAATGCGCTGTTTTCATCCTGTGGCCGCTATTGCTGCCTTGAATCCACCTATCAATCAACGGACCCTTGGAAGGGAAAGCAAAAGTTCTTTGATCTGCAAGAAAACGATCTGTTCAGTTTCGAGTTGCCGCGCGGCTATACCAAATATCGCTTTGTTGACCATAATGGCGGCTATTTCTGGTTTTCGATTAAGGATCACAAAAATCGCGTGACCCATGTGGCGCGCGCGCAGATCGCACAGTGATGAAAATCGAGGTACCCATACCCTGAAGGAGAACAGTCCAATGTCTGCTTGGAAAGCCTTACTTGCCGGAATTTTCGTGGCCAGCTTTATGAATGTACCTGCGAGTTATGCCATTGGTCGGGACTGCCCACCTGAATTCAACACAGTTGATTTTGGGATTCAGTCAGCCACCTTACAGCTGAAGCCACGTGGAACGCGTTTGCGTGTCGTCTTCAACAATCGCTTTATTCTAGACGACCACGGACCAGCTTGCGTAGAGACAGAAGAACGTCTGGGTAACGATGGTTTGCCCATACCGGTTGTCAGGGCTGTTACATTCAAAACAGATGTCCTGAGACGTCCTGTTGTGGGTTTTGGCCTGAAAGCCCATACCCACGCCATGTCCGTGCACCAGTCGGCACTGATGGTCCAGGTATTGGAAGACGGGATTGAGGCTGATCGGCTGTCAGAGGCTGAAGGCCTTGATATAATTCGTCCTGTCGGCAACGGAGCATGTCACGAATCTGTGCACGGGCACGATGGGATTAGTTGCATTGTGAACAATCCGTTTATTGCGGACGGACGGATTCCAGTCTTTTGCGAAGTGGGCAGTTGCGCTGCGAAACTGATACCGATCAGCCATGGCCTCACAATGGGGCTAACCTGGGAAACCGATGGGACTTCAGCCGAGGCAATGGCAGCCGAAGTGGATCCCAAATTGGCCGAGGCTTACGTGTTTCTAAGCGCGCTGATCATGCCATAGCGTCTGCTATGGCACATAACTGCGCAGCAAGGCGATGATTTCGTCGTAGTTTTCGCCTTCTGCCAGATAGCTCTCTTCGTCTTTCAGAATATCAATCAGGGTTTCGCCGGTTTGCTCATCCGTTGGGTTCGCTGATGAACCCGCCTCTAATAGGGTTTTGACAACATCCACGTGTCGATTTAATGCGGCCCCGTAAATCGGATAGCGCGCCAGTTCATGCGCTGTTGTCACTGCCCCGCGATCCAGCAACAATTGAACCCATTCCATATTTCCATCCGCGCTGACGGACTCCAACGCATGGGACCATTGGACTGTTGTATCATCACGGGTGATTGTGCGGTTCACCGCAACGGTTGGCGCGCGTTCCAATATCAAGCTAGCTAGCGAATAGTTGCCCCGGCTCAGCGCGCCGCCCAGATACTCCGAGGCCGAAGTGTCTGTTCGATCTAGGTTCGCGCCAGCATCAAGAAGCGTGCGGAAAGCAGGGACATTGCCTGCGAATACAGCTTGCTCTAACGGGTAAGTTTCTTCGTCAAAAGCTGCACCGTCTACGAGATGTGCATGCTTCGCAAGCACCTGTTCCACCAGCGCATCATTGCGGCGCCGGATTCCATAGATCAGCGTCGCATAGTGGTATCGGTCCGTTTTGACCGCACCACGGGCCAAAAGGTAGTCGGTAAAGGGCAGTTCTCATTGAGCCATATGATTAATTCAAGATCATTGGACCACACAGCATAGCGCATGATGTCGCTAAATTGCCCGCCCTCTGTGGGTTGCTTGATTTCAGGCACATCATCGACTGCCTGCCAAAAGCCGTCGATATCTTCGTCGATGAGTAAATTACGAAGACGGGATATCCTTTCGGACAACGCGTCAATTTCGTCCATCTGTGCAAGAATCACAGGTGCCGCCGTCAGCGCATATATGTCGGTCACTCTGACGGAGTGCTTGGTTGGTGTCGCATGCAGCGTCGTTGCACCAAGCGTAGCGGTACATAGGGCCAAACCTGCCATAAATCCGGTCGCGTTACTTCGCATGGGCATCCCTCATCAATCGTTCATTCAGCTAAGCGCATGATGGGTTCAAGAATACGCCCCGATGGCTTCTTCCGACAAGAGCGTTGAAGCCACCTTTGCTCCCATGGGTGGCGCCCCGCGCATCAAAGACAATGGACATCTTTGTTTTTTTACGCCGGGCGACTACGATCAGGGGTAAACAGTTTTTTGGGGACAAAACATGGCAGGATGGTTTCGCCGCATTTTTTCGCGGCCAAAGGCACCAGTCGAAACCATCGACTGGAACGCTCACTATGAAGCGTCAAAGCATATCGGTGACGGGTGGGCCGATACTTGGTATGATCTTTATGACGCTGATCCCAACCTGGCCGCCGAACTGGAACACTCTCCGAAAGAACGCGAGCGCCCGCCACGTTGCGAAGACTGGCACCTTATATTTGGATTGGCACAAGCAACACCTGAAACCCAAAAAAAATGCTTTGCGGTGTTCCCATCGGGGGCAGAAATGTACGCGCGCTTTCATGCTTTTAGAACCGAAAAAGCAGAAGCTATATCCGAAGCCGAAGCCAGACAAAGCCTGCCTCAGATTGCTGCCTTGATGGATCAGATCGGCGCAAACGCGCAGGTCGATTACAGCCAAGTGACTGTCATTGATCGCGATACAGAGGACGGGTACCAGGCTCTTTGCAAGACTGATCACATTACTGTTCTATTGGAGGAAACCAATGGGGAACCTCTTGAGGGCGACGCGCTTTTGCGGGGCGTGGCGTTCAGCTTTTTGACGGAACCGCTTTATGCGGCGGCGGGCAATGATTACGTCCTGCGGGACCATGTAACATCCGCAATGTTCGGCGGACCATTGGATGAATTGCACACCCTCCTTTATCGGCTTTGGCGCGGCGGCTGGGATGTGTTCATCGATGGCGAAGACGCGATTGTTCTGGCACATTCGCCAAAACGGTGGAGGCATCAGAATTCTGATCGGTGATGGCTTTTGGCTTTGCGTGCGACGACGCCGATGACAGGACCATGTTGATGACCATAGCGCGCCATTGGCGACACAAAGTAAGGCAGCAGCTTGCCGGTGTTTGGTTGTCTTTCGATGCCTCTTCCCTTGGCGCACAAAGCGCGTTTAGCCTTACGTTGGAAAGACTTCTTGGGGGGGGCCGTTAAGCAACGATCTCGTGAAGACCTGCTCAACGGTATTCAAAAGGGGACACTCAATTCAAAACTGTCGGCGTATCGACAGCTTTTGGTCCAGCATCATGACGACGCCAAGGTTCTGGCCGCCATGACAAAAAAGCTGGCAACAGATCCTTCGGTGGACCTGTTCAAAGTTGTCAGACGCATCGATAAAAATGGCGGACCCCGCCTGGACTGGCCCGAGATCCTGCGCCAACGGCTGATAAAATGCAAAAGCGTGAACGGTCACCTTTGGGCGCTTTGGGTCGAAGAAGACTATGGGCCCGATGATATCGGTGTCTTTTCCAATGTTATCCTGAACGATCCCGACAAACGCGTCAGGGAAAAGACGATGGGTTACATTCTCCAGCGGCATCATGGGTCGACCAATCCTGCCCTTTTTGAACTTTGATGGCCTATACTGCCCCGATCCCGAAGGAATTCGCCGTGCGCGTGGCGGGCTTCACTTTCTGGCAGGATGGTTAACCCCGACACCGGACACGATCGCGTTTTTCCGTGAAGAATTGCAGATGGCGCACTTCGATAATCCCCGCCGTTTGGGCGAGTCCCTCAGAAAACAGGTCTATTTCGATGAATTCGCCAGCCTGATCCCGCAAATCTGCGATGCCCATTTTCGTCAGGCGCCAAAAAAGATCCTCGGCCTCAAGCTGGGGCAAGACGGCTGGAAGCCTTTGGATAAGATATCCTCATCGCGAAGCCGGGAGCTTTATGATTTTGTCGATGAATTCTTACGGAGCTATAACAAAGAAACGCGCTGGGACAATGACGCGCTTATTCTTTATCTGGCCGATCTTGTGAATGGCCCTCTTATGGAAATGTCGGCGGCAGATACAAAACTATCCTTGCAGGTTCAGCGCGCATTCGCGGGCGTGCTGTCTTCCAGCGCATCCAACCGCGCACTGGCAAAGCGCCTTTTGTTTGAGCTTTCGCACAATCCACGGCTGAGTGACCACGGACGCAGTTTCATTGTAAGCCATTACTGTTGGCAACAGCTGTCTGACGGCGCGTCCGTATCAGATGTGCGGGCGGAGTTGGCCGGGATCCTGACAGATGATAAGCCACTGACCTGCGAGCAGGCCGAACGCCAGTTCGCGCCGGATCTCGAAAAGTTCGAAAAGGATGCAGCGAAACGCGAACTAAAGATCCAAAACGCCAAACGTAGGAGAGCACAGCAACGTTCTTGAACTTCATTTCTCCCTATTTCGATGATGGCGCCGCCTCTGAGTTGTACCTGCGTTTCGACCGTTCGGAGGGCCAGCGCGGCATGGAGTCCGGGGGCGACTTGATCAATCTCATTCTGAATGCGCAAGACGACAGAAAAGGGCCGCTTTACGTTTTGTCGGTGGATGGGCGCGACAGCGACAGTGTCTCAAGTACCATTGACCTTTCGCGCGAAGCATTGGGTTTGTCACCGATGGATGACGTGTATCCAAATGATGCGGCGATGAGTGATCCGGTTAAGAAGCAGTTTGGTCATTACGCCAAATATCTGAAAACAAAGGGCCTGCGCCTTGTGGAGCTGGATATGGGGTCGGATAGCTTTACGGCCGTGGTTGTGTCTCAGACAAAACAAGATGCATTCAAACCTTTCGTCAAGGAAACATTCCGCGATATCAAACCACGGTTCATGTAGTTTTTTACAAGGTAACGGGCTGTAAATGTTACCTAGAGGATAGCGGTGAGTTCAATTTGCAACTTGAACAATGAACACTTCGTTAGCGTAAAGATTCGCATCAAGGTCCGGTTTTGCTGCTGTGCATTGGCGCGGTGAATTCCGCTTTTGCAGCAACGTCTGTGCTGCGTGCGCGTACAGCAAGAAAATCGAATTCACAGTTTGGGCTCAAAGCAGACATTCCCAAAAAGAGCCCCGCTCGAAAGCGGGGCCTTTCCCTAATGCACAACCGCATCCTCAGGCGGCGGTCGGTTCGATTTGGCCACTCGGTCACCGATCAGCAAACCCTCGGCACCGGCAGACACGTCAACCCGCTGACCATCACCAATGTCACCGGCCAAAAGCATCTCGGCCAACTCGTTTTGAAGCGCGTTCTGAATGACCCGCTTCAAAGGCCGCGCCCCGTAAACCGGATCGTATCCTTCATCTGCCAGCCACGTCTGCGCCGCCTCATCCAGTGAGATCTCGATGTTCTGCTTGGCCAGACGCTTCTTCAAACGTCCCAACTGAATCTCAACGATCCCGTCCATGTCGCCCCGCGTCAGTCGATCAAAGACGATCATGTCGTCCAGACGGTTCAAGAACTCGGGCCGGAAATGCGCCCGCACCGCGTCCATCACATCCCGCTGAGCCTGAGCTGCATCCGACCCTTCCGCCAGTTGCGACAAGGCTTGCGATCCAAGGTTCGACGTCAGAATGATCAACGTCTGTTTGAAGTCCACCTTGTTGCCCTGACCATCCGTCAGCACACCGTCGTCCAGCACCTGCAAAAGCACGTTGAACACCTCGGGGTGTGCCTTCTCGACCTCATCAAACAGGATCACCTGATAAGGACGACGCCGCACCGCTTCGGTCAAGACACCGCCTTCGTCATACCCGACGTACCCCGGAGGCGCGCCGATCAACCGCGCCACGGAATGCTTCTCCATGAACTCCGACATGTCGATCCGCACCATGGCGCGATCATCGTCAAACAGAAATTCGGCAATCGCCTTGGTCAGCTCGGTCTTACCCACACCGGTTGGCCCCAGAAACAGAAACGATCCCAAAGGCCGGTTCTCGTCCTGCAAACCTGCACGCGCCCGGCGCACAGCATTCGACACGGCCTTCACCGCGCCGGTCTGACCGATCACACGCTTGCCAATCTCGTCTTCCATCCTGAGCAGTTTCTCGCGGTCACCTTCCAACATCTTTGACGTCGGAATACCCGTCCAGCGTTCCACCACCTCGGCGATCAACTCAGGGCCAACAGCCTCTTCGACCATGACGTCAGTATAGGCCTCGTCCGCCTCTTCCAACAGCTTCTCCAACTCGGGGATCACGCCGTAAGACAACTCACCGGCGCGCTGAAGATTGCCTTCGCGCTTGGCCTGCTCAAGGTCAGACCGCGCCCGCTCCAGCTTTTCCTGCACCCCACGCGAGGCTTCCAGCTTGTCACGTTCCGCCTGCCAGGTCGCCGTCATCTGCGCCGACTTCTCGGACAGGTCCGCAAGTTCTTTCTCAAGCTTTTCCAACCGATCTTTCGACGCCTTGTCGTCTTCCTTCTTCAAGGCTTCCGCTTCGATCTGCATCTGCAAAATCTGGCGATCCAAAGCGTCCAGTTCTTCGGGCTTGGAATCCACTTCCATCCGCAACCGAGACGCCGCCTCGTCCACCAGATCAATCGCCTTGTCCGGCAAGAACCGATCCGTGATATAGCGATGGCTCAACGTCGCCGCCGCCACCAAGGCACTGTCGCCAATCCGCACACCATGGTGCAGCTCGTACTTTTCCTTGATTCCGCGCAGGATCGAAACCGTATCCTCAACCGTCGGTTCCTCAACGATCAACGGCTGGAACCGCCGCGCCAAAGCCGCGTCCTTTTCAACATACTTGCGATATTCATCCGTGGTCGTCGCACCCACACAATGCAACTCGCCCCGCGCCAAAGCAGGCTTCAACAGGTTCGACGCATCCATCGCCCCGTCCGTCTTACCGGCCCCGACCAAAGTGTGCATCTCGTCGATAAACAAAATCACCTCGCCCGCAGCCGAAGTCACCTCGTTCAAAACGCCCTTCAGACGTTCTTCAAATTCACCGCGATACTTCGCCCCGGCAATCAAAGACCCCATGTCCAAAGCCAGTAGTTTCTTGTTGCGCAAAGACTCAGGCACATCCCCATTCACAATCCGCAAGGCCAGGCCCTCGGCAATCGCCGTCTTACCAACACCAGGATCCCCGATCAGCACGGGATTATTCTTCGTCCGGCGCGACAACACCTGCATCGTGCGGCGAATTTCCTCGTCCCGGCCAATGATCGGATCAATCTTGCCATCGGCTGCCGCCTCGGTCAGATCGCGGGCAAATTTCTTCAGCGCCTCATACTGCTCTTCCGCATTGGCACTGTCCGCCGTCCGTCCTTTGCGCACATCATTGATCGCCGAGTTCAAAGCCTGAGCCGAGACAGTCCCCGCTTCCAAAGCCTCTTTCGCCTTCGACTTCACAACCGCCAAAGCCGTCAAAATCCGCTCCACGGGGACAAAACTATCGCCGGCCTTCTTGGCCAGCTTCTGCGCCTCATCCAAAACCTTGACGGTCTGTTGATCCATGTAAGTCTGGCCCGCGTCACCGGTCACCTTCGGCACCTTGCCCAAGGCAGCATCCACAGCCTGCACCACACGCGCAGGATCGCCCCCACCCGCACGGATCAGGTTCGAAGCCAAACCTTCCTCGTCATCCATCAATGCTTTCAGTAAATGTTCGGGTGCCAACCGCTGGTGACTTTCCCGTGCCGTAATGGTCTGCGCAGCTTGCAAAAAACCACGCGACCGCTCGGTGAACTTCTCCAAGTCCATAAGCTCTCTCCTTCATCAAGCGCCCTTGTCTTTCGACACCCGGCAAGCGGCATGTCGTATCAGGGCCTCGCAATAAAGATGGGAACCTCACGCCCGCGTTACAACCCCTAACACGACCCCAATACGAACCTAAAAGCCGGACCAACGACCGCGGACCGGACCGGACCACAGTTTTAGGATACGACAACCCCGCCTCAACACGCTTGGCCCCCTCAAATCCATGTATCGCACCTTAATGCTTGACCTATCCAAACACGCGACCACGTCCCTTTCATCTCTTTAAAAATACGCAAAGGGGGTGCGGGGGCCAAGCCCCCGCCACCGCGACGGGCAAAGCCCGGCGCAAAACCTTGACCCCAAGCCAGACAGCCGTTAGCCGAACCGCTATGACCCAATCTGATGACCGCTTAATCGTCGCCCTCGATGTGCCCAACGTCGTCCAGGGGCTGGACCTCGCCGACACGCTTGGCGACGACGTGTCCTTCTACAAAATCGGCCTTGGCATGCTGACGGGCGGAGGCCTTGCACTGGCCAACGAGCTGAAAGAAGAACGCGGCAAACGCATCTTCCTTGACATGAAACTCTTCGACATCAGCGCCACCATCGAGGCCGCCGTGCGCGGGCTGGCCCAGTTCAACCTCGATTTCCTGACCGTCCATGGCGATCCGCATGTGGTCCGTGCCGCCCGCGAAGGGGCCGCCGGATCCAACCTGCAAATCCTCGCCGTCACCATCCTCACATCGCTCGACCGCGCCGATCTGGATGCCGCCCAAATCAAAGACGGCGCCATCCCCGATCTGGTCGCCGAACGCGCCGGTCGCGCCCTCGACGCAGGTGCCCACGGCGTCATCGCCTCGCCACACGAAGCCAAAGTCATCCGCGCCATGTCCGAAGCCGAAGGTCGCCTGATCGTCACCCCCGGCGTGCGCCCGACAGGGTCAGACAAAGGCGACCAGAAGCGCGTTACCACTCCGGCGCAAGCCATCGCCAACGGCGCAGACCATGTGGTTGTCGGTCGCCCGATCCATCAGGCTCCCAAACCCGCCGAAGCCGCAAGAGCCATCATTGCCGAGCTTCGTTCGCCCCAGGCACAATCCCCCAACCAGTGACGTAACGGCCCACTCGAAAACCGGCACATCAAGAATTATGTTAGACCCATGCGCGTCTTACTGACCCTTCTGTTTCTTGCTCCCGCACCCGCAATGGCCGATTGCGTGGTCCTGCTACACGGTCTGGCGCGCGGCGAAACCTCGATGTGGTTCTTGGGCTATTCCCTCAGACAAGCCGGCTATGACACCGTCAACGCCGGATACCCCTCCACAGAAGAGGACATCCGCACGCTGGCCGAAAACACCCTGCCGTTTTCCTTCGCAAGTTGCGGAGACCAAACCGTCCACGTCGTCACCCATTCCATGGGCGGCATCCTGACCCGCGCTTGGCTCAAAGACACGATGCCCGCCAACCTTGGACGTGTGGTGATGCTGGCGCCCCCCAACCAAGGCTCGGAACTGGTGGATGAACTGGGCACGTTCGATCCCTTCGAATGGATCAATGGCCCCGCCGGGATGGAGCTTGGCACCGGCCCGGACAAACTGCCGCAAAGACTGGGCCCCGTTGATTTCGACCTTGGCGTCATCGCAGGCAGCCAAAGCCTGAACCCCGCCTATTCCGCACTGATCCCGGGTGACGATGACGGCAAAGTGTCGATCGAAAGCACCAAGGTCGATGGCATGTCAGATCACATCACCATGCACGTCACCCATACTTTCATGATGCTAAACCCCGACGTCATTGCGCAAACTCTGACGTTTCTGAAGGCCGGTGCTTTCGATCATGAGGCGCTATCTGAATAGCCCCATTGTTCGCAATTTCCGGCCAATCAGGCCAGCAATGCCGGACTATCAACCTATTGTTCACGATTTGTGAACAATACCACTGTTAGTAGACAGTCATCGCGGATTCACCCCTAGCGGTCCCTAATTCAGTCACAATTCTCTCTACCGTGGTCATTGGGGCAGAGACGGATTGACACCATGACAATGGTTAAAAAGATAACCGACGGTGACGTTGTAAAAGCTGGCACAACCGGGCTTTGTGAAGGTGCAAACCTGCGTACGCCCTGCGGTGAACGACGCGTTGAATTCTTGCGCAAAGGCGATCTTGTCGTCACGCGGGACAATGGCCTGCAACCCGTCGCCTTGATCTGGACCCAAACCGTCCCCGCCGCCGAAATCGCCGCCGATCCCTCGCTGGCGCCGGTCCTTTTAAAGCCCCGCGCCATCGCACCCATGATGCCCGCAAAGCCCTTGCAAGTCGGCGGCGCACACCGCCTGCTGATCCCCGGCTGGCGGATCGACGATGAAGAAGACACGCAAAGCTGCCTTGTCGCCGCGCGCGATGTGGATGGGCTTGAAACGGGCAGCACCATTCCGGACGAAGATTTGACTTACTACAATATCGTCTTCGAATGCCCGCAAATCTTCTGCGCCAACGGCATGCCCGTCGAAAGCTTCACGCCCGCCGAAGACACTTTGACATCCGTTCCAAAAGACGCGCTGGACGCCCTGCAAAAGGCCTTCCCGGAACTGGGTCCAAAGTTTCAGGACTATCCCGAAACCACCTACAAACGCCGCGCCAGCATTTCCTATACGCCGGACTATGCCTGACACCGTCCGCTCAATCGAGATTTACTATGACATCGCCTCCATTCCAGACGTCGATGTCGATGCACCCGACGTGCTAACCAAAGCGCTCGACTTTCGCAACGACGCCATGCACCACATCGAAGCAGTGTTAGTGAAAGACACACCATACGCAGGCATCCGCGAAATCACCCGGCAGGAATTCGACCCGTCAGGGTTCGAAGCGTAGCGGCGAAAGCGCCTTAACCGTGGCTTGGTCCAGCGACGACATGCGCCCCATGACCTGATCCGCCAACAAGGCTCCAGCCGCAGGCGCAGTCTGAAATCCATATCCGCCCTGCCCGGCCATCCAGAAAAACCCGTCCACGTCCGCCGCCGCTCCGATGACCAAAGCACGGTCTGGCGCAAAGGTCCGCAATCCCGCCCAGTTCGTCTCGACCCGGGTAACAGGCGTGCTGACGTAAGGTTCGTACCGCGCCAATCCTTCCGCCAGAACCATGTCATCGGCCCAGGCGTCCATCGGCTCAACCGGGTCTTCCTCGGCAGGCGACACAATCCAACCGCCCGCGTCCGGCTTTGCGTACCACGTCTCACCCGGCCCCATCAGCATCGGCCAATTGCGCACATCGTGATCACCCGGCGCCGGAAGCCGCGCCATAGATCGCCGGTAAGGCCGTAGCCCAATCGGCGCAGCACCCGCCAATTCCGCCACGTGATCCGCCCAAGCCCCCGCCGCATTCACGATCACATCCGCGCTAAAATCCGCATCACCGCAAAACACCTGCCAGCCGTCATCGCGCGCGATCCCTGTCACATGACAACCGGTGCGGATCACTGCCCCATGATCCCGCGCCGTCCGTGCCATGTGTTGCAACACACGGTCAGTGTCGATGTCATAGGCCTCTTCATGCACGGCAGCTCGTTGGATACCATCCGCAAGAATGGGCACCCGATCCCGCGCCTTGTTCACTGAAATCTCGGTCAAACCAAGGTTGACCAAATCCGCTTCAAACGCCACATCGTCGCCCGCCAGCGCCAAACCAAACAACCCGCGCGGCGACAAAACCCCCATGGCCTCAAAGGCAGATCGCGACGCCTTGCTCAGCGCCACCACCGCCGGGTTGCCATAGTTTTCCTCGAACATCGCCGCCGAGCGACCGCTGGCGTGATAGCCAAGCGCAGTCTCGCGCTCTAACACAACCACCTCAGCATCGGGCGCCAAAGCCGCCGCCGCCGACAAACCAGCAACGCCGCCCCCGATGACGACAACACGCCTCACAGGACTTCTGAGCGGTCAGTCGCAGGTGGCGGCGTGCGCGACAGACCCGACAGCCGCGCGTACAAATCATCGTCCATCTTGAAGTCGATTGCTGCCAAAGACGGCTGCACCTGTTCCAGTGACCGCGCAGAAATGATAGGCCCAAACAACCCCGGATGCCGCGCCGCCCAAGCTACCGCCAAAGTCGCCGAAGCCACCCCAAGCTCGCCCGCAACTTCCGCCAAATCCGCCGCCGTCTGCGCCATCCAATCGTCCCCATACCGGCTGGCATAATGCGCATCGGTCGACAAACGCCCGGTTTCCCCAGAAACGTATTTCCCGGTCAGCAACCCGCCACCCAAAGGCGAATAGGAACACACCGCGATGTCTTCGGCCTCGGCCATCGGCAGGATCTCAATCTCGACCACCCGCTTCACCAGATTGTACATCGGCTGCAAAAATTCGACCGACACACCCAGATCAGCCGCCACAGCTCGCGCCTTCATCATCTGCCAAGCCGCAAAATTCGACATGCCCAAATGCCGGACCGACCCGTCCGAAACATACCCCGCCAGAACCCGCAGGCTGTCTTCAATCCGCGTCGCATCATCCCAGCGATGGATATACAGCAAATCCACCGTCTCACATCCCAACCGACGACGACTTTCCGCGAACTCCGCCTCAATCTTTTCCGGCGTCGCCCCGTGATACCCACATTTGGTTGCCAGAAAAATCTCGTCCCGCTCAGATGAAATCAGCCGACCGATAATCTCTTCCGCAGACCCCTTGGTGTACAAATACGCCGTATCGAAAAAGTTGATCCCAGCCGCACGACAAGCCCCGTAAATCTCGCCCGACGCCGTTTCGTCCGCCTTACCACCAAACTGCATCGTCCCAAAACTGAACCGCGACACCGGCGTGCCCGAGATCGTTGTAAACTCTGCCATATCAACCTCCCCCGCGGCAAAGCCGCCTTTTAAAACGCGTGCGCCGGCCCGGAAGGGGCCGGCGCTCATTGTGACACCATAGAAAGATCAGTTGGGAATGTCGCCCGTGATCCCTTCCACATAAAAGTTCATGCCAGCCAAAGTGCCATCGTCCGCCACTTCGCCCTCAGCCAACCAGACAGACCCGTCCTGCTTGTTGATCGGCCCTGTAAACGGGTGATACTCGCCCGCACCAATCGCATCACGCATGGCTTCGGCTTCGGCCTTCACATCTGCAGGCACGGCTTCGGTGATCTCACCGATCTTAACCATGCCCGGCCCAATGCCATCCCATGTGTCCGTGCTTTCCCAAGTGCCATCCATCACAGCCTGAACCCGAGCAATGTAATACGGCGCCCAATCATCAATGATCGACGACACACGCGGCAAGGGCGCATATTCGCTCATATCCGACGCCTGCCCAAACGAGATCACGCCCGCCTCAGCCGCCGCCGCTTGGGGCGCGGTCGAATCCGTGTGCTGCAACACAACATCAACACCATTGTCGATCAGCGCCTTGGCCGCATCGGCCTCTTTCGCGGGATCAAACCACGTGTAAACCCAGATCACCGACATCTCGACATCCGGGTTCACCTTCGCCGCATGCAGATAAGCCGCGTTAATCCCCCGGATCACTTCGGGAATAGGGAAAGACGCAATATATCCGATCTTGTTCGTCTCGGTCATCTTGCCCGCAATGTGGCCCTGCACCGCACGGCCTTCATAAAACCGCGCCGAATAGGTCGAAACGTTATCCGCCCGCTTATACCCTGTCGCATGCTCAAACTTCACATCCGGGAACTTGGCCGCCACGTTGATCGTCGGATCCATATACCCAAACGATGTGGTGAAAATGATGTCCGCGCCCTGCAACGCCATCTGCGTCATCGCGCGTTCGGCGTCGGCACCCTCGGGCACGCTTTCCTGATACACCGTCTCAACCTTGTCGCCGAAATGCTCTTCAACCGCCAAAAGGCCCTGATGGTGCTCATAGGTCCAGCCGCCGTCCCCGATGGGTCCGACATAGACAAAGCCCACCTTCACCGGCTCATGGCCATCGGCCACAGCAGGCAATCCCAAAGACATTGCGGCCAGCGCCGCCAATAATGTTCGTTTCTTCATTTTTCTCTCCCCGTTAGGTGTTTTGATATGCCTCAGCCCGAGGCATGGAACGTCCGTCCCAGTGACGCGGGCGCATTCTGAGCAGCGCGCCTCTTGTCAGACGAAATTATAACCAACACAAGAATGGTTATCAGGTAAGGCGACATGGACAATAGCTCGACAGGAATCGCAATCCCCGCCGCCTGCAAGTTCAACTGCAAAACCGTCACGCCGCCGAACAAATAGGCACCCAGCAAAACCCGCCCCGGCCGCCAGCTTGCAAAGACAACAATGGCCAAAGCAATCCAACCCCGCCCCGCCGTCATGCCCTCGGTCCATTGCGGCACGATCACAAGGCTCAGAAAAGCACCACCCAATCCTGCGCAGGCTCCGCCAAAGGCAATGGCCGCAAATCGCGTGCCCACCACCGAATAGCCCAAAGCATGCGCCGCCTCATGGCTTTCGCCAACCGCCCGCAGGATCAGACCCGACCGTGTGGATCGCAAATACCACCAGACCGCCAAGACCAAGGCCAGCGAGACATAAACCATCCCATGCTGGTTGAACAAAATCGGCCCAATCACCGGCAATTCGTTCAACCCAAAAAACTCCAGCCGGGGCGAAGCGGGCGGGCGAATGCCCACATACTCCTGCCCCATCAACGCCGACACGCCCAAACCAAACAAGGTCAGCCCCAGCCCTGTCGCCACTTGGTTCGACAAAAAGACTTGCGTCAGCACCCCGAACAGTAACGCCAACACCGTCGCGCCCAAGGCCGCTGCCACAAACCCAAGCGCAGGCGATCCCGTTTCCACCGCGACGATAAACCCAGTGACCGCGCCAACGATCATCATCCCTTCGACGCCCAGGTTCAAAACGCCCGACTTCTCAACCACCAGTTCGCCCAGTGCCGCCAAAAGAATGGGCGTCGACGCCACCATCAGAGAGGCAATCAAAAGGATGGGATTGATCGAACCAAAATCCATCAGGCAAACCCGTGGAGCGCGAAGTGAATTGAGCCTGCCGTACCAACCATTCCAGCCAGCATCGTTGCCATATGCTGCAAACTGGGCCGATGCTGACTTAGCACTCGACGCAAACCGGGAACAAAAAGCCCAAGAGCCGCAATCGCCACATGAGCCAAAACAAATCCCAGCGCGCCAAGCGACACTGACATCTCTCCCGACATGATCGGCTCGTGCAGCATCCAAAGCATCATCACGGCCATGACAGACCCAAATCCAAAAGGTTTCAGCATCCCACGACCTCTTTTATCGTGCGCCCAGTTAACCAGCCAAAATCACCGATCCGGCACCGACGTAATACCGACGCAATACCGACGTGATACCGACGCACCGTTCGGTGCCTTTCGCCCAGCGTTAACACATGATTCGCGCCCATCCCGCTCATGCCGCCGCCCTCGCACCGAACTTCACCCGGAAATTCGTTAACACGTCAAAGCCCAACAAGAAGAACAACAGCATCCCCTGAAACGCCTGAATAGCCGCCGCGGGCAATCCCAACGTCGCCTGCGCCGCCTCGCCACCGATATACGTCAGCGCCATCAGCAAACCGGCCAGCAAGATGCCAACCGGATGCAAACGACCCAAAAACGCCACGATAATCGCGGTAAATCCATAGCCCACATTGAAATCAATGCTGATCTGCCCCGCTGGTCCCGCCACTTCAAAAAGGCCCGCCAACCCGGCCAAACCCCCTGAAATCCCAAGACAAAGCAGAACCAAGCGCTGGGGGTTCACCCCCGCAAATCGCGCCGCCCGCGGCGCTTCTCCGGCAAGACGAATGTTCAGACCCAGGATGTGCCGCGACAAAAGGATATAGGCAAAGATCACCGCGATCATCGCTGCAACCACACCCCAATGCAGCCCCCATCCGGCGATCAACTCCAAGTTCGACGAACTGGAATATTGCGCCAGATTACGCGACCCCGGAAACCCGGCCCCATCCGGATTCCTTAACGGCCCCAGTGCCATCCACGCCAAAATCTGCTCAGCCACATAAACCAGCAACAACGACACAAGGATCTCATTCGTATTGAACCGAGTCCTTAAAATTCCCGGTATCATCGCCCAAAGAAGCCCGCCAAAGGCCCCCGCAATCACCATCAGCGGAAACACCAACCACCTTGCTTCCATTGGATAAAACGCCAATCCAACCGCCGCGCCAAAGATCGCGCCTATAATGTACTGGCCTTCAGCCCCGATGTTCCAGATGCCTGCACGAAACCCCAAAGACAGGCCAATCGCGATCAAAATCAAAGGCCCCGCTTTCACCAGCAATTGCCCGCGATAGTAAAACGCGAACTCACCCAAAATCGGATCCCAAAAGATCGTCCGGATCGCCACCAAAGGATCGGTGCCCAAAGCCCCAAACAACAATCCCCCCGCCACCATGGTCGCCAAAACGGCCACCACGGGCGTCAGCCAGCTCCAGAACTGAGACGGTGTGGGGCGTTTCTCCAAACGGATCATTGGGTCTTCATCTCTTGAAAAATACGCACGTTCAACGGCCTACACATGCGCCACCTCCATCCCATGAGCACCGCCCAGCATCAAACCGATCTCGTCAATCGTCAGCCCGACAGCAGGACGCGGCGTGCTTAACCGCCCTTCGTTCAAAGCAGCAAAGACGGTCGAGATCTCCATCAACTCGTCCAAATCCTGGCTGATCACGATCAGCGCCGCTCCCTCGGCGGCCAGATCCAACAAGGCCTGACGGATCGCAGCCGCCGCACTTGCATCCACACCCCAGGTCGGCTGATTGACAACCAACACCTCAGGCCCCTGCAAAATCTCGCGCCCAATCACGAACTTCTGCAAATTCCCGCCCGACAAAGACCGCGCCGCATTCCCGGACCCCGGCGTTCGCACGTCGAACCGCTCGATAACCTTTTCAGCATAGGATCGCGCCAAACCCCAATTGACGAAACCGCGGTTCACCATCCCCATCCGCACCCAACCGGACAGCGCCGCGTTTTCGACCAAACTCATATCGGGCGCCGCCGCATGCCCCAAACGTTCTTCGGGGGCGGCCAAAATCCCAAGGGCGCGCCTTTCGTTCGGACCAAGGCCCCCAATCGGGTCCCCTTTCAGCCGTACACGATCCGACGGCACAGGCATCTCGCCAGACAGAACCGCCAACAACTCGTCCTGCCCGTTTCCAGCAACACCGCCAATGCCCAACACCTCGCCCTTACGCACCTTCAACGACACGTCGCGCAAGGCCGTCCCAAAGGCGGAACCTGAAGCCATAGACAGATCATCCACCTCCAACACCACATCGCCCAAGTCGTGATCCCGGATCGCGGGCGTCTTCAACTCGTTGCCCACCATCATCTCGGCCAACTCGCGCGCGGACTTTTCACGCGGATCGCAAGACCCCACAACCTTGCCCAACCGCAGGATCGTCGCGCCGTCACAAAGCGCTCGAATTTCTTCCAGCTTGTGCGAGATATAAAGGATCGACGTCCCCTCAGCCTGCAACTTCCGCAAAGTTTCAAAAAGGATTTCAACCTCTTGCGGCGTCAAAACGCTGGTCGGTTCGTCCATGATCAACAGTTTTGGTTCCTGCAAAAGGCACCGAATAATCTCGACCCGTTGCCGTTCGCCAGCCGACAAATCGCCCACCAAACGCCCGGGGTCCAGCGGTAACCCATAGGTCTCGCTCACCTCTTTGATCCGGGCAGACAACTCCCGCATCGGTGGCGGGTTCTCCATGCCAAGGGCGACGTTTTCGGCGACGTCCAAAGCCTCAAACAACGAAAAATGCTGAAACACCATGGCAATGCCGGTCGCCCGCGCTTCGTGCGGCGATGCGGGCGCATAGGCCTGCCCGGCAAAGCGCATCTGGCCTTGATCCGGTCGCACCAGGCCATAGACCATCTTCACCAGCGTCGACTTGCCAGCGCCGTTTTCGCCCAAAAGCGCGTGGACTTCACCGCGACCAACAGTGAACCCCACAGCATCATTGGCAACGACACCCGGATAGGCTTTGGTCAGCCCATCCAACTCGATCACCGGATCACTCACCCCTGACGCGCCATTCCAACATCCCCTTCATGACGAACCTTAAGCAGGTCCATCGCCACACCCAAAGCAATTTCCTGTGGATGTTTGCCAAGCGACGGATCCCCAATCGGACAGGTGATCCGCGCAATCTGATCTGCGCCATGTCCAAGCGCTGAAAGCCGAGATCGAAACCGCGCCCATTTCGTTGCTGACCCGATCAAGCCAACTGACCCAAACGGCCGACCAAGCAAACGGTGACACAACTCCAAATCCAAAGCGTGCGAATAAGTCAGGATCAAATGCTCTGCATGGTCTGGCGCAAGCGAAACCAAATCCGCCGGGTTTGCAGCCACAAGGGTTTCCACGCCATCCGGCACGTCCGAAAATCGGGCGTCATCAAAATCCGCCCAGAGAATCCGAAGTCCCGGCAAAGGCGCCAAGACGCCAACAACCGCACGACCAACGTGGCCGGCCCCCCAGATCCAAATTTCGCGCTCAGGTTCTGACACAGGTTCAACCATCCAACCGTCGTAAATCCCAGCAGTAGGCAAATCACCAGCATTCCGTGCAGTGGCCAGTAAGCGCGTGACCGCCAAAGGCATCTCGCTTGATCCGCCCGGTAAAGGCCGCGCCACAATGTCAGTCACACCATCCAAACGTGCCGCATCCCAAACCTCGCTCAGCAACGTAACCGCCCCGCCGCAACACTGCCCTACACTTGGCCCCAACGGCACCCGATCCAACCGGTCACCACCCAAGGCCAAAACGTCGCGCGCGCGCCGGACCGCCTCAAACTCCAAGGCACCACCACCAATAGTACCAAACAAGCCTTCTGCCGACACCAACATCGCCGTCCCCACGCCGCGCGGAACCGACCCTTTCACCTCAACCACAACCACCCGCACCACCGGGGCATGTCGCGCAATTTCCTGAACAGAAAACCCCATGCGTTTCACCGCTTCGCAAATACGCTGGGGAGCGCGAGGGGTGAAACCTCTCGCCACCGCGACGCCGACAGGCGGCGCAAAACAATCATCGTTGCACCCGTTTGACGGCGTGAAAGACCTGTTCTGCTGTCGCAGGCGCGTCCAAGGCTGGATAGTCTGACCCACATGCTGCCACCGCATCCGACAAGGCCAACAAGGCCGAAATCCCCAACATCAAAGGCGGCTCGCCCACAGCTTTTGAACGATAGACTGTCTCTTCCGGGTTCGCGCCGCACCAAAGGGCCACGTTGAAAACATCCGGGCGGTCACTGCAGGCAGGGATCTTGTAGGTCGAGGGCGCGTGGGTCTGAAGCTTGCCCTGACCATCCCAAACCAGTTCTTCCGTCGTCAGCCAGCCTGCGCCCTGAACATAACCACCTTCAATCTGGCCAATGTCCAAGGCTGGGTTCAGTGACGCGCCGCAATCATGCAAAACATCCGCCCGCAAAATGCGATTCTCGCCGGTCAAAGTATCAATCACCACCTCGCTCACAGCCGCCCCATAGGCGAAATAGAAGAACGGTCGCCCCTGCCCTTTGATCCGATCCCACTCGACTTTGGGCGTCGCATAGAACCCGGTCGAGGACAGCGAGACACGCGCCATATAGGCGTCCTTGATCACCGCATCGAAGGGCAAAGCCTCGCCGCCCACATGGACCATGCCGCCCTCAAAGCGCACCGTCGCCGCATCCGCTTGCGCCCGTGCAGCCACGAATTCCGCCAGCCTGTCACAGATCGTATCGCAAGCCGCCTGCACGGCCATCCCGTTCAGATCCGAACCCGAGGACGCTGCCGTTGCACTGGTGTTCGGCACCTTCGCGGTATCCGTCGCCGTGATCTTGACCCGCTGTAAATCGACGCCAAATCGCGCCGCCGCCACTTGCGCGACCTTCTGAAACAACCCCTGCCCCATCTCGGTGCCGCCATGGTTCAGATGGATCGAGCCGTCCTGATACACATGCACCAAAGCACCGGCCTGATTAAGATGCGTCAGCGTGAATGAAATTCCGAACTTCACCGGGCTGAACGCGATCCCCTTCTTCAAGATCTTATTCTTCCCATTCCACGCCTGCACTGCTTCTTTCCGCGCGGCATAGTCGCTGGTCTGAAGCAACTGCTCGGTCAAATCATCCAGAATGAAATCCGCAACCGGCATGCCATAGTGCGTCACATCCCCGCCGGCTTCTGTCGTATCAGGCGAATGCGTCCCGCCAAATCGCGTGCCGGTTCCAGCCCCACTGGGCTTGGGCGCAGCATAATAATTCAACCGCCGCACGTAGACCGGATCACGCCCCACGGCATGGGCCACGTGATCCAATACCCGCTCGATCCCAACCATCCCTTGCGGCCCACCAAAGCCACGAAACGCTGTGTTCGACTGGGTGTTCGTCTTCAACCGATGGCTCTCGACCCGCAAATTCGGGATGGCATAGGCGTTGTCTGCATGCAGCATCGCCCGATCCGCAACGGGTAGGCTCAGGTCCATCGACCAGCCGCACCGGCACAGTTGAACGAAATCCACACCGACAATCCGTCCGTCGCTTTCATACCCAACACGGTACGAGATCCGAAAGTCATGCCGCTTGCCGGTGATGACCATGTCGTCGTCGCGATCATACCGCATCTTGGTGGGCCGCCCCAGCTTGGCGGCAACCACGGCACAGGACACCGCCAATGCATTGCCCTGACTTTCCTTGCCGCCAAACCCGCCGCCCATACGTCGGACTTCAACACGGACCGCATTCATCGGCACACCCAAAGCATCCGCCACCTTGTGCTGTATCTCGGTCGGGTGCTGGGACGAGGAATAGACGACCATGTCACCGCCTTCCTGCGGCAAAGCGGCCGCCGCTTGCCCCTCAAGATAGAAATGCTCCTGGCCCCCAATCTCGATGGTGCCAGCCAACTGATGCGTCGCCCCATCTATCGCTGTCGCCGCATCACCCTTCTGGTAGACACGCGGACCGTCCTCAAACCGACTATCCGCCGCCATCGCCTCATCCAGAGTCAGAATGGTGGGCAAAGGTTCAATATCCACCGCCCCCAAACGCGCTGCCTTCCGCGCTGCCAGATGATCCGTCGCCACCACAAGGAACAGCGGCTGACCGACAAAGTGCGCCCTGTCTGTTGCCAATAAGGGTTCGGGTGACGGCGAGGGCGAGACGTCATTGGCAAACGGCAAATCCTTGGCACTCAGCACCGCCAAGACACCGGGAGCCTCACGAACCGCGCTCAAATCCATCGCTTTGATCGATCCATGCGCCACATCCGACACCCCAAAGGCCAGATGCACCGTCCCGGCAGGCAATGGAATATCATCGACGTAACGCGCGCTCCCCGTCACATGAAGGGGTGCGGCATCATGGGGAAGAGATTTGGCGACACTCATGGGCTGACCTCCAAAACGCTGACCGCATCCCCCGCAATGTCATGAAAGTACCGCCGCAACATGTTCTCTGCCGCAGCGAGCCGATAGTCCGCCCCGGCGCGCATATCGCTCAGCGGTTGGAAATCCTGTTCAAACCCAGCACCTGTTGCCTCAACCGTCTCAGCAGTCCAAGGCAGCCCCATCAAAGCCGTTTCAACCGTCTCCGCCCGTTTCGGCACACCCGCCATGCCCCCAAAAGCAATCCGAGCACGCACAACCCTGCCATCTTCAACGCCAATGTTGAAACATCCACAAACCGCCGAGATATCCTGATCAAACCGCTTCGACAATTTATAGCACCGCAATTCCGGTGCGACCTTTGGGATGATGACCCTTTCAACAAACTCACCCGGCGCCAAATCCTGCTTGCCGTAGTCCAGGAAAAAATCTTCAACCGGCAAAGCCCGACGCACGTCCCCCCGGCGCAACTCCAAGGTGGCACCCAGTGCAATCAAAGCCGGCGGATTATCCCCGATGGGCGAGCCGTTGGCGATGTTCCCGCCGATCGTCGCCGCCTGCCTCACCTGCTCACTGCCATAGCGCCGCACCAATTCCGCAAAAGACGGATGATGGTCGCGCAGCACCGGCAACAAATCCGCCATCGTTACACCGGCACCGATTTTGATGACATCATCCTCAACCGAAATCTGCTGCAATTCCCGGCACCGGTTCAGGAACGCAACCTCGCCCAGATCCTCCAAACCCTTTGTCACCCAAAGCCCCACATCCGTGGCACCCGCCACCAAAGTCGCCTGTGGATGCGCCAAGTACCAAGCAGCCAGTTCGTCCGATGTCTCGGGTGCAATCTCCAATCCGGCCACCTTGGGCACAAAATCACCCATCCAATCCGGAGCCGCCACAGCCTCAGCCGCACCAGCCGCCCGCACAATCGGCGCATACCCCGTACAACGACACAGATTGCCGGCCAGAACGTCATCATGATCCCGCCGCCCATTCAAATGACCAACGGCCATCGACACCACAAACCCCGGCGTACAAAACCCACATTGCGACCCATGCTCGGCCACCATCGCCTCTTGCACCGGATGCATCTGACCCCCCGGTCCAGAACATCCCTCAACCGTACGCACGGCCCGCCCATGAAGCTGCGGCAGGAACAGAATGCAGGCATTCAACGCCCGCGCACCGGCCGCATCCGTCACCATGACAGTGCACGCACCACAATCGCCTTCATTGCACCCTTCCTTGGTGCCGGTCAGCCCACGGTCATCCCGCAACCAATCCAACAAAGTGCGGGTGGCAGGCGTCTCCACCTCCACCGTTTCCCCGTTCAGAGAAAACTTGACCAACATGAAAAGTCCCGCCGCCTTACCCGAAGCAAAAGCCAAAACGCGCCGTCGATGCGGCGTAGAGAGCGCGCTGGTCGGAATAAAACCGACAAGTCAGAGCTTTGGCAAGTGTCGAAAACCCGCACCCTCCGCTTCTTCTCGTCAAAAATACCTCGGGGGTCTGGGGGCAGAGCCCCCAGCGGATCGTCCTGGGCCAAGCCCAGGGCGACTAAAAAAGAGCCCTTAACCCCAGGTCGGGTGAAACTTTCCAGCGGCGGACAATGTGAAAATCTCACATCCATCCTCGGTGACACCCACAGAATGCTCGAACTGTGCCGACAAAGACCGATCTCGCGTAACAGCGGTCCATTCGTCCGACAGAACCTCGGTTTCCGACCGGCCCAGATTGACCATGGGTTCGATGGTGAAAAACATACCCGGCTCTAACGTAGCCCCGGCACCACGACGGCCATAGTGCAGAACATTTGGCGGTGCATGAAACACCCGGCCCAACCCATGCCCGCAGAAGTCGCGCACCACGTTCATCCGATGCGCTTCCACATAAGCCTGAATGGCGTGCCCGATATCGCCGAAGGTATTGCCGGGCTTTACCGCCGCAATCCCCTGCATCAGGGCATCATGTGTCACCTGGATCAACCGCTCGGCCTTGCCGGCCAGCTTACCAGCCACATACATCCGGCTTGTGTCACCGTACCAACCATCGACAATCACCGTGACGTCCACGTTCAGGATATCACCATCCTTCAAGACATCACTGGTCCGTCGCTTTTCGGGGTCTTTCGACAACGTATCCGTCTTCGGGATCGCATCGCCCGGAATACCATGACACACCACGTGGTTCACACTGATACAGCTTGCGTGGCGATATCCTTTGTAACCGATCGTAGCACTCGTGGCGCCCGCCGCATCCACCTTGTCCTTGATCGCCGCGTCGATCTCGGCCGTCGTCACACCCGGTGCGACCATCGGCGCTATCTCATCCAGAATGCGCGACGCCAAAGCTCCCGCAGCCCGCATGCCTGCAAAATCTTCAGCTTCGAAAATGCGTATGCCGTCCTTGGTGAGACGGCCCCGGTTACGATCATCCACGGCAATGTTCCCTTGTTGCCTTGCGTATAAGCCTTTCAGCGACAAACGACCAGATGGTTCAATGTCGCGCAATCACATACATATTTCGACCAAATCACCGATTTCGACACCCGTTCGGTCGATCTTGGTGCCCATGGCAATTGCCTCGACCCCGGCCGCGCGAGCACGATCAAAAGCCGCGCGGTAACCGGGGTCAAGATCGCGGGCCAGATCAAAGCGCGTACAATCCGTGCGCTGAACCAAATACAACATCACCGCGCGATGACCCGCCTTCACCATCGCGGCCAGCTCGTCCAGATGTTTGGCCCCGCGCACTGTCACGCAATCGGGAAACTCGGCCAAATCGCCCTTTCGTCGAAGATGCACGTTCTTCACTTCCACATAGGCATCCGGCAATCCCGCTTCAGTCAAAAGAAAATCCACACGACTGTTTTGCCCGTATTTCACCTCGGCCCTGACACCGGAATAAGCCTCAAGTCCCGGAACTTGTCCCGCGCGCAAGGCCTCGCCCACCACCTTGTTGGGCACAGAGGTATCAACCCCGGACCAATGCCCGCCGGGCAATTCTACCAGCCGCCAGCCGTATTTCAGCTTCTTCTTAGGATCATCGTTCGGTTCAACCCAAACCCGCATGCCCGGCTCCGCCAACCCCAGCATCGCGCCCGGATTGGGGCAATGAGCCACGACTTCCCGTCCATCGGCCTCTAAAACGACATCCGACAGGAACCGCTTGTAGCGGCGCAGCAAACGGGCAGGCACCAAAGGCGTTTGAAAGCGCATGAAACCGGGCCTATACCGAGCGTGGGACAGGGACAAGGATCAGACAGATGAGCAACCCAAGCGCGGCCATGCTGGTGATCGGCGACGAGATTCTGTCGGGCCGCACCCGCGACGCCAATATGCACCATCTGGCAGGCCAGTTAACCGAGGCCGGGATCGATCTGCTGGAAGTCCGCGTGGTGGCAGATGACCCGGATGCGATCCAAACCGCTGTGCGCCAGTTGTCGGACACCTATGATCACCTGTTCACCTCGGGCGGGATCGGTCCCACGCATGACGATATCACCGCCGATTGCGTCGCCGCCGCCATGGGGGCCAGCATTGATGTCCGAGACGATGCGCGCGCGATCCTACAGGCCCGCTATGACAGCCAAGGGATGGAAATGAATGCCGCCCGCCTGCGCATGGCGCGTATTCCAGAAGGTGCCACACTGATTGACAACCCCGTCTCGGCGGCCCCCGGTTTTACGCTTGGCAATGTGCATGTCATGGCCGGTGTCCCGAAAATTTTCGAAGCCATGGTCGCGGGCCTTGTGCCCACGCTGACCGGCGGCGATCCGGTCCTGTCCGAAACCCTGTGTATCACCCGCGGCGAAGGCGACATTGCCGAACCTTTGGGTCGCATCGACGCGGCCTACGCAGATCTGTCATTTGGCTCCTACCCTTTCCAAAGGGACGGCAAATTCGGCGCAAATGTCGTCATCCGGGGCACCGATGCCACCCGAATCGCGGCCGCCAAATCTGAACTGGTCAAGATTTTCGGAGACGACGCCACGTGACCGCACCGGACACCAATACGCTTTTCGCGGCCCTCGAAGCCACATGGCCACCCGCCCGCGTAATCGAGACCGCAACTTGGCGTGTGCGCGACGGTCAGCGTGGAGGACAGCGCGTGTCGTCCGCCGTAGCTTTGGGGAATGTATCTGAACCGGACATTGACATGGCCGAAGCCGAAATGCGGGCGCTCAACCAACATCCTCTGTTCATGCTGCGCGACCGTGACGCTAAACTGGACCAGATGTTGGACCAACGCGGATACGCAATCTCGGATCCAACCGCGATCTACTGGGTCGATCCAACCATCATCGCCCGCACCTTTCGCCCCGGTCAGGTCTTTCCGACCTGGCCCAGTTTTGCCGTTCAAAACGAAATCTGGGCCGAAGGCGGAGTTGGACCCGAACGTTTGCAGGTGATGGCGCGTGCAAAAGACCCGAAAATCAGCATCCTGTGTCGCACCGCCGACACCCCCGCTGCCAGTGTCTTTGCCTCTATCCATCAGCGCATCGCGATGCTTCATGCGCTCGAAGTGACCCCGAACGAACGCTTGAAAGGCGTAGGTGAAACCGCCGTGCGCGCCACGGCTCAATGGGCGTTGGATCACGGGGCCACTTGGCTGGCGCTTGCCGTGACCAAAGCGAACTCAGGTGCGCATGCGCTTTATGCCAAACTTGGTTTCACGCCTTGCGCATCCTACCATTATCGCCGTGCACCAAAGGCCACGGCATGATCCGGTATTGGGCGATAGCTGCCATGCTTTTAGCGACCCCCGGTCTGGCCCTCGATTTGTCTTTCCCAGGTGCACAGGTGGCAGCCACCAAGACCGAAGACGCCGCAAGCGTGCGCCTGCCCGAACAAGCATGGTCCCCCGGCACACAAACACCCGGCACCGAAGGTGCATTGCGCAAGACTGTCCTGCAGGTCCCGAACAACACCCTGACGACGCTGCAATTGCTTCAACCGCTTAGATCCCAACTGGAAGAACAAGGATACAGCCAAGTTTTCAACTGCGCCGATGCCGAATGCGGCGGCTTCGACTTTCGCTTCCAACTTGATTTGATCGGCGAACCGGCGATGCACGTAGACTTAGGCAACTATCGCTACCTTCTGATGCGTCAGGACGGCGCAACACCCCATAGCATAGCCTTTGTGGCGTCCCCCGGTCGGGGAGGAGGCTTCGTCCACATCACGGAAGTGTCCGACAGCATCTTTCCCAAGGCGGCTGCAACGACCAATACCACCAGATCGGCTTTGCCCGGCCCAACCACCGCCTTTGTGGATCGTCTCTTGTCCAACAGTCATGCTGTTTTAGATGGCTTGGACTTCGGCACGGGGTCGTCTGACCTTGGGGACGGCCCGTTTGCGTCTCTGGAAGAACTGGCAACCTGGCTATCTGACAATCCAACAGCGCGCGTGATCCTTGTGGGGCACACAGATGCCGTCGGTTCACTTGAAGCAAACACGTCGCTGTCGCGCCGACGCGCTGCTGCGGTTGCAGAAAGGCTGGTCAATGTGTTCGGCATCAACCGACAACAACTTCAATCAGCGGGCGCAGGCTATCTTGCGCCCATTGCTTCGAACCTCACCGACGAAGGTCGTGCCGCCAACCGACGGGTCGAAGTGGTGCTGCTGTCGCTGAATTAGGATGGCGCCGACCAACGATTTTCAGATGTCGCGAACCCGGCCTCAAACGAAAAACGGGCGCCCACACCGGCGCCCGTTTCTTTAAGTATCACGAGGACACGTTTACCACCTGTCGGGGCCTTTTTCCGCAAAGGCGTGGACAAGGAAATCGATGAAGGCGCGTACCTTGGGCTGGGTAAACCGGCCCGGCGGGTACACTGCAAAGATACCTTGGTTCTCCATAGGCAGTTCCGGGATTGCTTCCATCACCAGCCCCTGATCCATCGCTTCCGCATAAAGGAAGGACGGCAGGTAGGCGATGCCCAGACCCGCAATCGCGGCGTTCAAAAGCGATTGACCATCGTTCACTGTCAACCAGCCAGCCGTGCGAACCTGACGCTTTTCGCCCGAAGGCGCGGTCAGCTTCCAGACGTTGCCGCTGGAGTTGTTCGAATAGTGTAGCAGCTTGTGCTCGTTCAGATCATCGATCTTCTGAGGTTTGCCATACTTCTCAAAATACTCAGGTGACGCAATCATCCGGCGATTGGTTTCGCAAAGTTTGCGCGCCCGCAGCGTAGAATCTTCCAGCTCACCAATCCGGATCGCAAGGTCGAAACCCTCCGAAATCAGCTCAACATACCGGTTGTTCAACACCATGTTCACTGTAATCTCGGGAAACTCTTGTAAGAAGTCCCCCAATACTGGCGACAAGTGGTTCACACCAAAATCCGTCGCAACCGAGATACGCAGCAAACCTGACGGTGCTGATTGCATCGATGTGACAAGCGCATCGGCTTCCCCGGCATCATTCAGAACACGACGAGCGCGGTCATAATAGGCCAAACCAATTTCGGTCGGCGACACACGGCGCGTTGTGCGATTAAGCAATCGCGCCCCGAGACGAGCTTCCAAAGACGACACATGCTTCGACACGGCGGACTTTGAAATTCCCATCTTCTTGGCAGCGTCCGTAAAGCCGCCCTGATCGACGACAGTGGCGAAGGCTTCCATTTCCGTAAGACGGTCCATAAGGCTTCTTACCCTTAAATCTTGCCCCCCGGCACAGAACGTTCTGACGGTGAAATCGGGCGAGAATGGGGAAAGACCCCGACAATTACCCGGTTTTATCAGGATTGTGTTGCCTTCGGCGACGCAAAGTTCCGCCGGTTAACCATCTTTGGATCGGCCACAACCCATAGAACAAAGGCTCAACAGCATCATCAAAGCTTCGGAAATTAAAGCAAGACGGCCCGAAGCGCCTATGGCAAGAACATGCTGTTACATCCGTGAAAGGCCCCTTTATGACCGAAACAGCCAGCCAGATCATACAAAAGCGCAGTAAAAACGCCCCAATAAGGATCGCCATGATCCTTGGGTCCGGCCTTGGCTCGCTGATCGATGCAGTCGACGGTGTCCAAATCGACTATGACGATCTGCCAGGATTCCCGCAGTCCAAAGTCTCGGGCCACTCTGCGACACTCGCAGTCGGCACGCTGGCCGGTGCTGAGGTCGCCATTATGTCGGGCCGCGAACATTACTATGAAAATGGTCGCGCGGACGCCATGCGAAAACCGCTGGAAACATTAAAGGGACTTGGCGCTGAAATCCTTATCGCCACAAACGCTTGCGGATCTTTCCGGGCCGATATTCCCCCGGGCGATTTGATGCTGCTGAACGACCATATCAATTATTCCGGCCTAAACCCTCTGATCGGCGAAGAAAGCGATCGCCGCTTCGTCAACTTGACCGAAGCCTATGACCCAAAGATCCGCCAAGCCCTGAAGGTCGCCGCCACCGACGAAACCATCGCTTTAAAAGAAGGGGTCTACGCGTGGTACTCGGGTCCCAGCTTCGAAACGCCCGCCGAAATTCGGATGTTAAAGATGCTGGGCGCGGACGTGGTGGGCATGTCGACCGTGCCGGAAATTATCTTGGGCCGCTTTCTGGGCCTCAGATGCGCCGCCGTATCCGTGGTGACAAACATGGCCGCTGGTCTCGGCAATGAACACATCAGCCACGAACACACCAAAGCCAGCGCACCCATAGGCGCCGAAAAACTCCAGCGTATCCTGATCCGCACCTTGCCTCATCTTTAGAAAACACCCGGGGCTTCATCTCTTTTCAGATACGCAAATCCCGAAGATACCGCCCATGCAACGCCAATCAAATTTCGGCCGCTAACCGTGCGCCTTGATCAATTGCCCGCTTGGCGTCCAGTTCCGCCGCCAGATCCGCACCACCAATCACATGCACCGAAATTCCGGCCTCTTCTAAAGCGTCCGCCAAAGACCGCTCGCTGACCTGACCGGCACACAGCACAACCGTGTCCACCGGCACGACCTCGGCGGTGCCATCCTGTCGCACAAGATGCAGCCCGGCGTCATCGACCTTTTGATAAGTCACGCCACCGATCATCTGAACGCCCTTCATTTGCAGCGAAGCTCGATGAATCCAGCCTGTCGTTTTGCCCAGACTCTTACCCGGACGAGCGCTTTTACGCTGGAATAGTGACACTTTTCGGGGTGATGCCGCCGGTTGAGGCCCTTCCGGCGCCAAGCCGGAACGGTGCTCGCCCGGATCCGCCACACCCCATTCTTCCAACCAGGCCTCCAGGTTCTCTGTTGGGCTGTCATCGGTGGTCAGAAACTCGGCCACATCAAACCCGATCCCGCCAGCCCCGATAATCGCGACACGGTCGCCCGCAACCACGCGCCCTTTCAGAATGTCGATGTAATTTACGACCTGCCCACCCTCGACAGGTAGGCCCGGATCGCGCGGCAATACACCGGTCGCAACGATCACCTCATCAAATGCGGCAAGGCCTTGCGTTGTGGCCTCAACGCCCAACCGAACATCGACCCCGCGCAAGGTCAGCATATCGCCAAACCAACGCACCAAGCCGTGAAATTCTTCTTTGCCCGGCACCATCTTGGCCATGTTCAATTGACCGCCCGCCTCATCCGCACGGTCAAACAACACCACTTTGTGCCCCCGCTCTGCCGCCACCATCGCCGCCGACATGCCTGCGGGACCAGCGCCTACAACGGCAATCGATTTTGGCGCATCCGTGGGCGCATAGACCAACTCGGTTTCATGAGCGGCTTGCGGATTGACCAGACAACTGGCGACTTTCATCTCAAAAGTATGGTCCAGACAGGCCTGATTGCAGGCTATGCAGGGCGCAATTTCCAGCGCACGACCAGCTTGCGCCTTCTTGACGAAATCCGGGTCCGCAAGGAACGGTCGCGCCATCGACACCATATCGGCGCAGCCCTCGGCCAAAACAGCCTCGGCCACCTCGGGCGTATTGATACGATTACTTGTGATCACAGGCAGCCCAACTTGCCCCATCAGCTTTTGCGTCACCCAAGTAAACGCCCGGCGCGGCACGGATGTTGCGATGGTTGGAATACGCGCCTCGTGCCAACCAATACCTGTATTGAAGATGGATGCACCTGCATTTTCAATAGCTTGCGCTAATGTGATCACTTCTTCAAAAGTCGAACCATTGGGGATCAGATCAATCATGCTGAGGCGGTAAATCAGAATGAAATCCTGCCCCACAGCCTCGCGCACACGCCGGACAACCTCCACCGGCAAGCACATCCGGTTTGCATATTCGCCGCCCCAACGGTCGGTACGCTGGTTGGTATGGGTCACCAGAAACTGGTTCAGGAAATACCCTTCCGAACCCATAACCTCGACCCCGTCGTAACCAACGGCTTGCGCCCTACGCGCCGCCTCAACCATGTCAGCGACCTGCTTTTCGATGCCCTCTTCGTCTAGCTCTGCCGGAGGAAACGGCGAAATCGGGGACTTCACAGGCGATGGCGCGACGCATTCCGGCGAATAGGCATAGCGCCCGGCGTGCAAAATCTGCATGGCAATCCGCCCGCCCGCATCGTGCACCGCGCCCGTAACTTGGCTGTGGTTGGCCATATCCTTGTCAGTGAACAGCCCCGCCGCCCCCGGCAAAACACCACCTTCGCGGTTGGGCGCCATCCCGCCCGTTACCATCAAACCGACACCGCCTTCAGCGCGTCGCGCGTAATAGGCTGCCACTCGGTCGAAATCACCCAGCTCTTCCAGCCCGGTGTGCATAGAGCCCATCAACACGCGGTTGGGAAGTGTCACATGGCCAAGATCAAGCGGGCGGAAAAGGTGGGGATAATCTGTCATAAACAACAGGTGCCAACGAACAGCCCTGCTGTCACGCGAAACGCGGCGTCAGACGTGATTTAGTGACTAAATCCGGCTTCTTTTGTTATCCCGCAGCTTGCATCAATCGCTCGGACGTCTGTTGGATATAGGCCGAGCAAAAGCGACCGGTGATCTGCTTTACAAGGCTAGGCTTTACGTGCCTTTGATCCCCTTCCCAAGCGTCGGCACGATTGGTGAACATCACCATTTCATAGCTTGGGTAATAATCCACGAAATCATGCAACGCCGCCACATCCTGAGCAACCGACCGCAGCACCGACTTGGAATAGCTGTTGGCCACAATGATATCCTGCGTCGAAAAGGTGCGATTCAGCGGCACCGGCGAAACCGTCAGGATCAGCTTCGCATCAGGCGACAGCTTCTGAATGGAATGGACAACGTTCAAGACGTTCTCGCGCGCTTCGCCATAGCTTGTGTTATAGAATTCGACGCGCCCTTCTTTTTTCATGCGCATCACGTTCTTGGGCGTATCGTTGAACGCGATGTTGCGCTGCTTGTCCCACCACAACTCGGTCAGACCAAGCGTCACAATCACGCAATCCGCCGTAGGTAGGGTGGAATAGGTCTGATCGACCATGGCACGCGTGCGTTTGCATTTGTCCAGCGTGGTGGGGGTGGCCTGATGCAAGGAACCATCCCAATAGTCATCACCAATCTGAATGAAATCGTCGTCCTTGATCGGCTTTTGCGCAATCGCCCTTTCAATTTCGTTCAGCATCGCAAAGCTGTTGAATTGCACAAGGATGCCGTGCGGTGGATAGAAATGAAGCGGGAAATCATCTTGTCCCAACCCGAAATCTTCCGGACAGACGCGCGACAGAACCTTGCGATCATCATCCGTCAGGGCCTTTTCAATCTCGCGCGCAAAACATGATCCGATACAGAAAAAGCGGGCGTCTGACGCCAACTGAAACTTCGGCTCGAAATAAATCTCGACCGCGTCCTCATGATCCAGTCGCGCCGCCGCATCACCGGGCCTGAAGGCATTGGTCACCCCGTCGTTGGTCATGCCCCCGGACCACCTTTGATAATGATGAACGTTCATAGCGGCTGAAATCCTTTGATAAGGGTTGAAAGTGCGGACCCAACCCATAGGAACAGCACGAGCCAAACGCCCCGAAAACGGGGCGTAGCCGAAGCGTCCAGTTCAGAAAATGCAAATGGGGTCCAAGGCGTTGTCATACCGCCTTAGACCCCGACTATGGTAAAAGCCGGGTTAATTACTCGGCAGGAATGGCCTCATCCAAACCTTCCACCGGAACCTCCAGCTTGTTCAGCATTTCCTTTGGCACGATCTGAAGAAACTTGCCCTTCTGCTCGTCCCAATGCTGCAAGATGGCCGCTGCTTTGCGCGATCCGGTCTCTTCCAGATGCCGCTCCAAAAGCGCTTCCAGTTCGCCCATATAGTGGCCCTCGTTCACCGGAATCGCCAACAAGGTCTCGTGGTTCATCATCGTCTGCACTTCGCCTTCGGGATCGTACAGATAGGCCATGCCACCCGTCATCCCAGCCCCAAAGTTCGCACCGATCCGGCCCAGAATGACCGCGACACCGCCGGTCATATATTCGCAACCGTTCGAGCCGCAGCCTTCAACCACAACCTTCGCACCCGAGTTCCGCACCGCGAAACGCTCGCCCGCACGACCGGCGGCAAACAGATAGCCATCCGTCGCGCCGTAAAGCACCGTGTTGCCGATGATCACGTTATCCACAGCCACCAACGGTGACGCCATGGGCGGACGCACAACAACCGTGCCACCCGACAACCCTTTGCCGACATAATCATTGGCATCGCCCGACACCTCCAACCGCAAACCGGGCGCTGCAAACGCTCCAAGCGACTGACCGGCCGAGCCTTGCAACTTCACCGTCAGATGGTCGCGCTGCAGCTTGTTCCGCATCCCGAACTTCTGCACGATATGGCTGGATGTCCGCGTGCCTATCGTACGCAGCGTGTTCTGCACGGCATAGGAAAGCTGCATCTTCTCGCCTTCCTCAAGGAAGCGCTTTGCATCTTTCACGATCTCGGCGTCCAGCGTATCCGGCACCGGAGTCCGCGGTCGATTGCGGTCATAGGCGATGCTATGAGCGCCATCGACGGTGATCAGCAGAGGGTTCAGATCCAGATCATCCAGATGCGCCGACCCACGGCTGACCTGAGACAACAGATCCGCCCGACCAATCACTTCGTCCAAAGACCGTGCCCCAATGCTGGCCAAGATTTCGCGCACTTCCTGCGCGTAGAAGGTGATCAGGTTCACAACCTTGTCCGCACTGCCAGTGAACTTTTCACGCAAAGCTTCGTCTTGCGTACATACGCCAACCGGGCAGGTGTTCGACTGACACTGGCGCACCA
>CAZWDS010000033.1:0-27370 GCA_964632495.1 uncultured Rhodobacterales bacterium
GTTGGGATCCGCCGAAAGCGTTGTCTTGCCGGTGCCCGACAATCCAAAGAACACGGCAGAATCGACCGGGTTGCCGGCCGCGTGGTTCGCCGAGCAGTGCATCGGCATCACGCCTTTTTCGGGCAGCATGTAGTTCAGAAGAGTGAAGACTGATTTCTTGTTCTCGCCCGCGTATTCCGTGCCACCGATCAGGATCAGCTTGCGGTCGAAGTTCATCGCGATGACGGTTTCCGACCGGCAGTTGTGACGCTCGGGGTCGGCTTTGAACGTGGGGCAGTTGATGATTGTGAATTCGGGCGCAAAGGTATCCAGCTCGTCACGCTCGGGACGGCGCAGCATGTGCCGGATGAACAAAGAGTGCCACGCCAATTCAGTCACAAGACGAACATCGAGGCGATGCGCTGCGTCAGCTCCGGCGTAAAGGTCTTGGACGTAGTAGTCGCGACCCTTCATATGGGCGATCATGTCATCGTAGAGACTGTCAAAGCCTTCTGAAGACATCGCACGGTTGTTTTCCCACCAAATGTTGGCTTCGATCGATGGAGATTTCACAATGTGTTTGTCATTCGGAGAGCGCCCGGTGAACTTTCCGGTTTCCACCAAGATTGTTCCACCTTGACCAAGTTCTGCTTCGCCGCGGCACACGGCAGCTTGTACCAAATCAGGCTCCATCAGGTTGTAGTGGACGTTGCCCAACCCTGTGATCCCTTGGTTCTCGAGTGTCTTTTCTGGATTAACCCGGCCCTGGCTCATTGTGTTTGCTCTCCCGAAACATTGCAAAAAGGCCCGCATATGGGCCGATACTGGTGATATAGGCGTGTTCATACACAGGTGAACAGGACCTGTCCGCACAGTTAGCGCCACCAAGATCTTGTTTTTGCTAGGTTAGCGCCACCATTCGGCACGATTTCACCCTGTCGGCGGAAAACTGCGGCAAATTAGCCATTCCGAAACAAAAATACCGTTCTCATAGTGGGGCGAATGACGTGATTCGCACATTATTGTTGAATTACCCAAAGGCAGACACGATTATGCCCCGAAAATGACACCGTGTAAGCGCCACAAATAAGGCGTTCATGAGCAGTAAAAGGAACAACCAATGTCCAGAATCGCACTGGTCGACGATGACCGGAATATTCTGACGTCTGTCTCTATGACGCTTGAGGCCGAGGGCTTTGAAGTCGAGACATATAATGACGGGCAGGCCGCCCTTGATGCGTTTAACAAAAAGCTGCCGGACATGGCTGTCTTTGATATCAAGATGCCACGTATGGATGGCATGGATTTGTTGCAACGCGTCCGGCAGAAGACCTCGATGCCAGTCATTTTCCTGACGTCTAAAGACGACGAAATCGATGAAGTGCTTGGTCTTCGGATGGGCGCGGATGATTACGTCAAGAAACCTTTTTCGCAGCGCTTGCTGGTCGAACGCATCCGCGCGCTTCTGCGTCGTCAGGAAGTCATCGCCGGTGATGGCGAAGGCGTTGAAGTTGACACCGCACAGGTTATGACGCGCGGCGAGCTTCGGATGGACCCCTTGCGTCACTCTGTGACGTGGAAAAGTCGCGAAGTGTCACTGACCGTCACCGAATTCCTGCTTCTTCAGGCCTTGGCACAGCGTCCGGGTTTCGTGAAAAGCCGGGATCAGTTGATGGATGTCGCCTATGACGATCAAGTCTACGTCGACGACCGCACCATCGACAGCCACATCAAACGCCTGCGCAAGAAGATGCGGATGGTCGATGATGAATTCTCGGCGATCGAAACCTTGTACGGCATCGGATACCGCTACAACGAAGAGTAGCGGCCGGTGATCAGGGCGGGGGCCAAAATGGACGGAAGCAAACCAGCACACCAGGGCGACGTCGTCCTGGGTGAAGACTGGATTGGAGCCGACGCCGCCGCGGAAAGCGAAGCGCGGGCCAAACGGGACGGGCGTGGTGTGATCGCCATGAACCGGTCGCCGTTGGCCCGCAAAATCATTACATTCAACCTTTTGGCCATCCTTGTCCTTGTTGCGGGTGTGCTGATCCTGAACCCGTTTCGCGACAGCCTTGTTCTGCAACGCGAACGTGCCATTGTTAGCGAAGCTGAACTTGTGGCGGGTTTTCTGGGCGCACAACCCAGCCTTGGCAGCGAGGTGGGCGCTGATCCCGATGAAACCCTTGCCGCGCTGCCGCTGCCGTCTGGATCGTCGGTCTTTGTCTATGACGCCGAAGGCAATCTGGCCACTTCTGTCGAAGCGCCGGTGCGCGCCTCTGCGGCTGATGCACTTGGGTCGGGCGAACGATCGACCATGATCACTGACTTTCTGGATATGTTGTGGAGTGGGTTGGCCTCGGTTCTTGGTCAAGATGTCGGACGCCCAGAGGCGGACACTGACAACGCTGTTCTGGTGAAGGGTCTTGTGGCAGACGCCTTGGCGGGCGGTACCAAAGTGCAGTCATCGTCAGATGTGCATGGAAACACGATTTTCACCGTAGCCACGCCGATCATGACTGACGGCGCAACCACGGGCGCGGTGGCGATTGCCAGTGCCGCCGGTGAAATCGACGGTTTGGTTCGCGCCGAACTGGAGCAGATCCTGCAAATGTTCGTTATTGCGATACTGGTGTCAGTGGGCTTAAGCCTTGTTTTGGCCTCGACCATTGCCAATCCCTTGTCTGACCTGGCAGCGGCGGCTGAGATCGGGCGGGAAAAGAACGCCCGCAAATTCAGTCCGAACAGGGTCCGCATTCCCGATCTGACCGCGCGGCCCGATGAAATCGGACGGCTTTCAGGTGCTTTGCGCGGCATGGTCGCAGCCCTTTACGACCGAATTGATGCCAACGAACAATTCGCCGCAGACGTGGCCCACGAGATCAAGAACCCGCTGGCGTCTTTGCGTTCGGCGGTCAGTTCTCTCAGATCGATGCAGCGCGAGGATCACCGGGCCAAGCTATTGGATGTGATCGAACATGATACTGTGCGGCTTGATCGTCTGGTCAGTGACATTTCCAACGCGTCCCGGCTGGACAGCGAGTTGGTGAAGGAAGAAGAGGCCGCCTTCAATCTGTTAAAGATGATTGGCAATTTGGCCGATTACCTGGGCAACGAAGCGCGCGAAAAAGGTGTTGAGTTCATCACCGACATGCCGTCCGATCCAATTGTGATTGAGGGCTTGGAATCACGTTTGGCGCAGGTATTCGTCAACCTTCTGACCAATGCGATTTCCTTTTGCGACGATGGCGATGCCATCCGGGTTTGGGTGCGAAAGCGCGAAAACCGGGTTCTGGTTGTTGTCGAAGACACCGGCCCCGGTATCCCCGAGGAGGCGTTGACCAAGATTTTCAACCGGTTCTATACCGAGCGCCCGGTTGATCACTTTGGCAATAACTCGGGCCTTGGGTTGGCGATTTCCAAGCAGATTGTCGAAGCCCATGGCGGCGTCATCTGGGCCGAGAATATTCGCCCCACCGATGCCGATGTCACATCCGAGCCGTTGGGCGCCCGCTTTGTTGTCGGTCTGCCTGTCTAGAGTGATCCAAAATGAAAGTGGGTCCAAATAATCTGATCCACGCCTCTGCCGTTGCCGTCGGTTCGTCCGGACTTTTGATTTGCGGGCGTTCTGGCGCGGGAAAAACCTCGCTGGCCTTGGAATTGATCGCGTTGGGGGCAAACTTGGTGGCGGACGACCAAGTCCTTTTGACAGAGAAAGACGGAGGCCTTCTGATGTCCGCCCCGCCGAGCATTGACGGCATGATTGAAGCGCGTGGTTTGGGCCTGATCAGCGTTCCAACGCAACCGGCTTGGGCATGCTTTTTGGTGGATATGGACAAGACCGAAACGGATCGCCTGCCGGAACTGCGCGAAACTGTGATCAGATCTACGCCTGTTCGCACCTTCTACCGGGTTGAGAGCCGGGCATTCCCCTCTATGCTTTATGTTCTGTTGCAAGGAGGCATGGCGTGACCGATTCCGCCGATCGCTTAGCGGAAACAAAGGCCGTGCTGGTCACCGGTGCCTCGGGCGCCGGGCGTTCGACGGCGACGCGCGCTTTGGAAGACCTTGGCTTTGAGATGATCGACAATATGCCATTGTCGCTTTTGACGCGTCTTTTTGATGGTACGGTTCCTACGCCTCCGCTGGCTTTGGGCATTGATGTGCGCAATCGTGATTTCTCTGTGGATGCGATGGTGGACGTGCTGGACAGTTTTGCCGCCGATGGTGACGTTGATGCGGAATTGCTGTTTCTGGATTGCCGGTCGGATGTGTTGCTCCGGCGTTACTCCGAAACCCGGCGCCGCCACCCGCTTGCGCCCTCTGAAACCCCCGAGATCGGGATCGCCCGCGAGATGGAGCTTTTGGTGCCGATCCGGGGCCGGGCGGATCATCTGATTGATACATCGGACATGACGCCACACGACCTGAAGGCCGAAATAGACCGTCGTTTCGGTGCGGACGGTTCGGGTTTGATGGCATTGTCGGTTGAGAGCTTTTCCTACAAACGCGGGCTGCCGCGCGGTGTCGATATGATCTTTGATGTGCGGTTCCTGGCCAACCCTCATTGGGAAGAAGATCTGCGCGCCCTGAATGGTCACGATAGCCGGGTGGCCGACTACGTGGCGAAGGATCCGCGCTTTTCGGATTTCTTTGACCGTATGGAACAGATGGTTCTTAGCCTGTTGCCGGCCTTCAAACAGGAGGGGAAAACCTATCTGTCTGTCGGTTTAGGGTGTACCGGAGGGCAACACAGATCGGTTGCCGTGGCGGAAAGATTAGCAAATGCCCTTGCAGAGCAGGGGTGGCAGGTGTCAACTCGCCACCGTGAGCTTGAGCGGCGTGATCGCGGCGCTTCGCAGCTGGTGGGGACATCCGGTTGATAGGTATCGTCATAGTGGCCCATGGGGGTCTGGCGCAGGAATATTTGGCGGCTGTCGAACATGTGGTCGGCAAACAAACCGGCGTGCGTGCGATTCCCATTGCACCGGATCACGACCGCGATGCCAAACAGGCCGAGATTTGTGCCGCCGCTGACAGTGTTGATGCCGGTAATGGTGTTGTGATGGTAACCGATATGTTCGGCGGCTCACCTTCGAACCTGTCGTTGCGCGCCTGTAGCCCGTCGGATCGCAAGATCCTTTATGGTGCGAACCTTCCGATGCTGATCAAACTGGCCAAATCCCGGCACAAACCGATCAATGACGCCGTAAAAGCTGCGCTTCTTGCCGGTCGGAAGTACATAGACTGTTTCGAAGGCACCGATTGAGGTGCTATGACTGATCCCGTGACCCGCACTTTGACCATCGTGAACGAAAAGGGCCTGCACGCCCGCGCTTCTGCCAAGCTGGCCGAGCTGGTCGAAGAATATGATGCCGACGCCATGGTTTCGAAGGACGGTCTGGAAGCGACCGGCGACAGCATCATGGGGCTTTTGATGTTGGCAGCAGCCCGCGGTACGACGATTGATGTGACCACCAGTGGCACAGATGCGGATGCGCTGGCCGATGCCATCGAAGCGCTGGTCGCCGACAAATTTGGCGAGGACGCCTGAGCAATGGCGCAGCCCCTGACAAATACACCGGGAGATACCACCGGGGATCAGGACGGATACATCCCTTATGACAAGTCGCAACTAAGCTACGCGAACACCTTTCCGCACAAGGGCAAACGCGCGGTTATCCGCGCGATGGAGTGGATGACCGGCAAGCTGAAACTACTGCGCTTGATCCGGCAGTTTGAAAGCGAAGGTGTTGAAACCGGTCAGGGGTTTTGGCCCCATGCCTTGGGTGTCATGGGGATTACGCTGGAAACACCCGAAGAAGAATTCGCCCGCATTCCCGCCACAGGACCGGTGATTGTCGTGGCCAACCATCCGCATGGATTGGTCGATGGCATGGTTTTGGCCGAACTGATCGGTCGTGTGCGAACGGATTACAAGATTCTGACGCGCTCGCTTTTGACCGGCATCCCCGAGATCGAACAATTTATGATTCCCGTGCCGTTTCCGCACGAAGAGGATTCGATCAAGAAAAGCCTCGATATGCGCAAATCTGCCATGGCGCATCTTGCGGCAGGCGGTGTTGTCGTGCTGTTTCCGTCGGGGGTTGTGGCGTCGTCCGAAAGCTGGTTTGGCCCCGCGATCGAGCGGGACTGGAACCCTTTCACCGCCAAGATGATCGTGAAATCAGGGGCCAGCGTGCTGCCGATCCGGTTCCCCGGGGCCAATTCCCGCGCCTATCAGATTGCCGACAAAATCAGCGCTACGTTGCGTCAGGGCCTGCTGCTGCACGAAGTTGTGCACGCGCTGAACCGACCTCAGCGTCCGCACATTGGCCACCCGTTTGACAAAGCCGAGATCGAAGCGCGCAAGGCGGCCCCCCGCGAATTGATGGAATGGATGCGCGAAGAAACGCTGAGTTTGGGAAAACGTTAGAAAATCTAGCGACAATCTTAGATGTTTTGGGTCGCTAGCGCGTCGGAACTGGCGGATCCTGACGGTAATCATAGAACCCGCGTTCGGATTTCCGACCCAGCCAACCAGCTTCAACGTATTTCGTCAAAAGCGGACAGGGCCGGTATTTGGTATCCGCCAACCCATCGTGCAGCACGTTCATGATCGCAAGACAAGTGTCCAATCCGATGAAGTCCGCCAGCTCTAACGGCCCCATGGGATGGTTGGTGCCCAGCTTCATCGCGGAATCAATCGACGAGACTGAGCCGACGCCTTCGTACAGTGTATAGACCGCTTCATTGATCATTGGCATCAGGATGCGGTTGACGATAAAGGCGGGGAAATCTTCGGCCGTGGCCGAGGTTTTGCCCAACCGTTCCACCACTTCTTTCATCGCTTGATAGGTTGCGTCATCCGTTGCGATGCCGCGGATCAGCTCGACCAATTGCATGATCGGCACGGGATTCATGAAGTGAAACCCCATGAATTTCTCGGGTCTGTCGGTGCGGCTGGCCAAACGCGTGATCGAGATCGACGACGTGTTGGACGTGAGGATCGTGTGCGGTTCAAGGTGCGGCACAAGGTCTTCGAAGATCGCGGCTTTGATCGTCTCACGTTCGGTTGCGGCTTCGATCACCAGGTCTGTCTTGCCCAGATCCGCCAGCGTCATTGTTGTGTCGATCCGTGCCATGGCGGCTTTTGCTTCGGCGTCCGAGATCTTTTCGCGGCTGACCTGCCGGCTAAGGTTTGACTCGATCAGTTTCAGAGCCGCGTCCATGGCGGAACGATCCACGTCCGTCAAAAGAACTTCGTAACCCGCAAGCGCAAAGACATGGGCGATGCCGTTGCCCATTTGACCTGCGCCGATCACGCCAACTGTTTTGATGCTCATGGGGATACCCACCTTTCGCGGGGACAATAGGCGCTGGGGCAAAGCCTGTGCAAGCCCATGCGATCCTTAAAATCTTTCCTTTAGCACATTGTAAAACCGTTGGGTCGAAACTTGGCTGGAACTTCGATGGAGATGGGCGGGAAAGACGTGGCCGAAATCACGAAAGAGACACCGCAGACGCTGGACTATCAGCATTGCACCTACGATGGGTGCAGGTTGAGTTTTCGCGGGCCGACAACTTCGCTTGACGAGTCTTATATCGCGGTCCTTGGCGGGACCGAGGTGTTTGGCCGCTTTGTTTCTGATCCGCTTCCGGCCCTGCTGCAGGAATGGACAGGCCGGCCGGTGGCGAACTTTGGCGTCCCGCAGGCAGGGCTTTCGTTGTTTAGCGAAGAACCTTGGCTGATGGATGCCGCATCACGGGCGGATGTGACTGTTTTGCAGGTTTTGGGCGCTCAGAACATGTCGAACCGATTGTACAGCGTCCATGCCCGTCGCAATGACAGGTTTCTGGCCGTTTCGCCGGATCTGCGCGAGATGTTTCCAAAAGTGGATTTTGCCGAGATCAACTTCACCGGCCATTTGATCGAGGAACTGTCGAAAGATGTAATGTCTTTTCAAAAGCTGGTCGACGAATTGAAGTGGGCTTGGTTGCAGCGGATGCGGCGTTTGGTGTCGATTATCCAAGGCGATGTCATTTTATTGTGGATGTCGGATCGCCGGCCAGACGAAGGGGGCTTGTCGCGGCATGCGTCAGAACCTTTGTTTGTGGATCGCCTGATGCTGGACGAAATGTCGACGCAGGTGGCAAGCATTGTGGAAGTGGTGACGGAAAAGACCCCGCACAAGCTGGACGAGATGATCACGCTGGAAGGTGAGAAAGATGCAGCGATGCGCTTGCCGGGACCAAACGATCACATGCGTGCCGCCGAAGCGATTGCAATCGAAATCTCGCGGCTGAAAGACACGGGCCGGCTGCATTCGCAGGCCCGTGCCTGAGAATTAGAGTTTCTCGACCAGTTCGGGCACAGCCGTAAACAGGTCTGCCACCAAGCCATAGTCGGCCACCTGAAAGATCGGTGCTTCTTCGTCTTTGTTGATTGCGACGATCACCTTGGAATCCTTCATGCCAGCCAAGTGCTGGATGGCACCCGAAATTCCGACCGCCACGTAAAGGTCCGGGGCAACGACTTTGCCAGTCTGACCAACTTGCCAGTCGTTCGGCGCATAACCAGAATCGACAGCCGCACGGGACGCACCGACGGCGGCGCCCAGTTTGTCGGCCAGGCTTTCGATCAGGGCGAAGTCTTCTTCCGAGCCAACGCCACGACCGCCAGAGACGACCACGCCTGCGCTGGTCAGCTCGGGCCGATCGCTTGCGGCGACCTTGTCTTCGACCCATTCGGACAGGCCGGGGTCTGCAACGGCAGCAATCGTTTCTATCGCAGCGGATCCGCCATCGCCAGCCGCATCGAACGTCGACGTCCGAACCGAGACAACTTTGACGGCGTCCGAAGACTTCACCGTCTGGATCGCGTTGCCAGCATAGATCGGACGTTCGAAGGTGTCGGCATCAACAACGCCCGAGATATCCGAGATCACCATCACGTCCAGCAATGCGGCCACGCGCGGCAGCACGTTTTTGGCGTCGGTGGTCGCAGGGGCCACGATGTGGCTGTAGTCCCCGGCAAGCGAAGCCAAAAGCGCCGCTGTCGGTTCCGCCATGCGATGCCCAAGCGAGGCATCTTCGGCGACAAGCACCTTCGACACACCGTCAATCTTGGACGCCGCATCCCCCGCAGCGGCGGCCGAAGCGCCCGCGCAAAGAACAGTGACATCCCCCATGGCCTTGGCTGCCGTGATGGATTTCGAAGTCGCATCGACGTTCAATTCGCCGTCGGTGACTTCTGCCAAAAGAAGAACTGCCATCAGACGGCCCCCACTTCTTTGAGTTTCGCTACAAGTTCGTCCACAGACCCAACAATTTCGCCCGCTTTGCGCGCTTCGGGTTCGGTGGTCGATAGGATGTTCAGCCGGGGCGTGACGTCCACGCCGTAGTCGGCAGGTGTCTTTTCATCCAACGGCTTTTTCTTCGCCTTCATGATGTTCGGCAGCGAGGCATAGCGCGGCTCGTTTAGACGAAGATCAACAGTGACGATGGCGGGCATCTTGATCTTGATCGTCTGCAAACCGCCGTCAACTTCGCGCGTCACCGTGGCGTGATCGCCGTCCACATCTAGTTCCGACGCAAATGTGCCCTGTGCCCAACCCGTCAACGCCGCCAGCATCTGGCCGGTTGCGTTCATGTCGTTGTCGATGGCTTGCTTGCCGCAAAGCACCAGACCGGGCTGCTCTTCATCAATCACGCTTTTCAAAAGCTTGGCGACCGACAGAGGCTCGATATCCGTGTGGACGTCGTCGGCTGCTACGATCAGGATGGCGCGGTCGGCGCCCATGGCCAAAGCGGTGCGCAGGGTTTCCTGGCTTTGCTTCACACCGATCGAAACTGCGACTACCTCTTCAGCCTTACCTGCTTCTTTCAAGCGGATGGCTTCTTCGACGGCAATCTCGTCAAACGGGTTCATCGACATCTTCACGTTCGCAAGATCGACACCGCTTCCGTCCGCTTTGACCCGGACTTTGACGTTATAGTCGATCACGCGTTTGACAGGCACAAGCACCTTCATCTGCGCAACTCCTTTTGCAAATTTTTCTAGGGTTTATCGGAGCGTTTTCGCCTTTGACAGTCCAAAATCGACGCGCGGGCCGCACACAACGTCGCGTTCTGTTAATATAGAGGCGAATCCATGGGGAGTTGGGCATGGCGAAGGCAATTGGCATCGGCGGTTTCTTTTTCAGGGCGAAAGACCCCGAAGCTTTGAAGGCGTGGTACGAAACGCATCTTGGGATCAACCCTGCCCCAACCGACATGGAGATGACGCCTTGGACAAGCGAACCGGGCGTGACGGTCTTCGCGCCATTTTCCGAAGACACAGATTACTTTGCGGCGGGCAAAAGTTTCATGATCAATTTCCGGGTCGACGACATGGACGGCTTGATCGCCAAACTGACGGCGGCTGGTATCGAGGTGAAGAACGACACATCGATGGACGGTCTGGGTCGCTTCGTTCATATTGAAGATCCCGAAGGCACTCAGATCGAACTTTGGGAGGCTTTGCCAAGTTGACACTTCGTGCAACAAATGTGTCAGATTGTGTCGTTCATTTGTGCGGTTCGTGAACGCTCGAGTTTCCAAAAAAATAAAAATCGAGATTCGTCTTGGGGGTTGCCCGAGTCAATAGCAAAGGCTTGTTGATTGCTCTGGGTCGGGGCGTCTAGTTTGAACATGCGATTCATTTCGTCCTTGGGGGGACATGTTTGATGGGGCTGGGCATTGGCGTCGGGGAAGTGGACCCTGACGAAGCGTGGAATATTTTAAAGAGTGACAAGACTGCCCGTCTTATCGACGTCAGGACACGCGCCGAATGGAATTTCGTCGGCGTCCCTGACACTCGGGAAATAGAGCAGACGTCGATCTTTATCGAATGGTCATCCTATCCCGACATGTCCGCAAACCCGGCATTTGCCGCAGAGGTCGAAGCAGCCATCGGGTCGGAGAATCCCGGGCCGCTGCTTTTCATCTGCCGCTCGGGTGCGCGGTCCTTGCAGGCTGCTTTGGCGGTTACCGATCACTTTGCCCAAACGGGCAAACCGGTGACGTGTCTGAATGTAGCTGAAGGCTTTGAGGGGGATATGGACGCGTCGGGACACCGGGGCAGCCACAATGGATGGAAGGCCCGGGGGCTGGCATGGCGCCAGTCGTGAAACAGAGGACGCAGTGGGCTAAGAATGACAGAGCAATCCTGGGGACAGGTTCGCGAGAACCTTTTATCGACAGTGGGCAAGAACAATTACGTCAATTGGATCGAACCGCTTGAATTTTCACAGCTAGAAGGCGGCGTGGCCACTTTTCTGGTTCCAACCAGCTTTATGGGCAATTGGGTGTCGCGCAACTTTGGCGACAAGATCATGGCCGAGCTGTCCAAATCCGGCGAGCGCGTAACCCGCGTTGAATTCGCGGTTCCGACAGCATCCGTGCCTGCGCCCGACCGTGTGGCGGCTTCGCCTAAACCCGCCGCAAAGAAGACGTCTGACGGTGGCGGAGGTGACGTGCCGGGCGCGTCTTTGGACACGCGGTTTACCTTCGACAGCTTTGTTGTGGGCAAGCCGAACGAATTGGCGCATGCGGCGGCCCGTCGTGTCGCAGAAGGCGGCAGCGTCACGTTCAATCCGTTGTTTCTTTATGGCGGCGTTGGCTTGGGTAAAACGCACCTGATGCACGCCATCGCCTGGGAGTTGCGCAAGCGGTCGCCCGAGTTGAAGGTGGTTTACTTGTCAGCCGAACAATTCATGTATCGTTTTGTGCAGTCCCTGCGCGATAAGGACATGATCTCGTTCAAGCAGCTGTTCCGGTCGGTCGATGTGCTGATGGTTGATGACGTGCAATTCATTGCGGGCAAAGAGGCCACGCAGGAAGAGTTCTTCCACACGTTCAATGCGCTTGTGGATCAGAACAAGCAGATCATCATCAGCTCGGAAAGCCCGCCGACCGACATCGAAGATATCGACGACCGGATCATCAGCCGTCTGCAATCCGGTCTCGTCGTTGATCTGCACCCGACGAACTATGAACTTCGGTTGGGGATTTTGCAGCAGAAGGTTGAACAACTGTCGGCTCAGTTTTCAAACCTCGATATCCAGGAAGGCGTGCTGGAATTTCTGGCCCATCGGATTTCGACCAACGTTCGGGTTCTGGAAGGCGCTTTGATGCGGCTCTTTGCTTTCGGTTCGCTTGTGGGTCGTGAGATTACGATGGAGCTTACGCAGGATTGTCTGTCAGACATTCTGCGTGCCTCGGACCGCAAGATCACGGTCGAGGAAATTCAGCGCAAGGTCAGCGATCACTTCAACATCCGACTGTCCGATCTGATCGGTCCGAAGCGGGTGCGCACCTTTGCGCGGCCTCGGCAAATCGCGATGTATCTGGCGAAACAGTTGACCTCGCGGTCCTTGCCCGAGATCGGGCGCCGTTTTGGTGGGCGCGATCATACGACTGTCATGCATGGGGTCCGAAAGATCGAGGAACTGATGCAAAAGGACAGCCAGATCGCCGACGACGTCGAGATGCTGCGCCGGGCGCTGGAAGCCTGATCGTGCCAACGCTCTGTTGATCGAACATCTGGCATGGTTGCTGCTTGCAGCCTTTCTGATTGGACTGTCGAAAGGCGGGCTGGCAGCGGCAGGTGCGTTGGCTGTTCCCATGCTGGCCCTGTTCATAAGCCCGGTGCAGGCAGCGGCCTTGTTGTTGCCAGTGCTGATTCTAACGGACGCAATCGCGATCTGGCTTTACCGGCGTGAGTTCTCGACCCGCAACGTCACGATCCTAATTCCGGCCGTTTTGGTCGGGATCCTGTTGGGCGCACTTATGGTGCCCTTCGTTTCAGAACCCATTCTGTTGGCGCTGACCGGAGCCATCGGGCTTTGGACCGTGTGGCGCCGCTGGTTTGGCGTTCCATCTGCGGCGTCCGGCGAAGCGCGCATCGGACATGGCGCGTTTTGGGGTACGATTGCCGGGGTGACAACTTTCATCACGCATTCTGGCGCGCCGCCGATGCAGGCTTATTTGCTGCCTCAGAACCTACCGCGACTGATTTTTGCCGGGACCATGGCGATCACGTTTGGCATCACGAACCTTGCCAAGATCCCGTCGTATTATTCCCTTGGGTTGCTGGACGATCTCAATTGGCCGTTGATTCTGATGATGGGGGGTGTTGGTCTGATTGGCACGGTGGCTGGACGCTGGATCATCAAGGCGATGTCCGACGCGATCTATTCGCGCGTGATCGAAGTGCTGTTGCTTTTGCTATCGATCATTCTGCTGACAAAGGCGGCGTCTGCCTACATTTGAGGGCACGCTTTGTTGACGCATCTGGGGCGGGGCGCGAAAGTCCGTCAAAACCATTGCACTGGGCCGTAAAACCGATAGGTTGATCGTCCCTAGACATCAGAGGGCATGGGGCCATGGAATTCTCGATCGAACGTGCGGCACTTTTGAAGGCGGTTGCGCAAGCGCAGTCGGTGGTAGAGCGGCGAAACACCATCCCGATCCTCGCCAACGTGTTGATCGAAGCCGAGGGCGATCAGGTCAGTTTCCGCGCCACGGATTTGGACATTGAAATCGTCGATCAGGCCCCGGCCAAAGTGGGTCGTGCGGGGTCAACGACGGTTAGCGCTGTGACCTTCCATGAAATCGTTCGCAAATTGCCGGATGGGGCTTTGGTGACGATCACGGACGATGGTGCTTCGGGCCGCATGACGGTTGAGGCGGGGCGGTCAAACTTCTCGCTGGCGACATTGCCGAAGGAAGACTTTCCGGTCATGGCCACGTCGGAATATGAAGCAAACTTCGCCGCACCCGCGCCCGTCTTGCGGCGCTTGTTCGACAAGTCGAAGTTTGCGATTTCCACGGAAGAGACCCGGTATTATCTGAACGGCGTTTACATGCATGTGTCGGATTCGGACGGCGCGCAGGTCTTGCGTTGTGTGGCGACGGATGGACACCGTCTGGCGCGGATTGATGCGGAACTGCCAGAAGGGGCAGGCAGCATGCCGGGCGTGATCGTGCCGCGCAAAACCGTGGGCGAGTTGCGCAAGCTTCTGGATGATGACGATGCGCAGATTGCGGTCAGCGTGTCTGAAACCAAGGTGCGCTTTGCAACGCCCGGGATCACGCTGACCTCGAAGGTGATCGACGGAACGTTCCCCGATTACACGCGCGTTATTCCGGCGGGCAACACCAAGCGTCTGGAAGTGGACGCTGCCGAGTTTGCCCAAGCCGTGGACCGTGTGGCGACGGTTAGCTCGGAACGTTCGCGGGCCGTGAAACTTGCGCTGGACGAAGATCGTCTGGTTCTGTCCGTCAATGCACCCGACAGCGGGGCGGCGCAGGAAGAACTGGCCGTCGCTTACCCGGACGAACCGCTAGAGATCGGGTTCAACGCGAAGTACCTCTTGGAAATTGCCAGTCAGGTAGACCGTGAAAACGCTGTCTTTATGTTCAATTCAGCCGGGGATCCCACGCTGATGCGTGAAGGCACAGACGAAAGCGCCGTCTATGTCGTCATGCCGATGAGGGTGTGACGGCGCGGGTGTGACCGGCCTTTCTGTTAAGCAACTGACGCTATCCCACCTCCGGTCCCACCGGCGCACCGTGTTGGATGTCGATGCGCGCCCAATTGCGATTTTTGGCCCAAACGGTGCGGGCAAAACCAACGTTCTGGAAGCGGTGTCGCTGTTGTCGCCCGGTCGGGGTTTGCGTCGTGCAGGTGCCGACGAATTGATCCGTCGGCCCGAGGCTTTGGGGTGGAAAGTTACGGCGCATGTGCAATCCGGGGGGCGGCTGCACGAGGTTGAAACGCAGGCCGAGCCGGGGCAATCGCGTGTGGTGCGCATCGACGGTAAGACCTCGCCTCAGGTTGCTTTGGGCAAGATCGCGCGGATCGTCTGGCTGATCCCGGCGATGGATCGGTTGTGGATCGAAGGTGCGGACGGGCGGCGGCGGTTTTTGGACCGGATGACCATGAGTTTCGAGCCGACCCATGGCGAGGCGGTGCTGACCTATGAAAAAGCGATGCGCGAGCGGAACCGGTTGTTGAAGGACATGGTGCGGGATGCCCATTGGTACACCGCACTGGAACGTCAGATGGCCGAGGCGGGTGCTCGTGTGATGGACAATCGGCGCACGGCTTTGGCGCGATTGACGGCGGCTCAGGACGGTGGGGAAACGGCGTTTCCGGCGGCGCGTTTGTCCTTGGTGCATCCTGATCGGGAATTGCCGGACATTCCGGATGATCTTGCAGCTATGTTGGACGAGAACCGCCAACGTGATCTAAGGGTCGGGCGCACCTTGGCCGGGGCGCATCGTGTTGATCTTGAGGCGCTTTATGTTGACAAGGACGTCGCTGCCGCCTTGTGTTCGACGGGCGAACAAAAGGCACTGTTGATATCGCTGGTGCTGACGAATGCGCGTGCTTTGGCGGAAGACACCGGTGCAGCACCCTTGATTTTGTTGGACGAAGTGGCGGCTCATTTGGACGCAGACCGACGCGCTGCGCTTTATGATGAGATTTGCGCTTTGAACGCGCAGGCTTGGATGACGGGCACCGGGGCCGAGCTGTTCGAAGAACTGGGGGATCGTGCGCAGATGTTAGAAGTGAACGAAGCCGAAGACGGCAGCCAAGCGGTCTTGAAGGGATGACCATGACGCCACAAAGGGTCAGCCTGATCACTCTGGGCGTTAACAATCTGGAACGTGCCGCCGCGTTTTACGCGGCGCTTGGCTGGACGCCTGTGCCGTCACCACCAACAGTCATGTTCTATCAGCTCGACGGACAAGTCCTTGGCCTGTTTCCGCTTGGCCCCATGGCCGAAGATCAGGGGCGACCGGGCACAAAGCTGGAAACGGGGGCCTTGGCGTTGGCCCAGAATTTTCCGGACCGCAAGGGCGTGGACACCGCTTTCGCTGCCGCCATCGACGCGGGCGCAACACTGCTGAAAGCCCCGGAAGAGGTGTTCTGGGGTGGATACTCGGGGCAATACACGGACCCGGACGGCCATGTTTGGGAGGTCGCCCATAACCCGTTCTGGGACATCGACGCCGCCGGTCGCATCACGATTCCGCCTTCGCCATGACGATATCGGTTGGGGACGCCGCCCTTTATGCCGGCGCATTGTTCATCTTGTTCCTGACCCCGGGGCCGGTTTGGGTGGCCCTGATGGCCCGCGCGATGGCGGGTGGATTTCAAGGGGCGTGGCCCTTGGCCATGGGTGTCGTCGTAGGAGACATCATCTGGCCATTGCTGGCGGTTCTGGGCGTCACTTGGGTGGTCTCGGTCTTTGCCGGGTTCATGTTGGTGCTGAAGTGGGTGGCGTGCCTGACCTTTCTGATCATGGGCTATTTGATCATCCGGAACCGTGCCAAAACGATTGCCGAGGATAGCCGTCTGACACGACCGGGCATGTGGGCCGGGTTTCTGGCCGGGATCGCGGTGATCCTGGGAAACCCCAAGGCCATTCTGTTCTACATGGGCGTCTTGCCGGGCTTCTTTGATCTGAGCGCTTTGACTGGGGTCGACATCGCGGTGATCTGCGTATTGTCGGCCATTGTGCCCTTGGTCGGAAACCTGTGCATCGCCGCTTTCATTGGTCAGGCGCGACAATTGCTCGCCTCGCCAGTGGCAGTTCAACGGACCAATCTGATTGCGGGGCTGCTTCTTATCCTTGTGGGTTTGGTCATCCCCCTGACATAATATTGCAATGAGGTATAATTGGTTATACTATCTTACCAATTCGGAGGACGTCCATGGAAATGCCCATCCCAGCCCCTGCTGTTGTCAACGATAAGCTGCGTATTGTTAGTCGGCTAAAAGACGTTTTGTCGGACGAGCATGTTATTTCCGATCCCACCCAGACGCGTGCCTATGAATGCGATGCGCTGACGGCCTACGCCTGCCAGCCTCTGTGCGTGGTGCTGCCGGGCACGACGGGAGAAGTCTCGGCCGTCTTGCGGGTGTGCCATGAAGAAGGCGTGCCCGTGGTGCCGCGCGGTTCGGGAACGTCCTTGTCGGGCGGGGCCTTACCCACGGCGGACAGCGTGGTTTTGGGTGTGTCGCGGATGAGCGACGTTTTGGAAACCAACTATGATGACCGGGTGATGCATGTGCAGACCGGGCGGACCAATCTTTCGGTCACAGGAGCCGTGGAAGAAGACGGGTTCTTCTATGCCCCCGATCCGTCGTCGCAACTGGCCTGTGCGATTGCGGGCAATATCGCGATGAACTCGGGCGGGGCGCATTGTCTGAAATACGGGGTGACGACAAACAATCTTCTGGGTGTCACGGCGGTGATGATGGACGGCACGATTGTCGAAATCGGCGGGCCGCATATGGATGCATCGGGCTATGACTGGTTGGGGTTGATCTGTGGATCTGAGGGGCAATTGGGCGTGGTGACCGAGGCGTGGTTGCGCATCTTGCCCAAGCCCGAGGGCGCGCGTCCTGTGCTGATCGGGTACGCAAGCGCCGAGGTGGCCGGGGCCTGTGTGTCGGACATTATCAAGGCGGGCGTGTTGCCTGTGGCCATCGAATACATGGATAAAAAGGTGATCGAGGTAGTCGAAGATCACGCCAAGGCCGGATACCCGGACTGCGAGGCGTTGCTGATCGTGGAAGTCGAAGGCTCGCCCGCGGAAATCGACGACCAGCTGGGCGTGATCAAGCAGATCGCACGCAAGCACAATCCGGTCGAGCTGCGCGAGGCGCAAAACGCTGATGAGGCTGCGCGTATCTGGTTGGGCCGAAAGTCAGCCTTCGGCGCAATGGGACAGATCAACGACTACATGTGTCTGGACGGAACCGTGCCCGTGTCGGAACTGCCGTATGTTCTGAAGCGGACGGGCGAGTTGGCCGATGAATACGGACTTGAGGTGGGCAATGTGTTCCATGCGGGTGACGGAAACATGCACCCGTTGATCCTGTTTGATGCCAACAAGCCCGGCGATCTTGAAATTTGTGAAGCCCTTGGGGCGGAAATCCTGAAACTTTGCGTCGAGGTCGGCGGCTGCCTCTCGGGTGAACATGGCGTGGGCATCGAAAAGCGCGATCTGATGGGCGTGCAATACGATCCCGCGGACATGGAAGCGCAGATGAAGATCAAGGATGCCTTTGATCCTGCATGGCTTTTGAACCCTGCGAAGGTATTCCCCTTGTCCACCAGCGCGGCCCGGCGTGACGCGGCCTAAGCCTTTGGTGCGGATGGAATTTGCGTATTTTTAAAGAGATGAAGCCCACATGCTGACCCCCGCAACCGAAACTGAACTGGCCGAAGCGATTGCGGCTGCACAAGGCCCATTGCGTTTTGAAGGTGGCGGTACGCGACCGATTGGTCATCCTGTCGAGGGCGATACCCTGTCCCTTGCAAATCTGTCAGGTATCACTTTGTACGAACCGGGGGGGCTGACGCTGGTTGCGAAAGCAGGCACGCCAATTGCCGAGATCGAAACGGCCTTGGCCGTCGAAAACCAGATGTTGGCGTTTGAACCGATGGATCATCGGGCCTTGCTGGGCACCGAGGGTGTGCCGACCATTGGTGGCGTCGTTGCGGGCAATGTGTCGGGCCCGCGCCGCGTTCAGGCGGGGGCCTGTCGGGATTTTCTGTTGGGCGTGCGGTTCGTGGATGGCGCCGGGCAGGTTTTGAAGAACGGTGGCCGGGTGATGAAGAACGTCACCGGTTACGATCTGGTGAAACTGATGGCAGGTTCGCGTGGCACTTTAGGTGTGTTGAGCGAGGTGAGTTTCAAGGTGCTGCCAAAGCCTGACGCGGTGGCAAGCTTGTTGCTGCATGGCTTGAACATTTCGGATGCCGTGCAGGCAATGTCCGCGGCCTTAACGTCGCCCTTCGACGTTTCGGGCGCGGCGCATGTTCCCGTGGGTCTTGAGGGTGCACCTGTCACGATGATCCGGCTTGAAGGGTTCGAAGAGTCCGTTGGTTACCGTGCGGATCATTTGCAGGGGCTTTTGGCGAAGTTTGGGGCGATTGATATTGAGCGCCGCGTTGAGGGTCCGCAGAGTGTGACGTCCGGTTGGGCTTGGATGCGCGATGTTCAGGCCTTTGCGGCGAGCGACGAGGATGTATGGCGGATATCGATCCGTCCGGGCGATGCAGCGGCATTGATCGAACGACTTGGCGATGCGCGGGTTTTACTGGACTGGGGTGGAGGCTTGGTTTGGGTCGCCTGTGCTGCTGGCCGGGATGTTCGCACGGACCTTCAAGGTGGCCACGCCACGTTGATCCGCGCCAGCGCCGAAACTAAATCACGTTTGCCGGTGTTCCAGCCGGAGGCCGCGCCGCTGGCGAAGATCGCCGCTGATCTGCGCCAGAAATTTGACCCCAAAGGCATTCTCAATCCGGGATTGATGGGCTGATGAAAACGAATTTTACCGAAGCACAGTTGAAAATACCGGCTCTGCAACGCTCGAACGAGATTTTGCGGTCTTGTGTGCATTGCGGGTTTTGCACTGCCACTTGCCCGACCTATCAGGTCTTGGGCGATGAATTGGACAGCCCGCGTGGCCGGATTTATCTGATCAAGGATATGCTGGAAAACGACCGGCCAGCGGATGCCAAGACAGTGAAGCACATTGACAGGTGCCTGTCTTGTCTGGCCTGCATGACCACCTGTCCGTCGGGTGTGCATTATATGCATCTGGTCGATCACGCGCGGGCGCATATCGAGAACACCTACAAACGACCGTTGATGGATCGGCTGCTGCGCTGGACGTTGGCGCAGGTCATTCCGCACCCGATGCGGTTTCGGATTGCTTTGCTGGGGGCCAAGATCGGGCGCCCTTTTGCATTTTTGATGCCGGATGCGCGTTTGAAGGCGATGTTGCAGATGGCACCCAAAGTGATCCCTCCGGTCAGCCGCAATGATGATCCGCAGACTTTTGTCGCCACGGGCGAACGGAAGATGCGTGTGGCGCTGATGACGGGTTGCGCTCAGAAAGCACTGAACACCGATATCAACGACGCCACGATCCGGTTGCTGACCCGGTTGGGGGCCGAGGTTGTGATCGCGAAAGAGGCCGGATGTTGCGGTGCTTTGGTGCATCACATGGGCAAGGAAGACGCCAGTCATGCGCAAGCCGCCGCCAATATTCACGCCTGGACCGACGAAGGGCCATTCGACGCGATTGTCATCAACACCAGCGGTTGTGGAACGACGATCAAGGATTACGGCCACATGTTTCGCAATGATCCATTGGCCGAGGATGCCGCCAAGATCAGCGCTAGCGCGATGGACGTCAGCGAAGTGATCGAGAAGCTGGGTTTGCCGGACGGCGCGCCCAAAGGGCTTCGCGTTGCGTACCATGCGGCCTGTTCGCTACAACACGGCCAGCAGATCAAAACGACACCGAAAACGCTTTTGAAAACAGCGGGTTTTGACGTCGTGGAACCGACAGACAGCCACCTTTGTTGCGGCTCTGCTGGCACGTACAATCTGTTGCAACCCGAGATTTCAGGCCAGTTGAAGGCGCGCAAAGTGGCGACGCTGGAAGCCAAATCTCCGGATCTGATTTCGGCGGGGAACATCGGCTGCATGATGCAGATCGGCGCGGGCACAGAGGTGCCAATTGTGCATACGGTCGAATTGCTGGATTGGGCCACAGGCGGGCCCCGTCCGAAGGCACTGGCAGAGCTGGCAGATTGACATAATATTGCCCCACGCACGCACTAGGTTGATTCCGGTGCGTTTAAGGGGAATGTGATGCGATACCTTCTGGCTGCCCTTTTGGTCTTTACGGCGGCGATACCGACGTGGGCTGAAGATGCGGATGGTTCAACCGAACTGACCAAATTGATGACGGCCTATGACGCACGCGGTTGGGAAGCCGTGGGTCGGTTGAACATTGGCTGGACTGGTATGTGCACCGGTGCGCTTATTGCCCCAAACCTTGTTCTGACAGCAGGCCATTGCCTTCACAGCACCCGGGGTGGCGAGCGGGTTGATCCAACAACGATTGAATTTTTGGCCGGTTGGCGAAACGGTCAAGCCTCGGCCAAACGCCGTGTTCGCCGTGCCGTGATTCATCCTGACTATGTCTATGCTGGGCCTGAAGGGAATAACACTGTGCAGTATGATCTGGCTCTTCTAGAGCTGGAAGCGGACATCCGACTGCCCCATATTCAACCCTTCCCGACGGGCAATCGCCCGCGTAAAGGGGCTAGCGTTGGTGTTGTGTCTTATGCCCGCAAACGCGCTGATGCTCCGTCGATTCAAAAGGTCTGCCATGTTCTGGCGCGGCGCAGTGGCACGTTAGTCCTGTCCTGTGACGTTGATTTCGGAGCCTCAGGTGCCCCTATCTTTGCCGAGGTGGATGGCAAGCCCGAGATCGTTTCGGTTGTGTCCGCCATGGCCGACGTCGGGGGGCGGCAGGTTTCTCTGGGGACAAATCTGACAAAGCCGCTCGCTGTTTTGAAAGACTTGTTGGCAAAGGGTCAAACTGTGACCGGGGGCAGTGCGCCGATTGCGACAGCCAAACAGCAAAAGCCAAATGCGCCACGCGTTTTGCGCAGTGGCAGCGGCGGTGCCAAGTTCTTGCGCCCTTAACATGTTCGGTTGACGATTTGACCCGGAGCAGCCTTCATTCGGCAATGCTACTGCGTTCTCTTGTGGTCTTCATACTGTCGGGTTGTCCCGTCTTTGCCGATAGTGCGATCTCTGCTGCTGGCCGGATGGAGATTGTGGGACGTGGTGCCACATGTTCGGCGTCGTTGATCCGGCCTGATTTGATCGCAACCGCCGCTCATTGCGTGATTAAACACGATCAAGTGTTCCGTCCCGGCGATGGTTTGGCTGGCGCGATTTTCCTGATCGAGGACAAGGCCATTCATCCGCTTTACAAGCAGAGCAAATCTCGGGTTGAGTGGAAAATTCGCTTCGACGTCGCGGTCGGTCAATTGAGCAAATCTGTCCCCTCCGAGCGCGCAACGCCACTTCCAATTGGCGATGAGGCGATTGTGGGTGAAACGCTTTATATCGTGAGTTGGCGTCGTGATGGCACCAAGTTGCCGCGCCAAAGACCCTGTGACGTGCTGGCCGGTGATGATGGGCTTGTGACTTTGGGATGCCAGGTTCAAGGCGGAGAAAGCGGCGCGCCCGTCTTGCGCAAAACCGAGGACGGCTACGAACTGGTTGCTATCGTAAGCAGCCGAACCTGGCGGTTGGATCAGCCTGTCGCCAAGGCTTCAAACGTTCGGCTACGCCTGCCGCCTTTGTTGGATCAGATCGACGCCAAAACCCCTTGAACGGGGGAAATCGCCTTCCTACATAAGTTCTGTCAGGCGCCGAATTCGGGTCTGGCGAAGGTAAAACACGGGTATTCGCCCTTTGTGGGAAGGCCCTTTCAATCGCTCTAAAGAGGATGACCAAAATGCGTAGACTTGATCTTGCACCATTGCACCGTGCGACCGTCGGATTTGACCAAATTGCCGATATGATGGACCGGATTTTGACGGATACTCAGACAACTCAGTCCTATCCCCCTTACAATATTGAAAAAATCTCGGACGATGCTTGGCGTATTTCGATTGCCGTTGCCGGGTTCTCGGAAGATGACCTTGCCGTCGAAGTGCGGGAAAACGCGTTGTTCGTTACGGCCAAAAAGACCGAAGAAGGCGACGACCGCACCTATTTGCACCGCGGGATCGCCAACCGCGCCTTCGAACGGCGTTTCGCGCTGGCCGATCATGTGCGCGTCTCTGGCGCGAACCACGTCAACGGGATGCTGAACATCGACCTTGTGCGCGAAGTGCCCGAAGCATTGAAACCGCGCCAGATTGCGATTGCCAGTGGCGAAACGCTTGAGGCAAAGGCCGTCGAGGCCAACTAACCGTTCCTCAGATACAAGTACGGCGCCCTGTTTTGTCAGGGCGCCTTTTAAGTACGTCCTATTCGCCGTAGGGCACCCAGATTGTTTTAACGTCGGTGGCCGCCGCAAGGAACGTCTGCGAAGCCGGTTTTGCCCAGTCATGGGTGCGCCCGTGGTTGACCCATGTGCGCTTTAGATTGCCAGCCGCTTCGCGTTCAATGACGGCGGACAGGTCCGCGCCCGAAAAGCTCCAAACCGCATCCACATCCATATGGCCCGCTGCCTGCGGTGCCAGTTCCGCGTGGTCTCCGGTTAGAATATTGACCACGCCGCCCGGCACGTCCGAGGTTTCCAGAACTTGGTATAAATCGGTCAGGGCCAAAGGAAAGGGCTGGGACGCCATGACAGTCACGCGGTTGCCCATGGCCATCGCCGCGCCGATAATCGACACCGGCCCCAAAAGCGGAGCGTCGTCGGGTGCGAAAGCGGTGATTTTGCCGACGGGTTCATTCATCGCCAAAGCGACACCCCGGATTGGCACACCTTTGGCGCTGCCATCATACTTGTCGGCCCAGGCGGCCCATGTGAACAACCTGTCAATGGCGACCTCCACCTCGGTGGCTCCGTTGCGCTTGCCAGTCATAGCGTCGATTCGATCCGCAAATTCAGCAGCGCGGGCCGACATGTTTTCACCCATGTAGTATAAGATCTGCGCGCGCAAATGCCCGGTGGTCTTGCCCCACCCTTTGGCGGCGTTCATCGCCTCGACCGCATTCCGAAGATCCTTACGGTTGGCCAGACCGACCTGACCCAAGGGCTTGCCGCGCGGGGACCAGATGGTTTGCGAATATCCCCCGTCGGGCCGCGCCTGTTTGCCGCCAACAAAGAACTTGGCCGTTCGATCAACAGCCGCGTCTGACACTCCGGTCCCGGCGGGCGCGGCGGTGATTGGCGTCAGCGCCTTTGCCCGGCGTTTCGGCTTGGTATAGGCTTGCAGCCCTTCCCAACCGCCTTCGCGGCCAAAGCCGCTTTCCCGTACTCCGCCAAATCCGGCAGCGGCGTCAAACAGGTTGGTCGCATTCACCCAAACCACGCCAGCGGCCAGTTTCGGCGCGATATCCAGCGCAAGGTTCACGTTTTCCGTCCAAAGCGTGGCTGCCAATCCATAGCGCGTGTTGTTCGCCAGTTCGACGGCCTCGCCCGGCGTGCGGAAGGTGGTCGAGACCAGAACCGGCCCAAAAATTTCTTCCTGCATCAGAGGATCGGCGCTGTGCAGCCCGGTGATTAATGTCGGAGGATAGAAGCACCCCTTCGAAGGCACGTCACAGGCCGCGTGATAGACCTCGCCCTGGGCATCGGCGACCAAACTCTTGATCGTCTTCAACTGCACCGGATCCACCACAGCGCCCACGTCGATGCACTTGTCCAGCGGATCACCGATGCGCAGCTTGTCCATCCGCGCTTTCAAACGGCGGGTAAAATCCTTTGCAATGCTCTCGTGCAAAAGTAGCCGCGACCCTGCACAACAGACCTGACCTTGATTGAACCAGATCGCATCGACCAGCCCTTCGATGGCGCTGTCGATATCGGCGTCATCAAAGACGATGTAAGGGGATTTGCCGCCCAGTTCCAAGGTCAGCGCCTTGCCTGTTCCAGCAGTGGCGCGGCGGATGTGACGGCCCACTTCGGTGGAACCCGTGAAGGCGATCTTGTCGATGTCTTTGTGCCCGACAATCATCTGCCCGACCGCACCGTCGCCCGTCACAATGTTCAAAACGCCGGGCGGCACACCGGCTTCGTGGGCCAGTTCGGCGAACAACAAAGCGGTCAACGAGGTGTACTCGGCGGGTTTCAACACAACCGTGTTGCCCATGGCCAGCGCAGGCGCGACTTTCCACGCCAACATCAACAAGGGGAAGTTCCACGGGATGATCTGACCCGCCACACCAAGGGCGACGCGATCCGGCAACTCATCGTCCATCAGTTGCGCCATCCCGGCGTGGTAATAGAAATGCCGCGCGACCAAGGGCACGTCGATGTCGCGGCTTTCCCGGATCGGTTTGCCATTGTCCAAAGTCTCTAAGGTGGCGAGCAGGCGGGCGTTCTTCTGAACCATCCGTGCCAAGGCATAAAGCACCCGCGCTCGTTTTTTCGCATCCGCGCCCCAAGCCCTTTGTGCGCCCCGCGCCGCCGCGACCGCAGCATTCACATCACGTTTCGTCGCCTGAGACACTTTCGCCAGCGCCCGGCCCGTGGCGGGGTTCTTCGAGGCAAACAGCTTGTTCGGTTTGGTCCATGCCCCACCGATGAAGTGACCAAACGCGCCGCCGTGGCCTTTCAGCCAAGCCCGTGCTTCCGAGGCATCCTCGGGTGCCGGGCCATACTCCATCGTGTCGAATATATCGCGGACGTTCATATCTTTGCCCCTATGCCATTCCGTGCCGATACCCGGCCGAGTACCGACCGGTGACGTGGTGTTCCAACTGCCGCTCGATGTCGTTCAGCAAGGATGATGCGCCAAAGCGGAACAGATCGGGGCGCAGCCAGCGGTCGCCCAGTTCGTCCTTGATCAGCGTCAGATAGGTCACGGCATCCTTCGCCTTCGAAATTCCGCCAGCGGGCTTGTACCCCACGCGGTGTCCGGTCATGTCGTGATACCCCCGGATCGCGCGGGTCATCACCAAGGAGACGGGCAGCGTGGCGTTCACAGGCTCTTTTCCGGTTGAGGTTTTGATAAAATCCGCGCCCGCCATCATGCACACCCAAGACGCACGCGCGACGTTGCGCAAGGTGCCCAATTCGCCCGTCGCCAGGATTGCTTTGACGTGCGCGTCCCCGCAAGCTTCGCGAAACGCGCACATCTCGTCATACAGCGCTTGCCAATCCCCGGTCAGCGCGTGGCGGCGCGAAATGACGATGTCGATTTCCTTGGCGCCGGCAGCCACGCTTTCGCGGATTTCGGCCAAGCGCAGTTTGAAGGGCGACAACCCGGCGGGAAATCCGGTGGACACTGCAGCAACAGGAATGCCCGTGCCGTCCAAAGCTTGAACAGCAGTTTCAATCATGTCGTGATAGACGCAGACAGCGCCCACAGTGACAGGCGGCATGTTCATAGCTTCCAACAGATCAGCGCGAACCGGGTTGGCGGCTTTGGCGCACAATCGTCGCACGCGCCCGACCGTATCATCGCCCGACAAAGTGGTCAGATCAATCATCGTCAAAGCCCGCAACAGCCATGCTGCCTGAAACTCTTTCTTGACCGACCGACGACCGGGAAGCGTCGCCGCACGGCGTTCAATGGCGCTGGTGTTGGCTTGCAAGCCACGGATCAAATCCAGATCCAGCGGCGTCCCGGAATTGCGGGGCTCTTGAACCTGCGGCAATTGCGCAGGCGTCACAGAAGCGGTTTTGACAGTGGTTCGGGCCATGATGAAAGCTGGCACGCGCCCGCGCCACTTGCAACAGGTACCGCTTGGTCAGGTCACTCGGGCAGAAGGATCGTTTCGACCTGAGCGCCGTGCTCCAAAGTTCGGTGCACCGGGCAACGGTCGGCAATCTCTAACAGACGCGCGCGTTGTTCGTCGTCCAAATCGCCTTCCAGCCGGATTTCGCGGCGGAACGTATCAATCCGGAACCCCTGATCATTGTCGGCGTCCTGCGCGTGCACCTTGTCATGGCTGACATCGACCGAGACATGATCCAGCGCCCATTTCTTGCGCCGCGCATACATGCGGATCGTCATGGACGTACAGGCCCCAAGCCCAGCCGACAGAAACCCATAGGGTGTCATGCCCTTGTTGGTGCCGCCATAGGCCTCGGGTTCGTCGGCCAGCGTGTGGTGGCTTGGTCCGGCGTTCACGTCTTGCAAAAACCCTTCGGCATCTGCCTCGGCCACGCGCACGATGCCTTCGGGCGCACCAGGAGGCGGGGCAGGTGGGCGCAGCTTCAGGTATTTGCCAGCCCAAGCCGCGATAACTTCGGCCGCGTATTCGGCATCTTCGGGACGACTGATCAGGTGATCGGCATCGTCTAGGGTCACAAAGCTTTTCGGATGTTTGGCAGCGGTGAAAATCTGAGTGGCGTTTTCCACACCGACGGTTGCGTCCAAAGGCGCGTGCAGCACCAAAAGCGCACGGTTCAGCTTGGCGATCAGCGGCGAAAGCTCGGTGGCGGCCACATCGTCGACAAAGCCCTTGCCGATGGTGAAAGCGCGCCCAGCCAAGTCAACCTCGGCCCTTCCGTCTGCGCTGATCGCATCCAGTGCCGCACCGAAGTTATGCGTGACATGACCGGGATCAAAGGGCGCACCGATGGTCGCAACTGCTTTGATGCTGTCAATCTGACCGGCGGCTTTCAACACGGCGGCACCGCCCAGCGAATGGCCAATCAGCAGACTGGGTGCCATGCCCTTGTCGGCCAGATGCTTTGACGCCAACACCAGATCTTCGACGTTGGACGTGAAGGTCGTGTTTGCAAACTCGCCCTTCGAATGCCCTAGCCCGGTGAAATCGAAGCGTAAGACAGCGATCCCCATGGCGGCCAGTCGCGCCGCAATGC
>CAZWDS010000033.1:27380-33138 GCA_964632495.1 uncultured Rhodobacterales bacterium
CCCGCCCGGTCACCCCCCCCCCCACCCGCCGTCCCCCCCGGGGGCCCGGGGGGGCGGGTAGGGGGCCCGCGGCGGTGATATCCTTGCCGCAGGTGAAGCAATGGGCAAACAGCGCCGTCGCCAGATGAGGGCCATCGGGCATATCAAGACGCGCGGCCAGTTCTTCGCCGGAATGTCCGGGAAATGTGAATCTTTGCATGGTCATGAACCTAAGATCGGCCCAAAACCTCTCTTAAACAAGGACTGTCACGCCCTAGTGATGCGCTGTTTCAGAAAAGAGGTTGATAATAAGTATGCCTGCGGCAATCAGACCGATCCCTAAAAGCGCATAGAAATCCAGTTTTTGCCCGAAAACCACGTATCCCATCGTCGCAATCAGTACGATTCCTACTCCCGACCAAAGAGCATAGACCACGCCGACTGGCATGAACTTTAACGTGAGGCCCAGAAAGAAAAAGGCCACGGCATAGCTTGCAACGGCCAAAAGCGACGGCCCTAGTTTCGTGAATTGCTGTGAGGCCTGAAGCCCCATCGTGCCGACAGTCTCAGCCGCAATCGCAATCAACAGGTAAATATAGATTTGCATGACACCGTGCCTCCTGCCGCCATTTTTGAACGGCAAGTGACGGGCTGTCGAGCGCTTACATGGTTTGCTTGGAGCGTTCGACTTGCGCGCGCAGATCTTCGGCCTCGCTTCGCGCTGTGCGAAGTCCATCCATCGCGGCTTCAAGTTCGGCTTCGGTCTGGCTTAGACGGTTCGACAATTCCGCTTCGCGTTGCTGGTAAAAAGCGGTTGTGCTGTCGCGTTCTTCTTCGGCCTGATGCAATTCCTGCGCCATCTTGTCCAAATCATCCATATCCGAACGTGTCACCCGCGTGATGCGGCTGATCAGCCAATGGGTGAACCAGCCTGCAAGAAAGGCCATAAAAAGGATGGCGGCAGTGGCCGCAATAAACTCGGGGCCGTTCATTCGCTGCTGTCTCCGTCAGTTTCGGCCTCGGTCTCGGTGGCCGTTTCATCTATTGCGTCGCTTTCGGATTCGGCGAACTCTTCGTCGGTCAAAAGGCGAAATTCAATCCGGCGATTTGCTTCGCGTCCGGCTTCGGTTTCGTTATCGGCAATCGGTTGTTCTTCGCCATACCCTTTGGCTGTCAGGTTCGACACCAACACACGACGTGCCATAATCGCGTTCAAAACCGCATCCGCCCGTGCCTGACTAAGTTGAGCATTCATCGTCTCGCGGCCCTGACTGTCGGTAAAGCCGCCGATTTCGATCCGCACGCTGGTGCAATCCCGCAGAATTTCCGCAATCGAGTCGATGGTCTCGACTGCCTCGGCTTCGAAATCGGTAGAGGATGGGGCGAAGGTGATCTTACGCTTATTGCCGGCTTCATTGATCAACTGGATGCATTCTTCAGGCGTCGGAATTGAGGATTGTGGGTCGAGTGCCTCGGAATAGGACACGATCAAATCAAAAGCGGCCCCTTCATTCAGCTTACTGGACAGAATGCGCGTCATCTGAGCCTGCGCGTCCTTTGTTCCGGTGTCGCCTGAAATGGTGATCTTATCGGCAGTCACATTGGCGACGCCATTGTGCAGAAACTGCATAGCTTCCAAAGCCGTTAAAACCCGCAATGGCCAGCCGCTTGGCAAATCTGGATCAACCCGTGTGGCTGAGTAAATGCGTTCACTTCCGAAGTGGGCCGCAGCAAAACTTTCGACCGCAGTTCGGGTCTTTTCGTCGCTTAATCTTCCGCGTAGCTGCACTTGCCCTTCCGGCGACCGGGTGGCCGTGAATTCTGGCGGTTGAACCGTGCCATCGCCGTCCGTTTCGGCGGTTTCAGGAAGGATGGCCGATAGGGAAAAGACCGGGGGGAGGGCAGCCTCAAGTTCGGCAGCGGTGCGTTCGAAAACCGAAGGAGATGTGCCTTCCTTGGCCACCAGCGTCACATCCGCGTTCGACATGGTCAGAGTGCCTTCGCCCATCTCACGCAACGCCTTGATCCCCGCCACTGCGGCTTCACCCCACCGGGTGGACGGCGTACCAAGGGCAATGGTGCAGTCGATGCTTCCCATGACTCCAGCCGTGCTGGCCGCCTGAATGATCGCGCGCTGAGACGTATCGCTGTCCGCAGTACAGGCATCAAACCGCAGGTTGCCTTGGTCGATCAGGAACCGAAGCGTAAACGGCGCCACGACGGGGCGCGGGGCAAGGATATTCAACTCGATCTTCAGACCGCTGGGCGCTCTTCTGTTCAGTCGCTGTTCGATCAATCGTTTATCGTCGATGTCTTTCGCGACGGCTTTGATCGCCACACGCCGCGCATTGATCGAGACCTTGGAACTGGGCAGGTCGTCTAGCGCTTCGATCCCAAAGGCCAAAGCGCGTTCCCAACCTGCGGGCGCTTCGAAATTCGCGCTTTCCAACAACGGTGAAACCGGCGCGCCATCTGAATGGTCTTCAACCCGCTCGATGATACTTTCCTGATTGGATGACGTGGGCACAAGGCCGATCAAGGACACACCATCTTCGTTCTTCAAAAGCTCGATGGAAAACTCGGGCGCTTGGATTGCCGCGGCGGCCAAAACATCCATTCCGTCGATCACGCGGGTCGCATCGACCACCCGTCCAGCGGTCGACAATGCGGCGAATCTGGTCGCTTCGTCCATGGCCGTGCCACTCAGCGTAACAGACAGACCGTCCACACTGACGTCCACCCAATCTTGCCCGGCTTGCGACAAGGCAAGGTTCAATCCGGTCAGGGCCTGAGCTTCGATGCGGTTTTTGGCCCAAAATGCCATACCAACACAGCCTGCAGCCCCAAGGGCAATGGCCAGAACATGGGGTAACTTGGATGATCGGAACAGGGACCGTTTTGAACTCATGGCGGTTTCTTAGACCTCTGGCCCAACGGGCGCAATCACAGGAAATGCGCTATGGCGAGAAATAGGACCACGATTAACCCCGCATCGCGGTTGGACCGGAACAGGCGCAACAGAACGTCACTGTCGTCCATGTCCAGCTTTCGGATTTGCCACGTCAGATGCCAACCAAAGGCCCAAGCTCCGCCTAGGGCGATGACCAGATGCAGTGGGCTGACCGCACCAGCTAATGCGCCGATCAAAGCGATGCCCAGCAACGAGACCGAGGCCACAAGAAACCACTTCAACCAAGTGGGCGTGTCTTCACCAAACAACCGCGCGGTGGATTTCACACCGATCATTGCATCATCCTCGGCATCCTGATGGGCATAAATTGTGTCGTAGAACAACGTCCAAGCGATACCTGCCAGATAAAGCGCGACGGCAGGCCAAGCGACGGTTCCCGTCACAGCGGCCCAGACCAAAATAGCACCCCAGTTGAACGCCAACCCCAAAAAGGCTTGTGGCCACCATGTGAACCGTTTGGCAAAGGGATAGATCGCCACCAGCAAAAGGGAGGCGATGCCAAGCCCAATCGCCAAGGGGTGGAAGGTAAGCAAAATTCCAAACGCCAAAAGCGCCTGAACGGACATCCAGATGATTGCGCCTTTGACCGTAACTTGACCTGACGGAATGGGCCGCGACCGCGTGCGCTCGACCGCGCCATCAATGTCACGGTCTGTGATGTCATTCCACGTACATCCCGCGCCCCGCATCAAGAAGGCGCCAATGGCACAGCCGATCCCGATCCAAAGATGCGCACCCGTAAACGCGCCCTGCATCAAAGACGCCACGCCCAAAGCCCACCAACAGGGCAACAACAGCAACCACGTCCCAATCGGGCGATCTGCGCGGCTAAGGCGCAGATAGGCTCGGGTGGCCTCTGGCGCCCAATGGTCCACCCAGTTGCCTTTAGCGGCATCTGCCACTTGTCCCTCAGGCGTTGCCTCGGTCATATGGTCCTCGTGAAGACGAAAGCGAAAATCAGGCTCTTTGTAGAGCAGGCCCTAGGGACAGGGCAACTGGTCGCTCTGACGCGGGATCAGGCGCATTATCTGTTCGGCGTGATGCGTCTGGAACCCGGAGCGATGGTCGCTCTATTCAACGGGGCTGATGGCGAATGGCAGGCCGAGGTGGTTGAGGCGGGCAAGAAGAAGGGCGTGCTGGCCTGTCGCACTCAAAGCGCCACTCAACAAGACCCGCCCGATCTTTGGTTGCTGTTCGCTCCGATCAAGAAAGCCAGAACGGATTTCATCGTAGAAAAAGCCGCCGAAATGGGCGCGGCGCGGATTTGCCCTGTGCAGAGTGATTTCACCAACGCCGAACGCATCCGCCGGGATCGTCTGCAAGCTCATGCCGTAGAAGCGGCCGAACAATGCGGCGGCACCTTTGTCCCGCCCGTCGAAGATCTGACCGCCTTGTCCAAGATGCTGGACGCTTGGCCCAAAGACCGACTGTTATTGTTCTGCGACGAAGCATTGGCAGGCCGGGCGTCCTCTCCGTCCGTTCTGGCTGAATTGAAGGGTAAGCCCTGGGCGATTTTGATCGGCCCCGAAGGTGGCTTTTCCGAAGCCGAACGCACGCGCCTTGCCAAAATGGACAACGCCGTGCCCGTTTCCCTTGGGCCCCGTATCTTACGCGCCGATACCGCCGCCGTCGCCGCATTGACGTTTTGGCAATTGCACTTGGGGGATTGGCGATGAGCTTTATCCGCCCCGAGGTTAAATCCTTCTTCTACAAATGGCGCGAGGCGATCATCTCGGGCGCAGTCCTTTTGGGGTCACTACAAGCGGCCTCGTCCACCAGCGGTTTTTTGCAAGCCATGTCCTGGGTCACGGCCCTAATCGGAGCCGCTCTTTTCATCGAAGGCGTGCGCCGCGCCCGGTTGCCGGAACGTGCAGGTGGCGTTGGTGTCGTCGAGGTGGACGAACGCCAGATCACCTATCTTGGGCCAACGGGCGGCGGTGTTCTTTCGATCAATGAACTGTCCCGCATCAAGGTGAAAACCACGGGGCTAGGCCCCGCAACGGCTGATTTCTATTGGGAATTCACCGACAAGGCAGGCCAACGTCTGACCATCCCCGGGAATGCCGAGAACGCTGGCAGCTTGTTCGATGCCCTGACTGCGCTGTCCGGCGCAGACTACGAATCCGTTATCCGGGCCTCCAAATCCAAGGACGCCGCCGAGCACTTGGTGTGGGAAAGCGCACAGAGATCCCCGGATTGACTTGACCGACAATTCGGGCAAGGGATCAAGCAGACCCAGCTAAGGCGAGATCGCATGTCCATACCACAATCCGGCGGTGCCCCAATCGAGCGGCACGAGCAATTGGCGGAATATCTGGCCGACGGCTGTAAGCCCAAAGACGACTGGCGCATTGGGACCGAGCACGAGAAGTTCGGCTATTGCAAAGACACGCTGATGCCTTTGCCCTACGACGGTCCCCGTTCGATCAAGGCGATGCTGGAGGGGCTGCGCGACGGCTTTGGCTGGTCGCCGGTGGAAGAGGCGGGCAAGATCATCGGCTTGGTCAAAGACGGTGCCAACGTCTCGCTTGAACCGGGTGGCCAACTGGAACTGTCGGGCGCACCTTTGGACACCATTCACCAGACGTGCGACGAGGTGAACGAACACCTGCGCGAGGTCCAATCCGTGGCCGACAAGATCGGCGCGCGCTTCATCGGTTTGGGCGCAGCGCCCCACTGGACTCACGATGACATGCCCTTGATGCCCAAGGGCCGCTACAAGCTGATGGACGCTTACATGAACACCGTCGGCACCCATGGCACACAGATGATGCGGCGCACCTGTACGGTGCAGGTGAACCTCGATTT
>CAZWDS010000034.1:0-31734 GCA_964632495.1 uncultured Rhodobacterales bacterium
GGCTAATGATGCCAAAGCCGGGCAGGATCACGATATAAACTTCGGGGTGACCGAAGAACCATAGAATATGCTGGTAAAGGACGGGATCCCCGCCGCCGGCGGGATCAAAGAAGGTGGTCCCAAAGTTCCGGTCCGTCAGCAGCATGGTGATTGCACCGGCCAGAACCGGCAGGGCCAGAAGAATCAACCAAGCGGTCACAAAGATCGACCATGCAAACAGCGGAACTTTGAACAGGGTCATGCCCGGAGCCCGCATGTTCAGGAAGGTTGTGATCATATTGATCGCACCAAGGATCGAACTTGCGCCGGACAAGTGGACAGCGAAGATCGCCAAATCCATCGAAAAGCCTTGTTCTGTCGTGGACAGCGGCGGATAGAGCACCCAGCCTACACCAGACCCTAATTGACCGTTTCCGCCCGGCGACACCACCGAGGCAACGGCCAGAGTCGTACCGGCCACATAAAGCCAATAGGACAGGTTGTTCATCCGAGGGAACGCCATATCTGGCGCACCGATGTGCAAGGGCATGAAATAGTTGCCAAATCCGCCGAACAGGGCGGGAATAACAACAAAGAACATCATCAGGATGCCGTGTGCGGTGACCAGAACGTTCCACAAGTGACCGTTTGGCGCGCAGGTTCCGTCTGCGATCAGGCGGGCCCCTTCGGCGCACATGAACTGGACACCGGGATCTTTCAGTTCCATCCGCATATAGACGGTAAAGGCAACGGCAATGAAGCCAGCTAGACCGGAGGTGAACAGATAAAGTATCCCGATATCTTTGTGGTTCGTTGACATGAACCAGCGCTGAAAGAAGCTGAGTTCGTGGTCGTCGTGCTCGTGAGCAGCGGCGTCGGCCATGTGTGCCTCCTGACGTCGTTAATTGCCCGGCGTGTTCCTGCCGGTTTCCTCCGCTTTTAAGGGGATGGACCGACCTCGGCAATGGGCGATGCGTCCGTCAGACGGGATAAATTGTCTCAGGTCAGGTTTGCCGACGCAAAGCCTTTTGCGCCAAACTGACGTGTCAGCTTGCGCGTTTCAGGAGGCTGCCAAGTATTCCACGGGATTTGGCCGTCATGCGGGTGCGCAAAGCCTGTGGTTTCGGGGCGTGGCGCAATGGGGCCGACATCACAATGCTTGGCGAAAGGGTCAACAATGCCTGACCGGCAGACCTGAGATCTTTCACGCTGAGACCCTGATAGGCATGATAGCGTTCAGTTGGATCGCTGATCCGGCCAAGTTCGCTGATGTCCGTGATCATGTCGTAGGTCCGACCTTCGAGGCCATCAAGGCTCATCAACGCGTTCACGTGATGGCGACGGATCGCTTTGGCGTGTTCTTCGTCGCTAAGCCCTGACGCAGCCCCTTTGATGGTGTCGATCGCAACCTCGCAAATCTCGGCGATGCGATTGGAGGGGCCTTGCAGGTAAACACGCAGGATGTCGCGGCGGGCATAGGTTTGAACTTCGCAAGACACGGCGTAGACCAAGCCGCGCTTTTCCCGCAATTCCTGCATCAAAAGCGATTGCCCGTGGCCACCCAGAATGTCCGACAACATCCAAATCCTGCGCTTTTGCGCATTGTCGAAGTCCGTGACGTCCCACGAGATCCAAACGCTGGAGTCATCAGAACTTGTGCCCATGTGCATGTCACCCCCCACGTAAGGCATCTCGGGCCATGTGCTGGCCTCGCCGGCGGGAAGATCCGAAAACGCGGCCTCGACCAAAGCCACCACGTCTTGATGGTCCATGTCGCCGCACACCGCGACAGTGACATTGCGCCCGACATAGAAAGCCTTGTGGAATGCGACCAAATCGTCGCGCGTGATGGATTCAAGCGTTTCCTTGTAGCCGATCACCGGTCGTGACAAAGGCTGATCCGGATAGGACACTTCGAACAAAGCCTCGTTCATCGCGCAGTTGAAGCACCCGCGACAGTTTTCATCTTCGATGATTTGTCGCTCCATATCAATATCTTGCTCGGCAAACTTAGGGTTCTGGAACAGATCGGCGAACAGATGCATCGACCGCCCGATATCCTCGCTTAGCACGGTTGCATGATAGCAGGTCTGATCCAGTTGCGTCTGCGCGTTGATGCTGCCGCCCAAATCTTCGATCCGGTCTTGAATGTCGGCGCTGGATTGGGTTGCGGTGCCGCGAAACATGAGATGTTCCAGAAGATGTGCGATGCCTGCATGGGCCGCGGGTTCGTGAACGCTGCCCGCCAGAACATTGATCGCAAGTGCGGCGCGATTTGAATGGGGGGCGCATTCGGACAAAACGGTAATGCCGTTGTCAAGAACTGTGGAATGGCGGGTGACGTCGTACATATGCGTGCTCCAAAAAATATGGGGTCACGGGGCCTTAAAAGTGGGGCACTTTGCGGGCGAATTTGGTTCAGGTTGGCGAAATCCGTCAGCAAATGACGCATTTCGCATGGCTTCCGCGCAAAACTTGGCTCAACCTCGGGACGGGAGGATCAAACCATGTCCGACGAACCGTTGCGCAAGATGGGGTCTCTGAGCCCGGCTCAGATCGACGCCTATTGGCGCGATGGATTTTTGCATCCCATCCAGGTGTTGAACGCCCCAGAGGTCGCCAATACCCGCGAAGCGCTGGAGACCATCGAACGCGACTGGCTGGACAACGGCCTGCCACTGCCCCTGAACACCTACAAGCGGGTCAATGCGCAAGTGGTGATGCCCTTTGTGGCCGATATCGCGCGTCACCCGGCCATTCTGGATGCGGTCGAAGGTGTTCTTGGCCCCGACATTCTGGTCTATGCCGCTGAATTCTTTATCAAAGAGCCGGAAACACCCCATATCGTCACAATGCATCAAGACCTGACTTATTGGGGCCTTGGGGCCATCGACGGAATGGTCACGGCTTGGCTGGCTTTGTCACCTGCCACCAAAGCCTCGGGCTGCATGGATTTTGTCCGCGCCAGCCACAAGAACCCGATTTTGCCTCACAAAGACAGTTTCGACGACAACAACCTTCTGAGCCGGGGGCAGGAAGTGGCCGTGGACATCGACGAAGCCGACAAAACCCCCATCGTGCTGCAACCGGGGCAGATGAGCCTGCATCACGGGCTGACCATCCATGGGTCAGGGCCGAACACCTCAAACGAGCGACGGATTGGCTGTGTGATCCGGTACATCCGCCCGGACATGGAGCAACGCGTGGGATCGAAAGACTATGTGATGGCCGCACGTGGAAAAGACCGGTTTGGTCACTTTGTGCACACGCCGGTGCCTAAGGCGAGCTTCGATGCGGAAAGTCTTGAGGTTTATGAGGAAATTCGTGCAGAGCAAGCGAAAACCTTGATGAAGGGCGCGGCGAAAACGACAGAGATGTACACATGATGGATAAGGTCAAATTCACCGCGATGAAGGATGGCGACAAGGAAGACTATGACTTCCTGACCGAGCACGAGGTGGAATACGCAAAAGGCACGGCGGATCGTCTTTTGAAAGCGTTGGTCACCTTGGACGAAAGCCTGTCCGGCTATCAGGTCACGCGATTGGAGCACTCGTTGCAGGCCGCGACGCGTGCTTGGCGGGACGGGGCGGATATGGATTGGGTGGTCTCGGCCCTGTTGCACGATGTGGGCGACATCTTTGCGCCCTACAACCACGACGAATACGCCGCCGCGATCCTGAAGCCCTTCGTGCGCGCGCAATGTACATGGGTGGTCGAGAAACACGGTGATTTTCAGATGCTGTATTACGGCGAACACGTCGGCGCAGACCCGATGAAGCGCGAGATCTACAAAGGCCATCCCTATTTCGACGACTGCGTGCAGTTTTGCGAGGCTTGGGACCAGTCCAGCTTCGATCCGGACTATGAAAGCCTGCCGTTAGAGCATTTCGCCCCGATGGTGCATGAGGTTTTCGCGCGGACGCCTTATGATCCAGAGGTGATCCGGGCAGGCGAGCGGGTGGCCTTGGTGGCGGGGTAAGGGCAGGCCGAGAGGTTTGACTCGGAACGGCTGGTTTGCCAGACTTTTCTGCCGTTTGTTTACGAAACACGAAAGTCGGCTTTAGTTCATTTTCGGTCAGGCGTGTCGCGCCCAGTGAGCTTTCTGTGATTGCTCGCAACAAATCGACTAGGTTTGTAGGAACGACTATTTTCATCTATTGTTTCAGTTCTAATTTAACACTCTTAAAACACGAAATCCAACAGTATCGCTGCGGGATGTTTCTTTCCTTCTAACTCGGCTTGCCGGGCGCAACCCATCCATAGCAACGTTAAAGGCACCTCCCTTAGCAACTCGGGGGCACGAGGCTTTGGACAAAGCATGCGCGAGGTAGAGGCTGGTCGTCGAAAACTCTAAGTGCTTGGGGTGCCAACAAGACAATGTAATTTCGTGAACATTTCCCGACATATGCCGCAGCCCCCACGCATTCGCGGCGTCCAACAACTGAACTGGCACTGGCACACGCCGATTTGCTAACCTAGGCAATGTCACGCCTTCTCCTCGAACGTGCTCAGTTGCTCGACCTGAGAAGTTTGCTTGCTCTTTGGTTAGTTCGTCACCTTGCGCAAATCGAGTACCTGTGCCTGATCGGGCGGCGTATTCCCATTCCGCCTCAGTTGGCAAACGATATACATCCTTACCAACCTTTTCATTAAGCCACCCAATGAACTGGATGGCATCAAGAAATGAAACGTTTATCACCGGATGATCTTTGCCAAGGTCACGAAATGCATGTAAAGTTAAGGAAACATGCGACGGGTTGTAATCGCACGCGCCAGCATCAACGCATAGCAACCATTCCTCACGTGTGACCTCATTTCGTCCAAGTGCAAACGGCACGTCGATTGCAACATGATGTCGTGGATGTTCAAATGGTATGACATTGAGCTCATCTGGGGTGCGACGCCGGAAAGTTGCGTTTTCCCCGTAGGCATCGAAAGGATTCCGAGACTCACCCTTGATCGCGCCCATCATGAAAGACCCCGACGGCATGACAATCATTTCCGGACATTCGTTACATTCTTGAAAGCTCTCGAGGGGTGCCAATGCGCTGTAGTAAACGCTGGCGTCTTCCGCCTCTGCGGACATGGCCAAGAGCGCCGACGCTAAAAGAAAAATCCGGTCTTTCATGCATAACCTTGAATCGATTAAAATTCTATCAAGTAGGCCTAGTATAAACAGAGCTTCCCACCGTTCCCAATGTCAACGTGGTTTAAGTAGGAAGACTTAGTTCCGACACTTCGGAAATTTTGCCAACATTCCGATAGCCGCCGTTCGTTTGGCTTGCGGCATTAGTAACTAAGGGCTCAAAGCGGGCCTTCGCCCTAAAACACCTCCCCAAAAGTCTTTTCCAGCGCCACATCCACATCCGTCATCGTCACCGGCAACCCCAGATCGACCAGTGACGTCACTCCGTGCCCCGTGATCCCGCAAGGGACGATGCCGTCGAAATGGGACAGGTCTGGCTCGACGTTGATCGACAGGCCGTGGAACGACACCCATTTGCGGATGCGGATGCCCAAAGCGGCGATCTTGTCTTCGCGGGGGCTGCCGTCCGGGAGGGGTGGTTTTTCGGGGCGGGTGACCCAGACGCCAACACGGCCCTCGCGGCGTTCGCCGACCACGTTGAATTGGTCCAGCGTGGCGATGATCCAAGACTCCATGTCATGGACAAAGCGGCGCACGTCTTGGCCGCGCGCCGCCACGTCCAGCATCACATAGGCCACCCGTTGTCCGGGGCCGTGGTAGGTGTATTGCCCGCCGCGTTTGGTGGGATAGACCGGGAAGCGGGCGGCGTCTTTCAGGTCGGTGTCCTTGGCGGACGTACCAGCGGTGTACATGGGCGGGTGTTCGACCAGCCAGATCGTCTCATCCTCGGAGCCTGCACGGATCTCGGCTGCGCGCGCCTCCATAAACGCGGTGGCGCGGTCATAGTCCAAAAGCCCGGGTTCGGTGATCCATTTGACCATGGCTTACTCGGGCAGAAGCCCGGCCTCTTTCACAGCGCCCAGATAGGTGCGGCTGACAGGGATTTCGTGGTTATCGGTCAAGGTCAACACGGCTTTGGCCCCGTCACGCCGCGCGGCTTTGATAGCGTCCAGAGCGACCCAATGGGAACGGTGCACTTGCAAGCCCTCGCTAGACCCCGTTTCGCGCATGGCATCGGACAGACGCATCAGAAGCAACTCCTGACCCTTGGTTGTTCTGACCTCGACGTAGTGATCCGACACCGATAGCGCAACGAGAGACCCGCGTTTGTCGAAGGGCAGGCGATCCAATAGCGGTGGCGTTCTCTCTGGGGTGGCGTGGGGTTTGGTCGTCTCGATCATGTTCAGCGCCAAAGATACCACGATAGCAATCCCGATTGCATTGGCCAAAAGCGGAAGTGCGTAATTTTGAACGTCTGGCGGCAAGCCAAAGACACCCCAGTTCAGCACCAACACCTCTATGGCGACGACGGTCCCAATGGCTGTGCCGAGCGCAGAGACCTTTAGCCAACGCGGAAGGACCCATCTGGCCAGCGCGCGCTCGACGACCGCCGAAACCCAAACGCCCGACGAAAAGGTCACGACCGCGACGACCATCCAATAGGCCAGTCGGGGCAACAGGCGCATTTCGTCGACCGTGCCGAAGGGACCAGAGATCCCCAGCACCACACCAACCGCCAGCATCGCCACCCAGACCCCGCGGCGGCTGAGAAGCGATTGCGTTTCACGCATCGCGAAATGCAAAGGGCTGTCAGTCACGTATTTTCCTGTCGTTTCAAGCAGTCACGCTCGCGCTAAGGCTTTTGGCTGGGCAAGAGATGTTCAAGTGCTTTTTACAGACGGAGAACCAGAAATGCCAACGCTTGCCCCCTTATTTGATGCGCCTTTTGCGGTGCAGTTGCATGTCACGACGGCTGTTGTGGCGATTGCCTTGCTGCCTTGGACCTTGTTTCGCACCAAAAAGGACCGGGTGCACAAGGTCTGCGGTTATATCTGGGTGACGGCTATGGTCTCGACCGCGCTCAGTTCGTTTTTCATCAACGAAGCCCGGATGCTTGGGCCGTTCAGCGCCATTCACTTGATCTCGGTTTATGTGTTGGTCGGGCTTTGGCAGGCGGTTCGGGCTGCGATCCGACGCGATCAGGTGGCGCATCGGGCGGGGATGCGCGGTTTGGCGTTCGGAGGTTTGGGGGTTGCCGGGATTTTGACACTGATGCCGGGCAGACGAATGGGCGAGGTTCTATTCGGGAGCTATGACACGGAAGGGTTCTTTTTGGTGCTGGCCGTGACTGTGGTGCTGTTTGGCACTTTTAGGGGCAGAGGGCGGGCTGAGGGGTAGGGAGCTTTGCCTTGCGACGGTGCTGCGCAACGTCTGCCTGCCGTCGTTCATTCCTTTGCAAAAGAACGACATTGGTGCGGTCGGGGGGACTCGAACCCCCACGAGTGTTACCTCACAGCGACCTCAACGCTGCGCGTCTACCAATTCCGCCACGACCGCAAGCCTTAGGCGACAAGTTCGCCTCGTTTAGCTGGACCATCCCGACTTGAAAAGGGGGGGTGGTCCAATTTTCCTAGTTCGTCGCGTAGGCCACGGCCGGAAGCCATGTGACCAGTTTTGGAAAGGCAAAGACGATGGCCAACCCGGTCAGCTGCAACAGTACAAACGGAATGACGCCCCGATAGATGTGTCCCAGCGTGATCTCTGGTGGGCAGACGCCTTTCAGATAGAACAAGGCAAAGCCCACAGGCGGCGTCAGGAACGAGGTCTGCAAGGTCACCGCCACCAAAATAGCGAACCAGACGATCGAAGGATCGCTGACCACGCCGTAGCCTTCCACGGGGATGTTCAGGGCCAGAACCACGGGCAACATCAACGGCATGATGATCAGCGTGATTTCGATCCAGTCCAGCAGGAAGCCAAGGCAGAAGATGATGAACAGGATGAACAGCACGACCATGTATTTGTTGTCGAAAGAGCCCAGCACAAGGTTCTCGATGATCTCATCCCCGCCGTAGCGGCGCAGCACATAGGCAAAGAACGCCGCCGTGATGAAGATACCCACGATGTAACCCGAGGTGTTCAGCGTCTGGCGCATCACGTCCTTGAAGACCTTGAGGTTCAGCCTTCCACTGAAAAGTGCCAGAAGCGTAGCGCCTGCGGCCCCTAGACCCGAGGCCTCGGTTGGAGTTGCAAGGCCGTAGAAGATCGAGCCGAGCACCAGGATGATCAAGGCCATGGGCGGTAGGACGGACAAAAGCACGTCCAGCACGATTTTCATGTTCACCGGTTCGCGATTTTCCGGCAGGGGCATCGCGTCAGGGCGGACCAGACCATAGATCACCAAGAAGGCGATATAGAGACAGCCTAGCATCAGTCCGGGGAACAGCGCCCCCATGAAGAGATCACCCAGCGAAATCGCCAGCTGGTCCGACATGATCACCAGCATGATCGACGGCGGGATCAGGATGCCAAGCGTGCCTGAAGCGGCGATGGTGCCGGTGGCGATGGATTTCGAATAGTTCTGGTTCAGCATCGTCGGGATGCCCATGACGCCCAAAAGCACCACAGATGCACCAATCACACCGGTCGAAGCCGCCAGAATGATCCCGATCAGCATGACAGACAGGGCCAGACCGCCGCGGAGCGCGCCAAACAGGACTTGCATGGATTTCATCATCCGCTGCGCGACGCCGGATTGATCCAGCATCAGTCCCATGAAGATGAACATCGGCAGGGCCACAAGAACCGGGTTCTTGATCGTGCCGCCAAAGAACCGCCCGCCGTTGGCAAACAGCTTCTTATACTCCAGCCCGACACGGTTGAATTCGATGTATTCGTTGATGAACGTACGGTTCGGATCAAGGATGTACTTGCTGAGTACGATGAAGATCAGGCTGATCCCGACCAGACAGAAAGCCACCGGAATGCCGCGGAACAACAGGTAGATGAACCCAAGGAACATCGACAAGACCAAAAGCTCGTTCAGGTTCATGAACTCGCCGATTATGGATAGGAATTGCATGGGCTTAGCCTTCTTGGTTCGAGCTACGTGAGCGGATCAAGCTCAGAACAAAGAGGATCGCAAGGATCACAATCCCAATCGTCAGGGTGTGTTCAAAGATCGCCTCGCGCGAGATACGTCTGGGATTGATGTCTGGGTTGGTCAGACGTGTGAACCAGTACAAGACGTAATAGACGATGCGCTCGGAAAAGAAGAGAACCGAAGGCAGAAGCGCCAGCATGGCCGTCCATAGGCGCACAGGCGCGAATGTGCCCAGGTGTCGCAGCACGATGGAAATCGTGGCCAGCGCAGCCAATACGAACAGGAAGGGCAGCGACATTTTCAGCAGGTACAGCATGTGCAACCCGTTCGGGCTGTCCGAGCCTTCGCGCGCGATGACCGAGGCCCAACCGTAATGGAACATGATGTCGACCATCATCAGGATGAATGGCAAAAGCAGCCAACCCAATCCGATCACTTCGATGCGGGCCTTCTTTTTGCGGGTAAAATGCTGGTGCAGAATGTCGACCCGGACGTGGCTTTGGGTGGTGATGGCGTAGAAAAAGCCAACCGTCATGGCAAAACCGTAAAGCCACCACTGGGCGTCATCCAGCCAGGCTTGGTTGTTGCCCATTTTGCGGATCACGACCTGCGTGCAAATCGCGACCATCAGAACCGGGAAGAGCCAGGCCACCACGTTGCCGAAGTTGATGATCAGGCGGTCTGTCCAAGAATGCAGATCGCGTTCTTTCTCGCCCGGATCAGAAACGGCCACCATCGTTTCAAGGGTGATTTCCGAATTGTCTGACATTCCGTCCTCCCAGAAAAAAGGGCGGCTGGCAAAGTCGTCAGCCGCCCTATTAATCAGTCTTTGTTAGAGCGTGGTTTACTTGCGAGGCAGGTAAATCGTGCTCCAGACTTTGTAGCCTTCACGGTACTCTTCGAGATCGGCCCAGACTTCCTGGAAGAACGGATCGTCTGCGGCAAGTTCGGCCACGACTTCGTTCCATGCGCCCTGGAACGTCTCAAGGATTTCAGGCGACCATTCTTTGATGGTGACACCGTTCGTTTCGATGTTTTCAACCATTGCGGCATAGTTGGTGGCTTCACCTTCGGCGAGGTTGGTCGTGATGGTTGCTAAGCAGGCCACTTCGATCTGCTTTTGCGCCTTTTCATCAAGACCGTCCCAAACGTCCTTGTTCACCAGAAGTTCGAACAAGGTCGAAGGCTGGTGCCAGCCGGGGAAGTAGTTGTACTTGGCGATCTTGTGGAAGCCGAGACGCGCATCAATCCGAGGCATCGAGAATTCAGTGGCGTCGATGGCACCGCGTTCCAAAGCCGGGAAGATGTCAGATGCGCCAAGAAGCGATGTCGAAACGCCCAGCTTTTCCATAACCTTTGCACCCAGGCCGAAGAAACGCATGTTCAGGCCTTCAAGGTCTTCGATCGAGTTGATCTCGTTCTTGAACCAGCCCGATGTTTCCGGCGCGATCACGCCACAAGGCAGGGCGCGGACGTTATAGCCGTTGTCGTCATACATCTGCTGCCAGTACTTGGCACCGTCGTCGTACAGAACCCAACCCAGGAACTCTCCGGCTTCAGGTCCGAATGGAACAGCGGCGAAAAGTGAGGCGGCGTTGATCTTGCCCTGCCAGTATCCCGAAGTCGCGAAAGCAGCGTCGACCGAACCGTTGGACACAGCGTCCAGCGCTTCAAGAGCAGGAACAAGCTTGCCCGGGTCGAAGTGTTCGAATTCAACTTCGCTTGATATGCCGTTGATATTGGCAACAAAATCTGTCGCCGCGGTGCCGAGAATTGGCAGGTTTTTACCAAACGCCGATGTCAGCTCCAACGTTTCCTGAGCCGAGGCGGCTCCGGTCGTCAGCAATCCAGCCACTGCGGCTGCAATGATCTTTTTCATGTAGTCCTCCCTTTGAGTTTTTTTGCAACCCGATTCGCCCGGGTTTGGCCCATCTAATAGGGTTCGGAACGGGCGGTCAAATTTCTTACCAATTTTTGATAGCAATTTTGCTTTGGGCGGGATTTGACCTAAATCAATCCACAGTATCGGAAGGTATGCCTATGGTGCAGACAGAAAGCCTTTTACGACGTTGCTTATGCCGCAGTGCAGAACGTGCGGCTTTCGAAACCCCATTTGGGCGGAACGACTATGATCAATGCCACTGAAATTTTCAAATCGAGAGCGGACGCATTTCGTCTAGAGCGGTTTGCCGAAGTCGCCGAATACGTAGAGTTTCCTATGCCATTTTTCGCAAACGGCGGCGTCAAAGTGCTGACGTCCGGAAAACAGCTTGAGGCGGAACTGGCGAAATGCTGCGAGACCCTATCCCACACCGGCTACCATACAACCACCTTCGAAGTTTTGGAATCCGTGTTTCGGGACGAAGACCATATGCGATTTGATGTGCGATGGACAAACAAGACCCGTCAGGGACGCACGATCAGTTGGTTAGAAGTGTCATACTTCATGTCGCGTCGCCCGGATGGTGGATACGTTATTTCGATGGTCGAAGTGCTGGACGAACAAGCCGCTTATCTCATGGCGGTCTAACCCGGCCAAACACGGCATTAACCAGCCCTTGACGGACCGCGACAAGAGTGGTCACGTCTCATTTGCGATTTTAGCAAAGGGCGGGTGATGCGCATCGACGGTCTGCAATACGCGAACTGGTCAGGCTCGATCTTTCGGCAGATGCGGGAAGGGGGCGTGGATGCTGTGCATGTCACCATCGCGTATCACGAGACGTTTCGCGAAACTGTGCTGAACTTCGAACGCTGGAACCGGTGGTTTGAAGAGTATCCCGATTTAATCATGAAGGGGCAGTGGGCGTCTGATATTGATGTGGCGCGGAAAACCGGGCGGACGGCGATCTTCTTTGGGTTCCAGAACCCCAGCCCGATGGAAGACGACATCGGTTTGGTTGAAATCCTGCACACCCTTGGCGCACGCTTCATGCAGCTGACGTATAACAACCAGTCGTTACTGGCGACGGGTTGCTACGAAGCCGAAGACCCCGGCCTGACCCGAATGGGCAAGCAGGTGATCCGCGAGATGAACCGTGTGGGCCTTGTGGTTGACATGAGTCATTCGGCAGATCGTTCCACCATAGAAGCGGCCGAGTGGTCGACCCGCCCCATTGCCATCACCCACGCAAATCCATCCGACTGGCACCCCGCACGGCGCAACAAATCCGACGCGGTGATCCGCGCGGTGACCGATAACGGCGGGATGCTGGGCTTTTCGCTTTACCCGCATCATTTGAAGGACGGTTCAAACTGTACGCTGGCCAGTTTCTGCGACGCCATCGCCCGCACTGCCGATACCTATGGCATCAATCATATCGGCATCGGCAGTGATCTCTGTCAGGATCAGCCTGACAGCGTGGTCGAATGGATGCGCGTTGGTCGGTGGTCGAAAGAGATCGACTATGGTGAAGGGTCCGCCGCCAGCCCCGGTTTTCCGCCCATGCCCACATGGTTTCAGGACAATCGCGATTTTGGCCAGATCGAAGCGGGATTGGCTGCTGTGGGCATGAACGCTGACGAAGTGGACGCCGTGATGGGCGGCAATTGGTATCGCTTCTTCGAGCAGAACTTCGGGGCCCCATCATGAGTGTCACGGTCCCAAAACGCGACCCGTCTGTTGTCATGCGTTTAAAGCGGCTTGGCTCGTTCCATCAAAGCCGTCTCAGCTTTATGCGCATCCTGACCCGTCGCATGGCGCAAGAAGGCTGGAGGTTTTCGCGGCCCGTTTTCGATATTGACGCACATGGCGTAGGCCGCGCTGTCTACCGGATCGATACGCCAGAGCGGTGCTATTCCATGGTGGCTTTCGCCCATGATTTGCCCGACGCGAAACGCTCGGACCGGGTGATCGCCGAAGCTTGGGATGCGACCTTCACTTTGTTCGACGGTAAGCCAAGCGAAGCGGACCTGACCCGCCTTGAAGCCAATGTGCCGCGTCAGGAGGCGGGCCGTATCTCGGAACGCGAGCTGTCCTTGTCGCGCGCCAATCGGTCCGCCCGGCTTTGGGCCCATGTGGTTGAGGCTTTGTCGTCCGGTGCCCAGCCCGACGCGGATCGTCTAAAGGACGTCGGCTATCTGATGCGCACCACGGCGGTCTATGGATCGGGCAAGTTCGGCGCGGCGGATTACGCAACCTTGCATGACCGGCCCGAGTTTCAGGCTCCGTTCCAGGTTGAGATGATGTTGGTTTATTTGATCCGGACGTTCGTGCGCGATCTGGTCAATCACATGGCTGTGGCCAAAGGCGGTGACGCCGCCGTGCCGCTGGACGGGGGCATCGCGGAAAGTTTGGGCATCGGCAATGCAACAGGGCTGGGCATGGCGCCCTTCATCGTCAACCATCCCGTCTTGTTCAACAACTGGATCACCGCCCGCGAAGAGGCCATTGCGCGCGTGCGCTCACTTGCCAAAGCGACGCCTGAGGCGCGCGCATCTTTCGCTGACATCTTCGCCCGCTATGCCCAAGTGTTGGACACTTGGTCGTCGGATCATCCTTTGCAGTTGGAAAAGCTGGATGTGCTGCGCGGGGAGTATGCCAAAGCCAAAGCCGCCCTAGCAGGTGGTGTTCTGGCCGAGGATCACCCGTGGGACGCGTTGATGATCTGGGCCGGGGGGAACCTGTCCGAAGACGGACAAGAGCTTTTGGCCTCTCTCATGCTGGAACCCTACGGTGAGCTGGTCGACGATTTGGCGACAACCATGTGCGACCGGTCCGAAGGGGGTTTCCGCTTGGATGGGCGGATGCACATCGGCCAAGTGGCCCAGCTTTTGGACGCGACCTTCGGTTGGGCCGAGACGCTGGATTGGGACGGAAAGGATCAGACCGCGCGCGCGTGGTACGTTTCTGCCGAAAAGCTGGAGCCGCGACTGGCCGAGCGTTACGAAGAACCCGTTGAACCCTACGAACAGCCTTTGGCGCCTGCACGTGATGCTGCCCGGGCAGCGGCGGCTTTAGCGGGCTGGCCTGCGGATACTCCGGTTGCTGAATTCGTCCTCGCCCATCCCGAATATCGACAAATCATCCGGCGCGTCCAAATGGCCGCTGCGGCACCCTATGCCGAAATTCGTGACAACACGATTGCCGCCGACATGCTGCCGATTGATATGTTGCGTGCGAAACTGTCGTATTTCGGCGCAACGCATTTCGATCCCCGGTCCGACCGCTGGGTCCGCATTCGCATGTACACCGGTGCGCCGTACCCCGAAGACCTGACGCCCGATAATTGCGACCAATGGGTCTATCCCGAGCGCCCCGCGTGACGTGGTCGCTTGGCGAAGTTGAGGCGATGGCGCGCAAGGCGGCGCGTGGGGCAGGCTATGCCTGGGGTGTGGCTGATGAGGCGGGTCATGCGGTGCGTTGGCTGGAGGCGCGCCAAGCAGGCGGCATCACAGATTTGGCCGACCTTCTTGTCGAGGTGTCCAATGAAACGCCTGCGGACTTCACTCCGAAAAGCGTGGCAGACTGGACCTGTAACACAAACCACCTTTGTCCGGTGATGACCGGATTGGTCTTTGCCGACACTGCCGAATTGCGCGAGGCCGAGGTGACGCGGCTTAATTCGGTGATGGCTCCGAAATTGATGCTGCCTTTTTTAGGGCATGTCGCGGCGATTCAAGGCCAGCCTCTTAGTGTTGTGGCCGGTGCGGGACGCGCCATTGTGCGGGATGGGGATTTGGACATGTCCGGCGATTGGACAGCCGCTTTTTGCCCGGTCGAGATTGCGCCGTCGTCAATCGCCTTACGCACAACCGCAATGGAAACCCGCGTCGATCCCGATCCGTCGGCCTGGAAAATTCTGACACGCATGGCGTCGCGCACCTATGCACCCGCCACCGAAGCGTCCCGCCTGAAAGGCGCAGGCGCGGGCCTGACCGACAATGATTGAGAGAAACCGATGAGCGACACAACCACCCTGAGCCTTACCGAGATCGAAGACCTGGCCTACCGCGCCTTGACCGCCGCTGGCACATCCGACGCCAACGCGCGTCCCTTAGCCGTTGCCACTGCCGCGACAGAAGCGGACGGGATCGCCAGTCATGGTCTGGCCTACATCCCGATCTATTGCGAGCATGTGCACTGTGGCAAGGTCGATGGTCAGGCGGTGCCGCGCCTCGACCAACCACGTCCTGCCGCGCTGGTGGCTGATGCCGCCACGGGGTTTCCCCATGCGGCGATTGATCTGGGTTTTGAGCGCCTGGTGCCTTTGGCGCGCGAACAGGGTGTGGCGGCCTTGGCGATCCGCAACAGCTATAACTGCGGCGTCTTGGGGCTGCATACGGCGCGTCTGGCGCGGGCAGGATTGGTCGCGCTTGGCTTTACCAATGCGCCCGCCTCCATCGCGCCCTCGGGCGGGGCCACGCCAGTTGTCGGCACCAATCCGTTTTCGCTGGCGGTGCCGGGTGACGGGGGTGAACCCGCGATCCTGATCGATCAAAGCGCCAGCACGATTGCCAAAAGCGAAGTCATGAAACACGCCCGCGAAGGCAAGCCGATCCCCGAAGGTTGGGCTTTGGATGCCGATGGCAAGCCCACCACAGATGCGGACGTTGGACTGAAAGGGTCGATGGCACCGTCGGGGGGATACAAGGGCGTCGGCGTGGCACTGTTGGTCGAAACCATGGCCGCCGCCTTGTCAGGCGCGACCCTTGGGATTCACGCCTCGCCCTTTTCGGGCACCAAGGGCGGGCCACCCAAGACGGGGCAGTTCTTTCTGGCGATTGACCCGGATGCGACTTCGGGCGGCGCTTTTGCAGACCGCATGACTGACCTGATAGGCGCGTTCGATGCTCAGCCGGGCGCGCGTTTGCCGGGCAAAGGTCGGGGCGCGGCGCGGGAACGGGCGGCAAAGCAGGGCGTCGCCGTGTCCAAGGCCATCCTTGCCAAGATTGACGCGGTGCTGGCCGGTTAAGCCCTAGTCATGACGGCGTTTGTCCCGATGATAGGTCAGCGCCATTGCGGCCATCTGCTGAACCTCTGCCTCGGGTAACGGCGTCGCCATTGATATGTGGACAGCACGTGCGCCCTCGTAGGCGAAGCCATCCGGAAAGCGGGCGCGATAAAGATCAATCAAGCGCGTCTGACAGGGCACGAATAGCGTCACCCGCGCCTTGGGGCCGTCCGACCAGCCAAGGCGCAGTGTCGTGCCGATCCGGGGCCGTTTGGGCAAATACGCCGGTTCGCCCCATTTCAGCGTTTCTTCCAGAAGGCCGATCTCTTCGGCCTTGGCCGCCGCTAAAATTAAGTCGCGGATCGCCATTAAACGGTCACGGGTTTTTGGCGATGCTTCGTTCAGCTTTCGGGTCACATCGGGCGGAGGTGTCATGGCACGACCACGATATTGCCGGTGTGGGTCTTTTCGATGAAAGCGGTTTGGGCGGCGTGCAGATCCTTCAATGGGTAAGTCGCGGCCAGTGCCGGTTTGACCTTGCCCGTTTCGATCAAGCGGATCAGTTCGGGCATCACCTCGGTGTCAATGACTGTTGATCCGGTGAAGGTCAGATCGTTCAGGTAAAAGGTCCGCAGGTCAAATTCGACCATCGGCCCTGCAATCGCGCCCGAGCATGTATACCGTCCGCCGCGTTCCAGCACTTCGATCAACTGAGGCCAAACGGGTCCGCCAACCACATCCGCCACAACGGTGATCTTTTCGTCGCCCAGAGCGCCACGCAGATTGTCGGGTGCACGCGGCAAGATGCGATCCGCGCCAAAGGCGGCGACGTCCGCGTGTTTGGCGTCAGAGGCCAGCGCAATCACGCGCGCGCCGCGTTCTTGGGCCAATTGCACAACGGCACCGCCCACGCCCCCCGAGGCTCCGGGCACCAAGACGCAATCCTCTGCCGTTACTTGTGCGCGGTGCAACATGCCAAGCGCGGTGGAGTAGGAACAGGAAAAGGTGGCAAGTTCCGCCTCGCTAAGCGTCGAGGAAATCGCCAAAGCGTTTCGCGCGGGCATGGTGGTGAAGTCCGCAAAACCACCGTCGCGCTCGGACCCGTAATATCCAACCTTGGTCTTGTCCGTCAGCGCCGCAGGGTCCCGCAACCAATTGTCCGTAATGATCCGTTCGCCAATACGGCCCGGGTCAACCTGCGCGCCAACCCCAACAATCGTGCCGCACACATCGGCCCCCTGGATGCGCGGAAAACTGATCGGAGCGCCGCCCCAGCTAGGGTCATCCTGCCCTTCAACATCAAAGCCTGCGCCCGTCGTCCGTTCGCTCACCGCTTTCGAATACCAGCCCGACCGCGTGTTCACATCGGTGTTGTTCAAGCCGCATGCCCCAACTTTCACAAGGACATCGTGCGGTCCTGGTGTGGGGCATGGCCAGTTTTCGTGCCAAACGATCTGATCCATATCGCCATGGCCCATGGTAACCATCGCGCGCATTGTCTTTGGGTGGTCCATGGGGCGGGCTCCGTTGGCTTTTGGGTTTGTTTGACTAGCTAGACCCTGATCGCCGAAAGGGTCAATCGGCGAAACTGCGGTCAGGTCACGTGGCTTGAAGGTGGACGGGAAGCTTGGCGCAAAATCTGGTGCACACGCGCACGGCAGGCATTGCCAATCCAGTCCGGTCCCATCAGATGCGCCGCTGTCCGAGTGTGGCTAAGGACCAGCCGCCGCCAACGGTGCAGCGTCAGAATGCGCAAGGTCAGTTGATCCGGCATTGGCATGTCCGGGATCGAGACCTTTGCCGAAAGCACGTCCAGCAAGCGACGATAGCTGTCCTGTGTCTCGGCCGGCAACACTTGGGTGCGGATCCATTCCGGAAGATCGGCGATGGCGGTGTCCGAGACCATAAGATCGCGCGCATCTGTCGGACGCCTGTCTGTCAATATCGACCCGTTGCTTAGCTTGATCCCGCCCAGATCAGTTCGCCCGGGCCCAGATGGCTCAAGGATCAGATAGGCCCGCGTCGGACGATCCACCGTATCGTCAAACACCCGGCTTTGCACCGCCAGTGTTTCTTGCCGCGCCAGATCGCTAAGCGAATACCGACTGACCCGCCCGTCTTTTGCAACCGTGATCCAACCGTCTTTGCGCAATCGATGCAGTGCCACGCGCTGCGCTTCGGTACGAATGCCAAGCCGCCCGGTGATGTCCGACAAGTAAGGTCCCGGCAAATAGGCCCGCTCGGCAAAGGCCAAATCTCCAAAGATCGTGACAAGCACCGACCAAACCTTCAGGTCTGCGAAGGCCAAAAGGTCTTCGATCAAGGGTTGATAGGGCGGCGTCGGCGTGTCCATGGGGCAAAGCCTAAGGGAAGGGGCCAGAAAGGCCCACACCCGTTTTTAATAGGCCACCATGGTCAAAAGCTCGTATTCCGCGACCAGATCATCGTCTTGATTGCTCAGCGTCACATGCCAGCGCACCTCGCCATAGTCGTCATTGCGGGGCGTCTTCTTTTTGACGGTCAGGCGCACTTTGATGCTGTCGCCCGCCTCAACTGGTTTCATGAATCGCAAGGCATCCAGCCCGGTGTTCGCCAGCACCGGCCCTTCGTTTGGTTCAACAAACAGACCCGCAGCAAAGGACAACAGCAGATAGCCATGGGCCACGCGCCCCGGGAAGAACGGGTTCCGTTCGGCGGCGGCCTGATCCATGTGAGCATAGAATGTGTCGCCGGTGAAATGGGCGAAGGTCTCGATATCTTGCAGCGTGATTGTGCGGGTGGGGGTGTGCAACGTCTCGCCAATCTTCAGATCGTGGAAACGGCGGGTGAAGGGATGGGCGGGGCCATCGCGCTCAGTACTGCCCGGCACCCAGCTTTCGGTGATGGCGCTTAAAATGTCCGGACTGCCCTGAATCGCGGTGCGCTGCATGTAATGCATGACGCCACGAATACCGCCCATCTCTTCGCCGCCACCCGCACGCCCCGGACCGCCATGCACCATATGGGGCAGAGGCGAGCCGTGCCCCGTACTTTCGCCCATGCTGTCGCGATTGTTGAAATAGAGCCGTCCGTGAAATGCGCCGCTGCCAAGGGTTACTTCGCGCGCAAAATCCGGATCCCGCGTGATGACCGAAGCCACAAGCGAGCCTTGCCCCCGGTTCAAAAGCGCCATGGCGTGATCCAGATCGCGGTATCCCATAATCGTCGAGACTGGGCCGAACGCCTCGATATCATGAACGTTTTGTGCATGGTCGGGATCGGCGCAATGATACAGCATTGGCGGCAAGAAAGCGCCTTCATCCCGGTCGGCACCCAGCACTTCGAAACCTTCGGGGTCGCCGAACACGCGTTCGGCCTCTGCTCCGATCAGAGCGGATTTCTTAAGTACATCCTTTTTCTGAGCATTCGACACCAAAGCCCCCATGTCAGTCTCTTTCGCTGCCGGATCGCCGATCACCGTCTTGGCCAACCGCGCCGACAGAGCCATTATCACCGCGTCGACCTGCATATCGGGCACCATCATCCGACGGATTGCGGTGCATTTTTGGCCCGCCTTGGTGGTGATTTCGCGATGCGCTTCTTTCAGGAACAGATCAAACTCGGGCGTGCCGGGTGTGGCGTCGGGGCCCAAGACGCTGGCGTTCAGGCTGTCTTGTTCGGCGATGAAGCGCGTGGCGTTTTGTAAAATGTTGGGGCGTGATCGAAGCGCCAATGCTGTCGTGGCTGATCCGGTGAAACTGACGAGGTCCTGCGACCCGACAAGGTCCAGCATGTTTCCCAATCCACCCGAGACCAGTTGCAAGGCTCCGTCCGGCAAGATGCCACTTTCCAAGATGATCCGCACCGCCAGTTCGGTCACATAACACGTCGCTGTTGCCGGTTTCACGATGGCTGGAACGCCGGCCAAAAGGGCAGGCGCCAGCTTCTCCAACATGCCCCAGACCGGAAAGTTGAACGCGTTGATATGCACCGCGACACCGGGCAAGGGCGTGCAGATGTGCTGGCCCAGAAAAGTGCCGTTCCGCGACAACTGCTCGACCGCGCCGTCCACATAGACCTTGCCATTCGGCATCTCGCGACGGCCTTTAGAGGCAAAGACAAACACCGTGCCAATCCCGCCATCAATGTCGATCAGGTGATCCCGCTGCGTGGCTCCAGTGGCAAAGGACAGATCATATAGCGCCTGTTTGTGCTTACCCAGATGCTGCGCCAGCGCCTTCAGCATTCGGGCCCGGTCGTGAAACGTCATTGCACGCAACGCCGGGCCGCCCACACGCGCCGCATACTCCAGCATCGCCCCGGCGTCCAAAACGTCGTTGCCCGCCCGCGCCATCACTTTGCCGGTCACCGCATTTTCGATCTCGCGTGCACCCGGTCCCGGTGCCAACCAGTGCCCGGCGGCAAAACTGTGGACGTCGATCAGGCTCATTAGGTGTCCTTTCGAAAGTCAGGGTGTGGTGGAATTAATTGACCGCTTGGTCGGTTTATGCAAGGGATTCTTCAAAGAGGAGAGGGCATGAGCCATACAATCACCGTTTCAAAGACCGGCGCATTGCACGAGATCACGTTGAACCGACCGGATCGGCTGAATGCGTTCAACGACGAAATGCATCTTGCCTTGCGCGCCGCCTTGACTGACGCGGCGGATCAAAACGCCCGTGCGGTTCTGTTGACGGGCGCGGGGCGCGGGTTTTGTGCGGGGCAGGACTTGGGCGACCGCGATCCGGCCAAAATGGATGGCCCGCCTGATCTGGGGCGCACCCTGACCGAATTTTACAATCCGCTTGTTCGCCAGATCCGAAACCTGCCGTGCCCCGTGATCTGCGCCGTCAATGGTGTAGCAGCGGGCGCGGGCGCGAATATCGCCCTGGCATGTGACATCGTTCTGGCAGCGACAAGGGCAAGGTTCATCCAGTCCTTCGCCAAAGTCGGCCTGATCCCCGACGGCGGGGGAAGCTGGTCTTTGCCGCGTCTGATCGGCGAAGCCCGCGCCAAAGCTTTGGCGATGACAGCAGACCCTTTAAGCGCCGAACAGGCCGCAGACTGGGGCTTGATCTGGAAAGCTTTGCCGGACGCAGACCTGATGGACGAGGCCCGCACCTTGGCCGCTCGCATGTCCGAGGGGCCGACCCAAGGTCTGGCTGCAACGAAACATGCCATTCAACAGGCCGCTGCTCACACTCTGGATCAGCAGTTGGAACTTGAAGCGGAATTGCAAAAAACCTGCGGCGAAAGCGCGGAGTATGCCGAAGGCGTCAGTGCTTTTCTGGAAAAGCGCGCGCCAAGCTTCACCGGAGAAAAGTCATGACGCCCAAGGACCGCGCCGAAAAATGCGCCGCTGCCCTGTGGTCGACAGATCGCGCCAGCGGGTGGTTCGGGATGGAACTGATCGACGTAGATGAAGCCCGCGCCGAACTGGTCCTGACCGTGCGTCCGGAACACGTCAACGGCCACGGTATTTGCCACGGCGGCGTGATTTTCTCACTCGCCGACAGCGCCTTTGCCTTCGCCTGCAACAGCCGCAATCAATCGACCGTCGCGCATCAAAATTCGATCACCTACCTCGCGCCCGGTCGCTTGGGCGACAGCCTCACTGCCCATGCCCGCGAAATCAGCCTGACCGGGCGCACCGGTGTGACCGACGTGACTGTGACGAACCAGGACAACATCGTGATCGCTGAATTCCGCGGCATTTCGCGCGCCATCAAGGGCCAGCTGTTTGACGAAAAGGACGCATCATGAAGGACCTCGCCGCCCGGAAAGAAGACCTCGACCCGATCGAGATAGCATCCCGCGACGAAATCGAAGCATTGCAGATCAAGCGGTTGAAATGGTCGCTGACCCACGCCTATGACAATGTGGCGATGTACAAAGACAGGTTCGACAAGGCGGGCGTGCACCCGGATGATCTGACCACGCTGGCCGATCTGGCCAAGTTCCCCTTCACCGAAAAAGACGACCTGCGCGCCAATTATCCCTTTGGTCTGTTCGCCGTGCCCAAAGACCAAATCATGCGCATCCATGCGTCATCCGGCACCACGGGCAAACCCACGGTCGTGGGCTACACCGCGAACGATTGCGAGGTGTTTGCCGATATGGTTGCGCGCAGCTTGCGGGCTTCGGGCGTGAAGCGCGGCGATATGGTGCACAACGCATACGGCTATGGCCTGTTCACCGGCGGGCTTGGCGCACACCACGGGATTGAACGGCTTGGCGCTTCAGTTGTGCCCGTGTCGGGGGGGATGACCGCGCGGCAGGTCATGCTGATCAACGATTTCAAACCCCAAGCCATCACGGTCACCCCGTCCTACGCCCTGAACATTCTGGAAGAATTCCAAGCCCAAGGTCTGGACCCCCGCGCCTGTTCGCTGGACGTCGGTATTTTCGGAGCCGAACCCTGGACCAACGCCATGCGCCGCGAAATCGAAGAGGCCTTCGACATGCACGCCGTCGATATCTACGGCCTGTCGGAAATCATGGGGCCGGGTGTGGCCAATGAATGTGTGGAAACCAAAGACGGGCTGCACATCTGGGAAGATCACTTCTATCCCGAAGTCGTGAACCCCGAAACGCTGGAACCCGTCGCTGAAGGTGAGCCGGGCGAGTTGGTCTTTACCACGCTGACAAAAGAAGCCATGCCGATGATCCGCTACCGCACCAAGGACCTGACCCGCCTGATGCCCGGGACCGCACGGTCTATGCGCCGGATGGAAAAAATCACGGGCCGCGCCGACGACATGATAATCCTGCGTGGCGTCAATGTGTTTCCAACCCAGATCGAAGAGCAACTGATGGCCACCGACGGGCTGGCGCCGTACTTCCAGATCGAGCTTTTGCGCGAGGGCGCGATGGACCAAATGCGCGTCCATGTCGAAACGCAAACCGGGGGCGACAAAGACGCTTTGTCGGATGCGCTTAAAAAACGGATCAAGATGATCGTCGGTGTCTCTGCCGAGGTGGCTGTGGGGGATCCGGGAAGCGTGGAACGCTCGCAAGGCAAGGCGAAACGAGTGGTCGACAACCGGGGCGCACGCTAGTGGCGCGACCCATTGCCAAGGACTATGACGACAAGAGGCGGTTGATATTGGATAAGGCGGCCGCGCTGTTCGCCGATGAAGGGTTTGATCGCACCTCTGTTGCCGAAGTGGCGCGGGCCTGTGGGATCTCGAAAGCGAATATCTATCACTACTACAACGCCAAGAATGACATCCTGTTCGACATACTGGACGACTATCTTTGCACCCTTCGGGACCGGATTTGTGGTTTGCCGACCGGCGGCAACCCCGAACAGGATTTCCGCAACTTGCTCAGCGAAATCCTTCTGGCCTATCAGGGCGCAGATCATCAGCACCGGCTGCAATCGGGCTCGATCCGGCATCTTCCGCAACAACAGCAAGACATCCTGACCGGATACCAACGGGATCTGGTCCGGCATCTTAGCGATCGTTTGTCCGCTTTGGTGCCTGAGGTCTTTGCAAGCGACCGCATCAAGCTGCGGGCGACCTCGATGTCGGTCTTTGGAATGCTGAACTGGTTCTACATGTGGAACCGTAACGCCAACGAACAGGCGCGCCGTGACTATGCCGATCTTGTCGCGACCCTGTGCTTGAAAGGGCTGCCGGGACTTTAGAACAGGGCTCTAAACCCGTTCGATGACCATGGCCACACCTTGGCCCACACCCACACACATCGTGCACAGCCCATACCGCCCGCCGGTGCGCCGCAACTGATAGGCCGCCGTCATCACCAGACGTGCGCCCGACATGCCCAGAGGATGCCCAAGGGCGATGGCCCCGCCGTTCGGGTTCACATGGGGCGCGTCATCTGCCACACCCAATTCGCGCAGGCTTGCCAGACCTTGAGCCGCAAAAGCCTCGTTCAACTCGATCACATCCATGTCGTCGATGGACAAACCGGCCAAGGCCAGAACCTTGCGCGTCGCGGGCACCGGGCCAATTCCCATGACACGAGGCGGCACACCCGCCGCCGCCATGGCGACGACGCGGGCTAAGGGGGCGTGATCCTTGGCCATGGCTTCATTGCCCAACACCAAGGCAGCGGCACCGTCGTTCACGCCCGAGGCATTGCCCGCAGTCACGCTTAGATCAGGGCCGTTGATTCCCTTCAGACCGCTTAGCTTCTCCACCGTTGTGCCGGGGCGCGGATGTTCGTCCTTGTCCACGACAACGGGATCGCCTTTCTTCTGTGGCACCTCAACCGGGATGATTTCATCCGCGAAATGCCCAGCCTTGAATGCCGCCTGCCAACGGGCCTGAGACCGCGCGGCGAACGCATCCTGATCTTCCCGAGACACGCCATATTCTTCGGCCACATTATCCGCCGTTTCGGGCATTGAATGGGTGCCATGGGCCGCTTTCATCTTCGGGTTCACAAAGCGCCAGCCGATGGTGGTGTCGAACATCTGGGCGGCGCGTGAGAATGCAACGGTCGCCTTGCCCATCACGAAGGGGGCACGGCTCATGCTTTCCACACCACCCGCAATTGCCAGACGATAGTCACCCGACCGGATACCGCGCGCGGCCATACCAACCGCGTCCATGCCTGATCCGCACAACCGATTGATCGTGGTCCCCGGCACCTCAACCGGCAAGCCCGCCAGCAAAGCCGCCATCCGGGCCACGTTCCGATTGCTTTCACCCGCCTGATTGGCATCGCCCAGGATCACATCATCCAAGGCGGCAAAGTCGAGGCGTGGGTTCCGTTCCATCAAAGCGGCAAGGGGCAGGGCGGCCAGATCATCGGTGCGCACCGACGACAACGCGCCGCCATATCGCCCAATCGGTGTGCGTACTGCGTCCAGAATATAAGCGTTCATGCTGTCCCCTCGATCCTGACACCGTGCATAGAAGCCTGTCCGACCCAAGACAAGACGCCAGACTTGCCGGAAAGTCGGGAGTGTTCATAATAAGCGTCGGCGGGAAACAGGGTGAGGGACACAATGTCAAGTCTGACAGGAAGATGCGCCTGCGGTGCGGTCACATGGCGTTCAGCGGGACCGGTATTTTGGGCGGGCCATTGTCATTGCGAAAGTTGCCGGCGGGCGGCCTCATCTCCGCTGACCAGTTTCTTCGGTGTTCCAAAAGACAGCCTTGTCTGGACCGGGTTGGTCACGGCACGTGTATCCTCAAAAGGAGTAGAGCGCGGCCACTGCGGCGTTTGCGGTGTCCCGCTTTACTACCATTCCATGGCTTGGCCCGACGAGACCCATCTCTATGCCGCCACGCTGGACGACCCGAACCAGTTCACCCCCGAGGCGCATTATCATTGGGCCGAACGCGTGCCTTGGTTAACAATTCGTGATGATTTGCCAAAGCACGCCGGATCCGCAGACGCAAGCGATCCTGCGACTTAACCGTGCTAGACGAAACTGGCCACCAATCGCATCATGTCTTGCAGGCTGATGTTCGCGGTGTCTTCTTGCGGCACGGGCGCGAACGTGTCCACGCGATACGGATTGGTCTGCCCAAACCGTTGAAAGAGCCGGTCCATATCCTCCTCCATTTCAGCAATCACCGCACGCCGATCCTCGTTCGCGACGAAAAACGGTGGATATCCGGCGTACACCTGTCTTGCGCGTGCTAGGATTTTGCGTTGCTTCCCCTCGCTTAACCCAAAGACCTTGGCATGTCGGATGGTTTCGGCCACGGCCCCCGGCACGCTGGCATTGACCGATTGATCGGAATCGTCAAGCGGCGTTTCAAGACCCAAAATCTGGCACATGCGCAACAAGGGCGATCCGGTCTCATAAGTCTCCAAGACAATCGCGGCGTCGCCAAACACGTCCGCCCATGTGAACAGCGCGGAAAGATAATCCATCTCGGGCGCAATCGCTCTTGGGTTTCGCAGGAACTTGGCCAAGGGCGGGGAAAATCCATTGCCCGGTTGTTTGATTTTCTGATTGTAGCACGACACCAGAAACGTGTCCGGACGGCGCAAAAAACACACGATGCGCACCGGAATGCCCAAAGCGCGCTTCAGTTCGTACAAAGAATCTTCAGGGCAGGTAAAGAATTCTTCGCTTGAAATCAGTGCCTTGCCGCCACCAAACGCCATCAAAGCAGACATCAGTTTATCAAGCTCAAGCTCAAGATCAGGTTGATCCCCGCGTGGCACAGATTTGCCCTTCAACGCAAAAGCCAGACGATGATGCGCCGTCTGTCGCCAATGGGTTTTGGGATACAGGACACCTTTACGTTTCAAGGCGCCGGACGCTTTCGCGAAGGCGGCTTGAAGCGCCGTGGATCCCGTTTTATGCGAGCCGATGTGGATGGTCAGTTCCATTGCGACCCCAAAGCCCTAAGCTGCCCGGGCAACATCACGAAAGAAAATGAAGAAACCGATAATGACTCTCGCGGATTTTGACATTCATGACAGAAGCGCCTTGCCAGAGGCTCTGCGCGTCTTGCTGGACGAGTATCCGCGCGAGGGGTGGACGGCGGATCCTGGATACTCGGACCTGATCCGGTTCTGGCTGGAACGCCATGTTATGTTCCGGCGACTTCTGGATGTGATGACTGCCGAATTGGAAGACACGCTGGAGGGTCAGATGGAAAGCAATGTCTATGCCGCGCATCTGACGCGCTATGGGCAGTTCTTTGTTCGGGAACTGCATGCCCATCATGTCGTCGAGGATCAGCAGTATTTCCCGAAGCTCAAAACCATGGACAGTCGTTTGGAGTGGGGGTTTGAGCTTTTGGACCGCGACCACCATGTCATCGATGATCACCTAAATGGATTTGCTACCGACGCCAAAGAGCTTCTTCAGACGATCGGTTCGGATAAAGACGAACGCCCCTTGCTGGACATTTTCCAAGCCCGGCTGAAGGGGACTCACCACGTTTTGAACCGGCATCTGATCGATGAAGAAGAGTTAATCGTGCCCGTGATCCTGAAACACGCGCCTTCAGGCGTCGTCTGACTCGGCCATCAAACTGGACGATGCAAAGAACAAGGCCTGACTAACCGCCGTGCGGACCTGATCATGCATGTAAGGTTTGGGGATCAAAAACGCAGGCTCCGGGCGTTCGCCGGTCAACAAGCGTTCGGGATGTCCTGTGATAAAGATCACCGGTTTGTCGTTGTAGGCTGACATGATCTCGCGCGCAGCCTCCGCACCGGATGTGTCATCTGCCAAGACAACATCCGCAAGGATCAGGTCAGGCTCATCCTCCAACGCCATTTCAACCGCCGCGGCATGAGTGTCCGCATTGCCGGTCACTTCATGGCCCATACCGGATACGATGGTTTCGATGTCGTCTGCGATCAGGGCGTCATCCTCGATAATCAAAACCCGTCCCGCCAGGGTTTCGGCCATTCCGCTATAGGCTTCGTCCAAAAGACGCCGCACAACCTCGACGTCTTTTTGCATGATCGTTGAAACGTCTTCGATCGCGAATTGCTCAAGGGAGCTTAGCAAAAGCGCATCGCGGGACCCGGATTTCAAGACGGCCAGATGTTCTTGGGCCCGAACGGCAAGAGGCGCATCTTCGTCGACCAGCACGCTGGCCTTCGAGTCGGTCCAGATCTCTTGGAAGATTCTGAACATTGTTACTTTCAAAGACGCATCACTTTCCAGCGCATCGGACACGTGCAAAATGTGCTCCAAAGTCGCGGCTGCGAAATCGTCACCGTGGGCTTGATTGCCCGACAGCGCCCGACCGTAGCGGCGAAGGAAAGGCAATTCTTTACCAATGTTTTCAGCGGCCTGCTTGCTGTTCTTGATCATGCTCATAGGTTCTCTACTTATTCTGGGAACATTATCTTTGGCTGATACGTTAACTTAAGATAATGTAACCCACTGTACGCTTCCACGAGGTGCTGCGCCGATGTCTAACCATCCAGATCGAGAGAGGCTTCATGCTGAAATCGACGCAAATCTGCGCAAAGCCTATCAACAAAGTCTTAACGAAAAGTTACCAAAACGTTTCATCGACCTGATCGACAAGCTGCGATCTGGCGACGTGGAAGACCCGTCGGATCAGGCCTCTTCCGGGGCGCGGGATCAATGACAACGCCGGACCCACGCGACGAAATTATCGAACATTTACCGGCGATGCGCGCCTTTGCGCTGTCTTTATGTCGAAATCCTTCGCTGGCCGATGATATCGTTCAGGACACGGTTGTGAAGGCTTGGACAAATTTCAGCGGTTTTACACCTGGGACAAAACTTCGGGCTTGGCTGTTTACCATTCTGCGGAACAACTTTTATTCTCATCACCGCAAATTTGGTCGCGAGGTCGAGGACGTTGACGGCGCTCATGCCGCGCAATTGGTCGTCACGCCAAGCCACGACGGAAAGTTAATGCTGGACGAGGTGATGGCAGCGTTCGACAAGCTGACCGTCGAACAAAAAGAGGTTCTGTTGCTCGTCGGAGCCTCAGGGTTTTCTTACGAAGAAGCCGCCGAAATGTGCGGTGTGTCTCTTGGAACCATCAAAAGCCGGATCAACCGGGGCCGTACGGCCTTGTCTGCTTTGTTAGGTTATGATGGAGACGGGGACTTCGATGTGACCGACAGTCAAACCATGGCTGTGATCACAAATCGCGGAGATGCCGCTTAAGGGTCTGGCTAGAGAACCTTACCGGGATTCATGATGTTGTGCGGGTCTATGGCTGATTTGATGGCCCGCATCACATCCGTGGCTGCGCCCATTTCCTTCCGCAATGATCCGATCTTACCTTGGCCAACGCCATGTTCGCCGGTGACGGTGCCGTCCAGCTCGATGGCCATGTCTGCCAACCAAGCGGTATACCCCTCGCAGGCCGCCATGGCTTTCGTGTCCGACCGGTCGACGAAAACGGTGGCATGGAAATTCCCGTCGCCCACATGGCCCAGCATCGGGGCCTGCAACCCAAGCTCGGCGGCGCGATCCTGCGCGCGTCCAACCGCTTCGGCCAAGTTCGAGATCGGCACGCAAACATCCGTCGCCACACCTTCAAGTCCGGGATTGGCCTGAACCAACGCCCAGTAAATGTCGTGTCGGGCTTGCCAAAGCTTGGTGCGTTCTTCTGGTTTGGTTGTCCAGAAGAAGCCAGTGCCACCCGCGTCTGTGGCCAACTCACCAAAAGTCGCGGCATGTTCGGCGACTGCCGCTTCTGAACCGTGAAATTCAAGCAAAAGCAATGGGCTGGCAGGCAATTCTAAACCGGCATAAGCGTTCATGGCCGCCACGCTTTCAGCATCCATCAGTTCGATCCGCGCGACGGGCACACCCATTTGGATCGTCATGATCACGGCTGCACAGGCTGCATCCACGCTTGGAAACGTGCAATGAGCCGAAGACATCGCCTCGGGGATCCCCTGCAATTTCAGGGTCAACTCGGTAATCAGACCCAAAGTGCCTTCCGAACCGACCAAAAGCCGCGTCAAATCATAGCCCGCGCTGCTTTTCCTTGCCCGTCGTCCGGTGCGGATCACCTCACCCGAGGGCAAAACCGCTTCAAGGCTCAGGACATTGTCTTTCATCGTGCCGTAGCGCACCGCATTGGTGCCAGACGCCCCGGTCGCAGCCATCCCGCCAAGGGACGCGTTCGCACCGGGATCAATCGGAAAAAACAGGCCCGTGTCGCGCAAGTGCTCGTTCAAAGCCATCCGCGTAACGCCGGGCTGCACGACCACGTCCAAATCCTGCGGGTGAACGTCCAAAATTCGGTCCATCTGGCTGACATCGACCGAAATGCCGCCGGCGGGCGCATTCACATGGCCTTCCAGAGAGGTGCCCGTGCCAAACGGAATCACCGGGACGCGGTGTTCTGTCGCGGTTCGCATCACATCCGAGATCTCGTCAGTCGACTGCGCAAAGACCACCGCATCGGGCGGCTGGTTTTCGATCCATGTCGTTGTATGGCCGTGCTGTTCGCGCACCGATTGCCCGGTTTGCAAACGTTCGCCAAAACGTTGTTTTAAAACGTCTATTGCGGTTTTGAGGCCAGTTTCATTGCGAGGAAGAGATGTGGCAAAAGGCATGAGGCGTAAGGTGGCGGCCAATTTTGCTAAAATCAAGCTCGAAGTCGTCGCAAAATGACGGGGCGTCACGACGGGTTCGTCATTTTTTTGCCATCTTTTCCAGTCACTTCTGTCTGCCGTGGCCCATCTGCCGGGTCATATGATCTGTGGGGACTATTGAGATGAGCGTACTGTCTGCCATCCCGCTGCTGCTGCTTGGTGTCTTTTGTGTCTGGTTTTTATGGCCAATCGTGGTTGATCCAATGCGGTCGCGCCTTGCGAACAGGCGCTATCGCAGCGAACATGATCGCATGGCGCAGAATCTATTTGATCGCTGGACCAGCGCCGGGCCGATCCCGGATGCAGATCAAAACTAACTATATTTGTCATGCCGCCTGACAACCTCGGCGGGTGCTCTTGAAGCCCTCGTCGGCGGACACTAAGACTCTGGAAAGATTCAGCGCGTAAAGAAGACGCGAAGACAAAGGCAGGCACGGCATATGAACGATCCGGTAGAAACCTACATGAACCTTGTTCCCATGGTGGTCGAACAGACCAGCCGCGGTGAACGGGCCTACGATATTTTCTCGCGACTGTTGAAAGAACGGATCGTGTTCATCAATGGCCCCGTCCATGATGGGATGAGCCAGCTGATCGTTGCGCAGCTTCTGCATCTTGAGGCGGAAAACCCTTCGAAAGAAATTTCGATGTATATCAACAGTCCCGGCGGCGTTGTGACGGCGGGTTTGTCGATTTACGATACGATGCAATACATCCGTCCCAAGATCGCGACCCTGGTTGTGGGGCAGGCGGCGTCCATGGGATCGCTTCTGCTGGCGGCGGGTGACGAGGGCATGCGGCTGTCGTTGCCGAATTCCTCGATCATGGTGCACCAGCCATCGGGCGGCTATCAGGGCCAAGCGACGGATATCATGATCCACGCTCAGCATACGGAACGGTTGAAGCGGCAATTGAATGAAATTTACGTGAAGCACACGGGCCAGACGCTGAAAAAGGTCGAAGACGCGCTTGAGCGTGACAACTTCATGAATCCTGAAGAAGCAAAGGCTTGGGGCTTGATTGACGAGATTGTCGACAGTCGGGCGAACCCTGAAAGTGACGATGCTTGACGACGTTAATTCAAATTCGACTTTTGCGTTGTGCCCCTTGGCGCACTCGCCTAGGATTTGTTCGAAGGCATCCCGGTTCCCGAGCAGCACGGGACTTGTCGAAAAGGTTTGATAATGGCGAATAACTCCGGCGACACCAAAAACACCTTGTATTGTTCCTTCTGCGGCAAAAGCCAGCATGAGGTACGAAAGCTGATCGCCGGTCCGACGGTGTTCATCTGCGACGAATGCGTCGAACTTTGCATGGACATCATCCGCGAAGAAACCAAATCCGCAGGGCTGAAATCCTCGGAAGGTGTGCCATCGCCGAAGGATATTTGCGAAGTTCTGGATGACTATGTGATCGGGCAGGCCCATGCGAAACGCGTGCTCTCGGTCGCGGTGCACAACCACTACAAACGTCTGAACCACGCAGGCAAGTCGGATATCGAACTGGCAAAATCCAATATTCTGCTGATTGGTCCAACAGGTTGCGGTAAAACGCTGCTGGCTCAAACGCTGGCACGGATCCTGGATGTGCCGTTCACGATGGCCGATGCCACGACGCTGACCGAAGCCGGTTACGTGGGCGAAGATGTTGAAAATATCATTCTAAAGCTGTTGCAAGCCTCGGAATACAACGTCGAACGCGCGCAGCGCGGCATCGTCTATATTGACGAAGTCGATAAAATCACCCGCAAATCTGACAATCCGTCGATCACCCGCGATGTGTCGGGCGAAGGCGTGCAGCAGGCT
>CAZWDS010000035.1:0-1974 GCA_964632495.1 uncultured Rhodobacterales bacterium
AAGCCGGATCGTGTCGAAGGGCATCAGCGCGGGTAAGGCGCAGAACACCTACCGCGGGCTGGTTTCGATGCACCAGAAGGCAAAGGATTCGCGGAACTATACCCAGTGCGATTCGCTTCTGATCGGCGACAAATGCGGGGCTCATACGGTGCCTTACATCGAGGTGAAGAATAACACCTCGCGCGTTGAACATGAGGCGACGACATCCAAGGTGGACGACGATCAACTGTTCTATTGCCGCCAGCGTGGCATGGACGAGGAAGAGGCCGTGGCCTTGGTCGTCAACGGGTTCTGTAAGGAAGTGCTTCAGGCCCTGCCGATGGAATTTGCCATGGAAGCGCAACAGTTGGTGGCGATTTCGCTTGAGGGGAGCGTGGGGTGAACGCTGGGGGGCAAAAGACACTCTCTGAAATCTCGCCGGAAGAGTTTGACAGGATCGAGCGTCTTGCCCGACGCCGGACGCCCGGTGCGTCTGCGAACAGTCTTGTGCTTAGTGTTGGTCTGGGCACGGTCCTAAGTCTGGTGCTTTGGTTTTTGATTTTCCCTTTCGATTTGTCGCCAATAACTTTGCCCAAATTTGCCCTTGTGACCGCAACGATTGCTTTTTCTGCGCTGGTGTTTTGGGGGCTGATTTACGTGATTTTTGAACGTCCGCGCGAAAAGGCCCGCAAGCATCTTGACGCCTTGAAGCGCGAGTTGCTGTCGCGGGAGCAGGAACCGGGGCAGAGTGCGTGATATGACCCGCGACACGATCATCTGTATGGCCGCTCTTTTCTGCATCGGTTGGATCACCGGCATGGTCCGATTGCTGATCCTTCACCTGAACTTCGGCGCTTTGGCGGCGCGTATGTTTGCGCAGGTGATCGACTGTGCGGCGGACATTCTGGATCAGGGAAAAATCGTAATATTTAGATTTATCAGCGGCTTATCGGGCAATTTTGGTGCTAAACCCATGTTGGGTCGGATGCGTGGGAGAGACGCATGAACACCTTGCCTGTCATAAAGAATCGGGGCGATTTCTCCGCATCATTGCCCTTTTTTGACCATGTTCCGCTGGCATTTTCCCGTTCAAAGGCAACTTTGGATGAGCAGTATGGCACGCAAAAAGTCACTCGGTCAGCGCGACGGGTTCGAAAGTCGGTTGAGCCGGATCAAAAAGGGCGGCGCAAACACCATGGGCGAAATCCAGGTGGGGCCGCGCGAAGAAATTCGGGCTGGCAGCAAATCGAAGCCAACCAATACTGTGCGCATCAAGCAGAAAAAGAAGAAGAACATGGAAGTCGGGCGTGGCTCGACCATGTCGCTGATCATTCTGGCCTTCGTCTTTGGCGCACTGTCGATGTTCGTGGGACAAGTTGCGAACTTCCATCTTTTCCAAGCAGGTGGGCTGGCGCCGGTCGATCTGACCGAAACGGCCATCGCGCCTTATTTACCCTTCGCGCATTTGGCCATCGGCGGTGTCTTGGCCGTGATGTTCTGCTGGACGTTCCGACTGACCAGCGTTCTGCGCCTTGCCGCCGCTGCGATCGGCGTGTTCGTTGTGATGGAGTATCACACCGAAATGGTGCAGCAGGCGCCGGGCGTCTACACAAAGTTCTTCTCGAAGGCTTATGTAAAAGAAGTGCGCCAATCCGCACGGGCCGGCAACTCGGCCGCCTAACGCCAACCAAACAATCGAACAATTCAATCGGGTGCCGTCGTTTCGACGGTGCCCTTTGTCGAGTCTACAGGGGATAAAAATGCTGAAAATCAACAACCTCCATGTCAAACTTGAGGAAGAAGAAAAGGTTATCCTGAAAGGGGTCGACCTTGAGGTGCCAGCCGGTGCGGTCCACGCGATCATGGGACCGAACGGATCGGGCAAATCCACCTTGTCTTATGTGTTGTCGGGGCGGGATGGTTATGAAGTGACGGAGGGTGCGGCAACCTTGGAGGGCACCGACCTGTTGGACCGTGATCCCGAAGCACGCGCGG
>CAZWDS010000035.1:1984-31705 GCA_964632495.1 uncultured Rhodobacterales bacterium
TGTTTCTGGCGTTTCAATACCCTGTTGAAATTCCCGGCGTGGGCAACATGACGTTCCTGCGCACCGCCTTGAATGCACAGCGCAAGGCGCGCGGCGAAGAAGAGATGTCTGCGGCGGATTTCCTGAAATTCGTGCGCGAAAAAGCCAAGTCTCTGAAGATTGACGCGGACATGCTGAAGCGCCCGGTCAATGTCGGCTTTTCGGGCGGTGAGAAAAAGCGCAACGAGATCCTTCAGATGGCGATGCTGGAACCCAAGATGTGCATTCTGGACGAAACGGATTCCGGTCTGGACGTGGATGCGATGCGGCTTGTGTCGGAAGGCGTGAACGCTTTGCGCGATGAGGGGCGTTCGTTCCTTGTTATCACGCATTATCAACGGCTTCTGGATCATATCCAACCTGACGTGGTGCATATCATGGCAGACGGGCGCATTGTGAAATCGGGCGGTCCTGATCTGGCGCTTGAGGTCGAAAACAACGGCTATGCCGGTATTCTTGGGGAGATGGCCTGATGGCATTGGCATCCCCTTCCGCTGACGCCACAACGGCGCGTGTCGCCGCTCTTTCGCTGCCTGAAAGCGGTGTTTGGGCCGCGCAGGCCCGCCGCGACGCGTTGGATCGTTTGGCCGCCATGGGCTTGCCCAAGCGGCGGGATGAATACTGGCGGTTCACGCGGCCCGATGACTTCAATGCACCCGTTGCCCCGGCTGCGGCGGTTTTCAAAACCGATGAAGCGCCGGTGTTCGGCGAAATCGACCGTTTGCGGATCGTATTCCGGGACGGTGTTTTTGATGCCGAAGCTTCGGACGATTTGACGGGTGAGGGGTTGGAGATTGAGCGTTTGGCCACGGCTGCGGCGCAAGACATCCACTGGGCCAAAGACGTTTACGGTGTTTTGGAAGCGCGCGGGCAGGAGCCGGTTGCGCGTCCCTTCGCCGCCATGAACACGGCGTTTGCCAGCGATGGTGTGGTGATCCGCGCCACCGGCAAAGTGTCGCGTCCGGTGAACCTGACGTATCTGCATGAGGACACGACCAGCGACGCGATCCTGCATTTCGTCATCAAAGTCGAAACCGGTGCCGAACTGACGGTTCTGGAGAACGGACCCGCCGCGGCGCGGTTCAACAAGTGCATGGAAGTCGAGGTGGCTGATGGCGGGACGTTCCATCATGTAAGGGCTCAAGGGCGCGATCATGAACGTCGCGCGGTGACGCATATCTTTGCCCGTCTTGGCGAGGAAAGCGTGTTCAAGTCTTTCACTTTGACCGTGAATGGCGTGATGACCCGCAATGAGGCCGTGATTGAACTGACCGGCGACAATGCAGTGGCCCATGTGGCGGGTGCGGCTTTGGGTGATGGCGATTTCCATCACGACGACACGGTGTTCGTGACCCATGACGCAGTGAATTGTGAAAGCCGTCAGGTGTTCAAAAAAGTGCTGCGCAATGGTGCCATCGGGACGTTTCAGGGCAAAATTCTGGTGAAGGAAGATGCTCAGAAAACCGACGGTTATCAGTTGAGCCAAGCACTTTTGTTGGACAATGACGCGCAGTTTCTGGCCAAGCCCGAATTGGAAATCTATGCCGATGATGTGGCGTGTTCCCATGGTTCGACCACGGGCGCGATTGACGAAGAGGCGTTGTTTTACCTGCGCTCGCGCGGGGTGCCCGAGACCGAGGCGCAGGATCTTTTGGTGTTGGCGTTTCTGGCCGAAGCGATTGACGAAATCGAAAGCGAAGAGATTGGCGAAGACATCCTGTCGCGCTTAAGTGCCTGGTTGGTGCGCCACCGGAAATGAGCGTTGTTCTGGATATCCTGCGGACCTATCGCGCGCCGCGTGATGTGCAGGCGCGTCGGATTGCAGCGGGGCCGCGTGAAGACCGGGCCTTGGCGATCCTGTTGGCGGCCTGTGCTTTGATCTTTGTCGCGCAATGGCCGCGTCTGTCGCGCGAGGCGTTTTTGGACCCGTCGATTGGGTTAGACGCCCGAATGGCAGGAGCTTTGTTCGCGTGGATCCTGATTATGCCTTTGGTGTTTTACGCGCTGTCGATCATTCTGACGCTGATCTTGCGGGTGCCGGGCCATGCGGTGCGGATGGCGTTGTTTTGGGCTTTGCTGGCATCGACCCCCTTGTGGTTGTTGGCCGGATTGTTGGCTGGGTTTGCGCCGGGGCCGGGCTTTGGGCTGGTCAGTGCCGCCGCCCTTTTAGCGGTGGTTGTCTTTGCGGCTGCAGGGCTTATGACAGCACGTAGGACTACGGTGAGGCAGGCGTGACGGTTTGGACCCAATTGATGAACGCGGCACGTCGTATGCTGCGGGAACCGCGTGAAGCGGCGGACGATTTGCGCGCAATAGATTTGTCGCGCGATGTTCTGCTTATGGCGCTTGTGGCGGTCATGGCCGTTTCGATCATCGTGACCGAACCGATGTTAGCCATGGCATCGACCTTCTTTGACGCCGAAGCCCTGCCGCCGTTGTTCCGCGCCATCGGATCGACTTTGGGCGGTTTGGCTGTGGTTTGGGTGATCTGGAAGCTGGGCGGGGTCTTCGGCGGATCGGGCAGCTTTGATCAGATCCTGGCCTGTTTCGTTGTGCTAGAGGCGATATTTGTCATCGGCATCGCAGGTTTATTGGCGGTGATGGTTTTTGTGCCTGTCTTGGCCGCTCCGCTGGCTTTGGGCTTTATCTTCTTTTGGCTTTGGATGTTTGCGAATGCGGTGTCCGGTGTGCACGCGTTTCCCTCGGCGTGGAAAGCCTTTGGGCTTGTTGTCGCGGCTTGGGTGATTGTGAATTACGCCAGCGTGATTTTGATGGGCTTGGTGTCTGGCTTGGTCGGAGGACCGTCGAATGTATGATGTCGACGAGGTCCGCCGGGATTTTCCGATCCTGTCGCGCGAGGTGAATGGCAAGCCTTTGGTCTATCTGGACAACGGGGCTTCGGCGCAGAAGCCACAGGTCGTGATTGATGCGATCACGCAGGCGTACTCTCAAGAATATTCGAACGTTCACAGAGGCTTGCACTATCTTTCGAACCTTGCGACCGAGAAATACGAAGGCGTGCGGGGCACCATTGCACGGTTCCTGAATGCCGCGTCCGAGACTGAGATCGTGATGAATTCGGGCACCACCGAAGGCATCAACACGGTGGCTTACGGCTGGGCGATGCCGCGGATGGAGCCGGGCGACGAGATCGTTTTGTCCGTCATGGAGCATCACGCCAATATCGTGCCCTGGCATTTTCTGCGCGAGCGCCAAGGCGTCGTGTTAAAGTGGGTTGATGTGGATGAAACAGGTGCGTTGCCGCCGGAAAAAGTGCTGGCGGCGATTGGTCCCAAGACCAAACTGGTAGCGATCACGCATCTGTCGAATGTGCTGGGCACGCGGGTGGATGTGAAAGCGATCTGCGAGGGGGCCCGCGAGATGGGCGTGCCGGTTCTGGTCGATGGCAGTCAAAGCGCGGTGCATATGCCCGTGGATGTGCAAGACATCGGCTGCGACTTTTTCGCGATCACCGGGCACAAGCTTTATGGCCCCTCGGGGTCTGGCGCGATCTATATCCGCAAGGAACGCCTGGCCGAGATGCGTCCCTTTATGGGCGGCGGCGATATGATCCGCGAAGTGAAGAAAGACGAGATCACCTGGAACGATCCGCCGATGATGTTTGAAGCGGGGACACCCGGGATCGTTCAGCAAATCGGGTTGGGCGTGGCGCTGAACTATCTGATGAATCTGGGCATGGAGAATGTCGCCGCGCATGAAGAGCGGTTGCGCGACTATACCCGCAGCAAGTTGGATGGGCTGAACTGGTTGAACCAGCAGGGCACGACGGCAGACAAGGCGGCGATTTTTTCGTTCACGCTGGACGGCGCGGCCCATGCCCACGACATTTCGACGGTGTTGGACAAGAAGGGCGTCGCCGTGCGGGCAGGGCACCATTGTGCCGCGCCCTTGATGGAGCACTACGGCGTGTCAGCCACGGCGCGCGCCAGTTTTGGTTTGTACAACACCGAAGCCGAAGTGGACGTTCTGGTGGATGCCCTGGAATTGTGCCACGAGCTTTTCGCCTGAAAGACGCGATAGTCTGGACGATCATTTTGCCTGTAAGATCGCGGTCACCTTTTTAAGTGTCGCAATGTAATCCGGGTGATGTTTGAAATGCGCCAAGGCATCAGCAATACGCTGCCAGTCTTCGCGCGTTAGATCGTCAGTCATACTTGCAACCCTCTGACGCCCCCGATTCTCTTGTTAGCATGGAAATATGTATTGAACGTTTCTTTTGCCAAAACGGTTCATTTCCAAAACCTGACTTTCCGCTTGTCTGCCGGTCTAAATAATGGTGACATAACAACCTAAACGTGTGATATTTCGTGACAAAGGATGTTTGATGGAGGCGGTTCGCCAATTTCTGAGGCGAGAAACGGTGGGGGAGCACTTGCGTGTGGACTCGGCTGTGTCGAAGTTGGATTTGGCCGAACGTGACGGGTTGCGCCGTTTCATATGTATTCATAACAAGGCGTTACGATTGATTGACGCAAGTTGGGATGTTTCTGATCTGATAGACATTCGGGCTTTGATTTCACTGACGGAACAGGATTTGTCGGTTTTGGGAACAACTCCGCCGAAGGTTGTGACCGAAAGTATGTGTTACACCGAACATCTTGGGCCCGCCTACGTCTTGGCGGGCTCGCATTTTGGCAAACGCGTGTTGCATGGGCGTTGGATGCGCACGTCTGACCCTGTGGTGCAGCGGGCCAGTTCATTTCTGTGCACAGACATCCTTGCGCAATCCTGGCATCAGGTGATGTCGGTTGTGGAACAAAGCCCAACAGCCGCGCGTGCCCGGATCGCCGCCGCTGCCCGGCGGACCTTCAACATCTATCATACCGTCATTCAAGACTGTTTGTCGTGCGCAGACCTGATGTCGCCCGTCCCACTTGCGGAGCAAGCCCATGGCACCCAATGACAGCCAAATCCGCGATGTGGATTACGAAGCCGCGCTGAAAAGCTGCAGCCAAGACCCGATTCATGTGCCGGGTCACATACAGTCTTTTGGCTATCTGATTGCGGCGGACAAGAAGTTTGAAACGATCCTGTTTGCCAGCGAGAATATTTCCGAGATTTTTCCCGTCACGGCGGCCAAGATGATTGGTCAGAAGGCGATGGAGCTGTTGGACCGCGAAGATCTGCACCAAATCCGCAATGTGCTGGGCCATGAAGGGATAGACGACCGGCGTGAGGTTTTGGCTCAGAAAGATATTGGCGGACGGGAATTTCAGGTCACGCTGCATCGCAAAGGCGACCGCGCAATTCTTGAATATGTGGAAGAGCAATTGCCGTTTGAAGGCCGTGCCAAAAATGCCGAGCGAAGCCGCGCGTTTTTGAACTTTGAATTGCAGCACGACCGTTTGAACACCTTCTTCGAAGACGCGGTGGAATACATCCGTCTGATCGCGGGCTTCGATCGGGTCAAATTTTATCGGTTTCTGCATGATGGGGCTGGTGAGGTGGTGGCCGAAGCCCGCCATCCCGGTATGGCCTCGTATCTTGGGTTGCGATTTCCCGCCAGCGATGTCCCCGAGAATGCGCGCAAGCTTTATGCCGCGACGCCCATTCGTGCGATTTCGGATGTGATGGGGCCGGATGTGGCCGTGATCGGAGACGAGACGTCCGGCCCGTTAGATCTGTCGCTGGCCGTTCTGCGCGGCAAGAACGGCGTGCATCGCCAGTACCTTGAAAACATGGGGGTTGCTGCAACTCTGACGGTGCCTGTGGTGATTGATGGTGCGCTTTGGGGGTTGTTTGCCTGTCATCACCCGAAGCCCGTCAATCCTGATCCTTCGGTCCTGAATGCTTTGGAACTTGCGGGCAGACTTATTGGTCTTCGGGTGCAGCACGCGCTGGAGCTTCAGCGGCAGGAATTACGCACCAGGTGTCTGACGACGGCAAGCCGGTTGACCTCGATTGATGTGGACGGCGACGTAAAACGCACCAGTGGCGCGCAGGTCATTGACGATGTCCTGTCGCTTTTGCCCTGCGATGCGGTGGTTCTGGCGGTTGGCGAACTGACCCTGGCGTCAAGCGGCGTTGAGCTGTCCGAGGCGCGGTCTTTGCTGGATGTGCTGCAAACGGACCAAGGCGAGATCGCGATTGACGATATTCAGACCCGATTTGATGGTGCCAAGTTGGGCGGAGCCGTGACGGCCTTGGCTTTTTCTGTCGATGGTGCGCCGTCGATCCGGGTGGCCTTTTTGCGCCGTGCAGCCAAAGCTGCGATTACTTGGGCGGGGCAGGCAAAGAAAGACATCACCTTTGAAAGCGATGGCCCAAAACTGCACCCGCGCGGATCGTTCGAAAAGTATCTTGAGATCGTTGAAGATCGCGCTTTGGCGTGGGAGACCGAGGATTTCGAGATGGCCCGGGCCTTTCGCCATGCGTTGAAGCAAACGGTCGCGGCTCAGCTGGAACTGCGCGAAAGCCAGAACCGTCAGGTGGTTATGGCGCGCGAGCTTAATCACCGGGTGCGCAATATCCTGACCCTTGTACAATCCATGTCGCTTCATGCCCAACTGGACGGTGCCTCGCTTAAGGAAAACGCCAGCGCGCTGGAACTGCGGATTCTGGCGCTTGTGGGGTCGCAAAACAGGTTGGCCGGGGCAACGGCCAAGGGGACCTCGATTTGGGAAACCCTGCGTCTTGAAGCGGATCTGCATGGTCATGGCGATCACCTGTTTCGGATGAGTGGTCCGGATGTGCATGTCTTGCCCGAAGCCAGTTCGGTTCTGTCAGTTGTTGTGCACGAGTTGGCGACCAATTCGGCAAGCTTCGGCGTGTTGTCAGCGCAAACAGGCAAGATTAACGTGACCTGGACATTGCAAGGGAATGCGTTGCGTCTTTCTTGGCAGGAAACGGGCGGGCCGACATATCCCAAGGCCGTGCGCGAAGGGTTTGCGGCTTCGATCATACGCGAAGCTGTGCCTTATGAAGTGGGCGGAACATCCAAGCTTGAGTTTAATGACGATGGCCTATCGGCAGAATTTACGGTGCCAGAAGACCATATTGTGCAAGTCAGTGAAAACGACAAGCCGTCCAACAGAATTTCAAACGCTTTGGAAGGCTATGATCGCTCTATCCTGAAGCGCGCTTTGGTCGTTGAAGACAATTACATCATTGCCAAAATGGTGCAGCGATTGCTGATAGAAGCTGGCTTTGCGTCGGTGGATATCGCGGCCCGTTTCTTGGAAGGGCAAGAGAAGATTGAGAACGAACAATACGATTTTTGCCTTTTGGATATCAATCTGGGAGACGAATCTGGGACGTCTTTGGCGCGTGTTCTGAATGAAAAGAAAATTCCGTTCGCCTTTGCGACCGGGTATTCGGACGATGCCACAGAGTATGAAATGACCTATGGTGTACCCGTTCTTGCAAAGCCTTTGGATATTCAAGGGCTGGGATCCGTATTAAAGACATTGCTGGAAGGCGCGAGCGCCCGTGGCTAAAATTCTAATTCTCGAAGATGATTATGATGCGGCGCAAGGTTGGCGCCGTGCCTTGCGCGAGGCAGGCCATGACGTAACGCTAAGCTATACGTCCAGCGAGGCTGTGGCGCATTGCGAATACGAGAAATTTGGCATCTATATTGTCGATATGCGGATCGACATCGAAGTCGAAAATTTGCGGGACAGCGGTATTAAGCTGTTAGGGTATCTTGGTAAAACTCTGAAGCGCAATGAGATTTCTAAGCGCGTCGTCGGCGTGTCGGGCCTGATGATCGACCAGACCGATACTTTGGCGCGGCAATCGTTTCACTTGTTCGAGGTCGAGCAATTCCTGCCCAAACCATTCGAACCCAAAGAACTGGTGGCGCAAGTTGGGCGCATGCTGGAAAGCCTTGGCGAAAGCTAATCGGCGCCTTGCATCCATTCAGATTTCTAAAAGCTCTTTCACAGCGATGACGAATTCCGAGTGCTTGCACGGTTTGTGGCAAATGCGGGCAGAAGGATAATCAGAGCGCAGCATTTCAATTTCCGCATGGCCGGAGTGAAAGACGATGGGCATACCTTGATCGACCAATCGTTTCGCCAGGTCATTGGTGTTTCCATCTGGCAGCCTGAGATCCAGAATGGCCACGTCGAATGTCGTTTGCCTGAGTGTATCTTCTGCTTCCGCCAAAGACAGAGCGTGTTCAACCGAAGTGGCGCCGGCGTCTGTGAGTGTGTCGATGATGGCCATGGCGATAAACGCTTCGTCCTCAACCAAAAATATATTCACGCCGGAAAGAGGTTTAGTCTTGTGTATCAATAGTCGCCGCCTCGTCCTTAAAACAGTTTGAATTGTAGACGGATAAGGATGCCGTCGTTCGTATATTGCTGTTCGATCGTGCCGTGCAATTGCTGCACTGCCATCGTGACAAGTTTGCTGCCAAATCCGGGGGTGTCGCCTTGGGGGGCTTTGAAGTCGGGGACAGTTTCCGTCCAGACCAGACTAAGTGCGTCGTCCCCATCCACGGTCCAGGCCACATTAAGCGACCCGTCTGGTACAGAAAGTGCGCCGTATTTCAGGGCGTTGGTGGTGATCTCGTGAAACAAAAGCGTCAGCGTTGTCAGGATGTTGGAGGAAATGAAAGTGTCGGGTCCCTCGATTACGACGGATTGCTTGTTGCGATGCGGGGTCAGAACCCGATTCAACAGATCGATCCAGTTCACGCCGTTCAGCATCCCTTGCTTGCGGGCCAGATCGTAGGCGTAGCTTAGGGCATTGATCCGCGACAGCATCGCGTCGGCGAACACTACGCAATCTTCGCTGGGTTTCGGGGCCGAGGATACGACGCTGCCGATCACGGCGAACAGGTTCTTTACCCGGTGCGACATCTCTTGCACAAGCATCTCAAGCCGGTCTTGATCAAGTCGCTCTTTGGTGATGTCGATGGTTGGTCCAACGACCTTCATTTCGCCCGATTGCGTCCGATAGGGCAGGCCCAATGTCCGCAACCAGCGTTCTTCGTCGTCCAGCAAAATACGGAAATCGAAATCATAGCCTGAGTTGTGTTCGGTGGCGCCCTTGATCGCGTTCGTCATGTCTTCCAGCGCCTTCTCATCGAAGTTGCGTGTCATGTCCTGCATGGTCACTTCGCCGGGGCCGTCCAATCCCAATTGTTCCGACAGCATCTGATCGATAGTGACCATCCCGCTGGCGACATCCAGTTCCGCCATCCCCATACGACCGGCAGCCAAGGCCAGTCGCAGGCGTTCGGATTTCACTTGCAGGTCATCGCGCAAGCCCGTCAGTTCGGTGAGATCCACAAGTGTGATCGACGCGCCTTCAACCGTGCCGTCGCCATAAAAATAGGGCACGATCCGCATCAGATAGTGTTTGGCGTTGTCTTCGGTCTGGACGGATTGTTCGAACGCATCCGAGGTATCGAAAACCTGCTTCAGTTCATGCGTCAGGTCCAGCCCTTTGAATTTGATGCGGAATTCCGAGATTGGCCGCCCGCGATCTGCGTCCCTCAAGGGCAGGACTTGTTTGGCGGCTTGGGTCAGGTGGCGAATGCGGAAGGAATTGTCCAGCACCACCATGATCAGTTCCGAAGCCTGCATGAAATTGTCGAGATCGGCGTTGGCGATCGACAATTCGTCGATCTTGTTCTTTAGCTCTTCGTTCGCCGTGGTCAGTTCTTCGTTTGCCGATTGAAGCTCTTCGTTCATCGACATCATTTCTTCGTTCGAGCCTTTCAGCTCTTCGTTCGTGGTCTCTATTTCTTCGACTTTGCTTTTCAGCATCAGCCGGGTTGCTTGCAGCTCTTCTTGCAGTTCTGCGATCCGTTCGTCGCGGGTTGCCGGCACCACGGCGTATTCTTCGACCTGCTGGGTCAGGCGTTGCTTGGCGTTGAAGATCAACGCGACCGTGTCGTCCTTGATCGGATGCGCGATGATGTCGGCCACCTGAACGCCATAGGGCGAATGCACTTCGACATCTTTCAGGGCCAGCCGTTTCTTTTCGCGTTGTGCATCTGCCAGAAGCGGCATGATCTTGTCGCGAATACCTTCGCGGGCCAGCGAAAAGAGATGGCGTTCATCGCCGGGCCGCGACATCAAAAACAAGCTGAGGTCGCCCGAGCTGTCCACGATCCGGCCGTCCAAAGACACGCGCACAAAAGGCGGGGCGTAGTGGTCATAGATCGTGGCATTGGTCACATCCAGCCGTTCGTGGCGCGGGAAATCCCGTTCGGGTGCCATCTTGGTGTTGATCGAATTCTGACTCCGTTCCAAGGTCGAGCCAAGCGGCAGGATAATATGACCGCGTTTGCCCGTTTCGCGGCGTCGGAACAGCCGGAACTTGGAATCGAGCGTTTCGAAGAGTTCGCCACGCCGCGTCACGTTTTCCGAGTTGCCCAGGAACAAAGTGCCTTCGCGGCGCAGCGAAAAATGGAAGATGGGCAAGACATCGTGCTGCATCTTCTCGTCGAAATAGATCATCAGGTTGCGACAGGAAATCATGTCGATCTTAGAGAACGGCGCGTCTTTGATTAGACTATGGATCGAAAAACGCACCATATCCCGGATGCGGGGCACGATCTCGAATTGTCCGTCCAGCGCGACGGTATAGGCGTCTTGATAGCGTTTTGGCAGTTCAGACATGGACGCCGACGGATAGCGCCCGGCGCGGGCCGTTTGGATAACCGTTTCGTCAATGTCCGTCGCGAAAATCTGGATAAGAGGGCGGATGTTCATGGTTTCACAGGTTTCGTCCAGCAGCATGGCAAGGCTGTACGCCTCTTGTCCGCTGGAGCACCCCGGCACCCAAATCCGGATTTCATCGGCAGATTGGGTCTTTTCGACAAGAGGCTGGATGACTTTTTCTTTCAGCGCTTCGTAGGCTTCGGCATCGCGAAAGAAAGATGTGACGTTGATCAGAAAATCCTGAAACAAGAGCCGACGTTCGGTTTCGTTCTTGGTCAGGTAGATCAGGTATTCGTCAATGCTGGGGTATTCCAGAATTTGCAGTCGGCGTTCCAGCCGCCGAAAGATCGTGGCCCGCTTATAGCCCGAAAAGTCGTGCCCCAGATCTTCACGCAAGGCCCTGAAAATGCGCAACAACGCGCGTTCGATGTCTTCTCCGTCTTCGGGCAGGTCGGGATAGTAGTTCCCTGCGAAATAGGATTGCATCCGGTCGATGATTTCATTGGCGTGCAACGTATAATCGACCAGCTCGGTTGCGAGGGCCGCGAACGGCATGCCGTCGTAGCGGGCCTCTTCTGGGGATTGCGCGACGCAGATGCCGCCTGTTTCCTTGATCGAGCGCATGCCCGCTGATCCATCTGCTCCGGTGCCCGACAGCACGACGGCTGCGGCCCGCGGACCTTGGGTTTTGGCAAGCGAGACGAAAAAGCTGTCGATGGGACGGCGCAGGCCCCTTGGTTCTTCGAAGGCGACCAAACGCAGTTTTCCGCCTTCCAGACGCAGGCTGGACCCGGGTGGGATGACGTGCAGATGATCGGGCATCAAGTCGTCGCCGTCCGCAATCTGCCGCACGTTCAGCTTGGTCTTGCGCGACAAAAGCTCGGCCATCAGGCTTTCGTGGTTTGGATCAAGGTGCAGGACCAGAACAAAAGCGATGCCTGTGTCGCCGGGCGTGTTGTGGAACATCTCGGTCACCGCTTCCAACCCGCCCGCGGACGCGCCAACGCCGACAACGGGGAACTCGAGTTCCGGCTCGAATATTTCGGGGGACGGGGAATCCACGAGGTTCATCAAGGCACCCTTTGGGTTGTGTCTGGAAAAATTTACAACTTTAAGGCATTCTCGACAATTGCTTTTTGGATTTTATTTCACCCGGCCGCAGGCGTAGCGATTTGTTAAGGATTTATGGTCTTGGGGGGAGGGCACGCGGGGTCGACATGAGCCTCTGACAGGTGCTCTGAGGATCGGTGTGCTAAGCGCTTGGTCGATTTGCGTCGATTTCGGCGTCCACTTGTGCGCCCAGCAAAATCACAAAGGCCGACAGCCACAGCCATGTCAGCATGATCACGACGCCGCCTAGGGCTCCGAAGGTTTCGTTATAATTTCCAAAGGTTTGAACGTAATAGCTGAACCCGAGTGTCGCGGCGACCCAAAGCGTGCAGGCCAGCACTGCTCCGGGGGACAGCCAGCGTCTGAGCGCGCGCGCGCGTGACGGCGCATAGCGATACAGCATCGCGACCCCAAAGATGCCAAGGCCCAGCATCACAGGCCAGCGTATGGACAAAGAGACCAAGCGCAGCCAATCAGAGTCTCCAAACACCGCAAGCGTCGCCGGGATGGCCGCGACGACGATCACAGATGCAGAGAGACCAAGGATCAGCGCCAAGGTCATGACGATTGTGATAAGCTGTAAGGTGAAATAGCCGCGCTTTTCATCTTCGTCGTAAATCGCGTTCAGCCCGTCGATCAGGCTGGCGACGCCGCGCGATGCCGACCAAAAGGCAATCGCCAATGCCGCCACCGCCGCCCAGCCCAATGCGCCGCTGCGGGCTGATGCGACCGCCGTCATTTGCGCGGTGATCATGTTGCTGGCTGCCTCGGGCATGGCCGATAGGATCCATTCGGTATTCGCCAAAAGGATGTTCGCATCAAAAAACCAGCCCACCATGGCAACCGCGGCCGTGATCGCTGGAAACAGCGACAGCAGCCCATAAAAGGCGATGCCCGCCGCCATCAGGCCAATCCGGTTTTGCGAGATACGTTGGTACACCCGCCAGATCAGGCGCATCCAGCCAAGCCGCCCGGTGTTGGCGATATGATCCTCTTTGATGGTCATATCTGCTTGTACGACGCCAAGGCGGGCGCGGCCAGACGGGGATGTGACCGGGGCCAGAGATACGCCCTTCGATGCGCATTTCTTTACGGCGCATCAGTGTGTAATGTTACGGCAACTGATCTTGCCACACAGAATGCCGGACGTTTTAACATGTCATCGTTTCCGATCTTCTGGACTTTCCGCCGGTGCCCCTATGCCATGCGCGCGCGCTTGGCGCTTCAAAGTGCGGGCGTTCAGGTCGCGCTGCGAGAGATCCTGTTAAAAGACAAGCCGCCTGCCTTTTTAGAAACGTCACCCTCGGCCACTGTGCCTGCACTGCGCAATGGGGAAGGTGTGATCGACGAAAGTCTTGATATTATGATCTGGGCGCTGAAGCAGAACGATCCCGAACATTTGTTGGACATGCCCGAAAAGGGATGGCTGCTGATCGAGCAGACCGACGGCCCGTTTAAAGCGGCTTTGGATCACACGAAGTATGCGGTTCGGTATCCGGATCTTGACGCATCGGTGGAGCGCGAAAAGGCGGCGGCGTTTCTTATCGATTTGAATGCTTTGCTTGATGGGCAGCCGTGGTTATTTGGGGCAAACCCCACGCTGGCCGATCTTGCCATTCTGCCCTTCGCGCGCCAGTTCGCCAATACGGACCGCGCCTGGTTCGACGCGCAGGACTGGCCAGACCTGATTGGCTGGCTGAACCGTTTTACCGACAGCGACAGGTTCGCAGGCATCATGACGAAGTACCCACCCTGGAAAGAGGGGGACGCGCCGACCATGTTTGGCGCTTAAGGCCGGGACCCGGTTCTAGGCCGCATCCCAGACAACGCGAAATCCCTGATGGGGCGTTGTGCTGTCGGGCGAGTTTCCGGTGCGGGCGGCAATGCGGTACCGGTAACAATAGCTTTTGTGGCACAGAAACGAGCCGCCCTTCAACAACTTGTACCCCCGCATTCCCACCATCTTGCGAGCCACAGTTTTCTTCAGGGATTTCACGCGAAACGCATCCGCCGTCCATTCCCAGACATTGCCCGACATATGGTAAAGCCCGAACCCGTTCGGCCGAAAGGACTGCGCAGGCGCGGTCTGTGCAAACCCATCGGTGCAGATGTTCTGCGTCGGGAAGGCGCCCTGCCAGATGTTGCAGGGCGTATGGTCATGATCGTCGGGCTCTGCGTCTCCCCATGGAAAGGGCACATCGCCTTGCCCGCCGCGTGCGGCATGTTCCCATTCCGCTTCGCTAGGCAGCCGACCGCCGCACCAGGTGGCAAAGGCTTGCGCGTCATGCCACGAGACTTGCACCACGGGGTGATCGGAAAGCGCTTTGGTGCCCGGACCGTTTGGCGCACGCCAAGTCGCGCCTTCGACCTTGCGCCACCACTCAATGCCGACGACGCCCTGGGTCGCACCGTGGTCTGGTGGCACATCGGAATAGAAGACGAAAGACCAGCCAAACCGCTCGGCCTCGGTCACGTATCCGGTGTCTGCGACGAACTGCTGAAAGACTGCGTTTGTCACGGTGGTGGTCGAAATGCGGAAGTGTTTGATCTTTTTTCGACGAACCGGGCTTTCTCCATCGTCGGGAATTTTGGGATTGGCCGTCCCCACCAAGGCTGTGCCGCCGGGAATATCGGAGGTGGGCAGGGGTTGAAAAGGCGCAACAGGGGCGGGGCCGGGCGACCGCCGCGCCGCTGCCGCGTCATCCCGCGCCGGGGTGCAACATCCCTTTTGTCCTGTATCCATTTCGCCCGCCATACACTTGGCCCTCTGTCGCGCCACTCTTACCAAACTCAAGCACGTTTGCCATGGCAGTCGCTTTGCAACCTGGCATCGCGCCCCCCCTTTGGTCCCGGATCAGTCCAGACAATGGCTCTGCACCAAGGCATTTAGGGAGAAGCGCACCACAATGATTATTGACAGATCAGACCTTGCGCCAATATCATTTGCATACAAACGACAATCAGTGCGGACCCCATATGACGTATTACACTCCGACCGCTCTTTCTGATGCATTGGACATTCTTTCCAAGGCAAATGGTCAGATCGTTGCGGGTGGGACGGATGTGTATCCTTCCAGCAAGAAGGGTCAGACGCCTGACTATTTTCTGGATATTACCCGTATCAAAGACCTAAAGGCTTTGCGGCAGTCCGAAGACGGAACCTATTTCGGTGCCGCCGTGACGTGGAGTGATATCATCGCCGCGCGGTTGCCAGCGGCCTTTGATGCGTTGAAAGCGGCCAGTCGCGAGATTGGAAGTGTTCAAATTCAAAATGCAGGAACGCTGGTCGGGAACATCTGCAACGCGTCGCCCGCAGCTGATGGCGTGCCTGCGCTGCTGGCTTTGGATGCCACGGTTCAGATCGAAAGTGCCACGCGGCCCCCGCGGCGCGTTTCGCTTGCTGACTTTATTACCGGGATCCGGACCAAGGCATTGGCTGCAGATGAAATGGTCAGCGGGATTCATATTCCGCCCCACGACAAAGCCATGCGTTCGGCCTTTGAGAAACTCGGAAGCCGCAGATACCTTGTGATTTCGATCTGTATGACGGCGGCGAATATCACCGTTGGGGCAGATGGGCGCATTGTGGATGCAAGAGTTGCGGTTGGGGCCTGTTCGACCGTGGCGCAACGGCTGACGGCACTGGAGCAGGCGTTGATCGGCGCGCGCCCCGAAACGGTTCAGATCACGGCAGTTCATCTTGACGCTTTGGCGCCGATTGATGATGTGCGCGGCACGTCGGACTATCGTTTGGACGTGGTACAAGAGCAAATCCGCCGCGCAATTACCGGGGCGATCCGGGCATGAATAAACCGTTTTCCGATCCTGCGCTGACATTTACCCTGAACGCCCAGACTGTGGCTGCAGCGCCCTATCCGGGGCAGCGTCTGTCGCAGCTTTTGCGTGAAGACCTTGGCGCGCGGGATGTGAAAGTCGGGTGCGATGCGGGCGATTGTGGAGCCTGTACGGTTTTGGTTGACGGCAAGCCTGTCTGTGCCTGTTTGACGCCTGCGCATCAGGCAGAGGGGCGGTGCGTCGAAACGTTGCGCGGTTTGCGCGGCCACGACCCGATTGCGGATCAACTGGCCGAGAGTTTCCAGAACCATGGCGCGGCGCAATGTGGCATCTGCACGCCCGGCATGATGGTGTCTGCCGTTGCGCTGTTGCGCGAGGTGGCCAGCCCCAGTGAAGCGCAAGTGCAGGATGCGCTTGGCGGCGTTTTGTGTCGTTGCACGGGGTATCGCAAGATCATTGATGCCGTTGTAGGTGCGCCCGCGATTGCGTTTGACAACGCGGGTCAGGTCGGGGCTTCGGTCCGTCGGCTTGATGGCGCAGAGAAAGTGTCCGGGGACGAACTGTTCGGCGACGATGTTGCGCCTCAAGGGTGTTGCGAGATTTTTGTCATCCGCTCGCCTTTTCCAAGGGCGTCTTTCGTCTTTGGGGATCTTGTTGCTTTCGCTGAAACACCGGGGATTGAGGCCGTGCTGACGGCTGTGGATGTTCCCGGCAAGAATGAATTCGGCGTCATCCCGCAATTTGCAGATCAACCCGTGTTTGCCGAACAGGAAACGCGCTTTCTTGGCGAGGCCGTCGCCGCCATTGTCGCGGACCCTACGTTTATGACCACGTTCAACCCGGCGGATTTCCCGGTGACTTGGACTGAATTGCCATGCGTTACGGATATCGTCACGGCGCAAGGCGAGGGTGTCGCGCGTCTTCATGACGGGCGCGACCGCAATGTGATGTGCGGTGGACTTGTGATCTGTGGCGATCCGCAAAAGGGGGTGGCGACTGCGGATGTGACGGTGGAAGGCCATTTCAGCAGCGGATTTGTAGAACACGGGTATATCGAACCCGAAGCTGGTTTCGCCCAGATCGTGGACGGACGGCTTGAGGTGCATGCCTGTACCCAAGCCCCCGTGATGGATCTGGACGCGCTGGAAATCATCCTTGGGATGGACCGGTCTCGACTGCGCATTGTGCCCACGGCTGTGGGGGGTGGGTTTGGATCGAAGTTGGATGTGACCGTGCAGCCTTATCTGGCGCTTGGCGCGCTGAAGACGGGGAAACCGGTTCGGATTTGCTATGCGCGCACGGAATCGATGCAAAGTTCGACCAAACGGCATCCGTCTGACATCCGCTTAAAGATCGGGGCCCGCAAAGATGGTACGATCACCGGCTTCGAGTTTTACGGCGAATTTGACACAGGCGCTTATGCCAGTTGGGGGCCAACCGTCGCGACCCGTGTTCCGGTGCACGCCTCTGGTCCATACCGCATCGCCAATTACCGTGCCGAATCCAAAGGTGTCCACACACACAACCCTCCTGCGGGGGCGTTCCGTGGGTTTGGGGTGCCGCAATCGGCCATCGCTCAGGAAAGCCTGTTTGACGACCTTGCGGAAAAGCTTGGGATGGATCCGCTTGAATTCCGGCTTCTCAATGCGCTGGACGCCAACGTGCCGACCGTCTGTGGGCAAACGTTTCGCCAGGGTGTGGGCATCAAGTCCTGCCTGAACGCTATTCGGCCAGCATGGGAAAGTGAGCGCCAGAAGGCGGCGGATTTTAATGCTGAGACGACGGTTGTGAAGCGCGGTGTTGGTTTGGCGGCGGGGTGGTACGGTTGCGGAAATACCTCTTTGCCCAATCCATCGACGATCAAAGCGGGTGTCACTTCAAAGGGGCAGATCGTTTTGCATCAAGGCGCGATGGACATCGGGCAGGGGGCAAATACCGTAATCACGCAGATTTTTGCGACAGCGCTTGGGGTGCCTGTGACGGCTGTTCAGATTGTGGGCGCAGATACCGATGTCACGCCGGATGCCGGTAAAACATCCGCCTCGCGTCAGACTTATGTGTCTGGCAATGCAGCACGCCTTTCGGGGGAAAAACTGCGCGCAGAGATACTGGGAAAGATGAACGTGGCGACCGACGCCGTGCTTTCGTCTTGGAACGGCATGATCGTTGCCACCGACGCTGCAGGCGAGCATCGTTTGGATGTTGCTGCGATGGTGGCGGATGGTGAGGGTTTTGTTTTCCGGTCCGAAGAAACCTATGACCCGCCGACCAAGCCGCTTGATGCCAATGGTCAGGGCGCACCTTATGCTCAATTTGGGTATGCCGTGCATTTGGTTGTTGTCGATGTGGATACCGCTATGGGCACCGTCAAGCCGGTGAAGTTTGTCGCCGCCCACGATGTGGGCAAGGCGATCAATCCGATGATGGTCGAAGGTCAGGTGCATGGTGGCATTGCGCAAGGCTTGGGCATGGCCTTGATGGAAGAGTACATTCCGGGACGGACCGAGAACCTGCATGACTATCTGATCCCCACCATCGGCGATATTCCCGAGATCGAAACGATCATTATTGAAGAAGAAGACGAACACGGGCCTTACGGTGCGAAAGGTCTGGGAGAACACGTTTTGATCCCAACCGCTCCGGCTATTTTGAATGCCATCAAAGCGGCAACGGGGGTTCGTTTGCATAAAGTGCCCGCCACGCCCGCTTTGGTCCGCGCCGCGATTGTGAAGGCTGCGACATGAAAGATGATACAAAGTCAGACAAGATCCGATGCGACGCCTGTCCGGTGTTGTGCTATATCGCTGACGGAAAATCCGGGGCCTGTGATCGCTATGCCAACCAGGGCGGGGATCTGGTGCGGCTGGATCCGCTGACGATCATCCAAAACGGGGATCAGAAACTTGTCTCTTTCATGCCGGGCGGACAAGAGGAAAACTGGGACGGCGATATCGTCAAAGGCGCGCGTCCCTTTGTAACGGCCGTCGGGGCAGGGACGACCTATCCGGATTACAAACCCGCGCCCTTTATTGTCAGTCAGGACATTGAAGGCGTGGATATGGTCACCGTCGTGACGGAAGGCATCTTCAGTTATTGCGGCGTCAAAGTGAAAATCGACACCGACCGCCACATCGGCCACGAACGTGATGTTGTCTATGTCGATGGCGAACCTGTGGGCCATGTGACGACCTCTGAGTACGGTTCGAAGATGCTGTCTTTGGGCGGTGTGGAACATTTGACGGGAGGGTCAAAGAAAGAGGGTCGGATCACCTGCGATGCGCTTTTGCAGCTTTGCAACCGCGCGGCTGTGACGATGACAATCGGCGAGGAAGACCATCAGACAGAGATCATCGTTGAAGCGGGCAAGGCTCCGATCATTAACGGGGCCGAAGAAAGCCTGATGCGTGTCGGATGCGGCTCTGCTGCGATTGGCATGTTCGCGATGCAATGGCTGAACCACGCGGATGACGTTGTTGTGGTCGATGATCACATCACCGGTGTTTTGTCAGAACATGAAGCGGGCAAGCAGCTGAACGTTCCGCCGACAGGGATCAAGTTGCTGGGACGCCGATCCACGCCCGGTCGGTACTTTCAGGTCGCCAATCCCGGCACCGGATGGGGGGGCACGGACATTGAAGACCCTTTGAAAATTCTGGGTCCCTTTAATCCCAAGGTGGCGTGGCCGGGGCTGCGTTTGCTGATGGTGTCCACGACGGGCGAGCAATTTGCCTATTTCGAATTGGATGAGCACCTTGTTCCGCAACCCAAAGACGTGCCCGCCGCACTGGTGTCGTCAGCCAAGCTGATTGCCGAGAATTGCGAGCCTTCGGTGTGTTCGGTGCTGTTTATGGGCGGTGCAGGGGGCAGCCTGAGGGCGGGGGTCACCGAGAACCCTGTGCGCCTGACCCGTTCGGTCAAAGACTCGCTGACCCATGTGTCCTGTGGCGGTGCGGATGCCTTTGTCTGGCCCGGTGGCGGGATCACGGTGATGGTGGATATTTTGGATATGCCGACGCAATCCTTTGGCTATGTGCCGACGCCCGCCCTTGTCGCGCCGATCGAATTCACCATGCGCGTCAGCGATTACAACGCGCTTGGTGGGCATGTGGATCACATTCAGACGGTGGATCAAATCAACAAAGACGCCGCCCGGCATGTGGCGCAAAACGACCACGCCCATGATCCTATGGCCCCGGTGAATTTCCGCTGGGCCAAACGCAAGGGATCGTGATGGGACCGACGGCGCATCTTTTGCAAGGTGGAACGCGATTGCATTTGCAGCACGGCCCGATTGATCTGATCATCGGGGCCGATGGACAACGCAAGTTGGCTTTTGAGGCCGCTATGGTCCGGTTTGAAACCATCCTTGATGAATTGGTCGCCGAACTGCCGCAGTTAAGAATGGCGATAAAGCAGCAAGCCGGCTCGTTTGCAGGTGCCGTGGCACAGCGCATGTCTGAAGCGGCGCGGTCACTTGGAGCACATACCTTTGTGACGCCCATGGCTGCCGTCGCGGGTGCTGTGGCGGACGAGGTTTTGGTGGCGATGTGCGCGGCTGCGAAACTGGACCGCGCTTATGTGAACAACGGGGGCGACATCGCACTTCACCTTGCGAACGGCTTTCGTTTTAAAACCGCGATGGTGGATCATGCAGGACGGGACTGCGGCCAGATCATCATCCATGGGCAAGACGGGATCGGTGGTATCGCCACCAGTGGTCGGCACGGGCGCAGCTTTAGTCTTGGGATCGCCGACAGCGTGACGGTGTTGGCCCCAAATGCGGCCCGCGCAGATGTTGCCGCAACGTTGATCGCCAATGCCGTTGACCTGCCCGGACACCCCTTAGTGACACGCAGCGCCGCTTGCGAATTAGACGAGACGTCTGATCTTGAAGATCGATCTGTTGTGACGGGATGCGGGGTTCTATCGGATCAGGACTGTCAAAAAGCGCTGCAAAGCGGGATGGCTCGCACGGCGCAATACTGTCAGGGCAATCTGATCCACGCCGCCGCCCTGTTTTTGCAAGGCCACTCTTCAACGACCAACGGGCCGCAGTTTGCCCCCAAGACCAAAAAGGTTGCCTATGTCTGATCTAAAACTTCGCAAAACCGCTTTTTCCTTGGAAGAAATCTTCCATGAAGGCGGGCCGGTGCCGGACCAAAGCCAGAAGCGGGCTGCTGGGATCGCGGTGATCGAAAACCCGTTTGCGGGGCGTTACGAGCCTGACATTCAGTGGTTCATGGAGGATCTGAAACCGCTTGGTCTGACCATGGCGCAGCGATTGGTTGATATGTTGGGCGGGGCCGGGCATGTCCAAGGGTACGGCAAAGGTGCTTTGATCGGCGCAGCCGGTGAGTTGGAGCATGGCGCGCTTTGGCATGCGCCGGGCGGTTATGCGATGCGCCAGTTGTTGTCGAATTCAAACGCCATTGTACCATCCACCAAAAAGGTCGCAGGGGTTGGTGGGCGGCTGGATGTGCCGATCACCCATATCAACGCGTCTTACGTGCGCAGCCATTTTGACGCGATGGAGGTTGGCTTGAACGATGCGCCTAAGGCAAACGAAATGGCTCTTGTTCTGGTGATGACAACCGGAGCCCGCATTCATGACCGCGCGGGCGGGTTGGCGGCCAAAGACATTGTTGGAGAGGACGGTTTAAGATGAGCGCCAAGATCAGAAAAATTGCCGTGAATGTCGAAGAGACTCATCTTGAAATCGGCAAAGAAATCTCACCCGCAACGCGCAAGGCGGTGGCTGTCGCGGTGATCGAAAACCCTTTTGCGGGCAGCTATCAAGAAGACCTGACCGTCTTGATGGACATCGGGGCCGAGCTTGGCACATTGTTGGGCAAAAAATGTGTCGATGCCCTTGGGATCACCCCGGACCAGGCTGAAAGCTATGGCAAATCCGCGATGGTCGGCGAGAATGGCGAGCTGGAACATGCCGCCGCAATTTTGCATCCCAAACTGGGCGCGCCACTTCGAACCGAGGTTGAAAAAGGAGCGGCCCTTGTGCCGTCGTCCAAAAAAATGGGCAGCCCCGGTCAAGTGCTGGACGTTCCGCTTGGACACAAAGATGCCGCCTATGTGCGCAGCCACTTTGATGGAATCGAAGTGCGCCTGAACGATGCACCACGGCAAAACGAAATCGTCGTTGCCGTTGCGGTCACCGACAGCGGACGCCCTTTGCCGCGCGTTGGCGGGCTGACGCATTCCGATGCTGTTGGGAAAGATGGTTTGAGGTAAATCGCAGTTCTGGCTATCGTGCGGGGACGCGAAGATTGGGAAGCAAAGATGTCGGATGTCGACGAAACAACGCGTCTCGCGGGAGGCTACCGTCTTAGCAATCAGATTGGGTATCTTCTGCGGCTTGCCAGCCAACGGCACGCGGCGATTTTCCAAGAGAATATCTCGGAAGATTTGACGCCCATGCAATTCACCACATTGGTGCGCATTGCCGAGCATGGGAAAGTGTCTCAGAACCATCTGGGTCGTCTTGCGGCGATGGATGTGGCGACAATAAAAGGTGTTGTTGATCGCCTGAAGAGCAAAGGTTTGGTGGTGTCCCGGCCTGATCCAAACGACAAGCGCCGGATGACCATTTCACTGGCAGACAAGGGCGCATCGATCGTCGAAAGCCTGGCGCAGGACGGGCGCAAAATCTCGAAAGAAACGCTGAAGCCGTTGACCGCAGACGAGCAGAAAGCCCTTATCGCGCTGCTGCGTAAGCTGACCTAACGCAGACGCGCTGACGGTGTCGTCACTTGACCACTTCTGGGAAGCGGTTGGCGGGGGGAGTGTTGCGCGACCTCTCGGTCCGGACAACGCCGTCGATGATCGTCATGCCGACACCGGGCAAGTTCCCCAGTTGCACCGACTCCAACATCGTCTTGCCCGGCGCGTGCTGGGCTTGATCCAACAAGACGAAATCGGCGCAATAGCCTTTTTCGATCAGCCCGGTATCCAATGCGCGTTGCCGGGCGGTATTGCCGTTTCCAAAGCAAAAGGCCCTTTCGGCCGGAACATTGCCAAAGGCCGAAAGCATCGCGATCATCCGCAAAATTCCAAGTGGTTGCACGCCTGATCCCGCCGGGCCGTCGGTGCCAAGAATGACCTGATCCAGTTTGCCCAGTTCGCGGGCGGTGTTGATGGTCAAAACAGCAGCGCGTTCATTGCCATTGTGAACGATCTCGAAAGCGGCCTTGCAGCTTTCACACAGGCAAATTATTTGATCATCGGGCAGGGCGGAATGGCCGCCGTTGATGTGGCCTATCACATCGGTGCCCGTTTCCATGACCATGTCCGCATCAATCAAGCCTGATCCGGGGATCGATGGACCACCTGTGTGGATCGTGCTTTGCATCCCGTATTTGCGCGCCCAGCCCACCATTTGCTGCGCCGTCTTGCCATCTTTGACCGTACCAAGGCCAACTTCGCCCAAAAGTTTCACACCCGCATCCGCCATGTCTTTAAAGTCCTGTTCGACCAAGCCATGTTCGATCACCGGCGCGCCTGCGTGGACTTTCACTCCTGAGGGCCGGAAATTTTCGTACCATCGCTGGGCCGCAATCGCCATCGCCTTCAGCCCGACAACGTCCTTGGGACGGCCCGGCATATGAACCTCTCCCGCCGAAATCAGCGTCGTGACCCCGCCGTGGAGGGTTGAGTCGATCCAGTGCAGCTGCTGTTGGCGCGGTGTGTAGTCGCCGACGACCGGATGGATGTGACTGTCGATCAAACCGGGCGCAAGCGTGACGCCCTTTGCATCAACCTCGGCTGTGGCCCCTTCGCAATCGAGGTCTTTTTCATATCCCCAATCAGCAATCTTGCCATCGATGGCGATCATGCAATCGCCGTCAAAAATGGGGTCTTCCAGTTTCCCGGACAAAATCTGGCCGACGTTGCGGATGACAAGTTTTTCCATGAATACCCCCTGCGTTTTGTTAGTATACGAATATATATTTCATCGTAGCGTCAAGGTTTTTTGCCCCCGAAAGCGCCAAGTGGTCGGGTCACAAGACAGGAACAGATAGCGGCCAGAACAATCCAGATGACAGGGTATTGGTTGGGGTCTGGTCAGATCCTCGCCCGCGCTTGGAATTACGTTAGCATACAAATAGTTTCCGTTTGACAGCTTGGGGCTTTTGTATCTCAATGATTACTGAACAATGAGGGCTTCTGAGTTTGTCAGGGTTTGTTTGCAACAGCTGGTATGTCGCGGGATGGAGCCGCGACTTTCAAGAGGCGCTTGTGCCCTTGGAAATCACCGCGCAGCATGTTGTGCTTTTTCGCGCCAGCACGGGCGTTCTTTGCGCGCTTGAGGATCGTTGCCCGCATCGGCTTTTGCCGCTTTCGAAAGGCAAACGCATCGGCGATACAATCCAATGCGGCTATCATGGGATGACATTTGACGGCGCGGGCACCTGTGTGCGGGTGCCGGGCCAAGAGAACACGCCGGATCGGGCCAATGTGCGCACCTATCCGGTGGCCGAAAAGCACGGCATCGTCTGGATTTGGATGGGTGATCCAAAGCTGGCGGACGAAAGCGAGATTTTTGATCTGCCGCAGTTCACGGATCCCGACTGGCATGTGCACCATGGCGGGCAACTGCATATCAGGGCGCACTATCTGAATGTTGCCGAAAATCTGGTCGACCCCGCACATGTCAGCTTTGTGCACCCCACGACGCTTGGCAACGCGGCATCGGAAGACGTGCCGGTTCATGTCTCGACAGACAAAGACGTGATCAGTGCTTGGCGCTGGATAAGGGGCGCGCCACCGGTTGGGTTTTTTAAGGAGTTTGGTGGTTTCAAGGGCGATGTTGACCGTTGGCATTACTACGATCTGCATTTACCGTCGACGGCGGTGATCGACTTTGGCAGCATCGACAGCGCCGAAAACTGCCCGGAAGAGGAACGCGATCGCGGCGTGCGGGTCTTTGCCCTTCATTTCGTGACGCCGGTGAATGCGGAATATACCATCGACCATTGGATGCACTTGCGAAACGCAGCAAAAGGCGAGGCAGAGGCCTCGGCCAAGATCGACGGGCTGCTAGAGGCGGCTTTTTCCGAAGACAAGGCGATACTGGAAGCGATCCATGTTTCAGAACAACGGCCCCAAACCCGACGGCCCGTGCGCATTGCAATCGACAAAGGGCCAATGGTTTACCGCAAGAGAATCCGAGAGATGATTGAAGCGGAAACAGTGGACGATCTGGGAGAACCGGTCTCGCCGGTCTTTGTGAATCAAGATAAGAATAAGAAGTGAAGCCAACAGAGAGGATCACATGAAACGTAAGACATTTTTGAAGTCGCTATTGGGCGTTGCAACGCTCGCGACCCTCCCGATAAGCGCAATCGCGCAATCCGGTGACCCGATCATCATCGGAGAGATCAACCATTACAAACGTCTTGCTGCCTTTGCAGGTCCTTACAAACTTGGGATCGAACTGGCACTGGAAGAAGTCAACGAGGCTGGCGGCGTCTTGGGTCGTCCGCTGGAGTTTGTATTCCGCGACGACCAAGGCGAACCGGGCGAGGCGATCAAGATCGCCGAAGAACTGATGACCCGTGAAGGTGCGGTGATGCTGACCGGCACAATTCTGTCGAACGTTGGTTTGGCGATTTCATCCTTCGCGGCGGAAAAGGGCTATGTCTATCTGGCCTCTGAACCTTTGGCTGACGCCCTGACATGGAGTGCGGGCAACCCTTATACGTTCCGGCTGCGTGCTTCGACCTACATGCAAGCAGCGATGCTGGCTGAAGAAGCGGCAAAGACAGAAGCCGTCACTTACGCGACCATCGCGCCGAACTATGCCTACGGCAAAGACGCGGTTGCGGCCTTCAAAGATGCGCTGACACGGTTACGTCCTGACGTCGAATTCGTGGCCGAGCAATGGCCGGGCGTTTTCAAGATCGATGCAGGTGCCGAAGTTCAGGCGTTGGAGCGTGCCAAACCGGATGCGATCTATAATGTAACCTTCGGCCCGGATCTGGCCAAATTCGTCCGCGAAGGCGGCGACAGGGGCTTGTTTGAGGGGCGCGATGTCTATGGTCTGCTGTCAGGCGAGCCGGAATATCTGGATCCCCTTGGCGATGAAGCCCCGGTCGGCTGGACTGTTACGGGCTATCCTTGGCAAGACCTGACAGATGGTCCCGCAGGTGAGTTCGTGGCAGCCTATCAGGCAAAATACGACGACCATCCCCGCATCGGGTCATTGGTCGGGTATATGACCGTGCAATCGATCGCTGCGGCCCTTGAAGTTGCCGGTTCGACCGAAACGGAAGCCATCCGCGCCGCCTTCGAAGATTTGCCAGTGTCAACGCCCATGGGTGAAATCACCTACCGTTCGATCGACAATCAGTCTACGGCAGGCGCCTATGTGGGCAAGATCGACCTTAAAGACGGCAAGGGCGTGATGGTCGACTGGGTCTTTAAGGATGGCGCGGACTACACACTGACCGACGACGAGATCAAAGCACTTCGTCCAGCCGAGTAACCCTTCAAACGCAGGCCTGGGCATCTACGGTTTGGGCCTGCGTTTCCCTAAAGTCTTCGACACTTGAAAGGCATCGCCGATGGAGTTCTTTGTCGCGCAGATCTTGACGGGTCTGGCCAACGCAAGCTCCTTGTTTTTGGTGGCTTGCGGGCTCTCTTTGATCTTTGGAGTGACACGCATTGTGAACTTTGCCCATGGCTCGCTTTACATGATCGGGGCCTACATCGGATATACTTTGATGCAGGTCTTGCCCGGAGCGTTCGGCTTTTGGGGGGCGATTGTCCTTGCGGCCATCGCGGTTGGGATCGTTGGTGTCTTGGTTGAAATGCTTGTGCTGCGGCCCGTGTATCGTGCGCCCGAGCTTTTTCAGCTTGTGGCAACCTTCGGTGTTATCCTTGTTATTCAAGATCTGGCCCTGATCATCTGGGGACCCGAGGATTTGCTTGGCCCAAGGGCACCCGGCCTGCGCGGCGTGTACCGCATTATGGGCGAACCGATCCCGAAATATGACATTGTCTTGCTTGTTATCACGCCCTTTATCGCCTTGGCGCTCTGGTGGTTGATGACGAAAACCCGTTTGGGCGTTTTGGTGCGGGCCGCTACGCAAGACCGTGAAATGGTCTCTGCGCTTGGCGTCAATCAGGCTTGGCTGTTCACCGGCGTCTTCGGTCTTGGGGCCGCATTGGCCGGGCTGGGCGGTGCGCTGCAATTGCCCAAGGGTGGTGCCGATTTGCTGATGGATTTTACCATCCTGACACCCGTTTTCGTCGTGGTTGTGATTGGGGGCATGGGCTCTTTGCCCGGGGCTTATCTGGCGGCGATTATCATCTCGGTCCTGAATGTTTTTGGGGTGACCTACCTGCCGCAGTCCACGCTGGTGCTGATGTTCATCGTGATGATCGTGGTTCTGATGATCCGCCCTTACGGCTTGTTCGGGCGCGAAGAAGTGGCAGGCGAACACGGACAGGTTGGCGAACCGGATCGTCCGGTCAAACCCGCGTCCAACAGAACGCGCATGATCGTCGTCGCCGGGCTGGCGCTGCTGGCGCTTATGCCGCTGTTCAGTTCGACGTATACGCTGGTGCTGATCATCGACGTTCTTATTTTCTGCCTCTTTGCGGCCTCGCTGCATTTCCTGCTTGGGACCGGCGGATTGGTCAGTTTCGGACACGCGGCCTATTACGGTGGGGGGGCCTATGTGGCCGCGCTTTTGATTACCCACGCGAATACTCCGATGGAGCTGGCCTTCTTGCTGGCCCCCCTTGGCGCAGGGCTGGCCGCCCTTGCCATCGGCTGGGTCTGCTTGCGCCTGACCGGGGTTTACTTCGCCATGCTGACACTGGCATTCGCGCAGTTGATCTGGTCGCTGGTCTTCCAATGGGGCGAGGTCACGGGCGGCGACGATGGTTTGGTCAATATCTGGCCGGCGGAATGGCTGAAGGACACAACCGTCTATTTCTACTTCACCCTGATCTGCGCCGTTTCAGGCATCGTGATCCTGCGCCATATCATTCACTCGCCCCTTGGGTATGCGTTACGCGCCGCCCGAGACAGCCAAAGGCGCGCCGAGGCCATGGGCATCAACACTCAAAAAGTCCGGCTGATTGCTTTTGGGTTCGCCGGGCTGATGGGTGGGCTGGCCGGGGCACTTTTCGTCTTTTCAAAAGGCAGTGTCTTTCCGAACGAGTTGGAAATTGCACGCAGCTTTGATGCGCTGATCGTTGTGTTCCTGGGCGGCGTCAAAACCATTGCGGGCGGTGTGGTGGGTGCCGGCGCGTTCAAAGCGATCGAAGAATCCCTTCTGCGCTTTGAATACTGGCGTTTGTTGATGGGACTGTTGATTATCTTCATCGTGATCGCGGCCCCTCATGGCATCGTCGGTTCTCTGCGCAAAGCCTTTGAAAAGGTCGGCCTTTTGAAAGTGGAGCACCAGTGATGAGCGTCGTTCTGGAAACCAAAGGTCTGACCAAACACTTCAGCGGCGTCGTCGCGGTTGAGGACGTCTCTTTCCAATTGCAAAAGGGCGAGTTGCTGGCGTTGATCGGCCCGAACGGGGCGGGCAAAAGTACCTGTTTCAATATGTTGATGGGCCAGTTGCCGGTGACCTCCGGACAGGTCTTTTTGGACGGTGAGTTGATCACCGGTTTAAAACCACGTCAGGTCTGGCGCAAAGGGGTAGGGCGCACGTTCCAGATCACCGCCACCTATGCGTCGATGACGGTTGTGGAAAACGTGCAGATGGCGCTGTTGTCGCATCACCGCCAGACCTTGAAGCTGCTGCCCTATGCCACGCGCCAATATCGGAACGAGGCGCTGGCGTTGCTGAAGATGGTGAACATGGTCGACCAAGCCGACAGGCATTGCGCGGTCTTGGCATATGGTGATTTGAAACGCATGGAATTGGCCATTGCCTTGGCGCATGATCCCAAGGTGTTGTTGATGGATGAACCCACAGCGGGCATGGCCCCGAAAGAGCGTGTGGCGTTGATGAAACTGACGGCCGATATCGTACGGGACAAAGGGGTAAGTGTTTTGTTTACCGAGCATGACATGGATGTGGTCTTTGCCCACTCGCACCGGATCATGGTGCTGAACCGCGGCGAATTGATCGCAGAAGGCGACGCCGAGGACATCCGGGCCAATCCCATCGTGCAAGAGGTCTATCTTGGGGGCGGCACTCTTTTCGCTTCGGACGACGAGAATATCCATGCTTGAAGTGCGCAATATCAACAGCTTTTACGGCAAGGCTCATGTGCTGCGCGATCTCACCTTCGATGTGCCCAAAGGCGAGGTCGTCGCGCTTCTGGGTCGCAACGGTGCGGGCAAATCCACAACGATGAAATCCGTGATGCAAATCGTGGACACCGCTTCGGGCGAAGTCCTGTTCAATGGCACAAGAATCGACGGGATGTTGCCCCATACCATTGCAAAAATGGGTCTTGGCTATGTGCCCGAAGACCGCCGGATTTTCACCGATCTGACGGTTCTGGAAAATCTTGTCGTTGGCACGCAACCGCCCCGCGAAGGCGCTGTGACCTGGACCCAAGACATGCTGTTTGACCTGTTCCCCAACCTCGCCGAGCGGCGCAACAACCGGGGCAAAGCCCTGTCCGGGGGCGAACAACAGATGCTGACCATTGCCCGGACGCTGATGGGCAACCCGTCCTTTGTTCTTCTGGACGAACCCAGCGAAGGCGTCGCGCCTGTGATCGTCGAACAAATGGCAAAAGTGATCTCTCAGCTAAAATCCGAAGGCCTGACGATCTTGTTGTCCGAGCAAAACCTACACTTCGCTCAAGTCGTTGCCGACCGCGCCGTCATTATCGAAAGCGGAACCAGCAAATTCCACGGCACATTGTCCGAACTAAGCGCACACCCCGAAATTCGCGACGCTTACCTCGCGGCTTAATCCCAGACGATTGATGTTGCTTGATTTTTTGAATGAGAAGATGTCGCGTCTTTGACCAGTCAATGTTTGAAGGCCCCCGCTTTGAGGTACCTGTCACGCCGCGCGCGAAAGATCATCGGACAGCATCAAACCGGCATGGCGATACCAGAGGACAGTCAGAAGTGCGAGCCAAGTGATTGATTTTATTGGAGGCGAGTACCGGAATCGAACCGGTGTACACGGATTTGCAA
>CAZWDS010000036.1:0-21685 GCA_964632495.1 uncultured Rhodobacterales bacterium
GCATCGAGCCGTCTTCAAACTGCTCGTTCTGCATGAAAACGATGTTCCAGATCTCGATGAACCGGTCGCCGTCCTCCTCTGCACTGCCCGGCGGGCCACCCCAGATATGGTCGCCGTGATCGTAGAAAATCTCGGTGCACGGCCCGCACGGCCCCGTCGGGCCCATCTGCCAGAAATTGTCCGACGTCGCGATCCGGATGATCCGGTCCTCGGGCACGCCGACCTTCTTCCAGATCTCGAACGCCTCGTCGTCGGTATGGTAAACCGTGGTCAGAAGCTTCGATTTGTCGATCCCGAAATCGCGGGTGATCAGCTCCCAGGCGAAGGCGATGGCGTCTTCCTTGAAGTAATCGCCAAAGCTGAAATTCCCCAGCATTTCAAAGAAGGTATGGTGGCGCGCGGTGTAGCCGACATTGTCCAGATCGTTGTGCTTGCCGCCCGCGCGCACGCATTTTTGCGAGGTGGTCGCGCGCTGATAGTCGCGCTTTTCGACCCCGGTGAAGAGGTTCTTGAACTGCACCATGCCGGAATTGACGAACATCAACGTCGGATCATTGCGCGGCACAAGCGGCGACGACGCCACAACCTCGTGGTCGTTCTGGCCAAAATAGCCAAGGAAAGTCGAGCGGATATCGTTCAGGCTGGTCATCGTATCATCCGAGACAGATTGGGCGGGACAGATTGGGTTTTGCCTGATTAACGCTCGCTGATCTGACTGTCCATGGTGAGCCCTCTTTTGCAACCGCGCAATTGCGTATTTTTAAAGAGATGAAACCCAAATTTAACCCTGATATCGGTCAAGGTTAACGCCCCCGTCTCGCCAGGGTTCTTTCATCTCTTTAATAAATACGCATGTCGTGCGTTGATCATCCGTCGAAACGGCTCTTTTTCACGGGACGTGCTGCCGGAAAGCGGCTCGCGGCGCCCATGGTTGCGATTTCAGGGAAAAGCACCAGAATTTCCTGACGCTGCGCCGGAGCGATATCGCGCATCACACGATCGTCGGGATGAAAACTTTCGGTCCATGCCCCATTGGCCAGGATCACCTCGTGGGCATTCAAAAGCACATGCAGATAGCTAACGCCCAACATCGACGCTGGCTGCACGCCGTCCTGATCCAAAAGGTACTTGGCTGCGACAAGCCTCTCGGCCCCGCCGCCGGACACCCGTCCAGTGATCAAAAAACGGTGTTCGGGACTGACGATCATGTCACGCATCGGATAGCCATCGCCGAATGCGCCAGCGCGGATCAGGATTGGACGCAAAGCTTCTGCCGCGTCAAGATCGTGGTAGGTAAACGATCGGCTGCCAATCCAGGTCACACGTTTCAAACCGTTGTCCCGCGTGACCAATCGGTCGCCGCGCTTTAACGTTTCAATCGGCTTCAATCCACGATCCGTTGCGATCAACGTTCCCGGCGTAAAACAAGGTGACACAGCCCGCACTTTTCCCCCAAACAACGAGGATTTTCGGGTACGTGGTGCGGGGATCGACGCAGACTTCGTGCGGCCTTCCACAAAGGCCATATCCACGAAAGCATCAATCCCCGCTGCCGAATTGGCAGCACTCAGTACCCTTCTCCACAGTTTCCTATGAAGCGTGACGGGCCCCCCATGTTTACCGCGTCACAACCCCCCAGCGAGGTTAACGAAAAATTAACCAATTATACGTCAGGACCAAAGGGAAAAACGAAGATACGCGGCGTTTTCTTCAGCAGGGCCTCGTTATTCTCAATCCCATTGATCTCTTGATGTGCGGCTTGTTCACAATTGATGCACGTGAATGCTCGCCTTTGAAGTGGACTGAAACTGCGCGTCGCTTGCTGTGGGTCGGGATTTTTACAATTCATTGCAGAAGGTTGCGCAAGCGCGACTTCACTTCTCTTTTTTGCAGATGCTGGCCAGGTTCCAGAAAGCGCCTTCAAGACAGCGTGCTCGGGTCACGCTCGATTTCAAATCACCGCGCGACGTGTCTTATGGAAAGTCAATCCGAGCCTTCTACCGGGATTGAGGACGGTTTCAGTGCGCGTCGCCCGAATCGCTTGGCTCCGGTCTGGGCAAAACCTTGAGGATCGACAGCCATAACCGCGCACCGACCACATGAGGCCCCCCCCGCGGCAAAGAGATTTTTTGCCCGAACACCTTCAGGGTCAATCCGCCCGCGCCATCCAACACCTCGACCGGCAGGCAGGCTATGGCATCGCTGCGCCCGGGCGGTTCGCTTGACACCAAAAGACTGTCCACCGGCAACCCCAAGCCAACCTGCTCTCCCAGCTTGGCAATGATCGGCAAGGTGAACTCGGCGCCGTCCGGCGCATCGGCACCGTCCACCAGCACGCGCATGACGCCGGACGACACAGAGGTGACACGCGCGGTCAATCTGGGTGGCGGCACTTGCCAGCCGGTTAGCCGCCCGCCTGAAAGTCCCAAAACACGGTCCGCCAACGACGTCACCTCGGCCTCGGAATGGGTCACGTAAAGCGCAGGCACCCGGGCTTCGGCCACGGCACGTCCGATATACGGCAAAAGCTCCATCTTGCGCGCCATATCCAGACCGCTCAAGGGTTCGTCCAGAAACAGGATCTCGGGGTTTGACGCCATGGCACGCCCCAAAGCCACACGCCGCGCTTCGCCACCTGACAAACCCTGCACCCGGCGATGAAGCAACGCACCAAGGTCCAGTGCTTCGATAATCGCGTCGTAATTTTCCACCTCACGCCGCCGCGCCCCGTAGCGCAGATTGCCGGCCACATCCAAATGAGGAAAGAGCGACGGGCTTTGAAAGACGAACCCGATCCGGCGCTCTTCCGGCGCAATGTGCACGCCATTGCCAGACCAATCCCGCCCACGAAACCGAACCTGGGCGTTTGCAGGTTTCTCTAACCCGGCCAAAGCACGCATCAAAGACGTCTTGCCACCACCAGATGGCCCCACCAAGGCGGTCACACCGGTCAGGGGCACCGTTTCGGCCGCATCCAAAGTGAACGCCGCGCCACGGGACAGTTTGACCTGAAACTCCAGCGTTTCAACCAAAGCGCGACCCTCCCCGCCGGTTGAAGACATAAACCAGCGTCAGCACAACCAACGACAAAACCAGCAACCAAGCCGACAACACATGGGCGGTGCGATAGTCCAGCGTTTCGACCGCCGAAAAAATCTCGATCGATATCACGCGCGTTTTACCGGGGATATTGCCGCCCACCATCAAGACCACGCCAAACTCGCCTACGGTATGGGCGAAAGATAACACGGCCGCGGTCACAGCCCCCCGGCTGGCCATAGGCAGCGACACCGAAAAGAACGCATCGCGCGGATTGGCCCCCAACATCCGCGCCGCATCCAGCGTCGTTTGCGGCACCGAGCGGAACGCCGTCTGCATCGGTTGTACGGCAAAGGGCAGCGAATAGATAACGGACGCGATGACAAGGCCGGTAAAACTGAACGCCAAAGTTTCGCCCGTGGCATTCAGGAAAAACGCGCCCAAAGGTGCATCGGGCCGCATGATGACGAGAAGGTAGAACCCCAGGACAGTTGGCGGCAAAACCAAAGGCAGGGTCGTGATCGCTTCAAAAAAGGGGCGGGTCTTGGCCCGCGTCGTGGCCAGCCACCAGGCCAAGGGCATAGAGATGACCATCAGAATGGCAGTCGTCACCGCAGCAAGTTGAAGCGTCAGCCAAATGGCAGGCCAGACGCTCATCTGGGCGGCACACCATAGGCCGAAGCGGCGACCAGATCACGGGCCGCGTCACTGTCCAGCCAGGCCCAAAAGGCGGTCGCGGCGGGATTATCCTTGGCGCGTTCCAAAAAGGCTGCGTCCTGCTGAACCTCGGCGACCAAGCCGTCCAGTTCCAAAACGAAGGGCGCATCCAGAAGCGGCAATTGAGATGCCGCAACAAAGGCCGCATCCGCATTGCCCGTCGCAAAGACCGATGCCACCTGTCCCACATTGGCCACCAAAACGGGCCGGAACGTGGCCGTATCCATCGCCAGTTGTTCCATCGCGCTGATAGCCGCCTTGCCGTAAGGTGCGACCGTTGGATCCGCCAGGGCGACGGTCTTGCCAACCAAAAGCTCTGGCGCGGTTTCCACCGTCAAAGGCACCCGCGCTGCCAGCACCAAGCGACCAAGGGCATAGGCGCGCGTGTCAGACGCCTTGCCACTTTCGCGCAACAGCGCGGGCCGTTCCGTATCGGCGGCAAAGAACACATCAAACGGCGCGCCCAGATCGATCTGCGCATAAAGCTGGCCGGTCGAACCGTGGGTCAAGACCACCTCGTGGTCTGTCTCGGCCTCGAACGCCTCGACCATCGCTTCCGCGGTCGTCAGAAAATTCGAGGCCACAGCCAAGGTCATCTCGCCCGCCGACGCCGTCGTGGCAAACAAAGTAAGGACAACGGAAATCAACCCATGTTTCATACTGCCTTCTGGCCATTATCCGAGGGAATTTGCAAGACTTGATGCACAGGTTGAGGTCTTGGGTCGCAAAGGACGCTTAAAACAGTGGCATCCGGTGGGGCAGGTTTGGTCTTTGAGGGGTGCAGTCGCTCTTGACGTTGCGGCGCAACGCCTGCCGCCCGACCAATTTATACTTGGTAAAATTGATCATTGGTGCCCGAGGGGGGACTCGAACCCCCACGATGTTGCCATCGGGGGATTTTGAATCCCCTGCGTCTACCATTCCGCCACTCGGGCGCACCGACGCTTCAATAAGTGATCCCGGACCAAAAACGCAAGCCGGAAAATGCATATTCTATGTTACGATTTCGGCTTGGAAACCGCCCGCACATGACCCGCCAAATCCCGCGCCACAGCAAAAGCGCCCTGCACGCGATCTTTGGTCTTCGCCCAGTCCCGGCGCACCACAATTTTGTTGTCCTTCACCTTGGCCAAACCACGCTGGTCTTCGATAAAGGCCACCAATCCCGCCGGATTGGCGAACTTGTCGTTGTGGAACTGGATCGTCGCGCCACGCGGCCCCGTGTCCAAACGTGCAATCCCGGCCTTTTTACACTCGGCCTTGATCCGCACCACCAGCAACAGTGTATTCACCTCGCGCGGCAGTTTCCCGAAGCGGTCGATCAACTCGGCAGCAAAACCTTCCAGCTCGACCTTAGACGTCAGCCCCGACAAACGGCGATACAACCCAAGGCGCACATCAAGATCGGGCACGTAATCTTCCGGGATCAACACAGGCACGCCCAGATTGATTTGCGGCGCCCATTGATCATCCGCCGCCGACAACCCGTCCATCTCGCCTGCTTTGATCTTGGCAATCGCCTCTTCCAGCATCGATTGGTACAACTCGTAACCCACCTCGCGGATATGGCCCGATTGTTCCTCGCCCAGCAAATTGCCTGCCCCGCGAATATCCAAATCCTGAGATGCCAGCGTAAACCCGGCCCCCAGTGAATCGAGCGATCCCAAAACGCGCAGCCGCTTTTCGGCCTGCGGTGTCAGCTTCAAACGCGGCTTGGTTGTGAGATACGCATAGGCACGCGCCTTGGAGCGCCCGACTCGGCCTCTGATCTGATACAATTGCGCCAAGCCGAACATGTCCGAGCGATGTACGATCATCGTGTTCGCCGTCGGAATATCCAAACCGGATTCCACAATCGTCGTTGCCAAAAGCACATCGAACTTGCCGTCGTAAAAGGCGTTCATTTTGTCATCAAGTTGCCCCGCCGCCATCTGACCATGCGCCACCACGACCGAGACCTCGGGCACTTGATCGCGCAGCCAGTCTTCGATTTCGGGCAGATCACTGATGCGGGGAACCACAAAGAACGATTGCCCGCCGCGATAATGTTCGCGCAACAGGGCCTCGCGCAGAGTGACCGTGTCGAATTCGCTGACATAGGTACGGATCGCCAGGCGATCGACGGGCGGCGTGCCGATGATCGACAAATCCCGCACGCCGGTCAGCGACAATTGCAAGGTGCGCGGAATTGGCGTCGCGGTTAGCGTCAGCACGTGGATGTCACTGCGGAGTTGTTTCAGCCGTTCCTTGTGGGTCACGCCAAAATGCTGTTCCTCGTCCACCACCAAAAGCCCAAGGGTCTTGAACCGCACCGATTTCGCCAAGACCGCATGGGTGCCGATCACGATATCCACTGTGCCACGTGCCAGTTCGTCGCGCGTCTTCTCAGCTTCTTTCGCGCCCACGAACCGCGACAACTGCCGGATCTCAACGGGAAAGCCACGGAACCGTTCTTTGAAACTGGCCGCATGTTGCCGCGCCAACAAGGTCGTCGGCGCAATCACCGCGACCTGAACACCGGACAACGCGGCCACGAACGCCGCTCGCATCGCCACTTCGGTTTTGCCAAATCCCACGTCGCCGCAAATCAAACGATCCATTGGCGTGCCCGAGGCCAAATCTTCTAACGTGTCCGAAATCGCCCGCAACTGATCGTCGGTTTCCTGATAGGGGAAGCGCGCCGAAAACGCGTCCCACATCCCATCGGGCGGCGTCAGGATCGCGCCCTTCCTCAAATGACGTTCAGCGGCGATCCGGATCAACTGTTCGGCCACAAGCCGGATGCGTTCTTTCAGCTTGGCCTTCTTGGCTTGCCAAGCCCCGCCGCCCAACCGGTCCAGCATGCCCTCGTCATGACCATAGCGCGACAAAAGCTCGATATTCTCGACCGGCAAAAACAAGCGATCCCCGCCCGCGTATTCCAGATGAATACACTCGTGCGGTGCGCCCAAAGCCTCGACCACCTCAAGGCCCATATAGCGACCAACCCCGTGGTCCACATGAACGATCAGGTCACGTGGCGTCAGGGATTGGGTTTCCGACAGGAAATTCTCGGCCCGGCGTTTCTTCTTCGGGGCCCGGATCAACCGATCGCCCAGAACGTCCTGCTCGGAAATAACCGTCAGACCGAATTTTTTATCGCCTACCGCTTCGCTACTTGAGGCGGTTCCCGTAAACCCATGCTCCAACGCCCAGACCGCCAGAAACAACCCGCCCTTGCCGTCCGGCACATCGCGGAAATCCTTGATCAGCGTCGCGCCCGCAATCTCCTGATCCTCGATCAAACCGGCCAAGCGCTCGCGTGCACCTTCCGAATATGAGGCAACAACCACCTGCCCTTTGCCCTGAGCGCTGCGAATATGATCCGCCAAAGCCCCAAACAAGGACACGTTCTCTTGCTGACGCTCCGGCGCAAACTCCCGCCCGATGCGACCGCCTGCATCAATCACACCGGGGCCTGATGGCTGCGGCAAAGGCGCAAACTGCAACAGACGATGATCCGCCACCGCCGCATCCCAAGCCGCATCGTCGAAATACAAAGCCTCGGCAGGCGCAGGTTTATAGACACTGTCCACCCGCCCCTTTGCCGTCATCGCCTCGCGCCGCGCGTCATACTGATCGTCAACGCTTTCCCAACGGGACACCCGCATCGCAGCGTTCTGGTCATCCAGTGCAACCGTTGCATCCGGCAGATAATCGAACAACGTCTCAAGCGTATCGTGGAAAAACGGCAACCAGTGTTCGATGCCTGCGTGTTTGCGCCCCGCCGACACCGCCTCGTACAACGGATCATCCGTGCCTGCCGCGCCAAACTCTAACCGGTAATTCTGGCGGAACCGCGTAATCGCCGCCTCGTCCAGAATGACCTCGCTGACGGGCGACAGTTCCACAACGCTCAGCTTTTCGGTCGTCCGCTGGGTCGAGGCATCAAAGCGCCGCGCCCCGTCCAGCACGTCACCAAAGAAATCCAACCTGACCGGGCCACCGTCGCCGGGAGGATAAATGTCCACGATGCCGCCGCGAATGGCGTAATCCCCGGGCTCGGTCACCGTGGGCGACTGCACAAACCCCATGCGCACCAGAAAATCGCGCAAGCCAGCTTCATCCACCCGGTCGCCCACATGCGCCGTGAAACTGGCGGCCTTCAAGATATCCCGCGCAGGCACACGCTGCGTGGCCGCATTCAGCGTCGTCAGCAAAACAAAAGACTTGGGCGCCCCATGGATCAACCCGGCCAAAGTCGCCATGCGCGCCGCCGAGATATCCGCATTCGGCGACACCCGGTCATAAGGCAAACAATCCCAGCCCGGAAACTTCAGAACGGCGACTTGCGGCGCAAAGAACTCCAAGGCTTCCGCCATCGCCGCCATACGCTTGTCATCGCGTGCCACATGCACAACGACGCCGGCGCTTTCCAACTCTTGCAAAACAAGCGAAGCGTCATACCCTTCGGGCGCACCTGAAACTGTAACATGCTTGGAACCGGACATGGACGCCGAGGTAACGGCTTTGCCGACCATGTCAACGCCCTTCAAGGCCGCGCGATCGGACTCAGCCGAAAGGGCCGACGTACAAGTTGACCCACATCCCATACATGGCGGTCAAAAAGATCGCGACGACCCCGATGCCTTGGGTCACAAATCGATGCCGTACCAGGGCCGCGATCAATTCGGCACCCTTCAATTTCTGCTCGGAGATCGACCGGGCGGCCCGCACCGTCAAAAGACTAAGCAATGTCAGCGGGCCCAAAAGCAAAATCGCAGCCTGTGCGAATTCGATATTATAAAGAAACGCCGCAATCGCCAAAGCGGTCATAAAGGCCGAACCGAACAAGGCAATCCAACTGCCTGACACCTCGGCAATATAAAGGATACGGTTGATGTTGACGCGCACATGATCCTGCAAGTCCTCCATCGCCGTTTCCGGCTTGCCCCGCTTGGCGCGCAGCACAGAATCAAACGGCACCCCCAATACCCAATGACTGACCGTCGACCAAAAGACCGCCAGACCAATCCAGTACCACAGGTTCGAGAAGGATCGCATGTCGATCACTTCAAAAACGGAATCATACCAATCCAAGGAAAACCCCAAAGAAAAACGCTTTGAGACCCTAGATAATCGCTGAAGCCTTGACCAGTCCAAGCGGCAGCGCTACCCGAATTGGGCAAGAAGTGTGCACGAAAGGCTGCAATCCATGACAACCGGCCCATTTCCGGCAACAAGGTTCCGCCGGACCAAATCCTCGCCCGCGCTTAGACGCCTTGTTCGCCAAACCTCGCTTTCGGTCGATGATCTGATCTGGCCGGTCTTTGTGCGCGACGGGCAAGACGATGAAACGCCCATCCCGTCGATGCCGGGTGTCGCGCGCCTGACTGTGGACCGCGTCGTGAAAGCAGCCCGCGAAGCCGCCGATCTGGGCATCCCCGCGATCTGCCTCTTCCCCTATATCGACACCTCTTTCAAAACCGAGCTGTGCGAAGAAGCCTGGAACCCCGACAACCTCTCGAACCGCGCCACCCGTGCCATCAAGGACGCCGTGCCCGAGATTGCCGTCATGACGGACGTTGCCCTTGATCCATACAATATCAACGGCCACGACGGCATCGTGCGCGATGGTGTGATCGTGAACGACGAAAGCGTCGAAGCCTTGGTGAAAATGACTGTGGCGCAGGCCGAAGCCGGGGCAGACATCATCGGCCCGTCCGACATGATGGATGGCCGCATCGGCGCGATGCGCCACGCTTTGGAAGCCGCCGGTCACTCGAACGTCTGCATCCTCAGTTACTCAGCCAAATACGCCAGCGCCTTTTACGGCCCCTTCCGCGATGCCGTGGGCGCGTCCGGCCTGCTGGTCGGCGACAAGAACACCTATCAGATGGACCCCGGCAATTCCGACGAGGCGCTGCGCCTCATTGAACGCGACCTGAAGGAAGGCGCGGATATGGTGATGGTGAAACCAGGCCTCGCCTATCTGGACATCTGCCAACGCGCGTCCGACACCTTCGGCGCCCCGATCTATGCCTACCAGGTTTCAGGCGAATACGCGATGATGAAGGCCGCCGCCGACAACGGCTGGGTCGATGGTGAGAAGATCATGTTCGAAAGCCTTGCAGCCTTCAAACGCGCAGGCTGCGCCGGCATCCTGACCTACTTCGCCCGCGATGTCGCCCGGGCGCTGAGTTAGGGATTTGTCAACTTTCGTGCCAATAAGTATCTGTCTTCGAATGCAAATTTTTTAAAGCAGGGGTGCAGGTATGAAGGTCAACGACACACACTATCGGTCCATCTGGCACAAAGCCGACACCGATGAGGTGCAAATCATCGATCAACGCTGGCTGCCCCATGATTTCCGAATTGCCACGCTGATCACGCTGGAAGACTTCGCCACCGCTATCCGCGACATGTGGGTGCGTGGAGCGCCGCTGATCGGGGCAACCGCTGCTTACGGCATCGCGCGCGAAATGGGCCGCGACGGATCAAACGCGGCGCTGGATAGCGCCTGCGAAATTCTGAACGCCACGCGACCCACGGCCATCAATCTTGCCTGGGCGCTGGAGCGTTGCAAACGCACCTTGCACGACGTGCCGCCCGCTGATCGCGCGGCAGCCGCCATGGCGCTTGCCCACGAAATTGCAGACGAAGACGTCGAAATCAACGCAAGCATCGGCCGTCACGGGCTGGATCTGATCCGCAAAATCGCCGCCACTAAAGACGGCCCCATCAACATCCTGACCCATTGCAACGCGGGCTGGCTGGCCACCGTCGATTGGGGCACGGCCACCTCGCCCATGTACCACGCCGCCGAGGCGGGCGTACCGATCCACGTCTGGGTCGATGAAACCCGGCCGCGCAATCAAGGCGCTCTGACGGCTTGGGAGCTTGGCAGTCACGGCATTTCCCACGCCTATATCACCGACAACGCGGGCGGGCATCTGATGCAACGGGGTAAGGTTGATCTGGTCATCACCGGCACCGATCGCACCACGCACACGGGCGACGTCTGCAACAAGATCGGCACCTATCTGAAAGCGCTTGCCGCCCGCGACAACAACGTGCCCTTCTACGTCGCCCTGCCCTCGCCTACGATTGACTGGAGCGTCAGTGATGGCGTCAGCGAAATCCCCATCGAAGACCGTGATCCGCGCGAAGTGACCCATATCCAAGGCACTGATATCGGGGGGAGTATCGCCGACGTTCGCGTCACACCTGAAATCACGCCCGCCACAAATCCGGCGTTCGACGTCACTCCCGCCCGCCTTGTCACCGGCCTGATCACCGAACGCGGCATCGCGCCTGCGTCTCAGGCAGGCCTTGCGAAACTTTTCCCCGAGCATATCCCATGACCGAAAACACCATTCTGATCCTCAAATCCGGGCGCACCACCCTTGACCTTTGGACCTTGGGGGCCCGGATCAACGCCGTCACTTGGGACGGGTCCGCCTCGTTGCTCGATGGGTCCACCTCCGAAGACCAAGCCCGCACGGACAAGCTGAACCACGGCTCGGTTTGCGGCCCGGTGGCCAACCGCATTGCCGGTGGTTCCGCCGAAATCGACGGTAAAACCTATGACTTTGAGAAAGACGAGAACGGCAAAACCCTGCTCCATTCCGGCGCAAAAAGCACGCGAGACGCGATTTGGAGCGTCGTGGATCACGACGCCGACAGCGCGGTTCTAAGGCTGGATATCGCGGATCGGACCGATGATTTCCCTGGCAATCGCAGGATCAACGCCGCGGTGCGTTTACACGACACCGGCTTCGATCTGACCTTCACGGCCACGACGGATGCGCCCACGCTGATAAACCTGGCCTGGCATCCTTACTGGACTTTAGGCACGGACCGCGCAGGGCTTCAAATTCAGATGAACTCTGACCGCTACCTCCCTGTGAACGAAGACACAATTCCAACCGGTAAGATCGCAGACGTCACCGGAACCCCCTTCGATCTACGCCACCTCGCCCCCCCCAGCCCAGACATAGATCACAACTATTGTCTGCCCGATGGCCAAACCATGAAAGACGTCTGCGTTCTGGCCTCTGACACCTTGCAACTCGACATTGCAACCGACGCCCCCGGCGTTCAGGTTTTCACGGGCAAACTCTTTGGCATCGCGATCGAGCCGCAACACTGGCCAGATGCCCCCCATCATAGGAATTTCCCGTCGATCCTGCTTAATCCCGGCAAAACGTATCGCCAAACCAGCCGCTATCGGTTTTCGCACCGCGCTTGACCCCGGCGGAACCTGCGGCGATAGAAGCGGCATGTTGAAGACCCGCATCATCCCTTGTCTGGACGTGGCCGATGGCCGTGTGGTGAAAGGCGTGAATTTCGTTGATCTGGTGGATGCCGGAGATCCGGTAGAAGCCGCGATCGCCTATGACGCGGCGGGCGCGGACGAGCTTTGTTTTCTCGACATCAAAGCCACACATGAAAATCGCGGCACCATGTACGATCTGGCGCGCAGGACGGCGGAACACTGCTTTATGCCGTTGACCGTTGGCGGAGGGGTCCGAACGCCTGATGATGTGCGCGCGTTGCTGTTGGCGGGGGCGGACAAAGTGTCGTTCAACTCGGCTGCCGTGGCAGACCCGGATGTTGTGGCGCGGGCGGCAGATCGGTTTGGCTCGCAGTGCATTGTGGTGGCGATTGACGCGAAAACTGTCAGCCCCGGAAAGTGGGAAATCTTCACCCACGGCGGGCGACGCGAAACCGGGATTGATGCGGTCGATTTTGCGAAGACGGTCGAAGCCAAAGGAGCCGGTGAGATCCTGTTAACTTCGATGGACCGCGATGGAACGCGTGCCGGTTTCAACCTGCCGCTGACCCGCGCGATTTCGGATGCGGTTTCGATTCCCGTGATTGCCTCGGGCGGCGTGGGCACTTTGGATCATTTGGTGGACGGCGTAACCGAAGGGGGCGCAAGTGCGGTTTTGGCCGCGTCGATCTTCCACTTTGGTGAATTTACGATTGGCGAGGCCAAAGCGCATATGGCGGCCGCCGGAATTCCTGTGAGGTTGTGATGACAGACGTTTTGAACGCCTTGGCTCAGACCATCGCGTCGCGTAAAAGTGCGGACCCCGAGACATCTTGGACGGCGAAACTTTTGGCCGCCGGTCCCGAAAAAGCGGCAGAAAAGTTTGGCGAAGAAGCGGTCGAAGCCATCATCGAAGCCGTGCGCGGTGATAAAGATCGCTTAACTGAAGAAGCTGCGGATGTTTTGTACCACCTGCTGGTCATGCTGACGGCACGGGACGTTACCTTACAAGACGTTCTGGATGTGCTTTCAGCCCGGCAAGGCACATCGGGTCTGGACGAAAAAGCCAGCCGCTGACGCGTTTTCAGAACAATTCGACGTCGTGCGGCGCTTCGACCTTGGGGACTTCCAAGACCGGCGCGTCTTCGACGAATTTGATCTTTGCGACCCCGCTGGCTGGCATATAGCGCAGCCGGCGCGCCCTGGTGCCACCCAGACTTTCAGCGTCGCAAGGAATACTCTCGTTCGAAAGGTAGGTCCGGCCAAACTCGGCATTGCGGGTGCCTATGTCAGTGCGCCCGAAAAGCATAGAACTGCCCCCAAACAACTTACCCCTCAGCCGAGGACGCTCGGCCCCTAAGGGCATCATTTCATTGATCAACTTGTCCATCGCAACGGCGCCACTGGTTGAGGACGTCCCATCAGATTGCATGCCGGGCAATAGCAGGTGGTTCATGCCACCGACACAGGCCACTGGATCCCAAAGGCAAATCGAAATGCAAGACCCAAGGATCGTCGAGATCACCATCTCTTCGTTTTTGCCGACAGCAATCTCGCCCTGAGCAATATAAATCGAGCTCATGTGATTGGTTCCCGTTCAGATCTTGTCACCGCCGCCAGAATGGCAGGGGCTATGTCGTCAAGGCTGGCCACCTCAACCGCAGCACCCAGTTCCCGTGCAGCCTTTGGCATGCCGTCCACAACCGAAGATGCAGCATCCTGTACAATCGTATGCGCCCCCGCGTTGCGCATATCCAACAAGGGCTGCGCGCCGTCGCGCCCCATCCCCGTCATAAGAACACCGACAACCTTTGAAGCGTGGTAAACCGCAGAAGAAAACAAAACATTTATCGACGGCACATAAAGATCGTCTTTTTCGCTTGGAACGAACTTCGTGGTAGAGGGAGGCTTTCTGGCCAGCGTCAGATGGTGACTGCCGCCAGCCGCGATAAGCACCTTGCCCGGCATCAGAATTTCACCGTCCGTGGCCAAGGCGACCTTGGGCGCCATCATCCCGTCAAGCCGCTGCGCAAAGCTTTGTAGAAACGAGGCAGGCATATGCTGGGCGATCAACGTGGGCGGGCAATCGGTGGGAAAATGCGACAAGACAGTGGTCAAAGCCTCGACCCCGCCTGTAGACGATCCCATCAAAACAATCTGTCCATTCCAGTTCAATCCCTTTGCCGGGACCTGTCGCACCGGTTCGCCCCTTGGATCAGAAAGCCTGCGTGGTTGACTGGTGGCCGCCGCCAGCACCAGCTCGGCCAGATCGATTTTGGAGCGATCTTGGTTCAGCGCCGCCATATCAACGCAGTCGAACGCCCCAAGGGATAAAGCGGCAATCGCTTCTGCGCTGTTTTCGGTGGTCCGGGTCGACACCATGATAACGGGCATAGGGCGCATCCGCATCAGGCGTTCCAAAAAGGAAAGGCCGTCCATCCGGGGCATGACGACATCAAGGGTTATGACGTCCGGGTTCAAAGCGCGGATCATCTCACGCGCTTCAAACGGATCGCCCGCTTCCCCGACAACTTCAATTCCGGGCACGCGCGCGAGGTGCATCCGGATCATCGCACGGATCGTTTTAGTGTCGTCTACGATGACCACCCTGACGGGTCGTCCGGCATGATGTTCTGACATGTCGGCCTTTTGTCGACGTCTGTTTCCAGACCGACACATGGCACCGTTCATTTAAGGAAGCGTTGAGACCCGACAGAAACGCCGCGATGTCTTTAAGCTTCGAGCGGAAAGCTTAAGTAAAGCCCTTCGCAAAGCACCTCAACGTCCGAGCCCACGTGGAACATCGTATAGGTCAGGCCAGATTCGCGTAGCCGTCGGACACCCACATGCGACATCAACATCGAAGCCTCGCGCGCCGCACTTAGCCCGCTGACGTCGTCCGCGCTGATCACCTGGCGTGGCGAAACCATCAGTTCGCCGGTATTTCCAAGCGCACCGGACCCGATAACGACCGGATTACTGTCGGGCTTGGAACTCAGGATATGTTCGTCCAGCCGGATCCGCTTTAGCCAGAGGATCGGCAGATAGTCTCCTGAACGGGTCAAGACTTCGTCCCCGCGTCGCAGGGCAATCGAATGTACGTCTCCAAAGCTGGTCCGCACGCGCGTCATGGGCGCAAGACCGGGCAATGGCCAAATCTCTTGCCCCATAGGTCCGTCTTGGGAGACTGGCCGTGAACGCAACTCGTTCACATTGGACGGCGCCTTTGCGGAATAGGGATTTGCTTGGGCTGACGAGGCTGCCATGCGAGACAGCGATTTGGAAAACGACCGTGTCAGGCGATTAGGCTGATCGGACGAAACGGGGGACTTTGCACTCATCAAAACCTCATTCACACACTAGGACGGCCTTCACACAAAAGGACCGATGGGTGGGACGCGTCATTGTCACTATGACGCATCCCGAAACTTTTCCGGCACAGCACCGGAACACTCACACACAACTGGCTCACAAGATGACATCACCAGATCGCTTACCTGATCTTTGTCTCATGCCGAGTGGGCAACAACTTGACGAAAACTCTAACAAACGGGGCGCTTTTGGGGAATTGCTTTGCTGCCATCTGGTGAAATAAGACTTTGCAGGTTTCCATTACGGAAACGGTTCTGCAATTCTGCTGACAATCTCCACACAAATCCTTTGAAAATATAGGTTAACGGTTTCTGAATTCACAACAGACTGAGTAACCAATTTGGCACGTCCGTGGCGGCTGATGTGCGGTTAGGATGACTGATGGAACAAAGCAACAGACTGTTTCCAATTCAGAACAAACATAACCACCGAATCCGTTCTTCTATTATCACCTCCCAATAACCATCTGAGACTTCTATGACGCTCAACCTGCCTGCCCCGATCGACCGCCTGATCGCCTGTCCGACCTGCGATGCGCTGTATGACGCGGATCACGCGGTGCCTGGCCAGAAGATAAGTTGTACCCGGTGCCATCGGACTTTGATTACAACGGACCGGCAGGCGGGATTGAAGATCATTCTGTTGTCGCTGGCTTCGGTTGCCTTGGTGATTGGTGCGACGACGCAGCCGTTTCTATCCATCAAGCGGTTCTTCATTACAAAAGACGCGACCCTGATCGAAACTGCGCTGGCTTTTGACGGGCCACTATTGATTCTGTCGCTGACCACTTTGGCGCTGGTGCTGGTTTTGCCGGTCCTGCGGCTGGTGCTGACGCTTTACGTTTTAACGCCGATTGTGACCGGAGCGCCGCCTTTGCCCCGCGCGAAGACCGCGTTCCAACTGGCCGAGACACTGCGGCCTTGGTCGATGGCCGAAATCTTCGCCTTGGGGGCCGCGATTGCCCTGACAAAGATCGTTGATCTGGCCCATGTGACATTGGGGCCTGCCGTTTGGATGTTTGGTGGCTTTGTCGTTTTGGTCGCACTGCAAAACACCCTGATGTGCCGTTGGAGCGTTTGGAGCGCGTTGGACCGATGAGCACGCCCGACACTATACCCACCCGCGATATGTCGCAGACATCACTCACCGCAAAAGCCGCCGGTGTGCAGGGATGTCGCCGCTGTGCGCGGGTCTGGCCTTTGGGCACCAAGCGCTGCACCCGGTGCGGCGCACACCTTGGGGCAGCGCGCAAAGGGTTGTTCTGGGTCTGGACATGGTGGCTGGCCGGATTGGCGGCCTATGTCCCCGCAAACCTCTGGCCTATGCTGGAAACACGCATGTTGTTCCGAACAAGCGACGATACCATCGTCCAAGGCGCGTTCAAACTGGCGGATCACGGCGCGGTGCTGATTGCCGTCGTGATCCTGATCGCCTCGGTCGCTATTCCCGCGGCCAAGTTTGCGGCCATTGCTGTCTTGGCGGGTTCTGTGGGCGGGCGGTCCTGGTTGGGCGCGAAATGGCGTCATCGCATCTATGAAGCTGTGGAATTCGTCGGGCGGTGGTCGATGGTGGATGTCTTCGTGGTGGCGATCTTGTCATCGCTGGTCCAGTTCTCGGTCCTGGCCTCGGTCAAAGCCGGGCCTGCGGCGCTGGCCTTTGCACTGTCGGTGATCTTTACCATGCTGTCGGCTCAAAGCTTTGATTCAAGACTGATTTGGGACGCCGACAACACGCAATCTTAAGCTGTCTTAATTTTGGTTAACCAAAATCGGATAGTTCCGTGAATGCAGCGTGAATTCCCCTAAATGCGCACGATCTCTGGTTGATAAGGTTCGGCAAACTCGTGACAGTTGACCTAACGGCATCTCGTGAGGGTGCGGTTAAAGTGCGGGGGGTCGCGTATCGGCCAGACAGTGAAGCGGTGGAATTTTAAGGGTTATTGTCGCTCCGCAGGGTCAAGTCGTGTCCTAACCCGACCGGACCATAAGGGCGCTGAGATAGTCTTGGGGTCATATAGGATTTGATTACGAGATCCTTTTTAATAGTGATGGGCCGGTGCACCGTGAGGCGCCGGCCCAATTCAGTTTAAGGGGCCGGGCTTTGACCATAAAGCTGCTCGGCACGACGCTCGAAGGCCCGCACGACCCGTTGCATCGCTTCGTTGAAAAAGACCGTTGCGGTCGCCTGTAACAGCCGGTTCCGAAACTCGAAATCGACGTGAAAACTGACGTCGCAGGCGTTTTCTCCGGCCTCGGCAAAAGACCAGTTCGACACCATCTTCTTAAAAGGACCGTCCAGATATTCGGTGTCGATCCGGCGATCACCCGGCCAGAGCGTCACCTGGCTGCCGAATTTCTCGCGGAACACTTTGAATGAGATCACCAGATCGGCCAGCAGCACAACATGGTCGCCGTGTTCTGTCGTGCTTTTGATGCGGGCCGCCGCCGTCCATGGCAAAAACTCGTGATAGCGCGCGATATCCGCCACAAGGGCGTACATCTGGTCAGCGGAATAAGGCAATCTGCGGGTTTCGGAATGGGTTGGCATACGCTTTGATCTGGTCTTGTCCTGACCGTTACGTGTAAGCACAGACCGTGAGGGTCAAGAGGGAATGGCGAAGTGACGCAACCTTATGTGATCGACAAGCTGATCTCGGCAAAGACAATTGACGCCCGGATCGAAGAGCTGTCTCGTGAGATCAAGACGGCCTATGCCGGAACGGACAAGCTGATTGTGGTGGGTCTGTTGCGCGGATCTTTTGTTTTCATCGCCGATCTGGTGCGCGAATTGGACATGAACGTCGAGGTCGATTTTCTGGAAACCTCGTCTTACGGCGATGCCATGGTGTCCAGCCGCGAGGTGCGCATTTTGAAGGACTTGCGCGGCGAAATTGAAGGGCAGGATGTGCTGGTGGTGGAAGATATTGTGGACACAGGCCATACGCTGGCTCATGTCACACAGCTTTTGAAGTCGCGCGGTCCCAAGAAGCTGGAAACCATCGCGTTGTTAGACAAACCCTCGCGCCGCGAAACCGATATACGTGCCACATGGACCGGCTTCGAAATCCCGGACGAATTTGTTGTGGGATACGGAATTGACTATGCGCAGCGCAATCGGAACCTGCCCTATATCGGCTGCGTGCGTTTTACGGACGACGCAATCGACTGAGACCTTCCAGCCACAGATAGCGCAACACTTTCTTTGCTTTTTCCAGCTACCGTAGCGCGGTTGATTGGATTGGCTAATGTGGGCTCCGGGTGGGGCTTCGGGAGTGTTAACCGTTGCGTCCATTTGGATTCTCATTGTTTTTCTTGCTGGTCGCAGGCCCTGTTATGGGGCAATCGCTTGTGCAAACGGACAATTTTTCAATAAATCCTGAAGAATCCGCTGCATTTCAATTCGGGGGTGCAGTGTCCAGAGCTGCTTTGCCGCCAACGGATCTATTGGCCCTGCCTGAAGAATCACCTCGTTTGCGCCTGTCCGCCCCGCGTCTGATCCGTGAAACCAGCGAAATGGTGCAACGGACAGCCTATGGGGGCCTGCGTCTCTACTTCGGCGAAGCCTGGACCGAGGGGGAAGAGGTTTATCAACTGGGCACAGACATAACGCGCGGTCAGACGACAGCCGGTCTAAGTGTGATCTATGAAGACGATCAACAGGATTTGACCAGTTCCGAGCTATACCTGGACTATGCGCTGACCGATCACCTAAGCATCGGCATTTCGGGTATATTAAGCGACGATCTGACCGAAGATGCGTCGCCTGTGCCTCAGCTTGGATTGAATGCCGCACTGACGTCGGGCAATGGCACTTTCCTGCAAGGCGGTATTTCCGATACGAACGCCAATGCGCCAGTCTTTGGGCTGGCAATCGGTCTGCGGTTCTAGGGCGCATCCCCCATCAAGCGCGGCGCGAATTCTGCAATGACGTCCGATAAGACCCGCCGAACCCGGCGCAATCGACCTGATTGCGCAAAATCCGCGTGACTGGCCACCCAGAGCGGCACCGGCTTTAAATCTTCTGGCAGTGACACGCGCGTTAACCCGGGCCAGCGATCCCCCAAGACCACAGGCAAAACCGCCCGCCCCAATCCCTGAGCGGCAATCCCGGCCAGGGTTAAGAAACTGTCGGCCGTCAGAATGGGCTGGCAGGGTTGCGCCCGCAGCCAAGCGCCCGCTGTTGATCGCGCAGGCGGGCCGGACAACCCCAGCCATGGCTCGATCGTCTTATCCGCAGCGTAGACCCCAAACCTGAACTCAGCCACTTGTTCGCCGACCAGATCTTTCGGCAAAGCAACGGCAGGCCGCACCGTCACATGGGCCTGAAGCCGGCCCAAATCCAAATGTGAGTTTTCGGCAATCACATCGACCTGAAGGCCCAATTCGCGCACGAAACGCGCCACCGCGTTCGGCAAAATGGTCTGGGCAAACGTGTCCGTCGTGGTGACCCGAACACCCCCTTGCAGGTTGGGACGGTCCGCTTCGATCATCTGTTCGACCTGCCCCAAAGACGCCGCCGCGTCCCGCATCGACGCGATCAACCCATGCCGGTCCGCGGACACCTGATAGCCTCTTGGCGATTTATCGAAGATGCGCAGACCCTGACGGGTTTCAAATGCCTGAATGCGACGCAAAACCGTGGCATGATTGACGGACAGCACACGCGCCGCCGCCGCGACCGATCCATGATCGGCCACCGCCACCACGAACCTGATATCATCCCAGTTGGTCTGTGCGTTTTTCACCATACTCTCTGCAATAACGCAGGATGGTCTTTTCCAAAAGGTGCGCTACATTTTGACGCACAACAATCAGAGCAGGGAGCTCGCAAAATGCTAAAACCCATCACAATCGCCCTATCACTGACCGCCGTCACCCTTGCCGGTGCCGTTTGGGCAGGCGGCCACGGCGGCAACCCGGCCGTAAAAGCGCGCAAAGCGCATATGCAGCTTTATGCCTTCAACCTTGGCACTCTTGGCGGCATGGCCAAAGGCGAAATCGAATACAACGCAGAAGCCGCGCAAGCCGCAGCCAACAACATGGCAGCGCTTTCGGCTATCAACCAGGGCCCTTACTGGGCGGCGGGCACATCGATGGACGATCTGGGCGAAGAAACCGAAGCTTTGGCCGCAATTTGGGCCGAAGGCTCGACAGCCGGTGACATCGGTCGCGAATTGGTCGAAGCCTCGAATGCTTTGGCTGCGGTGGCCGGTGACGGTCAAGAAGCCTTGGGCGGCGCTTTGGGCGCTGTGGGCAAGACCTGCGGAACCTGCCACAAAGCCTATCGCAAACCTTAAAGGACGCGGCCTTCGGGCCCCTTTCGCGACGTTATGATCAAAGCTGTGTTCCGACTTGGCGTGCTTGGGCTCTTGGCGGCCGGGGCCGTGCTATGGTTCACTCGGGCGCAATCTGTTGCGCCCGAACGCTTTGCTGATCTTACCGGCGATCCTGTTGCGGGCGAACAGGTCTATTGGGCGGCCGGATGCGCCTCTTGTCACAAGGCCGTCGGCAGCGAAGACAGCCTGACCTTGGCCGGAGGTCAGACCTTTGCCAGCGATTTCGGCACCTTTCTTGCCCCCAACATCTCCCCCGACCCGATCCATGGCATCGGTGAATGGAGCCAGACCGACTTCGCCAGCGCTGTGCTGAACGGCACCTCGCCCGAAGGTCGCCACTATTACCCCGCCTTTCCCTACACAACCTACGGACGGATGACGGATCAGGACGTGGCAGACCTCTGGTCGTTCATGCAGACCCTGCCGTCTTCCGACACCGCCAGTCTGGATCATGAACTGGGCTTTCCCTTCAACATCCGCGCCACTTTGGGGCCGTGGAAAGTCCTGTTCCGCGACCGGGACTGGGTGGCGGATGCTGCGACCCCCGAAGAAGAGCGCGGACGCTATCTGGTCGAAGCTTTGGGCCACTGCACCGAATGCCACACGTCCCGGAACATTCTGGGCGGCCTGCAAACCTCGAACTGGATGGGCGGCGCACCAAATCCATCGGGCAAAGGGCGTATTCCCGGCATCTCCCCCGATCATCTGGATTGGAGCGCAGGCGACATCGCTTATTATTTGGAAACCGGCTTCACCCCCGACTTCGACAGCGCAGGGGGCAAAATGGCCGACGTGGTGACGGGACTTGCGAAGCTAAGCCCGGAAGACCGCATCGCCATTGCCGCCTATGTGAAAGCTCTCAACTAGAGCCCCGTCCCTTTCATCTCTTTGAAAAATACGCCCGCCGGAGGCATCCGGTTTGCCCGACAGGGCAAACCAGCCCCGCGACGCCCCCCCGCCCGGCGCAA
>CAZWDS010000036.1:21695-22418 GCA_964632495.1 uncultured Rhodobacterales bacterium
CCATTTCATTTTTTAAAAAAACCCCCCCCCCGTCGGCACGCGGTTGCCCCCCCCGGCAAAACCCGGCCCCGCGACGCGCGACAGCGCGGCGCAAAATCAGGTTCAGGCGTTGCCGAGCTTTTTAAGGCGCGCGTCCCGCAACCGCTCAAAATGATCACCCGCATGATAGGATGACCGGGTCAGAGGCGTGGCAGATACCATTAGGAATCCCTTGCCGTAAGCCGCTTTTTCATAGGCCGCGAATTCATCCGGCGTCACGAAACGATCCACCCGGTGGTGTTTCGGGGTCGGCTGCAAATACTGACCGATGGTCAGGAAATCGATGTCGGCGGCGCGCATGTCTTCCATCACCTGCATCACGGCCTGACGATCTTCGCCCAAACCCACCATGATGCCCGACTTTGTGAACATCGACGGATCAAGCTCTTTCACCCGCTGCAACAAGCGCAGCGAATGGAAATACCGCGCTCCAGGGCGCACTTCGGGATAAAGGCCGGGGACAGTCTCAAGGTTGTGGTTGAAGACGTCTGGCTTGGCCGCCACGACCCATTCCAGCACGTCCGGATCGCATTTGATGAAGTCGGGCGTCAAGATTTCAATCGTTGTTCCCGGAGACTGGCGGCGGATGGCGCGGATGGTTTGCGCAAAATGCTCGGCCCCGCCGTCTTCCACATCATCGCGGTCCACGGATGTAATCACCACATGGTTGAGGCCCAGTTTCTT
>CAZWDS010000036.1:22428-30562 GCA_964632495.1 uncultured Rhodobacterales bacterium
AGGTACAGGCGCGGGTACAGACCTCGCCCATGATCATCATAGTCGCGTGCCCCTGCCCCCAACATTCGCCAACGTTCGGACAACCCGCTTCTTCGCAGACGGTGACCAGCTTGTGCTCGCGCATGATGTCGCGGGTCTTTTTGTAACCCGCCCCGTTTGGCGCCTTCACACGGATCCAATCGGGCTTTTTCGGCTGCGCATTGTCCGGCCGTTTTGCCTTTTCGGGATGGCGCAGGCTGGGGATGCTAAGATCCTTTTGGGTCATGTCGTCTCCGTCACATTTGACACCCCTCGTACCCGTTTGATGTCAAAAAGTCCAATACAAGCAGAGCCCTGCATGGCGGCTATGCATGTTGCGAAACGTCAGTGAAACTGATTACGCCGTCCGCGCTGCGTTCGAAATGTCCTGAATGCGCTGCACCATCGCGCGAAGTCCGTTCGAGCGTTGCGCGGACAGGTGATCGTTCAGGCCCAAACGGCCCAGTTCCGCCAAAGCATCGACCTTCAGCACCTCATCCACCGATAACCCGGAATAAAGCGCACGCAAGACCGCGATTAAGCCGCGCACGATCATCGCATCACTTTCACCTTCGAAGGTCAGAACCGCGTCGGAACCCTGTCCTTCCACATCAGGCACCAGCCAGACCTGACTGGCGCAGCCCTCGACCTTGGTGGCGGGCAGTTTTTGGTTCTCGTCTAGGGGCGGCATGGCTTTGCCAAGCTCGATCACGTGGCGATAGCGGTCTTCCCAGTCGTCCAGAAACTCGAAAGTTTCGGCAATGTCTTCAAATGCGTCTTGTGCCATGGGGCAAGAGGTAGGGCGGCAGATGCGAAAGGTCCAGAGCGGAACGCTTTTCACCGACGCCCGTTTGGGCTAATCCTAGGGGGTAATGAGGGGCGAAGACGATGACGGTGAAATCTATTGGAGCCATGGTTTTGGCATTGGGGCTGTTGTCGGGCTGTGCGACGGTTAGCAATAGCCAGTTAAACCCGTTCAACTGGTTCGGCTCGGACGACGAAGAAACACTGGACCCGATCGCCGTTGAAAACGAACGCCGCCCCTTGGTATCGGAAATTACAAACCTTGTGATCGAGCGCACACCCGGCGGTGCCATTGTCCGCGTCACCGGCCTGCCGCCCAGTCAGGGATGGTTCGCGCCGGAATTGGTCAACCTAGATCCCTTTGGCAATGCGGCGGATGGTGTCTTGTCTTACAGCTTCCGCGCGGTTCCGCCAGAAGATCCGACACGGGTGTCGACGGCACAATCGCGCGAATTGTCAGCCGCCGTCTTTGTGCCGAACTCGACCTTGCAAACGGTCCGCATCATTCAGGTGACGGGCGCGCAGAATTCGCGGGTGGCGCGGCGTTAAATCTCGAAGACTTCGACGGCGTGACCGTTAGCCTTTAAGCCCAACTCGCCGTTGCAAAGCCGCATGGCATCATTGCCAAACGCCTCGCGCCGCCAGCCCTTCAAAACGGCCCCGTCGTACACCCCTGCTGAGATTTCGTCCAAGTCTGCCGAGGTTGCGATCAGCTTTTGCGCCACGCCCAATTGTTCGGATCGCGCTTTCAGCAAGACCCGCAAGAGATCGGACAGCGCCGGGTTCACCTGCAGTTTGTCGCGCGAGCGGTCGACCTTGGGCTGATCTTCGGGTGGCGTGTTCAGACCTGCTTCGACCGCCGCCAGAAACCCTTCTGCCAGATCGCCTTTGCGGGCTTCGCGAAGCAACAGCCGGGAACGCCCTAAATCTTTGACACTGCGCGGTTTGGTCGAGGCCAGTTCCAGCAGCGCGTCGTCCTTGATCACCCGGTTGCGGGGAATGTTGCGGTCTTGGGCATGGATTTCACGGAACCGCGCCAGTTCTTTCACAATGGCCAGAAACTTGCCCGAATTTGTGCGCGTCTTCACCCGTTTCCAGGCGTTTTCAGGATCAACCCGATACGTCGCAGGATCAGTCAGGATGCCCAGTTCTTCTTGCACCCAAGGCAACCGACCCGAGCGTTCCACTTCGGCCTTAAGATGTTCATAGATCACGCGCAAATGCGTCACATCGGCCAGCGCATAGGTTTGTTGCGCATCCGTCAGGGGGCGTCGCGACCAATCGGTAAAGCGCGAGGATTTGTCCAACTGAGCGTTTGCGACTTTGCGCACCAGCGTTTCATACCCCACCTGTTCGCCAAACCCTGCCACCATGGCCGCGACCTGCGTGTCGAACAAGGGCGTGGGGATCACGCCACCATCAATGTAGAAAATTTCGATGTCTTGGCGAGCGGCGTGAAAGACTTTGACCACACCTTCGTCCGCCATCAGCGCATAAAGAGGATCAAGCGAGATGTCATTGGCCAAAGGATCGACCAGCACCGCGTCCTCTTCGGCGTCACCGGGCACGGCGAGCTGAACAAGGCAGAGTTTGGAGTAATAGGTGCGTTCCCGCAAAAACTCGGTATCGACCGTAACATAGGGGTATTTGGCGGCGCGTTCACAAAAGGCTGCCAAAGCCTCGGTCGTTGTAATTGTTATCATACGTTTAGAAGACCTTTTTGTTCAGCCCGACTATCTATTCTTCATATGGGTTTCGTCTCATGCGGGCAAGTCGGCCCGCGTTTTGTCGCCAGAGGCGAACCGCCGCAAGACATAAGGGTAAAGCTGATGCTCTTTCCGCAGAACACGGGCGGCCAATTCCTTGGGTGTGTCGCCGGGCTGGATTGGCACGATGGCCTGTCCCAGAATGGGGCCTGCGTCCAGATCAATGGTGGCTTCGTGGACGGTGCAGCCGGCAATGTCGTCGCCCGCTTCAAGCGCGCGGGCATGGGTGTTCAAACCGGGGTATTTCGGCAAAAGCGAGGGGTGGATGTTCAAAACACGCCCCTGCCAACGGTCCATGTAAGTGGCGGTCAGAATACGCATAAAGCCTGCGTGGCAAATGATATCCGGGGAGACTTGGTCAAGTGTGTCGTTCAAGACCGCCTCGAAGGCTGGGCGGGTGTCGAAGTCGCGGTGATTGACCACGGCTGTTTCGACGCCAAGGTCTTTGGCCTTTGACAGCCCCGTGGCATCTGGCGTGTTAGAGAGGACCAGAACCGGCCTCGCCGGATGATCGCCCGCCATATCGCGCACCAGCGACACCATGTTCGACCCGCCCCCTGAGATCAGTATGGCGACCCGCGTCAAAGAAGGCTTCCGCTGTAAGTGACGCCGTCGCCTTTGGTGATCTGGCCGATGTCAAAAACGCTGTGGCCGTCCGCTTCGAGCGCCGTTCGTGCGGCTGCGGCTTGATCGGGGGCCGAGATCACGACCATGCCGATGCCCGCATTGAAGGTTTTCAGCATTTCAGCCTCGGCCATGCCGCCTTCTTTTGCCAGCCATTGGAAGACCGGCGGCAAGGTCCATGCGTCAAGGTTGATGTTAGCGGCCAGCCCGTCTGGCAGGGCACGCGGGATGTTTTCCGTCAGCCCCCCGCCGGTAATATGGGCCAAAGCGTTAACGGTATCTTGGCGCACCGCTTCGACCGCGCCTTTCACGTAAAGCCGCGTTGGCGTTAAAAGCGCCTCGCCCAATGTGCCATCGCCCCAAGGGCAATTGGCGTCCCACGCCAACCCGCTTTGTTCAACAATCCGACGCACAAGGGAATAGCCGTTGGAATGCACCCCGTCGCTGGCCAGCCCCAACAGAACGTCGCCCTCGGTCACATCTTTTGGCAGGCCGCCACCCCGCTCCATCGCGCCGACCGCAAAGCCTGCCAGATCGAAATCACCAGCAGCATACATGCCCGGCATTTCCGCCGTTTCGCCGCCAATCAAAGCTGTGCCAGAGCGCGCGCACCCTTCTGCGATGCCTTCGATCACTTGGGCGGCATGGTCGATATCCAGCTTGCCGGTCGCGAAATAATCTAGGAAAAACAGAGGCTCGGCACCTTGGCAGATCAGATCGTTGACGCACATAGCAACCAGATCAATGCCGACGCTGCCGAAGTGGCCGGTTTCAATGGCAACCTTCAGCTTCGTGCCAACGCCATCGGTCGCCGCGACCAGAACAGGGTCGTCATACCCTGCCGCTTTTAGATCAAACAGCGCCCCAAAGCCGCCAAGGCCCGCCATGGTGCCGGGTCGGTTTGTGCGCTTGGCGGCGGGTTTGATCCGCTCGACCAAGGCGTTTCCCGCGTCAATATCGACGCCCGCGTCCGCATAGGTCAGCCCGTTTTTTGTCATCGTCAAGTCCCCGCGCCCGGTGTTGCCCGCTGAATGGCTGCGGGGTAGCGGATTGGGCTGCAAGAGTCCACGCGAAGGGCCGTTTGAAAAACGTTTCAGCCCACGTTAATCTTTTGGTCATGAATCTGAACCACCCCAGTTTGCAGTCGATCTGTTTTGCCGCCCTCATTGCGATCTCTGTCGGCCCTGCCGTGGCCGAGACGCGCGTGGTCGATGGCGACACGTTAGAGGTGGATGGCACGATCTATCGGCTGAACGGGATCGACGCGCCGGAACATGGCCAGACCTGCGGGGACTGGCGGTGCGGGCAAGCGGCGACCGAAGCCTTGGTTGAAATCGTGAAAGGTCAGGACGTCACCTGTGACGGGATCGAAGAAGACGGCTATGGCCGTGTCGTGGCCACGTGCTTTGCTGATGGCAGTGATATCGGGGCAGACCTTGTCGACAAAGGAATGGCTTGGGCCTTTGTGCGATATTCCGACGCCTATCTGGAAGAAGAACGCTCCGCGCAGGCTCGGGCGGACGGAATTTGGTCGGGACAGTTTCAGGAACCTTGGGCCTTTCGCGAAGCGCAATGGAACAGGGCGCAAAGTCGCGAACAGACCGCTCCGAAAGGATGCCCGATCAAGGGCAATATCTCGGGCAACGGACGCATTTATCACGCGCCCTGGTCGCCGTGGTACAGTCGCACCCGGATCAACACATCCAAAGGCGAACGTTGGTTTTGTTCTGAAGCCGACGCTTTGGCCGCTGGCTGGCGTGCGCCCTACTGGAATTAACGATCCGATGCTTGACCGGGCAAATTAGTCTGCTAAGCCCTTTTGCAGGTCGGGCCTGTAGCTCAATTGGTTAGAGCAGAGCGCTCATAACGCTTTGGTTGGGGGTTCAAGTCCCTCCGGGCCTACCAACCGCCTGATGCGGCGCGCCGCAGTTCCCAAAACATCTAAAACCCAATGTGCGTTCCAATTTCGAAAATCGCAGCGGACATATGCATATTTCCTAATCACGCATTAATTTATTCTAATGGAATGAGCGTTCGAACGACTTATATTATCGTTCACAATCAATAGATTTGCTTTTCGACTTACCAAGTTGTAGGGATCAGGAATTACCTCACGCAAAGCGAAGTTAATTCGCCACTCACACAAAAATAGGAGCGCCGAATGGCCGCTAAGATAGATCTGAGCAAGCTTTCGTTGGATGACCTGAAAGCCCTGCGCAAGAACGTCGAAAAAGAAATCAAAGAATTCAAGAACCGCGCGAAAATGGCGGCGTTGAAGGACCTGCAAGCCGTCGCAAAAAAGCACGGGCTTTCCGTTGATGAAATCATTGGAAAGAAGGGCAAAGGCAAAGGTAAAAAGACCGCCGCCCCTGCGAAGTATCGCAACCCCGCCGATCCAAGCCAGACATGGTCGGGTCGCGGACGCCAGCCTGTTTGGTACAAAGACGCGATTGCAAAAGGCAAATCTCAGAAAAGCCTGGAAATCTGAATGTCGTATCGGGCGGCCACTGGCCGCTCGTTTCATCCGGGACCCGTTTCATCTGGGACCCGTCTCATCTGGGAATTGAAATTTCGGCCCTCAAGCCGCCAAGGTCTTCACTTTCCCCAAGCGTCAATCGGCCACCATGTTGTCGCGCAATGTCAGCGGCAATTGTCAGGCCCAAACCAACACCCGATCCGCTATTTTGATTGCGTGCTTCATCAAGTCGCGCAAATGGCTTCAGGACCGTATCGCGTTTGTCTTTGGGAATTCCGGTGCCGATGTCTTCGACAATATAGGTCACTCGTTTTTCGTCCAAACGGGCCGTGACCCGCGCTTGTTTGCCATAACGCACCGCATTGGTCACAAGGTTTTCCAAAGCCCGGCGCAAGGCCTGTGGACGCAACATCGCCGTGCCCTGCCCTGTGACGCCTCCCAAAACCACCGGTTGATTTGTGGACATACGCTCGACCAAATCCGTGGCCAATTTGATCGGATCAATCCGTTCCGGTTCCTCAAGCTTGTCGCCGCGCGCAAAAGCCAGAAATGCCTCTAACATCCCTTCCATGTCTTTCAGGTCGCGGTGCATGGCTTTGGTTTCTTCGTTCTCGTCAATCAGCGACAACCCCAATTGCAAGCGCGTCAAAGGCGTTCGAAGGTCATGGCTGACCCCCGAAAGCATCATAGTGCGCTGTTCGATCTGCCGTTCGATCCGGTCCCGCATGGCAAGAAAGGCGTTGCCAGCCGAGCGGACTTCGGATGCGCCTGACGGCCGGTACGGGACAACACGACCTTTGCCAAAAGCTTCGGCAGCAAAAGCCAGACGGCGGATCGGGCGCATTTGATTGCGCATATAGATCAACGCGATGACCGACATCAAAAGAGCGGTGAACCCGATCAGAACCAGAAATTGGTGCGGATTGCGCGCCGATAACCGTTTGCGCGGCACGATCAACTCCACTGGCCCTTTGTCGGTGGCGATGGCAAAGCGTGCAGCGCCCCGGCGGCTGACCAGATCGACAGCCAAAACACCCGGGATATCGCGCTCCAACACGGAGATCACGGTTATCCCTGATAAATCAATTGCCTCTCGCTCGGTCTGAAGGTTGGTATCGCCCGCCCTGATCTCGATTCCAAGGGGCGCTGCGACCTCAAGCGCCGCCTCCAGTGCCGTTGCCGCATCAGGCGCTTCGTCAACTTTATCGAGGATCAGCATCACTTCGTGGGTCACGGCCTCGGTCATTTGTTCCGTCACCCCTTCGTAGAGGCGCTGGATGAAAACGATGGTGACCACCAAAAGGATCGCCATAACCGGAACCAGTACGATCAGGGTTGATCGCCAATAAAGCGAACTTGGCATCCAGTCTTTGAGAACACGCGCAATCATGCCAAGACACTAGGCAAGCCAACTGACGAGAGAAAGAGCCAATGACACCGCCACCCCCAGGCCACCCCCAAGAATTAGCTCCGGGCGTCCGCTGCATACTGGCGCCAAACCCAGGCCCGATGACCCATTGGGGCACCAACACATACATTCTGGGCGAAGGAAACGTCGCGGTGATTGATCCCGGCCCAGACTTAGGCGCGCATTTAGAGGCGTTGATCCAGGCCACGTCGGGCGAGACGATCAGTCATATCCTTGTCACCCATGCCCATAGCGATCACAGCCCCTTGTCGCGCCGCTTGGCCGAACGCACCGGCGCGCCGATCTATGGGTTTGGCCCGGCGCCGGCAGGGCGCAGTGCGGTGATGCAAGACCTGGCCTCCTCGGGGCTGGCGGGTGGAGGGGAAGGTGTAGACAGCGCCTTTGCTCCGGACGTGACATTGGCCGAAGGGGATATGATCAAGGGCGCGGGCTGGACTTTGGACGTGCTGCATACGCCGGGCCATTTCGCCGGGCATCTGGCCTTTGCCACGGGCGACGTGGTGTTCAGCGGCGATCACGTGATGGATTGGGCGTCGTCCTTGGTGTCACCACCGGACGGGGACCTTGGGGCCTTTATGCGCACGTCGGAACGGCTACAGACCTTAGACAGCGCTCGGTTCTATGCAGGTCACGGCGCCCCGATCGACGCCCCCGCTGAACGTTTAAACTGGCTGATCCAGCATCGACGAAATCGCGAAACTGCCATTCGTGCGGCTTTAGGCGCTGAGCCGAAATCGGTGAGCGAGATCACAGCGCACGTCTACACGGACATTCCAGACGCCATGCTGCCCGCCGCCGCGCGAAACGTCTTTGCCCACCTCATTGATCTTGTTGAACGAAACCACGCCATAGCCCTGCCCGCTCTGGCCTTCGAGGCCCGTTTCACACGCAGCTGAGCGCAGGATAAAATTCTGACAAACGCCTCTAGACGTAGGCCGCCAGCCTCGCTATATCGCAGACGGTATTCCGGCGTAGCTCAGCGGTAGAGCAGTTGACTGTTAATCAATTGGTCGTAGG
>CAZWDS010000037.1:0-30353 GCA_964632495.1 uncultured Rhodobacterales bacterium
CAACAACACGCGCGCTTACTGTGTGTTGCAGCTGGCCCTTGGCAACATGGGTACCGCTGGTGGTGGCACGAACATCTTCCGTGGCCACGACAACGTGCAAGGTGCAACGGATCTTGGCGTTCTGGCGGATACTCTGCCAGGATACTATGGCCTGTCTGCCGGAAGCTGGGCTCACTGGGCGCGCGTCTGGGAAGAGGACTTGGATTGGCTGAAGGGCCGGTTCAACACCATGCCCGGCAAAGGCAAAGACGGTGGTGATCTGGCGATGATGAACGAACGGGGTATCCCCGTATCGCGCTGGATTGACGGTGTGCTGGAAGAGAAAGAAAATCTCGTCCAGCCGGATAACACTCGGGCCATGGTGCTTTGGGGCCACGCTCCGAACAGCCAAACCCGCCAGCTTGAGATGAAAGAAGCGATGGAGAAACTCGACCTTCTGGTCGTGGTCGACCCATATCCAACCGTTTCGGCAATCCTGCACGACCGCCAAGACGGCGCGTATCTTTTGCCCGCCTCGACACAGTTCGAGACGCGCGGTTCGGTGACGGCTTCGAACCGGTCGCTACAATGGCGCGACAAGGTGGTCGATCCGGTCTTCGAAAGCCTGCCGGATCACATCATCATAGCGAAGTTCGCTAAGAAGTTCGGTTTTGCGGACGAGTTGTTCCGTAACATCGCGATGGACGCCGAAGACGAACCGAACGTCGAGGACATCCTGCGCGAGCTGAACCGGGGTATGTGGACGATTGGCTATACAGGTCAGTCGCCGGAACGTCTGAAGATGCATATGGCGAACCAACACACCTTCGACCGCACGACTTTGCAAGCGATTGGTGGCCCGGCTGATGGAGACTATTATGGTCTGCCATGGCCATCCTGGGGCACAGCCGAGATGAACCATCCCGGCACGCCGAACCTCTACGATATGTCGATGCCGGTTTCCAAAGGCGGTTTGACCTTCCGTGCGCGCTTCGGCGTTGAGCGGGATGGAGAGAACCTTCTGGCTGAAGGCGTTGCATCGGCAGGGTCGGAAATTCAGGACGGTTACCCTGAATTCACCATGCAGATGCTGATGGACCTTGGATGGGACGGGGATCTGACACCGGAAGAACGCGCATCAATTGATGCGGTGGCGGGTCCCAAGACCAACTGGAAAACTGACCTTTCGGGCGGTATCCAGCGGGTCGCGATCAAACATGAGTGCGCGCCCTTCGGGAACGCGAAAGCCCGTGCCGTCGTCTGGACCTTCCCCGATCCGGTGCCTTTGCACCGCGAGGCGCTGTATTCGAACCGTCGTGATCTGGTCGCTGACTATCCGACCTATGACGACAAAACGTTCTGGCGAGTTCCGACACTCTACAAGTCGATCCAGGACAAGGACTTCTCGTCCGACTATCCGATCATCCTCACTTCTGGTCGCCTGGTCGAATACGAGGGTGGCGGTGACGAGAGCCGTTCGAACCCCTGGCTGGCCGAACTGCAGCAGGACATGTTCGTCGAGATCAACCCGCGCACCGCGAACAACATCGGTGTCCGGGATGGCGAACAGGTTTGGGGTGAAGGCCCCGAAGGTGGCAAGGTCAAGGTGATGGCAATGCTGACCAACAGGGTCGGCGAAGGCGTCGCCTTCATGCCCTTCCACTTCGGTGGTCACCTGCAGGGCGAGGATCGACGGTCAAAGTATCCAAAGGGTGCTGATCCATACGTCCTTGGCGAAAGCACGAACACTGCGCAGACCTATGGCTACGACTCGGTCACGCAGATGCAAGAAACCAAAGCCACGCTTTGCAAAATCACTGCGGCATAAGGGAGAAGAGAGATGGCAAGAGTTAAGTTTCTCGTCGACGCCGAACGCTGCATCGAGTGCAACGCCTGCGTCACCGCTTGTAAAAACGAGCATGAAATTCCCTGGGGCATCAACCGCCGCCGGGTCGTAACGATCAATGATGGTGATCCGGGCGAACGCTCGATCTCGGTTGCTTGTATGCATTGCTCGGACGCGCCCTGCATGGCCGTTTGCCCGGTCGACTGTTTCTATCAGACGGCCGACGGGATCGTTTTGCACTCGAAGGACCTGTGCATCGGTTGCGGCTATTGCTTCTATGCATGTCCGTTCGGTGCACCTCAGTTCCCACAAGCGGGTAACTTTGGCAGCCGCGGCAAGATGGACAAATGTACGTTCTGCGCCGGTGGTCCCGAAGAGGATATGACGACGGTCGAGTTCCAGAAGTACGGCCGGAATCGTATTGCAGAAGGCAAATTGCCGATCTGTGCCGAGATGTGCGCTACCAAGGCACTTTTGGGTGGCGATGGCGACGATGTGGCTGACATCTACCGCGAACGTGTGGTGTCCCGCGGCTTTGGCTCGGGCGCTTGGGGTTGGGGCACCGCCTATGATCAAAAGGGCGGCTAGCTTAGCTGCTGCTCCGAATGTAGACGCGCAGACGTCCCAGCTTTGCTGGGGCGTCTGCGGCATTTAAAAGATCAAATATGACAGCAATTACAAATAGAACTTTATCGGATCTACCCAGCGGAGATCCGGCGCTATTGAACAAGATTGCTTGGGCGCGACGCTGGGCAGAGCCGGCAGCCAGCACAGCTTATGCTTTGGCGGCCCGAAAGACAGCATTGGATGGTCAGGGGCGTCGTAGCCGAACGGAACAAGGTTTGGCCTTGCGGACATTGGGTTGGCAAGCGTTCTGGCGTGGCGACTTAAGCCACGCCATGGATTACTGTCTGCAAGCTGAAACCTATTTGCCGGAAACGAAATTCGTGGCCGAGCGTGGTGGGATCTATGCCATTCTTGGCAAGGTTCATACGATGCGGGCACGTTTGGATCTGGGCATGCACTCTGTTGAGAGAGGCCTTTGGTTGATCGGAGAATCGGACGACTATCCGGCAACCACGGTTGATCTGCTTTTGACCCAAGCTTCGATCCAACGCTTATCCCGTGAACGGGCACGTGCTGGCGTCACTTTGGGCCGGGTTCGCGAAATGGCCGAAGGGCATACTTTGGCTCTCGTCGATGCGGCGACGGCCAGCCTTCTGTTGGATGACGGAGATGCAACGCGTGCCAATGAGCTTGCCCTTGCCTCTGTTCAAACCTGCGAACAAAATGGCATTGTCGTTTTCCTGCCCCTGATCCGGGCGGTTTTGGCCGGTACTTGTCTGGCCTTATCCAAACAAATCGAGGCGCGGGAACAGATTTCTACTGGCTTACGCAGCCTGACTGATAGCGAAGACATGCTTGCGCGAAGCATGTTGTTGCAGCGCGAGGCGCAGTATTCCACGGCCAAAGACGATATCGGCAAAGCTATCGAAGTTCTATCGGTTGCGGCTGATATTGCGCGCGCTCAAACGTTTAAGTTGCATAGCAAGGCGATTGCATTGGCCAGCGCTCACGCTTTTGAGACACAAGGTGACTTTCAAGCTGCCGTCGAGCAACACAAGATTGCATGGCGCTTGCAAGGTGAAATCCGGTTCCGATGACGTCAACGAAGGAGTTATCATGATACGTGGACTTTGCGCAGCTTTGCTTGTGTGTCTGGCACTTAGTGCTCCGGCGTTGGCTCAGACTGAGACGGATGACACGGTGCAAGATGCGCCACGTGCCGAAACTGGAGGAGCACAAACCCTTGAAGACATCATGCGCCGCCAGCGTGGTGAAGACGTTGATCTTGAGTTCCGACGCTCGGCGACTGGCAATCCAGAGACCGGTGCGGGTGTCACGGAACAGCTTGGGACACGCGGCTTTGCGTCGGATCCGGAACTTTGGCGGTCGCTTCGGTTCGGTGATGCTGAGATAACCAGCCAGGTGCGCAGTCCCGGTGCAACACTGCTGGTGCAAGACGGCGGCATGGGCTGGCTTGAGTTCCGAGAAGGAGCGCTTTCCAATTACGGTCGCAATTTCCTTATTTTCACGGTCGTGCTTTTGATCCTGTTTTATATAGTACGCGGCCGTATTCGCATTGATGCTGGCCGCTCAGATCAGCGTATTCGCCGGTTCAAGGCAATCGAGCGTTTCGCGCATTGGCTTTTTGCGGGGTCGTTTATCATCTTAGGATTGACCGGGCTGATCTCATTGTTCGGTCGAAAATTCATTCAGTTGTTCAACGGTTCGCCCGACACATATGCAACCGTTCAAAGTGCCTATGCCACCGTCGCGCTGGCCTCAAAATGGCTGCACAACAACGTCGCTTGGGCCTTTATCCTTGGTCTGGTTATGATCTTTGTGCTTTGGGTCATTCACAATCTGCCGTCGCGCGTTGACATCAATTGGATGATGAAGGGCGGTGGCCTGTTCACGAAGAACTCGCATCCACCGGCCAAGAAGTTCAATGCTGGGCAAAAGCTGATTTTCTGGTCCTGCATTCTTTTGGGTGGCTCGATTGCGGCGTCTGGTGTGGCACTTCTGTTTCCTTTCGAATTCCCTATGTTCCAAGCGACCTTCGACAAACTAAGCGCGTTCGGTATCGAAAGCTTACCGTTCTATGGCCCTTTGCCGGAGGTCCTGACGCCACATGGTGAAATGATGCACGCGCAGGCGTGGCATGCGATTGTGAGCTTTGCGTTGATGGGCATCGTCATTGCGCACATCTATATTGGCAGCCTTGGAATGGAAGGGGCTTATGATGCCATGGGGTCGGGTGACGTTGACCTGAACTGGGCGAAAGAGCATCACAGCCTTTGGGTCGAAGAGGTGCAGAAGAAATCGGACGCGGGCCCCAAGTCAGCGACCCCGGCAGAGTAGCGAACGTGTTTAGGGCGCGATTTCTGACACAGAAATCGATGCAGAAAATGCGTCATTTTCTGCTTGCCCTGACGATGGCTTCGGCACCTGCGACCGCTGCGGAATTCAAGCTTTTGGTCGGCCATGGCGGACCGGTCATGGGAGCAGCTGTTTCTGAGGATGGTTCCACGGCTTTGACAGCCAGTTTCGACAATTCTGTCGGCGTTTGGTCTTTGCTGGATGACCAGGTGCGTTGGCTAGACGGGCATGAGGCTGCCGTGAAATCTGTGATCTTTCTGCCGGATGCAACAGCGGCATCGTCGGGGGATGATTTTGACATCATTCTTTGGGATCTGGGTTCAGGCGAAATGCGTGCCAAACTTGAAGGACACAAGGGGCAGGTGAATGCGCTGGCGGTTTCAAGTGATGGACGTTTTTTGGCCTCTGCGTCGTGGGATGGTTTGGTTGGGCTTTGGGATGTTTCAACGGGGCAGTTGCTTCACATGATGGCAGGTCATGAAAGTAGCGTAAGTGACGTTGCCTTTTCCCCCGACGGTGAGTTGGTGTTTTCTGCCTCGGCAGATGGAACGATCCGGAATTGGGCTGTCGAAACGGGTTCGGAGCACCGGTTGCTGATCCAGCATGGGTTTGGAGTGAACACCCTGTTGATGGGTGACACATGGTTAGCCTATGGCGCAGTTGACGGCGGAACTCGGGTCATTGACTTGAACACCGACACAGAATTGGCCGACTTGACGTTGGATCGACGTCCGATCCTGTCGATGGCCGTCTCGCCGGATCAAAGTGAAGTGGCGGTTGGTGACGGCGAAGGGTTTGTCATGACTGTGGACACCAGCACATGGCGTGTCACAGGAGACTACAAGGCCGCAGCGAATGGTCCGGTTTGGGCTTTGGCCTATTTAGCAGATAGCACGTCCTTATTGGCGGGCGGCATTGATGACACCGCTTATGTCTGGCCCGCGCAAAACGATTTGGATGCACCGATCATGGCCACGTCAAAGCGCACCTTTTTGAAGGATCCATCCGGCATGTCGAATGGAGAAAGGCAATTTCAGCGAAAGTGTTCGATCTGTCATAGCCTTGCTGATGATGATCAACGGCGTGCGGGGCCAACCTTGGCCGGACTATTCGGAAGGCCGGCAGGTGCGGTTGAGGGGTACGCCTATTCAGAGACAGTTGCCAACTTAGGGATCAACTGGACCGCCGAGACGATTGATCAACTATTCGATCTTGGGCCAGACCACTTCATTCCCGGCTCGAAAATGCCTATGCAGAGAATTACACGTCCCGAGGATCGAAGCGATTTGATCGAGTTCCTGAAAGACAACACGTGAGAGGTGAAAGATGAAAGTCATGCTAACCGCCTTCCTGGCGATCGGATTGATTTCTGTTGGCGCCTATTTCGGCCTGAAAGAGGCTGGTTTTTCATCTAGCGAACGTCAAAACAGTGATGCCGTACGACTGGACTGATCCATGATCGAGTATGCTGGCCTTTGGGTCTTGATTGCTTTGACCATTAACATGTGGGCTTTGTTGTCTGTTCTTGGGGCCGAAGCCAGTTGGTTGCAAAAGGTAATTTGGGCTATTGGCTTGCTGATTCCGCTGTTCGGCTTTGTCGCGTGGTATCTCTTTGGCCCTCGGCAGAAGACCGCCTGACCCCTTGCCGCATTGCCGTTGCGCGTCTAGGGTCGCAGGCAACCAGAAATCAGGTGTTTTATGCTGATCGGCATCCTGCAATGCGGTGAATTTCCGACCGCGGACGGCTTTCCAGACCGAACCTATGATGATCTATACACGACGCTTCTAGCCGACCGTGGCCTGACGTTTCGCACGTGGAAAGTCTTGGAAATGGAATTTCCGTCCAATGTTCATGAAGCCGAAGGCTGGCTGATCACCGGCTCGCGACACGGGGCTTATGAAGACTTGCCGTTCATTCCCCCGTTGGAAAGCTTTATTCGCAAGGCCGAACGTGTTCGCACACCGATGGTTGGCATCTGCTTCGGACATCAGATCATGGCACAGGCCCTTGGGGGGCGTGTTGAAAAGTTTTCAAAGGGATGGTCGGTGGGACTTGTCGACTATGACATTGAGGGCGAACAGGTTCCTTTAAACGCTTGGCATCAGGATCAGGTCGTCGACAAGCCTGAAACAGCCAAGGTGATAGGATCGTCCGAATTTTGCCGCTACGCTATGTTGTCCTATGGCAATCACGCGCTATCAATCCAGCCGCACCCCGAATTCGATGCCGAGGCCGTCCGGCTTTTGCTTGAGACCCGTGCGCCAGGTGTGGTGCCGAAAGACCAAATCAATGCGGCGAATGGCAAACTGGATTTACCCGCCGCGCAGACCAAAACAGCTGACAGAATTGCCACCTTTTACAAAGAGGCCGCTCATGGCTGACTGGTTGAACAATGTTCCTGACGCGGCTCGTGCCTATCTGGATGGTCGACGTTTGGACGAAGTCGAATGCCTGATCGCCGATCTTTCGGGTATCGCGCGCGGCAAGGCGATGCCGGCCAGTAAGTTCGCAACGCAAGATCAGTTTTATCTGCCGAACTCGATCTTCTACCAAACCATCACTGGGGGATGGGCCGAAGACACCGAAGCGGTCAGCTATACCGAGCCCGACATGGTGCTGAAGCCCGACTTTGCCACTGCAAGCGCCGCGCCTTGGACAGCGGATTGGACGCTTCAGGTGATCCATGACGCTTACGACAAAGAGGGTGCTTTGATCCCATTTGCTCCTCGCAATGTCTTGAAACGCATCGTCGCCTTGTATGAGGCCAAGGGGTGGAAGCCCGTCGTGGCGCCCGAAATGGAATTCTTTCTTGTGGCGCGCAACATTGATCCGGCGCAGGAAATCAAGGCGATGACCGGGCGTTCGGGGCGCCCCGCGGCAGCGCGACAGGCCTATTCGATCTCGGCCGTCGATGAATTTGGTCCGGTGATCGACGACATCTATGATTTCGCCGAAGCGCAGGGCCTTGAGATCGACGGCATCACGCAGGAAGGCGGGGCGGGACAGCTGGAAATCAATCTCCAGCACGGCGATCCGGTGCGTTTGGCCGACGAAGTCTTTTACTTCAAGCGTTTGATCCGCGAAGCCGCCCTGCGCCACAATTGTTTCGCGACCTTTATGGCGAAGCCGATCGCGGGCGAGCCGGGATCTGCCATGCATATTCATCATTCGGTCCTGTCCCGCCAAACTGATCGCAACATCTTTGTTGATGATACCGGTACCGAAACCGCCGAATTCGCGCATTTCATCGGCGGTTTGCAACGCTATTTGCCGTCGGCCACGATCCTGTTCGCGCCCTACGTCAATTCCTTTCGGCGCTACGTGAAAGACCACGCCGCGCCGATCAATCTGGAATGGAGTCGCGACAACAGAACCACGGCCATTCGCGTGCCTGTATCGGACCCGCAAGCGCGCCGTGTCGAAAACCGGATCGCGGGTATGGATTGCAATCCTTATCTGGGCATCGCCACGTCTTTGGCCTGTGGGTATCTGGGAATGGTCGAAGGCATCACACCTAATTCGGAATTCAAAGGCGACGCCTACGATAGCGATCCTGAATTGCCCCAAGGCATCTTCGCGGCTCTCGATTTGTTAGCGGATGCCAAACCTCTGCGTGAAGCTATGGGCGAGGGCTTTTCCGAAGTCTACGAGGCTGTGAAACGCGCAGAATATGATGAATTCCTGCAAGTCATTTCGCCTTGGGAGCGCGAGCATCTTCTGCTGAACGTCTGATGAATCCGCTTTATCGCAACGATCAACCGGGAGTCTATCCCTCTAGCTATTATGCGGCCACGACGGAACTGCCTGGGCCGCGCGATCCGTTGGACGGCGATACCCAAGTTGATCTTGTTGTGGTCGGCGCGGGTTTCACGGGCCTTTCAACCGCGCTGCACGCGGCTGAAAAAGGCCTGCGCGTGGCTGTGGTCGAAGCGCATCGAGTCGGGTTCGGCGCATCGGGTCGCAATGGCGGGCAGGTGGGGTCGGGCTGGAACAAAGATCAGTTCTGGCTGGAAAAACGCCTTGGGTCCGATGACGCGCGCCGCCTCTGGGATCTGACTGTCGAGGCAAAGGCGCTCACCCGGGAACTGGTCGCGACTTATGCCCCGGACGCAGGTTACAAGCCGGGGGTTCTGCACGGCGAATGGACCACAACCGGCGCTTTCGAGGCCGCAGACTACGTCCTTTGGCTCGCCGATACCTACGGCTATCAATGCGAGTTTCTGGATCAGGACACCGTGCGTGAGCTTTGCCGGACCAAGGCATATCGGGGTGGTATTCTCGACTGGGATGCGGGCCATCTGCACCCCTTACGATATGTGACCGGTTTGGCCCGCGCTTGCGAAGCAGCAGGTGCGGTGATCTACGAAGGGACCGAGGCAGTCGAGGTCGCGACAGGTCAGGTAATATGCAAAACGGGCGCGATCCAAGCGGACCATGTCGTTGTCGCCGGAAACGGGTACCTTCCCGATATCAATACTGAAATTTCGTCCCGGGTGATGCCCATCAACTCGTTTATTGCAGCAACAGAACCACTGGGGGACCGTGCAAACGATGTGCTGACCAAAGATGTGGCGGTCGCAGACGACAAGTTCGTGGTCAACTACTTCCGTCTAAGCGAAGACAAACGGTTGCTGTTCGGCGGTCGGGAAAACTATGGCATCGGCTTTCCCAAGGATATCGTTGGTGCCTTGCATCGCCGGATGGAACATCTGTTCCCGCAGCTTAGCGACGTTGGCATTGACTACCATTGGGGCGGTACACTTGGCATCACGATGACCCGCCTTCCCATGCTACGCCAAGTTGCACGGGGTGTTGTCGCGGCGGGTGGGTTTTCAGGTCACGGTGTTGCTCTCACAAGCTTGGTGGGCAAGATCATGGCCGAGGCCGTTGCAGGTGATGCGGACCGGCTTGATCTTCTTACCAAATTGCCCGTCGACACCTTTCCCGGAGGAAAGCACGCGCGCAGTCCCCTTCTGACGCTTGCGATGACGTGGTACGCACTCCGGGATCGACTTGGCATCTAAGGCCCTCGGAAATTACGGCTTTCCTCTTGCCAAAAATACTTCGGGGGTGTGGAGGCAGAGCCCCCGCGACCGCGGCGGGCATAGCCCGGCGCAAACAAAATCTCAGCGGAACAGACGGTAATAGAGCCAGTCCGGCAGAAACTGGCTCAGGCGGAAAAGGGCTGCAAAATGGCGCGGGAAATTCCGTGCAAAGTCGCTATAGGTCATATGTTCGACAAACAGCTTGGCCGCCTCGTCCGCCTCCATAATAAAGGGCATTGCAAAGTCGTTCTTTTCGGTCAGGCGAGACTTCACGAACCCCGGATTGACCAATTGCACTTCAACGCCTGTGCCGCGCAGATCGGCGTAAAGAGTTTCTGCCATCGACATCATTCCGGCCTTTGAGGCTCCATAGCCCGACGCGCGTGGCAAGCCGCGGAACCCCGACAAAGAACCGGTGAACACAATGTGCCCGGCGTCGCGCTCAATCATCCCTGGCAACACATGGCCCAGGACGCGCGCGGCTCCCGTCAGGTTGATATCCAACATGGTCGCGGCCTTTTCACCGTCAAACTCGGTTGCGGGCATAGGCCAGTAGACGCCCGCTAGGTAAACCATGCCATCTGGCACGCCAATCTCAGAAGCCGCCCGCGCCACGCTTTCGGGGTCGGCCACGTCCATCGGCACCGCGGTTGCTTTTCCGGGAAGCGAGTCCGCCAAAGCCAACAAATCTTCTTCATTCCGAGCGCTCAGAATGACTTCTGCGCCCGCTTTTGAGATCTCGGTCGCCACCGCGCGGCCAAGGCCCGCTGACGCACCGACAATCCAGTATTTTTTGCCCGCCCAGTCTCTCACGCAGCGACCTGGCGGGCAGCGCGGTTTTCATCCGGACGCATGGTTGCAACCAATTCGGCAACCTTGATCCCGAACTTCCGGAATTGGCTGCGGTTCACGATTGTGCCGTTGTCCAACAGGTACATCCAGTCAACGACGTCCAATTCGTGGCCGCCCGCGCTTTCGGGCAAGCGGATGCGATAGTTCAGGCGAACACTGGACCCGCTTTGGATACCCGTGCCTTGCCCCACCAAGTCGTCGGCGTCGGCCAGAACATTGCCTGCCTCATCGACGGTCAGGTTCCATTCGCGATCTTGCACGGTCCCACTGTCATAGCGGAAATGCTCGGTCATACGCCCTGAATTTCCGTCCCATGACGCGTCGAAATCTGCGGTAAACCGAGACGAGACGCGGCCCGTGGGCCCATAGATGATCCCGTCGCAGGCAATTGGGCCGTTCAGGTGTTCGCGCAGGTTGAACGTAGGCCCATTTGCATAGTCCTCGGGCGTTTGCGCCCGAAAGCCGATGCGTCGAGAGATGAGCCAGAAAAGGGCGGCTGTCGCAACGCAGCCTAAAAGAAACGCAGCTAATGTGGTCATGGGAGAGCACCTCGCAGTTTGGGGGGTTGAGCCGTCTGGTCCAGCGTGGTCGCTAACAAAAGGGCAATTGCGACCAGTTTCAAACCTAGTGGAATGACGGCATAGAAAAGGGTGAGGGTCGATAGGGCATTGGGAGTGATCTCTCCTGTCCCGGGGTGGAAGCCAGAGGCTTCGAGAAGCGGCAGGAATAAGACTGCCGCGAAGGCCAGTGAAAACTTTGACGCGAAATTCCAAAGGCCGAAACCTTCAGATGTTTCCGCTCCGATCTCGGAACTGGCCCTTGCAAACAGCGCGGGCAAAAGCGTCATATCTGCGCCAAGAGCTACGCCAGAAGCGATGCAAATCAGAATGAAAGGCATCAGGTCACCGGCCCCGAGAAAGGCCGCACCTGCAAAGGAAACAAGGGCCAAAGCCATGCCGGTCAGCAAGGCTTCTTTTGCGCCTATGCTTTGTGCCACGCGACTCCAAACCGGGGCCGAAAGGGCTGCGGAAAGGAAGAACATTAACAACAAGGGGCCTTCCCAACCGGGTGCGGCAAGGCGATGTTCAACGAAGAACAGGAACAGCGTTGATGTCACGGCTACAGGCATTGCGTTCAAAAGCGCGATGATCAGCAAGCGGCGTGTCACCGGGTGTTCCAGATAGGGCCGAAACCCAGATGAACTGTCGGGCGGGGGGGCTTTCCATTCTCCGCGCATGGCAAGAACGGCGGCAAGACAGACCAAGGCAAAGACGGCGGCAAATGCAGCGAAGGGGCGGTCTGTCCACGACGCCAGCGCAACGGGCGCGATTGAGGCAAGGCAAACTCCCAAAAGCGCCCCGGTCTCACGCCAGCCCGCAAGCCGGACATGGCCGTTGCCGCCTAACGCTTGGGCTTTGGCTACGCCTTGGGCGTAAAAGCTGATCGTCAAAAAGCTAAAGGCTGAAAACAGGACGGTGAGGGTCAAAGCAAACCAAAGCAAGGGCGCAACGGGCGGTGTCACCGCGAAAAGCCCGATCATGGCAAGTGCCATTAAGCCTGTCGCAATTGCGACCGCCAAAGGCCGATAAGGCCCGACACGACGGGCCAGCCAGCCGAGAAGCGGATCCTGCACCACGTCCAGCAGACGCAGGCCGAATAGCACCACTCCCAAACCCGCCAATCCAACACCATAGGCATCCACGAAGAATTTCGGCGCGTGGATATAGATTGGCAGACCCGCGGCCGCTAAGACGGCTGCAAAGATCGAAAAAGGGAACAGACGCACTGTCATCGCGACACCTCTTCCACGGGTGGTTCAGGTCGCGCACGGAAGCCGGCCCCTTTCCACCAAAGTTTAAGCGCTTGCCAATGAATCAGGCCCAGCACGCGGCGCGACCCAAAGGGGCGTCGCAAGAGCATGGATACGATGGCGCGATTGGTCAAAGGCATGCGATGCCCCGTCAAAGTGGCCAGAAGTCCGCCGTTCCCGGCGATATAGTCGATCCAGATGCCAATCCGATTTGAGTCGATGTCAAACCGGAAGGTGTAGCCGCCTTCGACCGGTTGGAACGGCGATACATGGAGGATTTTTTCGGCGGAAATGGTATCCTGTGGAGTGATCCGCCGGAAATCTTCGTTCCGGCACAGATAGGAGTGCCGGTCGCCATATGTGTTGGTGACTTCGGCAATCACGGCGCGCAGTTCATCTGCGTTATCATAGATCAGCCAGAAGGATACCGGGTTGAACACATGCCCTAACACACGAGGTTGAGCCAGCAATTCGATACGGTTGATGTCGGAAAATCCGGCTTCGTCCAGAACCTTGCGCACCCAAGGTGCGCCGACTCCGTTGCCGGGAGCGCCGCCGTGATCCAAATCAGACAACGATACCACACCGCGTCCATTCCGTCGGAACAAGCCGGGCGCCTCAAAACCGCGTTCGGCATCCAGAAGCACATAATCGACAGAATACCGAAAGGCGTTTTCAATCTCACCTTTTCGACCATGGAAGGTCTGACCTGGGATATGTTCCACGGATGTCGTCATTCAGCGGCGAATCCCATGGAAGCTTGTGCTTCAAAGCCTTGGGCCACGTCATAAGCACTGGCCAAACCGTCTTCATGAAACCCGTTGCGCATCCATGCCCCACAAAACCAAGTATGGTTCTGACCGTTGATTGCGCGGATCGTATCTTGTGCCGCGATAGCGGCACGGTCAAAGACCGGGTGATGGAAGATGGCTTCGTCGAAAATTGCCTCGTCGTGAATGCGCCCAGGGTCATTCAACGTGACAAACAATGGATCGTCGTCGGGAATCGGTTGAAGCGAGTTCATCCAGTAGGTCAGGGCAATTGGAGCATCTTCGCCAGCCCCGTTTTCCACATGGCTCCAGGATGACCAAACTTTGCGTCGCTTGGGCATGGCGGTGATGTCGTTGTGCAGGATCGCGCGGTTCGGTTGGTATCGAATGGCGGACAGGGCCGTGCGTTCAACCCCAGTCACATCAGTCAACATGCGCAGTGTCTGATCCGAATGGGTGGCAAAGACCACATCGTCAAAGGTCTCCCATTCGTCGGCGTCCGTTCCAACTTCGACACCGAACGCGGTGCGCCGTACGCCTTTCATCTCGGTCCCTAGTCGGACATCCACGCCACGGCGTTCCAATGATGTCTGCAACCGCGCGACATATTGCACCGAGCCACCTTTAACCGTGTACCACTGATGGTTTTCGGACCAGTCAAGGATCCCGTGATTGCGGAAGAAACGGATCATTGCAGGGGCTGGGAAGTCGAGGATTCCAAGCTTGGGTGTCGACCAGATCGCACCGGAAAAAGGCGTCAGGTAGTACCGCGTGAACCACGGGCCTAGACCAAGCTGCTGGATCAGATCGCCGATCGTCATGTCGGGCTCAAGCGCGCTTTCGGCTTTCTTGTTGAAGATCACGATATCGCGGACCATGCGTAGGAAAGCGGGCCGCATCAGATGACGACGCTGTGCGAACACCTCGTCAATGCTCCCAAGCGCGTACTCCAAACGACCATTGTTGGCCGATACTCCAAAGCTCATATTGCTTTCGGTGACGGGCACGTCCAGCTCGTCAAACAGTTTCACAAGATGCGGATAGTTTGGCTTGTTAAAAACGATGAAACCAGTGTCGACAGGTTGATCGCCCCGCTTGCCGGCAATTACGGTGCGGGCATGACCGCCAAGTCGAGAGTCGGCCTCGAACAAAACAACATGGTTGGATTTCGCCAGAAAATGCGCAGCGCCCATTCCTGATATTCCACCACCGATGACCGCTATACGTTTTGCGGTCGTCCCGCGGTTTTCGAATGGCATTCAGTGCTCCTGCGACTTGTCTTCCCTCTTTATACGACTTCAGACGTCGAGCGGATCAAAAACCTCTGTTTTCAAGACATCTTTTTACATGGCGGATGCCAAGTCTTCGGTCTGACAACATCAACTTCCTGCATTGAGGACCCAAAAAAGAAATTTGATCCAATCAAAGATGTCCTGCGTAGAAGGGCTATGATGTCAGCGATTGCGATTGAAGACCCTGGACTTAAGGGCGATCCTTCCGAAGCTCTTCGGCGCATGGATTCGATCAAGAAAACCAGGGTTGAGATGGAGAATAGGGCTGCGGCCAACGAAGATTGGATCGCCCTTATGGAAAGGGTGCGAGACCACAAGGACCGCGCGGCTTTTGCTGCGCTGTTTGAGCATTTCGCCCCAAGGGTGAAGGCGTTTTTGATGAAATCCGGCGCGGCCGAAAGCCTTGCCGAAGAATGTACGCAGGATGTAATGGCCACTCTTTGGACCAAATCGCAAATGTTCGATCCTACGCGGGCCAGCGTGTCCACGTGGATTTTTACGATTGCGCGGAACAAGAAGATTGATGCCCTGCGCAAATTGCGCCGTCCCGAGCCAGAAGATTTGACTTGGGGGCCCGAAGCCGAACCGGATCAAGCGGATGCTTTGGTCCTAAGACAAGAAAGTGACCGTCTGACACAGGCAATAAAAGAGTTGCCGGACAAGCAACGAGAACTAATTCAACAAGCGTACTTCGGTGATCTTAGCCACAGTGAGATAGCTGAGATTACAGGTCTTCCGCTTGGAACCATAAAATCAAGGATCAGGTTGGCGCTGGAACGGTTGCGCCATGCCATGGGGTAACAAATATGAGTAACGTTCAACATCATTTAACTGACGCTCTCTTGATGAGCTATGCGTCCGGCAATCTTGCCGAAGGCTTCGCCATTGTGGTGGCATCGCACGTTTCCATGTGTGACGATTGCCGCGCGCGGCTTGAAGGCTTCGAAGCTGTTGGCGGTGCTCTGGTGGATCAGACTGAGACAGCCGAAGTGGCGGCGGACTCTTTGGCTGCTACGATGGCCTTGATTGATGCGGCACCAGAGTTTCAGCCCCACGCTGCGAAAGCTGACCGCGTTTTGCCAAATCCAATTCAGGATTATCTGGGCGGTGACGTCGATGCCGTGAAGTGGCGTGCCGTTGGTGGTGGTGTCCGTCAGGCCGTCTTGAAGACGAAGGACAAAACGAAAGTGCGGTTGTTGTCGATTCCGGGCGGGACGGCCATGCCGGACCACAGCCACCGTGGATTGGAGCTGACCTTGGTTCTACAAGGCGCTTTTCTGGATGAAGATTCCCGATTCGGTCCCGGTGATGTTGAAATTGCGACCGAACATTTGCATCATACTCCCGTTGCGGAGGAAGGTCAGGACTGCATTTGTATTGCAGCGACTGACGCGCCGCTTCGGTTCCGTGGCTTGATTCCACGCATTGCCCAACCGTTTATTGGAATCTAGCCGTCTTCCCGGGTGACCAAAGCGCCGGCAGATGCAAATCTGTCGGCGTTTGTCGTTTTTTAGGTGTCCTTGCGTTGTGCGAAACTGGCCCGCAAGTGATCAGCGGCTGCGGTGATGGCTGGATTTGGGTCCGACGCAAGCAAAAGCCCTAAGGCATATTTGGGCAGTTTGGGTAGCCCGTGATGCGCCGCCGCCTCAACGATGTCCCCGCCCAAAGCTGATATCGGGATGGGGGCCACGGCCAGGTCCGCAAGAATGGCAGCCCTTTGACCTGAAATATGTGCGGATTGAAACGCAACACGCCAAGGGCGGTTCTGCGCCTCTAATTGACCAAGTGCCGCAATGCGCCATGCGCAGCTTTCGTCCCAAACGCTGACAGGTAGCGGCACTTGTTCTGCCGCCACGCCGCATCGACAGGCGGCCCAGACCAGTTGTTCGCGGTAGACGACTTCGGCGTCTTCTTCCCGAAATCCGGCTTCGCAAGTGATAATGGTCATGTCTAAATGACCCGCACGCAATTGCGCGATCATCCGTTCGGTCGTGTCGACAGTGACATTGACGGTGACGCCGGGATGGCTGTCGGCAAAGCGGCGTAGCATTTCAACCAGAAACCGCTCAGCGACATCGTCTGGCGCGCCCAGCCGGACCACACCTTCAATCTCTGGCTGAACAAACCGCGCCACCGCGTCCCGGTTCAAGGCTAGCATTCGCCGCGCATGTTCCAACAAGAACGCGCCGTCTGTCGTCAATTCAACCGAGCGACTGTCGCGGATAAAGACGGCGCGACCCAGAATCTCTTCCATCTTCTTGACCTGCATCGATACTGCCGAAGGTGTGCGGTGCACCACGTTTGCAGCCCCAGAAAAACTGCCGGTTTCGGCAATGGCGACGAGGGTTTTCAAAAGATCCAAGTCCAGTAGCGGGACCATCGGGGTGCTTGGGGCGTTCATGATTTATCTTTCAGAAAATATCACAGATCTCGTCAAATCTATTCGTTTGATTGATGCATGTCTAGTCCGCATATTGACCTCAACAACATCGAAGACGCCAAAAACCAACTTAACAAGGAGACAGACATGGCCTTTCTGACCGACACGAAACCTGCGTCCGGGCACCCGCTTTTCAGCTTTGCAGATACCCTTGCCAAACGCGCGCGCCGCTTGGCTCAACGCAAGCAATTGAGCCAACTTTTGAAGCTGGATGATCACCTATTGCGCGATGTCGGCGTGAGCCGGGATCAAGTGCGGCGCGCACTTGAATCGTCCAATTCTGTGGATGTGGCGACCGAGCTGCACCGTGTGTCGCTGTCCCGTCCCGGCCCGTGGATGTGAAGCTTGGCTTGGGCGTGCTATATCCAACACTGGCCGAAAGAGAAAAGTTACCTTGCCCTGATCTGTCAGGGCAAGTTGGAAAGCGGATGAAAGACTTTGCTGCGCTGTTCACAGCGTTGGATCAAACGACAAAGACCAATGCGAAGGTTGCGGCCTTGGACGAGTACTTTCAGACAGCGTCCGAGGATGATCGTTTGTGGACGATTGCTCTTTTGTCCGGGCGACGCCCCAAGCGTACGGTTACCACCACCCAATTGCGAGAGTGGGCCAGTGAGTTGGCGGGATTGCCGCTTTGGCTTTTTGAGGAAAGCTATCCCATTGTCGGTGACTTGGCCGAAACCATTGCCCTGATCTTGCCCAAGCCCCGAGAAACACTCGATCTTAGCCTAACGGCGCACATTGATGGTATTCGCGCTTTGGCAGCTCTGCCCGAAGACGACCGCAAGACGCGCATCTTGGATACATGGGATGGGTTGCCGGACACCGAGCGGTTTGTGTTCAACAAATTGATCACGGGCGGATTTCGCATGGGTGTCAGTCAAAAGCTAATGACCCGCGCCTTGTCGCGCGCGACCGGTATCGAAGAGCCTGAGTTGGCGCACCGCTTGATGGGGGATTGGAGCCCGGACACAACAACTTTCAAGCATCTGATCCTTGCGCCGGACCCGCAGGCGGATCTTTCCAAACCCTATCCCTTCTATTTGGCCTATCAGCTTGATGACGAGGTCGAGACTTTGGGCGACCCGGCTGACTGGGCGGCGGAACACAAATGGGACGGTATACGCGGGCAGTTGATTGTGCGCGGGGGCGCGCATTTCACGTGGTCGCGAGGCGAAGAACTGATGACAGATCGTTTCCCCGAGTTGGCCAGTCTGGCTGACTACTTGCCTAGCGGAACCGTTCTGGATGGCGAGCTTTTGGCTTGGGATCATGCTTCAGACAGCCCGCAAAGCTTCAACGCCCTGCAAAAACGGATTGGTCGCAAGACGGTTCCGAAAAAGCTGTTGGCGGATGCTCCTGTCGTGATCCGGGCCTATGACCTGCTTGAGGACGCGGGCGAAGATATCCGAAAAGATCCTTTTGGCGCGCGCCGCGCGCGTCTTGATCAACTTGCCAAAAACGTCCCCCAAGACATCCCTTTCAAACTGTCGCCCTTGCTGGACTTCGACACTTGGGCAGAACTGAAAGACCACCGCGCTAGCGCCCGCGATCTTGGGGCCGAAGGTGTGATGCTGAAGCGGTTGGACAGTCCTTACCGCGACGGACGTAAAAAGGGGGATTGGTGGAAGTGGAAGCTGGACCCGCTGACCATCGACGCCGTGATGATTTATGCGCAAGCCGGTCATGGCCGTCGCGCCAACCTGTTCACCGATTTCACCTTTGCGGTCTGGGACGGCGACAATCTGGTGCCTTTTACCAAAGCCTACTCCGGTCTGACGGATGCCGAATTTCGCGAGATCACGGCCTGGGTCAAGAAGAATACCCGCGAACGCTTTGGCCCCGTCCGCTCGGTCATGGCTGAACATGTTTTTGAGATCGCGTTTGAAGGCATTCAAGCTTCCACCCGCCACAAATCCGGAGTCGCGCTTCGTTTTCCGCGCATGAGCCGATGGCGGAGAGATAAACCTGTAGGTGAGGCGAATACGTTGGAGGATTTGAAAGAAGTGTTGGCTATCTACGGATAGACACCCTTCGAAGCCCGCAAGCAGCTGAACTGATCGACCCTGCTTCGGGCGAATGCAACGTTTTTTGTGGCCTATTTTGTTAACGCATCTGGCACACGACTTGATCCGGGGCATGGGCAAGGCTAGGTCACAGGCAACCCTTAAAGGAGCCTGACCGATGCGTTATACCCCTCAGCCCACTTTCGACGCCGATGCCTCTGGCTCTGGTCAGTTCGGCGACCTGCCCGAATGGGACTTGAGTGATCTCTATGCCGGTGCCGAGTCTCAGGCGTTTAAGGACGATATGGACTGGGTCGAAAAGGCCTGTGCCGAATTCGCGGCTGATTATGAAGGAAATCTGGCCGGACTTGATGCGGCTGGGATGCTGGAGTGCATCCATCGTTATGAGCAGATTGACCTCAAGGCCGGGCGCATCATGTCGTTTGTGGGCCTGTCTTACTATCAGAACACAACAGATGCTGATCGCGCCAAGACCATGGCCGACGCGCAGGACAAAATCACAACCTTCACCACGCCTTTGGTGTTCTTCACGCTGGAACTGAACCGGGTCGAAGACGAGACGCTGGAGGGTTGGTTCGCAGCCAATGCCGATCTGGCTCGTTTCAAACCGATCTTCGACCGAATGCGTGCGATGCGCCCGCACCAGCTTTCGGACGAGTTGGAGAAATTCCTGCACGACCAATCCACCGTTGGCTCCGCCGCGTGGAACCGGCTGTTCGATGAGACCGTCGCGGGGCTGACCTTCACCATCGATGGCGAGGAAAAGAACCTTGAAGCCACCTTGGACGGATTGACGGACAAGGATCGGTCCAAGCGCGAGGCGGCAGCGCGCGAAGTGGCCAATGTGTTCGGCTCGAACATCAAGCTTTTCGCGCGGGTGCATAACACGCTTGCCAAAGAGAAAGAGATAGAGGATCGCTGGCGCAAGATGCCGACGCCGCAAAGCGGACGTCATCTTTCAAACCACGTCGAACCCGAGGTGGTTGAAGCGCTGCGGAATGCCGTGGTCGCAGCTTATCCCAAGCTGTCGCATCGGTACTACGAATTGAAGCGCGGCTGGATGGGCTTGGACAAGATGGAGGTCTGGGATCGCAACGCACCCTTGCCGATGGAAAGCGATCGTCTGGTGGGATGGGACGAGGCCAAGAAAACTGTGTTGGACGCTTACGGCGGCTTTGATCCCGAGATGGCCAAGCTGGCCGAGCCATTCTTCACCGACGGTTGGATCGACGCGCCAGTGAAGCCCGGCAAAGCTCCCGGAGCCTTCGCGCATCCCACCGTCGCCGACGTCCACCCTTATGTGATGCTGAACTATCTGGGCAAACCCCGTGACGTAATGACCTTGGCGCATGAGCTGGGCCACGGTGTCCACCAGCGATTGGCCGCCGGGCAGGGGGAGTTGCTTTCTTCAACCCCGTTGACCCTTGCCGAAACCGCCAGTGTCTTTGGCGAAATGCTGACCTTCCGCAAGCTTTTGGCCGATGCGCCGACGCCTGCTGAGAAAAAGGTCATGTTGGCTGGCAAAGTTGAGGACATGATCAACACAGTTGTCCGTCAGATTGCCTTTTATGACTTCGAGTGCAAACTCCACGACGCCCGCCGACAGGGCGAGCTAACGCCAGACGACATCGGCGAGCTGTGGATGTCTGTGCAGGGCGAAAGCCTTGGGCCTGCGTTCACCTTCATGGACGGCTACGAAAACTTCTGGGCTTATATCCCGCATTTCGTCCATTCCCCATTCTATGTGTATGCCTACGCATTTGGCGATGGCTTGGTGAACGCGCTTTATGCTGTCTACGAAGAAGGCGACCCCGATTTCCAGACCAAATACTTCGACATGCTGAAAGCGGGTGGTTCAAAGCACCACAAAGAACTTTTGGCCCCCTTCGGATTGGACGCCAGCGATCCGGCGTTCTGGGACAAAGGTCTGTCGATGATCTCGGGCTTTATCGACGAATTGGAGGCGATGGAGGCGTAAGCCCCTTCGCGCTGCCTAGTTTACGAAAACGCGTGTGGACACTTGACCAGTCAGCGTCTTGCAATCCGTTGGGTCGCGCGGGCCGTTCAAACAGGCCCCCCCAAAAAAGCCCCAAAACGCCCCCAAGAAAGTGCCGCTTTTTCCCCAAACCGAAAAATCTAGCACCTGAAACCAAGGGGCAGTGTTTGCGCCTCGGGTGGTGAAGAACTGTCCGCCTAATCCGTTCGGCATAAAGATAATCTCAATCGAGATGGGTTCGGCATCGGGATCAAACTGGCCAGCGTACCGGGCTTCAACACTTAGCATGCCTTTGCTCACGAATCTGGGCTCGAGATGGCCCTGCAGGTACAGATCTGCGTGTTGTGGCGATTGTTCGAAATCTGCCGTCGCAACGCCTTCACCACCCTGAGTCATGACGATTGTGTGCCAGATGATCTCTTCTCCATCCAAAAAACCACGGATCTGGCCAAGGGGCTCTTGCGCAGAAGCAATTTGCGGGAACACCATCGACAGCCCAAACACAGTGCAAACCCAATTCATCTGCGCGATTCCAAAGATGTCGTCAGAGACACCATTATAAAGATCAGTGCTGCAGCACAAACGATCGACGGGCCTGCGGGGCTGTCCAAGAACCAGGCTGCCGCCAGCCCTCCGGCGACAGACAGAATGCCGATCATGGTCGCAATCAACAGCATCCGTTCCGGCGTACCGGACAATGGGCGCGCCGCCGCCGCCGGAATGATCAGCAATGATGAGATCAACAAGGCCCCCACCACTTTGATCGCCACGGCCACAACCACGGCAAGAGCCAGTGTCAAAACCAATTGTTCCTGCTTTGGGTTGATGCCTGCGGCAGAGGCAAGGTCTTCGTTCAACGTGGACGTCAGCAAGGCCTGCCAGCGCCATGTCAGCAACCCGAACACCAAAAGCGCGCCCAGCCAGATCACGCCCAGATCGGTATGCCCCACGGCAAGGATGTCGCCGAACAGAAATCCTTCGATGTCCAGCCGCACCCCTTCGATGAACGACACCGCAACCAGACCCGCGGCAAGGGCAGAGTGAGCTGCAACGCCAAGGGCCGTGTCCACGGCATGCGTTTCGCTGCGCCACGAAATGAACAGTGCCATGGCAAGGGCGACCAGCAGAACACCCGTGAAGACGGGCAAGCCAGAGGCCAGAGCCAGGGCGACGCCCAAAATGGCGGCATGGGCGGTGGCATCACCAAAGAACGCCATGCGACGCCAGACAATGAAACATCCCAAAGGGGCGGCAGCGAACGTCACGCCGATCCCGGCAAGAACGGCACGGATCAGAAAGGAATCAAGAAGACTGCTCAATGGTCGTGCCCGTGATCATGGCTGTGGGCGTGGTCATGTTCGTGCCGATAAAGCGCCAACGCGCCTTGGGTGCCACTGCCGAACAAGGCCCGATACTCGGGTGCAGATGCCACATGTTCAGGTGTTCCGTGACAGCACACATGGCCGTTCAGGCAAATCACGCGGTCACTTGCGGCCATAACGACGTGCAACTCGTGACTGACCATCAAGATGGCGCAGCCTAATTCTTGGCGCACTTCTTCGATCAGGTGATAGAATTCGGCGGAACCCGGTTGGTCCAGACCTTGCGTGGGCTCATCCAACAACAGCAGCTCCGGTTCTCCGATCAAAGCGCGGGCCAGCAAAACCCGTTGAAGCTGGCCACCGGACAAATCGCTTAACGGTCTGTCGGCCAGATCGGCGGCTTTCACACGGGACAGTGCGCGCATGGCGTCCGCGTTTGAAATACGTTTAGGCAAATCCATAAACCGTCGGGCTGTCATGGGTAGCGTGGTATCGATCTGGAGCTTCTGAGGAACATACCCCATGCGAAGACCGGGTTTTATGGAAAGATGTCCTGTGTTCGGCACGACGGCTCCGATAATCACACGAAGCAGCGTTGATTTGCCCGATCCGTTCGGGCCGACAATCGTAACGATTTCACCTGCGTTTAACGTCAGATCCACATGGTGAAGAACGGGCTTTTTCCCGAAAGAGACGCCAAGTCCTTCTCCTGTGATCAAACTCATGTCGAAACCTTTGTACAATTAGGGCACAGCCCGATGGCTTCGACAACAGCCCGCTCGATTTGAAAACCGGCGCGCTCAGCAGCGGCGCCCAAGCGGCCTTTGGTGGTTTCGGACGGCGTTTCGGCCACTGCGTTGCAGATGCGACAGATCAGAAAAGCCGGTGCGTGGTCTTCGCCGGGGTGGGCGCAGGCGATAAAGGCGTTTAGGCGCTCGATCCTGTGGGCGAATCCATGCGTCACGAGGAAGTCCAGCGCGCGATACGCCGTCGGAGGTTTTGCGCCTTTGCCCAGAATGTCGAGGATTTCATAAGCCCCAAGCGCTCGGTGTTCGCGCAGCAAAATCTCTAACACACGTTTTCGAGCAGGCGTCAGTTGCACCCCGGCCTCATGGCAACGGGCATCAGCAGATTTCAAACCTGTGGAAATGCAGTGGGTGTGGTCGTGTGATTCGAATCCGATCATCGGGTATTGATATGTTATACTATAACGTCTATCAAGCTATTCCGTTCACAAAGGAGCCGACTATGCGACGTCTTTTTGCTGCCCTCGCCTTGATGACCGCTACGGTTGCGCAAGCTGATCCGCCTAAGGTGGTGACAGATATCAGACCTGTCCATTCGATTGTCTCGATGGTGACAGACGGCGTTGGCGACGTAGAGGTTTTGCTTCGCCCCGGCGCTTCGCCGCACAGCTATTCGATGCGTCCATCCGAAGCGGCGGCATTGGATCAGGCTGATCTGGTGGTCTGGATTGGCCCAGGTCTGACACCTTGGTTGGAGGACGCGCTGGACACTTTGGCGGATCAGGCCAAGGTTCTGACGCTTCTGGATGAAGCACCGCATCAAATCGAGCTGAAAGAGGAAGAAGACGGTCATGACCACGGACATGATCACGGCGATATAGATCCGCACCTGTGGCTTGATCCTCAAAATGCGATCCATTGGCTTGGCGAAATTGCGGACGCCCTTTCCGAGATCGATCCCGAGAATGGGGGGGTCTACCGCGCGAACGCGGAACAGGCTTCAGGCAAGATCTTGGGCCTTGAGCAAGAGATCCGTGCTCAATTCAGCGGGTCAACAAAGCCTTCTTTCGCTGTCCAACACGATGCCTACCGCTATTTCGAAGCGCGCTTTGGGTTGCAACACAGTTTTGCCATTACTGATTCTCACGCTGTTGAACCGGGGCCTGCGCGAATCGCTGAGCTGCGGGATTCGGTGCGTTCAGAAAGCATTTCCTGCATTCTAACCGACGGAATCGAGGCAATGGGTCTTCTGGAGACTGTGATAGAAGGGCACCAAACTCGTGTTGTAGCGACCGATCCAACTGGTGCCGGATTCACGCCCGGGCCCCTTCTGTATATGGATATGATGAGCGGATTTTCGCTTGCTCTGGCCAACTGCTAAATCGTCGGCTCCCAACAAGATTCTGAGTGACTCGCGAAGTGGCCGTTGACCTCAGGCACGCCGCTTGCCACAATTTAGCCGTATTTTGCCGTTCTGGGGGCTTGGTTAGCGGTAATGACGTTACAGCGATTTACGCTTCTGCCGCAGCCACAAGCGGCCGAAGCCGATATTGATCACGTGGTGCCAACGGGATCGGACGAGTTACCGGTTGATGTCGTTTCAGTAGCACGAATGGCGCAAGGTGGGCGATGGCGCACCGAGGCGATGCGAAGCTATGACCGTCCGGTCTTGGCGTGGTTCACACGCGGGCAAGGCCGACTGACAGTCGCGGGTCGCAACACGGGCTATGGCCCGCACAACCTTGTGTTTCTTCCTGCAAAGACCATGCACGGATTTACGACGACCGGTCCGGTTTTGGGGTCAGTCGTGTTTCTGCCGGATGATGATGGCTTTGATTGGCCGCTTGAGCCGATGCACTTGAGGCTTCACGAAGTGCAATTGCAGCGAGAACTGACAGGCCTGATCGACAACATGCAACGCGAGATCAGCAATGGCGTACCCCATGCAGCGCGCGCACTTGGCTATCATGCGGGGCTTTTGTCCGTTTGGTTGATGCGTACTGGCGAAGCGCACACAGAAGCGTCCAGTGCTGGACAAAGCGTGGTCGAAGATTCAGCAGGTCATCGTTTGACCGAAGCTTTTTCGGCGCTGGTGGAACGAGATTTCAGGCGCACCGAGGGTGTTCAACACTATGCTGCATTGTTGGGCGTGACGCCCACGCATTTGTCGCGGGTTTGCCGCCGTGTTTCTGGTCGCCCGGCCTTGGATATCCTTACGGACCGACGGCATTTTGAAGCAAAAAGGCTGCTAAGCGATACGCGCATGCAGATTTCTCAGATCGCGCAAAACTGTGGTTTTGCCTCGGCGGCGTACTTCACACGGGCCTTCCGGGCGCGCACAGGACAAAGCCCGTCTGAGTTCCGAAGCCAAGCTTGACGCAAGGTTTTGCGTGGCTATGTCGTTTTTGATCGATATCAATGTCGCAAGTGTTATACCAAACGTCGAAACCGGGCGTTGACCTCGACGGCAGACCGTGACGGAATGTGGTTGATGGGGTCACGAAACAAAAAACAACGGCTTAGCCGGATAAGATTGTCTCAGGGAGTAATGACAATATGACAACTCAACCGAAACTACATCCAGCGGCAGAGATGCACGCGGATGAATATCGCGAAGGTAAACTAAGCCGTCGCGAGTTTCTCACACGCGCCACAGCACTCGGTCTGACCAGTGCGGCAGCCTACAGCCTGATCGGCGCCACCGCGCCCGCCAAGGCCGGCAGCCACGCTGCCATGGGTGGTACAATGCGCATTCAGCAGGAAGTTCGCGGTCTGAAAGATCCGCGCACATTTGACTGGAGCCAGATCGCCAACTACACACGCGGTACGCTGGAATACCTGGTCGAGTACAACAACGACGGTACATTCACACCGATGCTTCTGGAAAGCTGGGACGTGAACGAAGACGCTACCGAGTACACCTTGAAAGTCCGTCCGGGCGTCAAATGGAACAACGGCGACGACTTCACCGCAGAAGACGTGGCGCGCAACATCATTGGCTGGGCTGATAAGACGGTTGAAGCCAACTCGATGGCCGGTCGTTTTGCCACTTTGGTTGATCCTGACACCGACATGGCCCGCGAAGGCGTGGTCGAAGTGGTCGATGCGATGACCGTCAAACTGAAACTGCCGCAGCCCGACATCTCGATCATTCCTGGTATGGCGGACTATCCAGCTGCCATCGTTCATTCGTCGTTTAATCCTGATGACGCCATGAACGCAGTGGGCACTGGTCCGTTTGTGATGACGGAACTGGAAGTCGGCGTTAAGGGCGTTATCACCCGCAACGACGACCACGCATGGTGGGGCGAAGCTGTTTTTGGCAAGCCTGCCCTCGACAGCATCGAGTTTATCGACTTTGGCACCGATCCTGCTGCTTGGTTGGCGGCTCTGGAATCCGACGAAGTAGATTTCCTTTACGAGTCGGTCGGCGAATTCATCGACGTGATGGACAGCCTTGGCTTTGTCAGATCAGAAGTTGTGACCGCCTCCACTATCGTGGTCCGCCCGAACCAATTGGCCGAGATCGACGGCAAGATGCCTTATGCTGACGTGCGCGTTCGCAAAGCGCTGCAAATGGCCATCGACAATGTGGTTTGTCTTGAGCTTGGTTATGGAAACCGTGGTGTACCTGCGGAAAACCATCACGTATCGCCCGTGCATCCCGAATATGCCGAACTTCCCCCTGTCGCACGTGACGTCGAAGGCGCTCGCGCCCTGATGGAAGAAGCCGGCATGATGGACTTCGAGCACGAGATCATCTCGATCGACGATGACTGGCGCAAGAACACCACCGACGCCGTCGCCGCGCAGCTGCGTGACGCGGGCTTCAACATCAAGCGGACGATCCTTCCCGGGTCGACCTTCTGGAACGACTGGGCAAAGTACCCCTACTCGTCGACCAACTGGAACCACCGTCCACTGGGCGTGCAAGTTCTGGCGTTGGCGTATCGCTCCGGTGAGGCTTGGAATGAGTTCGGTTGGGCAAACGCCGAATTCGACGGTCTATTGACCGAGGCACTGGCCATTGCTGACGCCGACAAGCGTCGCGAAGTCATGACCAAGATCCAAAAGCTGATTCAGGATGAAGGCGTAACATGTCAGCCTTACTGGCGTTCGCTTTATCGCCACGCGAAAGAAGGCTTGGTGGGTGCAGATATGCACATCTCGTTCGAGATCCATCCCTACAAGCTGGGTTTCGCAGCCTAAATTACTTCAGAAAGGGCGCCTTCGTGGCGCCCTTTCCTTTCGTACCCTTTCGGTGCGCACAAACAAACTAAGGCCAGAAAACAAGGCCTTAGCCAGATAACGGGGAACACTCATGGTAAGTTTCATCCTGCGCCGATTGGGCGTGATGATCCTGACGGCATTGTGTCTGACGTTTATCGTTTTCTTCCTGACAAACCTCTATCCGAACCTGGAAAAGCTTGCGAAGACGCAAGGCAACCAGCGGATGTCAGACGAAGCGGTTACGTCCTACTTGACCAAAAACGGATATCTTGAACCGCTCCCCATCAAATACGCCCAATGGCTTGGCGTCATGCCAGGCCATGTACACACCGACGAAGAAGGTAAGGTCACTGCACGCTGCGCCACCAAGGGAACAGACCCGGCCGATGCACCGCGCTATTGCGGTGTGTTGCAAGGTGGCTGGGGCTTTTCATCGGTCTTCAAGGATGATGTTGGCGACATTCTCGGCAAGCGACTGGCCGCCACGGGTAAGCTGATGTTCTGGGTCATGGTTTTGATGGTGCCCTCCGCCCTGATCGTTGGTGTCTTGGCCGGCATGCGTGAAGGCAGCCGCTTGGATCGTTCGCTCTCGACCTTTTCAATCGCGTCTACCGCGACACCGGAATACGTCTCTGGCGTGATTTTCATTACCCTATTTGCGTCATCGGCGGGCTGGAAAATCTTCAAGGGGACTGCGACCAGCGCGGTCGACAACGCGAACTTCGAAAACTTCTTCTTACCGGTGCTGACCATCGCGCTTTATGGCATGGGGTATATCGCCCGCATGACCCGCGCCTCGATGACCGAAGTGATGACGGCACAATATATCCGAACCGCACGCCTGAAAGGCGTGAGCTTCCGGGCCATCGTCATGAAGCACGCGCTTCGAAACGCCCTGATCGCACCTTTCACCGTGATCATGCTGCAATTCCCTTGGCTTCTAAACGGCGTCGTGATCGTCGAGACCCTGTTCAACTACAAAGGTTTTGGTTGGACGCTGGTTCAGGCTGCTGGCAACAACGACATCGACTTGCTTCTGGCATGCTCGGTTGTCGCCGTCTTCGTCGTGTTGGTGACGCAGCTCATATCCGACATCGGATATGTCTTCCTGAACCCACGGATACGGATCGCCTGAGGAGAGATGAAAATGCTTTTGTTGATTGTCACTCTTCTGTTGGGAACGTGGATTTGGTGGAACCATCTGCCGACCAAGGACTCGGTGCTGGTCCGCGTGCATGAACACCATGCAAACCTTAGAAAGGTCCGCGCCGACGAGGTTGCCTGTCGCATACTTGAACCCCGGCGCCCCGAAGAACGCGAAAGCGCACGGTTTCATCTGGGCTGCAAAGACGCCTCAACTTCGGACGGCTCATTATGGGTTTATGTCTGGCAAGGCATAGACACCGGTCGCGGGTTTTCAACGCCGCAGTCACCACTGAAACTTGAGGAGGGCGACGCATGGAACCGCTAACCTGGACCGGAAGTCTCTCTGTCCTGAACCCGATCTTCTTTTACGCATGGGTGGCGTTGGCCATCGCCATCGTGGTGCAAATCGTCGCGTCCTTCATGGCGACCGAGGCCAACCTGCAGGGCGAGGTTTCGACCGCCGCCCAGGGACCGCATGAATATGCCGCCCTTGGGGTGAAAGCGATTTTCGGTCTGATCGTCCTACTTGTCCTTGCCTATATCGTCGGCGGCATCCTGATGCCCTCGCTTGAGGCAAAGGGGATCATCGGCACAATGGCGACCCGACTGTTGCCCGTGTGGATCGCACTGGCCCTGACCTTTGCCCTTTCGATCACCTTCAAACGCAAACTTGGCCTTTATGGAAAATTGTTCGACAGCACTGTTGGTATGATCGGCTATGCCATTGTGATGTTCTGGGTCTTTACGGCCATTTTCGGAGCCATGGACCTTATCGTCACCCATGATCCTCTGGCACAGGTCTCGGGCATGAAGAACAAGGTGCCGGGCACAGCATTGAATGCGCCCGAAGATGGTCAATTCGGCTACTACCTTCTGGGCGGTGATAATCTGGCACGTGATGTGTTCAGCCGCGTCATCAAGGGCGCATGGGAGGTCGTAAAAATCGCGCCCTTCGCCACATTGTTCGCGTTCATGGTTGGCATCACCTTGGGTCTTCCGGCAGCCTATTACGGCGGCAAACTCGACACCTTCCTGTCGTTCCTTGCCAACCTGATCCTCGCCTTCCCCGTGATCCTGCTGTTTTATCTTCTGGTCACGCCCGAGATCGTGGCAACCGGTATCCCGGTCTACATGGCAGGTGTCCTGTTCATCTTCCCGCTGATCTTCATCGCGATCCTGATCAATTCGCGGTTCTATGTGCAGCCGCAAAAACGGAATGTGTATTTGGGTGTCTCGATGGTGATCGGCCTCTGGCTTTACATGGGGATCGCCTGGAACCTCGACCCGCTTGGCGTGATCGACTTCCCGCCGAACCTCTTGGTGGTCTTTGTGTCGGTCGTCTTCGTGAACTCGCCCACGGTTTTCCGGATCGTGCGGGGTTTGGCGCTCGACATCAAAACGCGCGACTACGTGGCCGCCGGCCAAACGCGCGGCGAAGGGGCGTGGTACATCATGCTTTGGGAAATTCTGCCCAATGCGCGTGGACCGCTGATCGTCGATTTCTGCCTCAGAATTGGTTACACCACGATCCTTCTGGGTACTCTGGGCTTCTTCGGCCTTGGCCTCAGCCCGGAAAGCCCCGACTGGGGATCCACGATCAACGATGGCCGCAAGCTCCTCTCCGTCTTCCCACACCCGGCCTTGGCCCCTGCCATCTCGCTGATGAGCCTTGTTCTGGGCCTGAACCTTCTGGCGGACGGCCTGCGCGAAGAAAGCCTGAGAGACTGATGGGCTTTCCTCTTGCTGAAAATACTTCGGGGGTCCGGGGGCAGAGCCCCCGGCAGATCGACGCGACGCAGTCGCGGCGAAACAATAGAAAGATATTGCGATGACCAAGCGCGACCATGACGGGCCGATCCTCGAGATTGACCAGCTTTCGATCAGTTTCTTCACAAGGCTGCGCGAAAT
>CAZWDS010000038.1:0-2273 GCA_964632495.1 uncultured Rhodobacterales bacterium
CTTTCATGCCGGGCAACTGGCCACCCTCACCGGGCTTGGCACCCTGCGCGACCTTGATCTCAAGTTCTTCACATTGGTTCAGGTATTCCGCCGTCACGCCAAAGCGGCCCGAAGCCACCTGCTTGATCTTCGCGCTTGGATTGTCGCCGTTCGCCTCGGGCACGAAATGCGCCGGGTCTTCGCCGCCCTCGCCCGAATCGGACTTCGCCCCAATCCGGTTCATCGCCACGTTCAGCGTCTTATGCGCCTCAGGCGACAAAGCCCCAAGCGACATTCCCGGCGTCACAAAACGCTTACGGATCGAAGTGATGCTTTCCACCTCTTCAATCGGGATCGGAGCACCCATAGGCTTGATGTCCAGCAAATCGCGCAAATGGATCGGCGGCATTGACCGCATCTTGGCCGAAAACTGCTGCCACATGGCATAAGATGCTTTTTGGCACGCCGCCTGCAACATATGCATCGCAGTCGCTTCCCAAGCGTGGGTCTCGCCACTGGTGCGGGATTTGTAAAACCCGCCAATCGGCAGAACATTTCCGCCACCAAATCCAGCCGCGTGCACCTCTTCCGCTTTGGTCTGAATGCCGCTAACGCCAATTCCGCTGATCCGGCTGTGCATGCCCGGGAAGAACTCGTTCACCATAGCACGGCTTAGCCCCACGGCCTCGAAGTTCAGACCACCGCGATAAGACGAAATCACACTGATCCCCATCTTCGACATGATCTTCAACAGGCCCGCATCCACGGCAGCCTTGTACCGCGCCACAGCCTCGGTCAACGTGCCATCGATCAGATTGCGCTCAATCCGGTCAGCAATCGAATCCTCAGCCAGATAGGCGTTCACCGTCGTGGCGCCGCAACCAACCAGCACCGCAAAGTAATGCGGATCCATACATTCAGCAGACCGCACATTCAGGCTGCAAAACGTCCGCAAGCCCTTGCGCGTCAGCCAAGAATGCACCGCGCTGGTCGCAAGGATCATCGGCATCGCCACACGGTCTTCGCTGGCGTAATGATCGGTCAGCACGATGTGCCCAGCCCCCGAACGCACGGCATCTTCCGCCTCGGCTCTCACACGCTCCAAAGCGCCTTGAAGCGATCCAGCATGACCGCCGCCCACAAAGGTACAGTCAATCTCGACCATCTCGGAAATAAACCGCTCGCACAGACGATCAAACTTGGCGTTGCCGACAAACGGGCTGTCCAACACCAGAATTTCGGTCTGGCTGCTGTCCTGGTCCAACACGTTTTTCAGATTTCCGAACCGCGTCTTCAAGCTCATCACGCGATACTCGCGTAAGGAATCGATGGGCGGATTCGTGACCTGACTGAAGTTTTGCCGGAAGAAGTGCGACAAAGGCCGGTAAGTCTTGGACAGCACAGCCGACGGCGTATCGTCCCCCATCGACGCCAGCGTCTCTTTCCCATCCTCGGCCATGGGCGCCAGGATTTGCTCAAGCTCTTCAATCGAATAGCCAGCCGCGATCTGACGCTGCTTCAACGCCTCGCCGGTGAACATCGGCTCTTCTGTGGTGTCAGAAAGCTCTTCGTCCAACTCAACGATCTTACCAACCCATTCGCTGAAAGGAGCAGCCGCCGCCAGCATGTCCTTCATTTCGGTGTCGTGGAACAACTTGCCCTCGACCATATCAACCGAGATCATCTGTCCGGGGCCCAATGCACCCTTTTCGACCACATGCGCCTCGTCCACCGGCACCATCCCGGTTTCCGACCCGGCGATCAAAAGACCATCGCCCGTCACCGTGTACCGCATGGGGCGCAGCCCGTTCCGGTCCAGTCCCGCGCATACCCAACGACCATCCGTCATAGCCAAAGCAGCAGGGCCATCCCACGGTTCCATCACCGCGTTGCAATAATTGTACATGTCGCGCCAAGCTTCAGGCAATTCGACCGCCTGCTTCGACCAACTTTCCGGCACCAACATCGTCTTGGCCATCGGCGCATTCCGCCCGGCCCGCACCAGCACTTCGAACACCGCATCCAAGGCCGACGAATCCGACGCACCCGCCGGAATGATCGGCTTGATGTCCTCAGCCGTGTCCCCAAAGGTGCCCGACGCCATCCGGATTTCGTGAGACTTCATCCAGTTCACGTTGCCCTTCAACGTGTTGATTTCACCGTTATGAGCCAACATGCGGAACGGCTGCGCCAACCACCACTGGGGGAACGTGTTCGTGCTGTAGCGTTGATGGTAAATCGCAAACGCGCTTTCAAATCGTACCTGATCATTACCTTTACCTGTGCAACCATGG
>CAZWDS010000038.1:2283-28667 GCA_964632495.1 uncultured Rhodobacterales bacterium
CATCATACCTTTGTAGATGATCGACCGGCAGCTTAGACTCGCCAAATACAACTGAGACACCTGAGCCGCCAAAGCCGCTTTTTCAATCCGGCGGCGGATCACGTAAAGCTCCCGTTCGAACGTGTCTTCGTCCACTACCTTTGAATTCGAAATCAGAATCTGCTCGATGTCGGGCCGGGTTGCATTGGCCTTTTCACCCAGAACAGTGACGTCTACGGGCACATGCCGCCAGCCATAGATGAAATACCCCATCCGCAGAATCTCGGTTTCCACGATGGTCCGGCAAGTCTCCTGAGCTCCAAAATCCGTGCGCGGCAAAAACACCTGCCCCACGGCCAGCAACTCGTCCAGACGCGGCTCGTGCCCGGTGCGCTCAACCTGGTCATAGAAAAAATTGATCGGGATCTGGACGTGAATGCCCGCACCATCGCCGGTCTTGCCATCTGCATCCACCGCGCCCCGGTGCCAAACAGCCTTCAAAGCATTGATCCCGTTGTCGACGACCTTGCGACTGGCCTTGCCATCAATCGACACAACCAGACCCACGCCACAAGAGGCATGTTCGTCATCTGACTTGTACAAAGAATGTTCGGCCATCCATGTGCGACGCTCTTCTTCGGCGCGGGCCCATTCTGCATCATACTTGGTCATGCGGTGTCTCCTGCTTCATCGGGGGCGAAATGCGCGATGCACTCGGCCTCAGTCATTGTTTTGGTGTCTTGGCTCAACGAAAAACCCGATGGCTTCTTGTCGATGTAGTATTGAACCCGCGCGGTCAGGCCGTTTGTGTCATCAAGACTGCCCAAGGACACACTTGGCGTTCCGTGATCCCGTGCGTGGTAATAAATGTTCGATCCACACTGGTTACAGAACGCCCGATCCGCCCAGTCCGATGTCTTGACGACCGTCATGTGATCCGCACCTTCCACGACATCGAATGTCGTCGTTGGCACACCCATGAAAGCACCCGACGCCCATTGCTGGCACATACGGCAATAGCACACGGCGAACGTCTCGCCGGCTTCGACCTGATACCGAACTTTTCCGCACATGCAGCCACCGGTTCTCATGAGATACCAGCCATCTCCAGAACTTCGGCTTCGGTCATCAACTTGCGTTCGCCCGCGAACGAATGGCTGGCAGGCTTGTGGTCGATATAGACTTCGGCGTCGAATTCCATGCCTGTCATGTCTTCCAGCGTCCCCGCTGCAATACTGAACATGCCCTGCATCGGACCTTCGGCGGTCAAGCGCCAAAAGATGCTGGATCCGCACAACATACAGAACCCGCGCTCGGCCCAATCGGACGATCCATAAATGGCCAGTTTGTCAGTCGGCACAAAGCGCACGCCGTCGGCTGGGACCTGGATGCCCAATTCGATCCCGCCGGAAAACTTGCGGCACATTCCGCAGTGACAGGCCCCGTAACTCGTCGGCTCTTCGACCAGCTCATATTCGATTTCGCCGCACAAGCAGCTTCCAGACTTTGACGCCATGTTTAATCCTCTTTTATCCGAACGGGTCAGCTTAGCTGACGCTTCTCTCTTATATTCTGTTCATGTGCTAAGCACCCTCTGCGCCCAAGTCCTCTCTGGGCATTAACCTTTGAACCGCACTCTTTCCTGTTCAAAATGGATTTTAGCTGACCAAAAAACGCGTGGAAAACGTCACTAAATCAGCCGAGCGTTGCTTATTCTGCCGCAATGGCGCTTGTGGCAAAACGCTCTAACATCGCGTCCGCCGCTTCACGGCCATCCCGAATGGCCCACACAACCAGTGATGCGCCCCGCACGATATCACCCACGGCATAAACTCCGTCCATTGCCGTCTCATGGGTCTGGAAACTGGCCTTGATCGTACCCCAACGGGTCACTTCCAAACCCTCGACACCCCAAAGCGCGGGCAAGTCTTCAGGTTCAAACCCAAGGGCCTTGATCACCAAATCCGCTTCTTCCACATAGTCCGATCCTTCGACCAGCTCAGGCACCTGACGGCCCGTCGCATCCGGCGCACCAAGCCGCATTTTCTGAGCCATCACGCCAGTCACAGCATCGCCCGCAAACCCCTTGGGTGCGGTCAGCCAAACAAATTCAACGCCTTCTTCTTCAGCATTCTGAACCTCGCGCTGCGAGCCGGGCATATTGGTGCGGTCGCGCCGATACAAGCACTTCACGCTCTCAGCCCCTTGCCGCACGGCGGTCCGCACACAATCCATCGCGGTGTCGCCACCACCGATCACCACAACGCGCTTGCCCTCCGCGTTCAACTCTCCGCTGTCAAACTCGGGCACATCGTCACCAAAGCTTTTTCGGTTCGACACTGTCAGATAATCAATCGCCCGCACGATACCGTCCGCACCACTGCCCGGTCCTTGTAGTTCCCGGCTTTTATAGACTCCGGTCGCAATCAAAACTGCATCATGCTTGGCCCGGATATCTTCGAACGAGATGTCTTCGCCCACATTACAGTTCAGCACGAAAGTGACACCGCTGTCTTCCAACTGCTTGTTGCGGCGCACCACGATGTCCTTTTCCAGCTTAAAGCCAGGGATGCCATAGGTCAGCAATCCGCCCGAGCGATCGTACCGATCATACACCGTCACCTGAACACCCGCGCGACGCAGCCGATCTGCCGCCGCAAGGCCACCCGGACCCGCGCCAATGATGCCCACGCTTTCGGCCCGTTCGACCGATGGTTTGGCAGGAAGAACCCATCCTTCTTCCCAAGCGGTATCAGTGATGTATTTCTCAACCGAGCCGATGGTGACCGTGCCATGTCCCGATTGTTCGATCACGCAATTGCCTTCGCAAAGGCGATCCTGCGGACAAATCCGACCGCAAATTTCAGGGAACGTATTTGTGGACTGGCTTAGCTCATAAGCTTCGCGCAAGCGTCCCTCGGCTGTGAGCTTCAGCCAATCGGGAATGTTGTTGTGCAGCGGACAATGCGACTGGCAATAGGGCACACCACACTGACTGCACCGACTGGCCTGCTCGGCTGCCTTGGCTTCGGCGTATTCGGCATAGATCTCGCGGAAATCCTCGCGACGCATCTCAGCATCCCGCTTCTCAGGCATATCCCGCCCGACAGTCGTAAATTTCAACATAGGATTATCGGCCATCCACAAACCTCCGGTTACAGGCACCCAATACGAAAGATTGTTTCCAAAAGATAGTCTTTAGGGCAGCTAAATTGACCTATTTCCTAACTTTCTGCACACGCAATGCCGCATATGCAAATTCTCGCAACGGATTTATAACCGAACCGGTCCTAAATTGCCTCTTTCACAAAAATGTCAATTGGTTAGTGTGCGGCGACCGAACCAGCAGGCCCAAAGACATGCCGCTTTTACACCTGATCCTTGTGGCAATCATTCAAGGTATCACCGAATTTCTGCCGATTTCCTCGTCCGGGCACCTGATCCTCTTGCCGAATCTCTTGGGCCTTCCGGATCAAGGCCAAGTGATCGATGTTGCCGTACACGTAGGCACCTTGGGCGCCGTCATGCTGTACTTCCGCCAAGAGGTGGTGCGCATTTTCAAAGGCGTTCTTCAGATGCTGACAGGACGGTTTTCGGGCCCCGATGCGCAGCTTGCCCTGCTTCTTGGCCTTGCCACCATTCCGGTTGTGATTGCCGGGCTGGTGCTAAAGATCACCGGCGGCGACGACATGCTGCGATCTGTCACCGTCATCGCTTGGTCCACGTTGATTTTCGGGCTTGTCCTTTGGTGGGCTGATCGTAAAGGGACAGCCGAGAAAACCTCGGACGATTGGACGTTGCGCGATGCCATCGTCATGGGGCTGTGGCAGGTGCTGGCGCTAATCCCCGGCACATCGCGATCCGGCATCACGATCACGGGCGCCCGACAATTGGGCTACGCCCGCGAAGATGCCGCCCGGCTTGCCATGCTGATGTCGATTCCAACGATCATCGCCTCTGGTGCGCTTTTGGGCTTGGAAGTCGCCAGCACAATGGACAGCGACACGGCCCGCGATGCCGGCATTGCCGCGATTTTCGCGTTTTTTGCCGCATTGGCCGCGCTGCACTTTATGATGAGACTGCTGAAAAGCGTCAGCTTCACACCCTACGTGATCTATCGCATGGTGCTTGGCGCGATCCTGTTGATCTATTCGTATGGGCTAGCCGCGTAGATTTCGGGCACTTTTGGTGATGTCGTTGTACTGGCCATCAGGACGGAACTGCCAAAGATAGGTCGGCAAAACAGCCTCCATCGCGGTCGGTTGAATGCCCAACTCGGCAAAGCCCGATGCACCGTCTGCTACAACGTTATCAACGGCCAACTGCTTGACCTGATCAGACGTGATCGGCTGCGGCGCGATCCCACCGGTTAGGAAAGACAGAAACCCCGTCACCGTCGCCATAATGCTGCCAACCCACATGGGCAATCCAATCACCAGACTGCGACGCCGGGTTACGCGCAACATGTCCTGCATCAGACCGCGGAAATCGTCCACATCCGGGCCACCCAGTTCATAGACGCCCCCGGATGCCGCGCCCGTCACGCCCATTTCGGCGGCTTGGGCAATGTCATCCACATAAACCGGCTGAAATTTGGTATCTGCGCCCACAAGAGGGAGAACGGGCATCATCCGTGCCATCTTGGCAAACCGGTTGAAGAACGCATCTTCAGACCCGAACACAACGGACGGACGCAGGATCATCGCGTCGGGATAAGCGGCCAAAACACCTTCTTCGCCCAAACCCTTGGTCCGGGCATAGTCACTTTCCCCGTCCACATCGGCACCGATGGCCGAAATATGCACGATCCGCGCCACGCCTTCTTCCTTGGCGATCCGGGCGATCCGTTCGGCGCCCTCGTGCTGAACAGCATCAAAGTTGTTCTTGCCCCGGGCATCGAAGGTGCCGACGCAGTTCACAACAGCATCTGCACCGGACGCGGCCAAACGCACACTGTTGTCGTCGCGGATATTGCAAAGCACCGGTTCAACCTGACCAACCGTGCCGTACGGCTTAACAAAGTGCGCCTCGTTCGGACGTCTGACAGCAACGCGCACGCGCCAGCCAGCACGCGCCATACGCTGTGCAATATAACGTCCGACAAAGCCGGACCCGCCGTAGATCGTAACAAGCTTGGACATGCGATAAGCCTTCGGTTGCCCTCGGGGTTGACGTTTAGCTTTGCGATAAGACTCAAGCAAGGCGCATTTCGTCACGATTTGATCGTTAACACTGCGCAACCAGAAGCCGGAACACTGTGGTTTGTCCCTCATACGGTTGGTTGGCAGGCGGCTGCATGTTTGACACTGGAGATTCGCTAAAGGATCACCTAGGCCATTCGGCGAAGGGTAGGAGCAAAGAGATCAACGGAAACACCGCAATACTCAAGCGTGATGGGGCAACGATCTGGTACGATTCCAAGGTTTTTCGTACGTTCGAGCCGCGCCTTTTTGATCCTGCATGGCTGAAAGAAAACGGGATTTTGCGGGGGGGATCGAAGGGACGCGCCGAAGCGCATTTCCTGCGCCATTCCGACCGCGACATGGTGTTGCGTCACTTTCGTCGTGGCGGGCTGATCGGCAAAATCAATCCTGATCTTTATCTGTATACAAGGGCCAAACAGTGCCGTGCGATGCGTGAATATGACTTGCTGGTCTGGATGCAGGGCGAAGGCCTGAACGTGCCGCGCCCGCTTGCAGCACGACATCAGCCGGTTGGCCTTTTTTACCGCGCCGACCTGATCACCGAAAGACTCCCGCTCGCACGACCCTTGGCCGACATCTTGCACGAACACCCAATCGACGGGTCCGTCTGGTTGGGGATAGGAGCCGAGATCAAACGCCTTCACAGCGCGGGTGTCTTCCATGCAGATCTAAATTGCCGAAACATCTTGTTGGACGATCAAAACAAGCCTTGGCTGATCGACTTCGACAAATCGGGCGCACGCCCGGCAGGGGATTGGACCGATCAGAACCTGTCACGGTTGAACCGGTCGTTTGAAAAAGAACGCGCGCTGCACCCTAATCTGCACTGGGGCGATCAACAGTGGGCCGCACTTTTGGATGGATACGAGGCGGGTCAGGCCAAATAGCCGCTGGCCGTCGCAGCGATGGATTGCATCGATGGATAGGACTTGCATCACCAGACGCCAAAGTATTGACTCGGCAGCGAAGAAAAAGCCGAAAACACCTTTTGCAGAGACGGTTTTACCAAGCGTCAGGGAAACGCAGATGCAACAGAGCTTTGATTGCATGATGTGGAGCACCTTGTGTGCTGGCGGTTTGGCGTGGTCGCCCAGTTGACGGATCACACGCAAGAAAAACCAGCGGACAAGCCGACCGCGAAAAGCCCGTGTCTTTTGAAAACGTGGATGCTGGCCACGGCCATAATGCCGGGTTTACTGGGCCTGTTGGCGCGCCGGGCCCATGCCGCGCAAAGCGGTGATGCTGCACGTCTTGGCGAACGCTTCGGAAAGCCGACCGCAACCCGACCAAACGGGCCTTTGGTTTGGATGCACGCCGCGTCTGTGGGTGAAGCTGTCTCTATCATTCCGTTGGCCCGCGCGATCCGCGATCAAGCGGGTGCCACTCTTCTTTTTACCACATCGACCGTCGGCGGTGCCAAGACAGTTGCCAAGCGACTGCCCGACGCTGTGCATCAGTTCTTGCCGATTGATACGCCCGCCGCTGTCGATGGGTTTCTATCTTTCTGGCAACCCGACACTGCGATCTTCACCGAAGGCGATCTTTGGCCGCGCCTTTTGTCAGAACTTTCCACACGCGGCACGCCAACGGCCCTTGTCAATGCGCGGGCATCCAAAAGTCGTGCGCGCCTGCCCCGCGTTTACGGCACGCTTCTTTCGAAAATGCAGGTGATCACCGCACAGGACGACACCATCGCCTCAGGATTGGTCGATCTGGGACTTGATCCGCAGTTGGTTCAATCCCCCGGCAACCTGAAAGCTGAAATCGACCTGCCTCCCACCAACCCTGATTTACAGGCCGCTTTCACCAAAGCCAGCCAAGGCCGCGCGAGTTGGGCGGCGGTGTCGACCCACAAAGGTGAAGACGAAGTCATCCTGAACGCCCATGTGTCCTTACCGGATAACCCTTTGTTGCTATTGGTGCCGCGCCACCCCGAACGGGGCGATGCGCTGGTGGACCTGCTGGTGGACCGCGACATCGCGCATACCCGTCAGAGTCTGGGCGAATTGCCGACAACAGACACTTGTGTGCATCTGGTCGACGTTTTCGGCGAAACAGGCGCCGTCTACGCTTCAACCGGGCTGGCGTTCGTCGGGGGATCCCTGTTGCCCGGACCCGGCGGTCATACACCTTTTGAACCCGCGGCCATGGGGTGTGCGATCCTAAGCGGACAACATGTTCAGAACTTCAGCTCGGCTTACAAAGCTCTGCAAACGACCGGTGGTGCACAGGACGTTCAAATGTCGGAAGACCTACAGCCTGTCGTTCAAGACCTGCTCTCAGATCACGACACCCTGACCGCAATGCAGAAAGCAGCACAGACGGAATACCAACGCCAAACCGGTGCCATCGACCGAACGCTTGCTTTACTTAGCGACATCCTGCCCGGCTGATTAACGCCCTGCCGTCCAGCTTAGCGACGCATGACGTCGGGTCTGGCTTTCACCAATCAGACCGATCACCAACAGGATGACCGAAACGATGATCGGATAGCTCATTGTGGATTTAAGCGGGTTGTAGTTGATAAAAATGTATCCCCGACCCTGATCGATAATGTGAAACAACGGGTTCCACGAAAAGAACGCGACCAGATAGGCCGGCAAAGTGTTGGCCACGAACATCTTGCCCGACGCGAACATGTTGAAACGGCTATAGATTTGCTGCGCAGTCGACGTCGAACTGGGAAACCACGGCTTCAACGCCAGCAGGACCATCCCGATCGCACAGCCATTGAACCAAGCCAGTATGATCATGGAAAAAGCGCCGACGGGATCGTCGATCTCAAGCGGCTTCCAGATCAGGTGATATCCGAACAGGATCACGAACATGCCGATCAATTGGGTATAAAGCGCAGACAAAGCCGCAGACCAGATCGAAATCGTGGTGTTCATAGGCAAATGCTGCATCATCGCCGAGGTCGGCCCCTCGGCCCCCGCAACACTGCCCATGGCTTTGATGTTCACCATAAAGACAAAAATGCCCGACATAACGTACAGCAGAAAATCACCCCGGATTGCCAGCGCGCGCATGCCCATGATGTCGATAAACAGATAAAAGGCACCCACCATCACAAGCGTTTGGATAATATTCGACATAATCGCAAAAACCGCGTCCCGGTGCCCTTTGCGAACAGAACGGACCGTATTGTGATAGATCAGGTCCAACAGCCTGAACGCGCCATATAAAAGCGATGTATTCTGGTGCGAGCTGAACATCGATTTACCGATCGGGGTTGTTTCTTTTAGACCTGTTGGACCATAAGCTGGAAATCAACACGTTTGTAGGACCCGGAGCAAGAATTTGAGTAACTTTGATCGAAACACCATGATTTCGGCGATGCGCCGCCTGTCAATCCTTGGTGGCCAAGCCATTATGGACGTTTATCAACGCGAAGACATGGGTGTGCGGGTCAAGGATGACGCGTCACCAGTCACCGAAGCGGACGAAGCCGCGGACAAGGTGATCTCGGCTGGTCTGCGCGCTGAATTCCCTGACATTCCGCTGATCACAGAAGAACAATCCGCAACCCACAATCTGGACGTAAAGACGTTTCTGATCGTGGACCCCTTGGATGGCACCAAAGAATTCGTCAAGCGCCGGGGCGATTTTACTGTCAACATCGCAATGGTCGAAGATGGCGTGCCAACCCTTGGCGTTGTCTACGCCCCTGCAAAGGGACGACTCTTCCTGACCCGGGTCGACGGCGGCGTGACCGAAGAAACCGGCGCGTTTGACCCCGATGTAGAAGGTCCAACCAAACCCGTTGGTGTTACAACGCCGGATATGTCGGCATTGCGCGTTGTGGCCTCGAAATCTCACCGCGATCAGGCAACCGATGACTACATCAACAAGTATGCAGTCGCGGATTCTGTCAGCGCCGGTTCGTCCCTGAAATTCTGCTTGGTCGCAACGGGCGAAGCCGATTTTTACCCGCGCCTCGGCCCAACTATGGAATGGGACACCGCAGCCGGACATGCCGTTCTAAACGCGGCGGGCGGACAAGTTGTGAAGAAAGAGAACCACGAAACACTGGAATACGGCAAAGCCGACTTCCGCAATCCTTTCTTCTTGGCCTTTGCCCCGGGTGTCGATCTAGCTCCAGAATAACTGCACGCGGGCAAACATGGATGTCAGTGTCATCGTTGTCAGCCACGGTCGGCTACACTGGTTGAACCGCTGTCTGACGGCGCTGCGCCAGCTTGACTACCCCAGCTTCGAAATCGTCGTTGTTGCAGACACCGCCAGCCTGCAACACGCCGACACCACTGGCTTGAAAACGGCCGGTTTCGACACCCCGAATATCTCGGCAGCTCGCAATCTGGGCCTGCGCCACGCTGCGGGCGCGATCTGCGCCTTTCTGGATGACGACGCCGTGCCCGAGCCTTTGTGGTTGTCCCATATCACACAAGCCTTTGAGAAAACCGGCGCGGACGCTGTTGTGGGATATGTACGGGGTCGAAACGGGATCAGCTTTCAGTCCCGCATTGCCACCGTCGATGCCGAAGCGGAAACACACGAAGAACCCGTGGATGGGGACGCCCCTTTTGTGCCGGTCCTAAAACCCGGACGCGCCCTGAAACTTGTCGGTACCAATATGGCCTTCACGCGTTCGGCACTAGAGGCGCTCGGCGGGTTCGACGAGGCATTTCGCTACTATCTGGACGACACCGATATCTCGCTTCGGCTGGCTCAGGCCGGTAAGTGCGCCGCCGTTGCTCCCCTGGCCGAGGTGCACCACGCCTTTGCGTCCTCGGGTCGTCGGACAGCGATGCGCGCGCCCACAGATCTGTTCGATATTGGTCGAAGCTCGGCGCTTTATTTTCGTCGGCACGGCACCCCGAAACTGGACGACCTGAAAACCAGAATGACAGCGCGCGAGCGGGCCCGGCTGGTCCGGCATATGGTCTTGGGCAATTGCGAGCCACGCGACATACACAGACTTTTATCCACACTTAACGCGGGTTGGGTGGCCGGATTGGGCGAAGATTTGCCGATTTTGAACCATGTTTTGGCCCGAGACCAAGATTTTTCCCCCGTGCAACCTATCCCGTCAGGCCATATTATACTGAGCAGCAGATTGGTGAAACGCCACCGGATGCTCAAAAGTGCCGCAGAGCAGTCGCAATCCGGTCACCGAGTGAGTCTATTCAGTTTTTCACTAACGCCGATTCGACATCACGTCCGATATTCGGACACTGGTTTTTGGGTTCAAACTGGGGGTCAGTTCGGACGCTCGAAAAGGCAAACGAAGCGTTTTAGGTGGTGCCGTTTTGCAAGTCGAATTAAAGAAGAAATCGAGCGCGTTGCAAAAGTTCGAGGAATCTAACAGGATTATCGTGGGCGGGGTGTTAGTGACGCTGTCCGTGTGTCCTAAAGGTATGAGGTGTCGTTTATGACCCGTAAAGTTACGAAAGCCATTTTTCCGGTCGCCGGCATGGGAACTCGGTTCCTGCCAGCCACAAAGTCGGTACCGAAAGAGATAATGACATTGGTCGATCGGCCGTTGATTCAATACGCAATCGATGAAGCTCGTGCGGCCGGTATCACCGATTTCATCTTCGTAACATCCCGCGGTAAGTCCGCCTTGGAAGATTACTTTGACCATGCCCCGGAACTTGAGAGCGCCCTCAAGGATAAGGGCAAGCACGATCTGCTTGAGATCCTCGAAACAACCAACATGCGGTCGGGCCGAAGCGCTTATATCCGCCAGCACCGGCCTAAGGGCCTTGGCCATGCCGTCTGGTGCGCGCGGCGTCTGATCGGCGACGAGCCTTTCGCTGTCATGCTGCCTGACGATGTAATTGCAGCCGACAAGCCGTGCTTGCAGCAAATGGTCGAAGCCTACGAAGAAGTGGGTGGTTCCATGGTCGCAGCCATGCGCGTGCCGGAAGAAAAAGCCTCCAGCTATGGTATCCTTGATGTTGAGGCTGAAAAGCCCGGCGGCTTGTCCCGCGTTCAGGGCATGGTTGAAAAGCCACCCCAAGGGCAAGCCCCATCAAATCTTGCCGTCATCGGTCGCTATATTCTGACGCCAGACGTTCTGAACAACCTGAACAGCGCCGACACGGGTGCGGGTGGTGAGATTCAACTGACCGACGCGATTGCCAAAGAAATCACGGAAAAACGCGCCGTTCACGGTTTCCAGTTCGAAGGCCAACGCTTTGACTGCGGGTCAAAAGCAGGGTTTCTTCAGGCCACAGTCAGTTTCGCACTGGCCCGCGAAGACTTACAGGACGAGTTCTTCCGGTATCTCAGTGAAATTGTTCCACTGGCACAAGCTGCCGAGTAGGTTTATGTCGGGGCAAAAGGCACGGACGGGCAAAGGGCTTGGCAACACCAGTTCTGGATCTCAGTAGAACGTTCTCTCGTCTCGGTCGCGGTGTCGCGACCGGGATCGACCGCGTTGAACGAGCCTACCTCAAGGAAATCATTCGCCGCGAAGGCTGGGGCATCATCCGCACGCCGCGCGGCTTCCTGTTGTTCGAACCGGACCGCTTGCCACGGCTTCCTGAATATCTGGAACGCACGGACCTGGACGGTGCAGATCAGGCGTCCACAATTCGGGCCATCGCCTCGTCCCGCATGTCATCCTTGTCAATCCGCAAGATCATGTGGCGGATGCCAAACGGCCTAGCCTACATGAACGTGGGCCATACCAACCTCAATCCAAAGACCATGCGCGCGATGATGGAAATGCCGGATCACAGCAAGACTGTGATGATCCACGATACCATCCCAATCGACCATCCGGACTTTCAGACCGAAGCGGCGCGCGCCAAATTCGTCGAACGGCTGACCACGGTAATCAACTTCGCCCACCACATCGTCGTCCCGTCGGACGAGGTGCGCGAAAACGTCGAAAAACGCATGGTTGGCACCGGCCACCGCGTTCCCGTCGTCGTCTCGCCCCTTGGCGTCGATTTCGGCGTTGCGCCACTGGATCGCGAAACGTCCGAAAAACCGTATTTCGTCGCCCTTGGTACAATCGAACCTCGGAAAAATCACGCCCTGCTTCTGGACATCTGGGAACGGATGAACAGCAAGATGGACGAAAGCCGCATTCCAGAACTTCGCATCATCGGTGACCGCGGCTGGCGGAATGAAGAGGTGTTCAAACGGCTTGATACATCCTCGATGATGGGGCGCACAGTTTTCGAACTTGGCCCGTTGTCAGATCAAGACATGAAACGACAGCTTGCCGGGGCCACCGGCTTGCTATTCCCCAGTCTGGCCGAGGGTTTTGGCCTGCCACCATTCGAAGCCGCCGCTTACGGTATTCCTTCAATTTGCGCACCATTGCGCCCAACCGAAATCCACCTTGGGGATATGGCCATTTACGCCGATCCGAGCGACATGTATCAGTGGTTCCAGGCCATCCGAGAGTTGGCCAGCGAAACAGTGGGCGAAAAAGCCAAACGGCGATCAGAACTGCAAGCGTTCCGATTGCCCACTTGGGAAAGACACTTCGACCGCGTCTTCGAATTGATTTAATCACGGGTCGCCCCGGCCCGAGGGGCAGGCTGACAGTGGGTGTCATTTCGGCATTCAAACTTAGGATGGAACGACGTCGCGGCCAATTGCGCGCGTTCCGAAAGCGCGGTGAACTGTCCCCTATCTCGGATCGTACCGGCATCATCAGCCCGGGTGCTGTTTTGGCCTTTGTCACCCTTCGCAACGAACAGCCAAGACTGCCCTACTTCCTGAAATACTATCGAACCCTTGGCATTGATCACTTCCTGATCGTCGACAACGGCTCAACCGACGGCGGGCGCGAAATGCTGGCGGCAGAACCCGATGTCTCGGTCTGGGGCACCGACGCCAGCTATCGCAAAAGCCGTTTTGGCACGGATTGGCTGAACTGGCTGAAGTTTCGCCATGGCCACGGGCATTGGACACTCACCGTCGATCCGGACGAATTTCTGGTTTACCCCTACAGCGACACGCGACCTATTTCGGCGCTCTGCGACTGGCTGGACCAATCCGGCATTCGGTCTTTCGGTACAATGTTGCTGGACATGTATCCTAAGGGGCCGGTCAGCAGCATCGCCTACGAACCGGGTCAAGATCCTTTCCAGATCGCCCCTTGGTTCGATGCCGGAAATTATATGGTGTCGAAGAACCCCAAGTACGGAAACCTGTGGATCCAAGGCGGGCCCCGTGCGCGCGTCTACTTCCCGGACGAACCGGAAAAAGCCCCGTCTTTAAACAAAATCCCGCTGGTAAAATGGGACCGCAAGTACACCTACGTCAGCTCAACCCACATGCTACTGCCGCGCGGATTGAACCAGGTCTATGACGCAGCAGGCGGCGAGAAACTCTCGGGCGTCCTTCTGCACGCCAAGTTCCTCGACAGTTTCGCAGGCAAGGCAGCAGAAGAAGTCGAACGCCGCCAACATTTCGCCCGGGGCCGCGAATACGACGCCTATCACCTGAAGGGTGCCACCGACCAAGGCCTGTGGTGTGAATGGTCTGAAAAGTACATCAACTGGCGGCAACTTGAGCTTCTGGGGCTGATGTCGAAAGGCAATTGGGCATGAGGCCCGGTTTTGTCATGCTGGCCCACGAGGCGCTGCATAGGGCTGCACAAGTCGCGCGCGTGATTTCGGACGCTGACTGCCCCGTCGTGATCCACGTCGACCGACGCGTCAGTGACACAGTGTTCCAATCCTTTGCCGAAAGCGTCAAAGGCCTAACCGGCGTCTCACTGGCCCCCCGTATCGCCTGCGATTGGGGCACATGGTCCTTGGTCGAAGCCAGCCGCGACGCCGCTGAAGCGCTTCTAGAAAGTCACCCCGAATTAACCCATGTGACGCTGATTTCGGGCAGTTGCCTGCCCATCAAACCCATTGCTGATCTAAAGACCTTTCTAGCCGAAAACCCCGGCACCGACTTCATCGAAAGCGTTACCATCAGCGATGTCCCCTGGACCAAAGGCGGCCTTAGCGAAGAACGGTTTACCTTGTCCTTCCCCTTTGCCTGGAAACGCCAAAAACGTCTGTTCGACATCTGGGTCGATCTGCAACGCCGCGCAGGGCGCAAGCGACCGATGCCAAAGGGCGTGTCGCCTCACATGGGATCGCAATGGTGGTGCCTGACAACGGAAACCTTAAGGCGCATTCTGGATGATCCAAACCGAGCCGACCTAGACCGATATTTCCGCCGCGTCTGGATCCCGGACGAAAGCTATTTCCAATCGCTTGTACGCATGTACGACCGCAAAGTCGTCAGCCGCTCGCTCACTCTGTCAAAGTTCGACTTTCAGGGAAAACCCCACGTTTTCTACGACGATCACCTGTTGATGCTGCGCCAAAGCCCCGCCTTTTTCGCACGCAAAATCTGGCCCGGCGCGAACCGCCTGTACCGCGCGTTTCTTGACCTGAAACCACCATCACACGGCTTTGAAAACGCAGCCACCACCCAAATCGAACGCACATTCGCCCAAGCCGTCACACGCCGCACACGCGGACGTCCCGGCCTTGTGATGTCCGCCCGTTTCCCGAACGAAGGCTTCGAGAACGGTCTGACCGCCGCGCCGTATGCCGTGTTCCACGGCTTCACCGACATCTTCCAGAACTTCGAAAGCTGGGTCGCCAACACCACCGGCGCGCGCGTCCACGGTCACCTCTTCGCTGCCGACCGCGCGCAGTTTCACGGCAACCAACCCGGGTACGCGGGAGCCTTGTCCGACAGCGCCGCTTTGCGCGACTACGATCCGCCGGCGTTCTTGCGGAACCTGATCTGGAACACGCGCGGCGAACACCAATCCTTCATGTTCCGGCCCGAAGACGATCAAGGCGTCTGCGCCTATCTGGCGCACGACCGCAACGCCACGATTTCGGTGGTGACCGGGGCATGGGCTTTGCCGCTTCTGCGTTCGGGCAAACCCATTTCCGAAGTCCGCACCACGGCCGCCCTTTGCCAGAAAACCGAAACCGCATTCCTGACCCTTCTGCGCGAACGCCACGCCCAGGCCCGCGTTCTGATCTGGCCACTTCTGGAATTTCTAGAACGCCCCGCCGACCCTTTACAGGAAATCATCGACACACTCTCGGGCACTGAAACCCATCTGTTGACCAAGCTTCCTGATTTGAAACCGATGCGCGGCTTGCCCGAGTTCCTGCAAGACCTGCGCAACGCCGGGATGAACCCCCACCTTGCGGGCGAAGCCGGGCATCGCATGACTCGCACTTCATCAGTTGAACCAGTTCAAGGGCAATCCATTTTATGACGCACTCTTTCGACTATTTCGTCGTTCTCGCCGGCATGCGCACTGGCTCGAACCTTTTGGAAGAACAACTGGCCGCCATGCCGGGGATCGTCTCGCATGGCGAGTTGTTCAACCCGCATTTCTTCGGCAAGCCCGAGGTGAAAACCCAATGGGGCCTGTCCATGGCCGCACGCGACAGCGACCCGGTGCGTGTGATTGGTGCGATGCAAAAAGCCGCGCCCGGCCTGCACGGATTTCGACTGTTCTACGACCACGACGCGCGCGCCATTGATCTGGTCCTGCGCGATCCGAAAGCCGCCAAGATCATCCTGACCCGGCGTCCGATTGACAGCTATGTCTCGCTTAAAATCGCCCGGAAAACAGGGCAATGGTGGTTGGGCGACATGACCTCGGCGCGGGCCGCCAAAGTTCCGTTCGATGCCGAAGAGTACACCGATTTTCTAAATGATTTGAACGATTTCCAAAATCAGATCACGCATACGTTGCAAATCACGGGCCAAACCGCTTTCCACATCGCATACGAAGACTTGTCCGACGATGACGTGCTGTCCGGGCTTGGCAAATTCCTTGGGGCCGAGGGTCCGCCCGATCCCTCCAAGGTGAAAGCCAAAGTGCAAAATCCTACACCCGTGAAGGACCGACTGACCAACGCACGCGTCGCAGAAGAAGCGCTGCGCTCTCTCACGGCCCCCGATCTGGGGCGGGCGCAGATTTACGAACCCTACCGCGGCCCGGGCCTCAGGTTCTTTCGGGTCTGCCAATCCGCGCCGCTTCTTTACATGCCGATCCGCGGCGCGGGCTTCGACCCGATCCCCGACTGGCTGGTGGCCGCAGATCCAAACGGCGAAGTCGAAACCGGGATGACGCAAAAGGACCTCAGACGCTGGAAGCGCCAGCACAGTGGCCACCGCTCGTTCTCTGTGCTCAGGCATCCCCTGCCCCGCGTATACGATGCCTTCTGCCGTTTCGTTCTGCCGACGGACCAGGAAAACTATGCTGACGTTCGCGCGCTTTTGACCAACAGATACGATCTTGCGCTGCCAGCATCATGGCCCGCCGAAGACTGGGACATGGACAAACACCGCGCCGCCTTTCTTGGTTTCCTGAAATTCCTATCCGGCAATCTGGGTGGGCAAACCGCGGTGCGTGTCGACAACACATGGGCCACACAGGCCGTCCTGCTGCACGCCATCGCACAATTCGCCGTGCCCGACAGATTGATCCGCGAGGATAATCTGAGCGATGAACTAGAGCGGCTTGCCGGTGAACTGAACGTGGACGCCCCAGATTTCTCGGGCCACTTCAACGTGACCGATCCATACCCTTTGGCCGAGGTCATCACACAAGACATCCAGAACGCCGCCGCCACCGCATATCGGCGCGACTATGTCATGTTCGGGTTTAACGATTGGTGCGCGGATCAGGCCGCCTGATCGCGCTGCTGTTCCGCCAGCAGCGTGTGAACGGTCACGGTATCTGAATTTGCGCGCAACTTGGCACACAGGTTCGCATTCCGCATCGACCGCGACACAACGGCCAAGGCCTTCAAATGCTCAACACCGGCATCTTCGGGCGCTAACAAGGCAAACACCAAATCCACCGGTTGTTTGTCGACCGCTTCAAATTCCAATGGGCGTTCGATCTGAACGAAAAGACCACAGACTTTGGTCAAGCCGGGAAGTCGCGCGTGGGGCAAAGCAACGCCCTGGCCCACACCTGTGGGCCCAAGGCTTTCGCGTTCTTGTAGCGCACTCGCCACATCACCGGGCGTCAGGTCATAGGCCAACATCGCCAGATCGCCCAACTCGTGAAACAGGCGCTTCTTGCTGCTGACAGCCGAAACACATTTCACCGCTTCTGGCTTTAAAATCGTTGCTACATCCATCAAAAACGCATCCCAATTTGGATTCTGAACGCCCTATGCAGGGTCAATCCAGCCAATGTTCCCATCTTCGCGGCGATAAACAACATTCACGCCAGCGCCTGCCTTCTCATTTCGGAAAACCAGAACCGGCGCACCCGCAAGCTCCATCTGCATAACCGCTTCGCCCACGGACAGCGAAGGTATCTTCGCTTCCATCTCGGCGATGATCATGGGTTGGAGACTTTCGGGTTCAGTAACGTCCGGCCCATCCGATGAAGCGAGGATATAGGCCGAGCCGTCTGAAAGTTCAACAGGTCGTTCGCGGTGATGATCTTTCAATCTTCGTTTGTATCGTCGAAGCTGTTTATCGATTTTTTCGCAGCTATTCTCGAACGCTGCATAGATTTCATGATCATGCCCTTTCGCCTGCGCCGTCATCCCCGAAGACAGATGCAGCACTGTCTCGCAGACGAATTCGTGACCGCTTTTGGAAAAGATCACATTCGCATCCGTCGGTCGTCTAGAGTACTTTTCTACCACCTCGTTCACACAGGTTTTGACATGAGTTTGCAGTGCTTCCCCAATGTCGATGTGTTTTCCGGTGATCTGATACTGCATAGACGTCTCCCAGTAGGATGCTGTCTGCTCTATGTCGAAAGCAGACGTTAAAATATCTCTAAGATGCGTGAACCGTAGCCGGGCTTGAATGCTCAGGCCCTTGGAAAGTACGGTGCTCAAGACAGACTGCGTAAGTCATTGGGACTATTTGGCGATAAAGTGGGGTCACCTGTCAATGCACCTCTGCATCACGACATGCGGAAACTTTGGCCCAGATAGACGCTGCGCACTTTTTCATCGCTGACAACCTCTTCGGCCGTCCCGCTCATCAAAACGCCGCCATCGTGCAGAATATAAGCGCGATCCACGATCTCTAGCGTCTCGCGCACATTGTGATCCGTGATCAAGACGCCAATGCCCCGGTCTTTCAGATCAATGACAAGATCGCGAATATCGCCAACAGCAATCGGATCGACACCGGGAAACGGCTCGTCCAACAGCAAATACTTGGGATTCGCAGCCAAAGACCGCGCAATTTCACAGCGCCGACGCTCGCCGCCAGACAAGGCAACCGAAGGTGTCCGGCGCAGGTGCGAAATGGAAAATTCGTTCAAAAGTTCTTCCAAACGCTCCCGCCGCTTTGTTCTGTCTTTTTCAACAATCTCTAGGATAGCAAGGATATTGTCCTCAACATTGAGACCCTGAAAAATCGACCGTTCCTGCGGCAAATACCCGATTCCCAGCTTTGCGCGCCGGTACATCGGGAAAGTCGTCACATCTTGCCCGTCGATCATCACCTGACCACCGTCCGGCATGACCAGCCCGGCAATCGAGTAAAAACACGTCGTCTTGCCCGACCCATTCGGCCCCAGCAACGCCACCACCTCGCCGCGCGTCAGTTCAAGACTGACATCCCGGATCACCGGACGTTTGCGATAGGATTTACGCAAATTACGAACCTTCAGGCCCTGTTCGGTTTCTGATGCAACGGAAAGCGTCGTCATCACTGATCGCCCCCCGCATTGATCACCGTGCGCACCCGGCCTTCCATCGTGCCGGCCCCGCTTTGCAGATTGATCGACAGGGTATCGCCCGCAATGGCGCTGACCCCTTGGGTCAACAAAACATCACCGCTCAGGCGCACAGTGCCCTGCTCAACGGAATAGGCCGCTTCCTTCGCTTCTACCGCATCGCTTGATGTGACAAAGGTCACACCACCCGACGCCAGTAGCCGTGCAATCCCGGTCGGCGTGCCGTTGGTCTGGGCATATTCAACAACAACCTTACCCGCCGACAACCGCACTTCGCCCTGCACGACCAAAACGTTCCCATCGAACGTCGCCGTTCCGTTTTGCTGATCGACAGACAGGCTATCCGAGGTCACTTCCACCGGCTGAGACTTGTCAAAAGCCGACGTGCCAAGCGATATCGACGCACTTTGCGCAAGCGCGATCTGAGCCAATATCACGAAGAAGGCCGATAAGATGAGCCGAAGTACCAAGAATGCGCCTTTGCTTGCCTTAAGGTTGATATACCAACCGAACACCCTTTTTGAAAACAAGAAGATAGCCCTCGGCGGATTTCCCGCTTGTCAGTTCCATCGCCCCCGCATCAATTGTGCCCACTGGACCGGTCGCCGTGACCTTGCTGTCAGCCACTACACGGCTTTCCAGCATTGACGTCACAATCCGTTCTGTGGTCACCACATAACCCGTCGAACTCTCCAATCGTGCGCCCCCATCAAGCACTGCTTCCTGTGTTTCAGAAGATACACTTCCAGCCGCGCTTTTGATCGTCACCTGCCCGCCACCGGGCAAATCCAGCACAGCATTCATGCCTTCAGCCGTCAGCGATTTGTTAACTGCGTCTGGCCGCACAACATCCGCCGAGATCGAAACAGCAACGCCGTCATCCGTCACCCCGCCGAACGTGGGCCGGTTGACTCCTTGTTCCGTCAGAATGCGTTCCACATCCACGTCCGCGTAAGGGATGGCCGCCTCCGGGTCCAAAGTTTCGGACACAAAGAACAGGGTCGACAAAATGGCCAAAGCCGCCAAAGGCAGCGAAATCTTCATCCAGAAGACAAGGCGCGAATATCTGTCTGCGACAGCCATACCTGTCATATAGGGGCTTTTGCTCAGTGCGCGAAGACGTCGATTTCGGGCCAACCGGCAAGATCCAGCCGGGCCCGGGTGGGCAGGAAGGCAAAAGCCGCCTCGGCCAAGTCCGTCCGCCCCTCGCGCGCCAGCCGTTCATCCAGCTTTTCCTTCATCTGATGCAGGTACAAAACATCAGACGCCGCATAAGCCAGCTGAGCCTCGGTCAGCTCAGACGCGCCCCAGTCACTCATCTGTTGCAATTTTGAGATGTCCACGCCCACCAATTCGTCCAGAAGGTTCTTCAGTCCATGCCGATCCGTGTAGGTCCGCACCAGTTTCGACGCGATTTTGGTGCAATAGACAGGCTCTGCCAAAGCCCCAAAAGCATTGAACATCGCAGCAATATCGAAACGTCCGAAATGGAACAGCTTTAGAATAGATTGATCCGTCAACAAGCGCTCCAGATTGGGCGCGCTGGTCTGCCCCTTTTCGATCTGAACCATATGCGCATCGCCATCCCCGAAGGACAGTTGCACCAGACACAGCCGATCCCGATGCGGGTTCAGCCCCATAGTCTCGCAATCAATCGCAACCGAGGACCCAAAGGGCAGATCATCGGGCAAGTCGCGCTGGTGAAGATGATTGGCCAAAGTGTCCTCCTGATCGGCGTCCTGGTCTTGATGCACGGCCAAGCCCCGCGCATCAAGGCGAGAGTGGTTAGAAACTTTGACACCGCTTGACCTCTTCGCGTGATCCCGAAAAAGATGCCGCCATGACCACACCAGATGTCACCACCCTTGTTGCGCAAATTGTCGATCGCATCAAAAGCCTATCAGGCACGGGGCGTCGCATGATCGCACTTGCGGGACCGCCCGCCGCCGGAAAATCCACAGTGGCCAAAGAATTAGTCACTAAACTGGGCGAAGCGGCCACTTTGGTGCCGATGGATGGCTTTCACTATTCTAACGACATTCTCGATGCCAAGGGTTTGCGGGCACGAAAAGGCGCCCCGGAAACCTTCGATCTTGCCGGGTTCAAGTCCCTCCTAAGCCGCCTGAAAGCCGAACCCACCGTGGCTGTCCCAACCTTCGACCGCACACTGGACTGCTCGATCGGCTCCAGCCGTCTGGTCGAAGCCACGCAACAACTCATCGTGGTTGAAGGCAACTATCTGCTGCTGGACGAACGCGGATGGCGCGACTTGGCAACGTTTTGGGATATGTCCGTCTTTCTGGACGTCCCCGTCGACACATTAAAAAAGCGACTGATCGAACGCTGGCTGACCCATGGCTTCAATCAGGAAGATGCCGAAAAGAAAGCCAACTCAAACGACATCCCGAACGCAATGCGCGTGGTCGAAAACCATCTAGACGCCGATCTGATCCTCTAAGCGACCTGCCCGGCCCCGCGCGACCGCACCGCTTTCGCCGTCAGGATCCCGACCACCAGCGCCACCATGAAAATTACCACCTCGGCCCGCCCGCTTCCAAGCGCAGGAATGGCACCGCCGGGGCAAAACCCGGCAATCCCCCAACCCACACCAAAGGTCGCAGATCCTGCCACCAGCGGCAGATCAATGTCCTTTTTCGTGGGCAGGTGAAACACGCTATCCAAACGCGGCGCGGGCCGCTGCAACACAAACCGGTATCCAATCGCCGTTACGAACAGGGCACCGCCCATGACAAAGGCCAGACTGGGATCCCAAGTGCCCGCAAAATCAAAGAAATTCAGTACTTTGGCCGGATTCGCCATCCCCGAAATCATGATACCGATCCCAAAGACCAACCCAATCGCATAAGCGCTCATCACTTTCATCATCGCTTAACCCCCGATCACATGACGCACGACGAAAACCGTCACGATACAGGCCACCATGAACACCCCCGTCGCAAGAATGGACCGCACCGACAACCGCGCCATGCCGCAAACCCCATGACCGCTGGTGCATCCGCCTCCGAAAGTGACACCAACACCCACCAGAAACCCACCGATCAGCAGCATGGGCGTGGAAATCGGCACGCTGATCTCGGGCACCTCACCGGTCACCAGCAACACAACCAACGGTGCCGAGACCATGCCCGCCACCATCGCCGCACGCCACGCCCAATCCGATCTGTCAGACGGCGCAAGAACGCCCGCCAAAACGCCGGTCGCACCCATCACGCGACCCAACAAAGCCATAGACAACACAGCGGCAAGACCAATCAAAAGGCCACCACCGAACGATTGCAGGGGGGTAAAAACGGTTTCCATAGTCACATCACTACTTTTGAATATGTGCCCGGGCAAGAGAGACGTGACGGAAATAGGCTGTTGCGGCGTCCAACTTGGATCTATCTCTTGAACCAAACAACCAAAGGCGCCCCCATGCCATCCCTTGCCAGCCACCTGCAATCCGAACTTGAAACCCTGAAATCAACCGGGCTCTACAAAACCGAACGTGTCATCACCGGCAAACAAGCGGGCACCGTTTCGCTTGCTTCGGGTCGCAAAGTCATCAACCTTTGCGCCAATAATTATCTGGGCCTGTCCGACAACGCCGATCTGATCGCCGCCGGACAAGACGCGCTGGACCGCTACGGCTACGGCATGTCCTCGGTGCGCTTCATCTGCGGCACGCAGTCGGTTCATACCAAGCTGGAAAAGCGCATCTCCACCTTCCTCGGCTTCGAAGACACCATCCTCTATTCCAGCTGCTTTGACGCCAATACCGGTTTGTTCGAGACTATTCTGGGCCCCGAGGATGCAATTATCTCGGACGCGCTCAACCATGCTTCGATCATCGACGGCGTCCGATTGTGCAAGGCCAAGCGCTTCCGCTACGCCAACTCCGACATGGCCGATCTGGAAACCCAGCTTCAGGCCGCCAAGGACGCGCGTTTCAAACTGATCGCCACCGATGGCGTGTTCTCTATGGACGGGTACATCGCCAAACTGTCCCAAATCTGTGATCTGGCCGAGCAATATGGCGCCATGGTCATGGTCGATGACAGTCATGCGGTGGGCTTTGTCGGGGCAACGGGGCGCGGCAGCATCGAACACTGCAATGTCATGGGCCGGGTCGATATCGTGACAGGCACATTGGGCAAAGCGCTGGGCGGCGCGTCCGGCGGCTATACCTGCGCCAAATCGCAAGTCATCGACTGGCTAAGACAACGCTCGCGCCCCTATCTGTTCTCCAACACGCTTGCCCCGGTGATAGCTGCCACCTCGATCAAAGTGCTGGACATGTTAGAAGCCTCAACCGAGCGCCGCGACCGCCTGATGGAAAACGCCGCGCACTTTCGCAACCGTATGGGGGCCGCCGGTTTCGATCTTCTGCCCGGCGAACACCCGATCATCCCGGTCATGCTGCGCGATCCGAAACTGGCGCAAGACATGGCGAAACGCTTGGACGCCAAAGGTGTCTACGTCGCGCCCTTCAGTTTCCCCGTCGTCCCAAAGGGCCAGGATCGCATCCGCACCCAAATGTCCGCCGCCCATTCCCGCGCAGAACTGGACCGCGCCATCGAAGCCTTTATCGAGGTCGGCAAAGACATGGAGCTTTTGACATGAGCAACGAAATGAAAGCCCTTGTAAAAGCCAAGCCAGAAACCGGTCTCTGGATGGAAAATGTTCCCGTTCCGGAACCCGGAGACGACGAAGTGCTTATAAAGGTGAAGAAATCCGCGATCTGCGGCACCGATGTGCATATCTGGAAATGGGACGAATGGTCGTCCAAAACCGTGCCGGTGCCCATGGTCGTTGGCCACGAATTTTGCGGCGAAATCGTCGACGGCGGACGCGCCGCCACCAAGTACAAGATCGGCCAGCGCGTCGCCGGCGAAGGCCACGTGGTCTGCAACGCCTGCCGCAACTGCCGCGCAGGGCGCGGTCACCTCTGCCGCAACACGCTGGGCGTCGGTGTCAATCGTCCGGGCAGTTTCGCCGAATACCTCTGCATCCCCGAAACCAACGTCATCCCAATCCCCGACGATATTCCTGACGAAATCGCCGCCATCTTCGATCCCTTCGGCAACGCCGTCCACACCGCATTATCCTTCGATCTGGTGGGCGAAGACGTGCTGGTCACTGGCGCAGGCCCCATTGGCATCATGGGCGCGCTTGTGGCCCAAAAAGCAGGCGCGCGCAAAACCGTCATTACCGATATCTCGCCTTTCCGCCGCGAACTCGCGCACAAAATGGGCGTCCAACACGTGGTCAACGCCGCCACCGAAGACCTGAACGACGTGATGGCAAAACTTGGCATGACCGAAGGTTTCGACGTAGGCCTTGAAATGTCCGGCGCCGCCCCCGCCATGCGCGACATGATCGACAAGATGAACAACGGCGGCAAAATCGCCCTTCTGGGCATTGCGCCAACTGACTTTGCCGTGGACTGGAACAAAATCATCTTCAAGATGCTCACCGTCAAAGGCATCTATGGCCGCGAGATGTACGAAACCTGGTACAAAATGATCGCCCTCGTCCAATCCGGCCTTGATCTGAGCGATCTTATCACCCACCGCTTGCAGATAGACGATTTCGAAGACGGCTTCGCGGCGATGTTGTCAGGGGAAGCGGGTAAAGTGGTGATGGACTGGGGTTGATCCCGGCCAATCGCAATTTCAAAGACTAGTTTTGGCGGGAGGATATCCAATTGAAGGTTGAATTCATTGGTCAAACGTCGGCGTCAGTCTGTTGAAAATCCATTCTCTTCCAAAAATTCAAAATCAACTTTGTAAATATCATGAATAACAGAGATTAATTCAGAACGAACATCTTTCGTCGTTACAAACTTTTTTGATTTATTCACATGAGGCAATTCCGATTTCAAATTCGATTTCTGTCGGATCACTTCATAATTCTCATTAAGGGTATTCAGAAAGAACACATCCTTCACCATCAACTTGCCTTCACCATCAAGAAGATACTCGGTCTGTGGGCGCATAAACCAACCTTGCTTGGTCAAATAGTCCCGTCCATCCGCACTTTTCGTCTCAAGTTGCGCAGGCAACCAATCTTCAACAAAAGCGTCAAATTCTATCCGAGTTCCAAATCGCGTTCTTATCTTCAAATGATTATAGGCTGATATCACGCGATCGACAGGATTCCTAACAACCGAGAACGTATAATACTCCTCGAATTGCGCAGGCGTCGCATAGAAATAGCGAATATAGTCAGCACCGGTTAGGTGGGCCAAACGCGGTGGTCCGATTCTTTGATTTCTGTTTCGCGCCAGCAAAAGCGGCGCTCTGTCTTCCCAAGAAAGACCAAGATCATTCAAAAAAGCGTTCTCGATGCTCTGACCACCACATTTCGGAATATGGATGAAAATAGTTCTATGGGGATGTGAGATCATTTCGGACCATCCAGTTTCGCGTCGTCGAAGACTCTCTCTTTTTGGGCCCTGCCGCAAGACAAAGCCCGATGCCAGCCAAAGGGCATCGCCCATCCATGACGCCGAAAAGTGTGCGGACTGATGTTTACACCTACTTAACCTGGGTTAACGCAGCCTGCCGCCAGGATTGCATCGCTCAAAGCCATCGACACATCCACCGACGTAATACCGACGTAATACCGACGCGATACCGACGTTGCGGTTTCGACGATTTTCCTAGTTTTGCGCGCATTAACCCTTTGCAGCGTGCGCATTCGTCCGCACGCAACGGGCCCAAGGGCGCCTGCTGAAAGAGACCACCGTTTTGGTCAAAAACAGCATCATTGCCCGGTCATATCGGATGCGGTCCGTTTAAGTCGCGCGGCCAGACCTCCACGATCCGCACGGCTCTTTAGAAATCTAGCCGAACTTTGACGCAAATTCCTTTTTTGACACGCTTGCAGCCACCTATTTGCCTCCCTATATACCCCACGAAGCCGTGATAGCTGTTACACAGCGTCACACACTCTGGGATGGAAGCCCGGCGCCGAAATGGGCCAGCTTCCGGACATCGCCGAATGAGAGGAATACAAAATGGGTAAAGTTATTGGTATCGACCTGGGTACCACCAACAGCTGCGTCGCTATCATGGATGGGTCGCAACCCCGGGTTATCGAAAACGCCGAAGGTGCCCGCACAACTCCGTCGATTGTTGGATTTACCGACAACGAACGACTTGTGGGCCAGCCAGCAAAACGTCAGGCCGTTACAAATCCGGAGAACACGGTTTTTGCCGTCAAACGTCTTATCGGTCGCCGTGTCGATGATGCGGAAGTCACCAAAGATCAGGACATTGTGCCATACGACATCATTGATGGCGGCAACGGCGACGCATGGGTCAAGGCCGGTGGTGAGAAATACTCCCCAAGCCAGATCAGCGCGTTCATCCTGCAAAAAATGAAAGAAACTGCCGAGGCTTATCTTGGCGAAGAGGTGACGCAAGCCGTCATCACGGTCCCTGCCTATTTCAACGACGCTCAGCGTCAGGCCACCAAAGACGCCGGCAAGATCGCAGGCCTCGAAGTGCTGCGCA
>CAZWDS010000039.1:0-17323 GCA_964632495.1 uncultured Rhodobacterales bacterium
AGGCAGGTGCATACTTCGAAAAATAAATGATTTCAGCTATTTGCTTGAGGAATTTGGTGGAGCCAAGGGGAGTCGAACCCCTGACCTCTTGCATGCCATGCAAGCGCTCTCCCAACTGAGCTATGGCCCCATCCGGGAAGGCCCAGATTACTCTGTGCCCAGCCGACCTAATGGCTTGCGTGGTGTCACGCAAGCAAAAACGTCATTCGTCGTCGTCTGCTGCGACATCCGCAATGTCGTCCAGCGATACGTCATCGTCGTCATCGTCGTCGTCCAAGACATCATCGCCCAGATCGACGTCCGCGTCATCCGCATCGTCGTCATCAAGAACGATTTCCTCGTCTTCGACCTTCTCTTCTTCTTCTTTCTTCGACGCCGCATCTGCTTTGTCGGCAACAAGACTGCGTTTGCCTTTGCCGCTATCCAGCACAACGGCTTCCCCAGTATAAGGGCTGACGATGGGATTTTTGTTCAGGTCATAAAACCGTTTGCCGGTCGTCGGGCAAACGCGCTTTGTACCCCATTCTTCTTTGGGCATGTCCGTCACTTTCCTGGCTGTACATCGGAGTTGGCGGCAATTGCCACAACCACGCTCCACTGTCAAAGGCTTTTGAGCGGTTGGTGCCCGGAAAAGTAACGTTTAGAGTTGGTCTGAAGCGAGGGGACATATGGGGCAGTTCACACTAAAAGGCGAAGACGGGGTTGTTGTTGACCTGAGGCGTTCGGCGCGTGCGCGTCGGATTTCTTTGCGCGTGTCCAGTTTGGACGGCCGCGTGACGCTGACGGTGCCGAACCACGTCCGCACCGATGAGGCCCGTGATTTTGCTGAAGAAAAGGTGGCTTGGATCAAAAAAGCGCTTGATAAACAAAAGCCAACCCAGCCAGTGGTCATCGGGGCCGAGGTTCCGATTGAGGGGGACATGTTTCGCATTGAGGCGGGGCAGGGACGTGCGGCACGTGTTGTGGGCGACGCGATCAAAGCCCCATCGGACCGGGTTGGCGCCTCGGTGCAAGCGCTTTTGAAGGCTTTGGCGCGGGATCGCTTAAGCGCGGCGTCCTTGAAATACGCCACCATGCTGGGGCGCGACTTTCGCAAGATAACCCTGCGCGACACCCGGTCTCGTTGGGGGTCGTGCTCGCATGATGGGAATCTGATGTATTCTTGGCGTCTGATCCTCGCGACGCCGGATGTTTTGGACTATGTCGCGGCCCATGAGGTAGCACATTTGGAACATATGGATCACTCGTCTTCCTTTTGGGGAGCCGTCGCAGATCTATGTCCTGACTATGCCGAACCCAGGGCTTGGCTGCGACGCCACGGGGCGGACTTGCATCGGTACCGGTTCTCGTCAAACGATTGATATCTCAGATTGACTGCGGGTGTTTTGTGTGATCACGATTGCGTATGACGTCTCGCGTTGCCGACCCACCAATCGCCGCTCATGACCGCGTATACCGCAATTTGCGGGCGCGTATCATGCATGGAGAAATCGAACCTGCTGTTGCTTTGACCTTGCGCGGTATTGGCAAAGAGTTTGGCGTGTCCATGACACCTGCACGCGAAGCTGTGCGACGCCTGGTGGCCGAAGGGGCGCTGACCTTGTCATCCTCAGGGCGCGTCTCAACACCGGAACTGACGAACGAGCGGATCGAAGAACTGGCCGCGTTGCGGGCTTTGATCGAGACCGAACTTGCCACACGCGCTTTGCCCCGTGCCCATTTGGCGTTGATCGAACGTCTGACGGCAATTAACAGCACAGTCTCGGAAGCCGTCGCCAAAGGCGATGCGGTGGCCTATATCCGGCGCAATCTGGAATTTCACCGCACGCTTTATCTGCGGGCTCAGGCCCCTGCGATGCTGGCCATGGCGGAAACGGTTTGGCTTCAACTGGGCCCGACAATGCGCAAGCTTTACGGTCGGATGCGGCAGGGCAAGCCGCCTGAAAGCCATCGGTTGATTTTGGCCGCTTTGCGCGCGGGGGACGAACCCGGACTGCGGGTGGCGTTGCGCACCGATGTCACCAAAGGGTTGCGGTTGTTGACCACTTAAGACCGGGCCTTTTCCAGATGTGCGACACGCTATCAAGAATTGCAATTTGACCTTCGGCCCCGCCTGCTGAAAGGCTGTCGCACATGAGCAAATCACAACCTCTTATGTCGCCGGTCCTGATCGCGGGCTGTGCTGTCATTTTGGTGGCGTTCTCGATCCGGGCGTCCTTTGGCGTTTTCCAGATCCCGATTGCGGATGAATTTGGCTGGGCGCGGGCCGAGTTTTCCATGGCCATTGCGATCCAGAATTTGTGTTGGGGGATTGGTCAGCCGCTTTTTGGAGCCATGGCCGAACGGATTGGCGACCGCAAAGCGATTATCTTTGGGGCAGGGCTTTATGCCGCCGGACTTGTGCTTTCGACCTTTGCGACCACGCCCTTTGCGATCCAAAGCCTTGAAGTCTTGGTGGGTTTGGGTATCGCTGGCACGGGCTTTGGCGTCATTCTGGCTGTGGTCGGGCGGGCCTCTTCGGACGAAAACCGCTCGATGTCCCTGGCCATTGCCACAGCCGCCGGGTCTGGGGGGCAGATCATTGGTCCACCTCTGGCCGAAGCGCTTTTGTCCGTGATGGCCTGGCAGACAGTGTTTTTGGTTTTCGCTGTCGCCATCATCGCGGTCTTAATGGTCTTGCCGATGATGCGGGCACCGACGGTCAACAAAGCGCAGTTAGAAGAAAGCATGGGCACAGTGCTGCGCCGGGCTTTTCGCGACCCATCCTATGCGCTGATTTTCATGGGGTTCTTTTCCTGCGGCTATCAACTGGCATTCGTAACGGCGCACTTTCCCGCACTGGTGACCGAGATGTGCGGGCCGATCACACCGGGTGGCACGTTGCATTCACTAGGGATCACCACGACGTCGGCTTTGGGTGCCATTGCCATCGCCGTTATCGGGTTTTTCAACATTGGCGGGACATTGCTGGCCGGGTGGCTGGGCAGCCGATATCCAAAGAAATACCTTCTGGCTGGCATCTATACCGGTCGCACGATTGTTGCAGCGGCCTTTATCCTGACGCCGATTACGCCTTTGACTGTTTTGGTTTTTTCGGCCGTCATGGGATCGCTCTGGTTGGCAACAGTGCCCCTGACCAGCGGCTTGGTCGCGCATCTTTACGGGCTGCGCTATATGGGCACGCTTTATGGCTTTGTCTTCTTCAGTCACCAGTTGGGGGCCTTTGTCGGCGTTTGGCTGGGCGGGCGCATGTATGACCTGACGGGCGACTACACCTTGGTCTGGTGGATTGGTGTCGCGGTTGGTGCGTTCAGTGCCATCGTGCATCTGCCGATCCGCGAAAACAGGCCCACACTGGCGGCGACTTAAGGCGCGAGAAACTTGGTCAGTTCGCTGGCGACTTGCGCGGGATGAGTTTGCAACAGGTTGTGCCCTGCGCCCGCGATTTGGGCATGATGCGCATCCGGCACTTGGCGCGCCATCAAACCCGAGGCGCTGAGCGGGACAATGGGATCTTCGGCCCCCCAAATCGCCAAAATGGGGATGTTCAGGCGCGAAACCATGTTGAGATCAGCTAGAAGTGACTTCGACAACAGATGGCGACGCGACGACAAAACGGCAGGCAGAAACCCGCGGGTTTTCGTTTCAACAGCCTGGCGGTCCTCCAAATCGGGGATGATCGTGGGCGTGGTGCGGTGTTCAACAAGTTCACGACGCATTGCACGACCGCCCAGAACCCGGGCCAACCAATCCCCGACGATGGGCATAAGCCACAGGGGGTTGTTTTGCTCGGAGGTTTTCGAGGCGATGCCAGCGGGGGCTGCAAGGATCAGGGCGTCAACACGCGAGCCATTGTCGGCTGCGAATTTGGTTGCGATCTGTGCGCCCATGGAAAAGCCCAGAACGGTAATCTCGCCGTCAACCTTTTGATGGGCCAGAAGATCGTTCACCTGGGTTTGAAAAAATAGTGCATTCTGTCGTCCCGAAACACGATCTGACAACCCGCGCCCGTAAAGATCATAGCTCAGAACCCGGTATCCAAGCGAGGCCAGGCTGCGCTCGGTCGCGGCAAACACGTAGGACGGTGTGCTAAGCCCATGGATGCACAAGGCGATTTTCCCGGTCTCGGGACCATGCCAGCGATAGTGCGTCCGCCCCTGCGAGAGAGCGGCGATTTGACCGGAAGATGCCTCTTGCTTGTGCCGTGACACAGGCGACCGCAGGGCTTCTGCCAGAAATGGCAAAGCCACCAAGGCCGCAATCAGAAGAGCAAGAAGCGTCGAAAGCATCATGAGCGTTGGTGAACCAAGGGTTAGAGGCGGGAGGTATTTTTCATACCGACCTTACGCTGAGATACGGCTTCGCGCCAGATCAGGATCAAACCGGACGCGATAATCAGGGCGATGCCGATCAAGGCAATCCCGTCGGGATACTCTCCAAAAATCGTAATTCCGAAGACCAAAGCAAAGGGCATGGCGACATATTCGAACGGCGCAATAAAAGCGGGAGCCGAGCTGCGATAGGCGGCAGAAATCGAAAACCCACCGACGGCGATGGTGATGCCCAAGAGGATGATCAGGAACGTATCGAACCCTGTGGGCCAGCTCCAGGCGCGCAAAAGGAACGCGGCAGAAGGGTGATCAAACTTATCGAAAGCGCCATGGCCAAGCGCGAGGCCCGCAATCAGGCTGACGGTCAGCATGGTGAACTGGACATAAAGGACAAGGGCCGCCGCACTGTCTGTCGCTCCGATCCGGCGGGTCAGGACGTGCAGCATGGCATAGCAAGCAGCAGCTCCGATCGGCAGAAGTGCGGCGAGTTGAAACGCCTCGGTTCCAGGGCGCAGGACGATCAGAACACCGATCAACCCCACGATAATGGCCGCCCACCTGCGTGGGCCGACAACCTCGCCCAGAAAGAAAATCGAGAAAGCTGCGATCAAGAGGGGGCTGATAAAGAAAATCGCCACCGCCTCGGCCAAAGGCAGGGCGGCGAGGCCCAGAAAGAACAGGAAGTTTGCTGAGACGACAAAAGCGCCGCGCAGGATGTGGGTTTTGGCGTTCTTGGTGCGCAGCATGGTGTAGCCACCCGTAAGCGGCACAATGACCACAAGGATGACGACAAGCGCCACCAGCGTTCTGAGGAAGGTGATCTGGTAAAGCGGGTAGTCGCCCGAGAGAAACTTGACGATCACATCCACGGCAGAAAAGCAGACAGCCGCCAGTACGGCCCAAAGGGCGCCGATCAGGGGGGCGGTGTCATTGGTCATTTTGGGAAGTCCTTTGCTCAAGTCGTACCGACTATCGAGACGTCTGGGAAGAGCAATTTCGATTTGCGCCGACTGCGTCGTCGCGAGGCGCGAGGGGTTTCACCCCTCGCGTTCTTGTTGCGTATTTTTGAAGAGATGAAAGGGACTAGGCAGGTCCAAGTGCGCGGTCGAGGGCAGAGAGAAACCGGGAACGGTCGGCTTTGGAAAAGGGGCGGCCTCCACCTTGGCGGAAAGGGTCAGCGGCGCGCAGGTCGGCGGCAAGGTCGCGCATGGCAAGGGTTTCGCCAATGTTCTTTGGCGTGAGGGGTTCGCCGTTATGCTTCAAGACGTGTGCCCCCGCCTCGACGCATTTTGCGGCCAGTGGGATGTCGCTTGTGATGACAACGTCGCCGGGGCCGGCCTGTTCGGCGATCCATTTATCTGCTTCGTCCGGGCCATCGGCCACGAAGACGCTTTCGATCAGAGGGTTGGCGGAGGGGCGGATGCCGCCGTTCGAGACCATTTTCACAGTGACTTTGCGGCGCGTCGCCACGGTTTCAACTTCGGCTTTGACCGGGCAGGCGTCGGCGTCGACGAAAATCATGACCAAAGCGCTTCTGCGTGGAAGCCAATGTGATCTTCCATGAAGGTCGAGACGAAGAAATAGCTGTGGTCATAGCCTTTTTGCAGGCGAACCGTGGCTTCGGATCGGTGTTTAGCCAGGGCTGCAGCGAGGCTTTCGGTTTTCAGCAAGTCGCCGAATTGATCGTTCGTGCCGGTGTCGATCAGGAGCGGCATGTCGAAGGCGCCCGTTTCGACCAATCGCGTGGCGTCATGGGGTGTTCCGGCTTCAACGGAGCCGAGATAGGCGGTGAACTGCTTTTGGCCCCAATCGCTGGCGGTCGGATTGCAGATCGGCGCGAAGGCCGAGACCGAGCGAAACCGGCCCGGGGATTTTGCCGCCAGCGTCAACGCACCGTGGCCGCCCATAGAGTGGCCGGTGATGGATTGACGTTCTGCGTCGATGGCGAAGTTTTGGATCAGAAGCTCGCTGAGGTCGGTCAGGATATAGCTTTCCATCTGGAAATGCGGGGCCCAAGGGCGCTCGGTGGCGTTCAGGTAAAAGCCTGCGCCTTGGCCCAGATCGTAAGCCTCGTCATCGGCCACGCTGTCGCCGCGCGGCGAGGTGTCGGGGAAGACAAGGGCGATGCCCTGTTCTGCGGCCCAAGCCTGCGCGCCTGCCTTGGTCATGGCATTTTCATGGGTGCAGGTCAGGCCCGACAGATACCACAGGATGGGGACCGGGCCGGATTGGGCGTCTTCGGGCAGGAACAGGCCGAAGGTCATGTCGGTGTTGGTGGCAGCACTTTTGTGTGTGTAGACGCCTTGAGTGCCCCCGAAGCATTTGTTTTCGCTGACGATATCCATGACGTCTCCTTAAATCGTTTCGATCCATGCGATGATCGCGGCCACCGTAATGACAGACAGCGTCGTCGAGACAAGGATCGAGGCCGACACCCGTGTGGGCGCGACCTTGTAGTGTTGGGCAAGGATGAAGATGTTTCCGGCGACCGGCAAGGCGGCAGATGCGATCATGACTTTGGCGGCGAAAGGCTCAACCGGCCAGATGATCAGCGCTGCGACGGCGACGGCGGCGGGGTGTACGAAAAGTTTCAGCACCGAGAGCCAAAGCGCGACCGAGAGTTTCTCGGCAGATTTCGAGGCGAGCGAAGCGCCGATGGCGAAGAGCGCTCCGGGTGTAGCCGCAGCACCTAGCATGATGAGGAATTCGTCAACCGGCGCGGGCATGGGAAGCGAGGCAGACGACCACAGCAAGCCAAGGGTGATCGAAACGATCATCGGATTTTTGACGAGGCCTAGCAGAACCGTGACGAAGATTTTTGGCGACAGGCCGCCGCCACGCGAGCCCGTGATCAGAATAACGATCAGGCTGGAAAAGACGATCAGGTCCACGGCCAGCATCATGATGATGGGCGCAACAGCAGCGGGGCCCATCAGAAGCGCAAGCATCGGGATGCCAAGAAAGCCAATATTGCCGATCACCGCGCATTGGGCTTCGATGGCGGCTTCGGCGACGGGCAGTTTGCGGTACATGGCGACAGCGGTGGCCAGAAGATAGACGGTCAGCGTTGCGGCGAGATAGGCTTTGACGAAGGTCCAGTCCAGAACATCCGCCAGTTCCAGCGTTGCCGCAAAACGAAAGATCATGGCCGAAAGGGCGAAGTAGAACACGAACTTTGTCAGATAGGCGGTGGCTTCTTCGGTGAAAAAGCGCGTACGCCCGGCCCAGTATCCCAGACCGATCAACGCAAAGAAGGGCAGGGTTTTCAGAAAGATCTCCCACATGGGGGATCGCTATCACGGCAAATTGGGACGCAAAAGTGGGATTGATGCATTGTGCCTGCGCCGCCCATATTTTCAAAGCGCGATCCACCGGCGCGGCTGACGCCGGTCTGAAAAGTGATTTCTTTCATGGGAAAGCGGTTCCGCATAGATTCGGGGCGTGCTTTTGAAGTAATTTCACGGCGACAGTGCGAAACATTGGTACTAGGCTGTGGACACGTGAGGGAAGGTTCTATGGACACACAAAGTTTGACATCCAAGCGCCGCCAGTCGGTGTGGCTTGACGGATCGGCGGGGGATTTCGAGGACTTTCGCGCCAAGGTCGAGATTGAGACGCGCCTTTTGGATTGGCCTTTTGCCGATGAGATTGCGGGCAACGTGCCGGTTTATGATGGTGCGCGGGTGCGCAGGGAAGCGGGCGCTTCTATGGACCTGTTGTCAGAGTGGAATACCGTTTTTGACACTGGGCCGGGCATCATTGTTATTCGCGGTGGCATGGCTGATCTGTCGGTTGTGGATCGCGCGTCAGACATTTTTGCTGGCATCATTGAAGCCGAGCGGGACGAAGGGTCGGGCGGGGGCGATCACTTTGCCAAGCCGGGGGCCAATGACCGGGTGTGGAATGGGGCGGAAAAGCACTGTTTGGCGGATGCTCGGAACTTTGCCGAATATTATGCCACCGATGCCGTCGCCCTGGCGGCGCGCGCTTGGTTGGGACGCGGCTATCAACTGACGGCGCAGGTGAACCGGGTCAACCCGGGCGGGGCGGCGCAGACGGCGCATCGCGATTACCATTTGGGGTTCATGAATGCGGACCAATTGGCGACCTATCCGGTGCAGGCCCATGGGTTTTCACCAAAGCTGACCCTGCAAGGTGCGATTGCCCATTGTGACATGCCTTTGGCCAGCGGGCCGACGATGTTGCTGCCCTATTCGCAACGGTTCCTCGAAGGCTATGTGGCCTATAACCGGCCCGAGTATCAGGCGTATTTTGCCGCTCATCACGTGCAGTTGCCTTTGGAGAAAGGCGATCTGTTGTTCTTCAACCCGGCTGTGATGCACGGTGCCGGGACCAACACCTCGACGGATATTTTGCGATTGGCGAACCTTTTGCAGATCGGGTCGGCCTTTGGGCGATCGATTGAATCTGTAAACCGTTCGGCGATGACGAAGGCGTTGTATCCCGTTTTGACGACCGGTGATTTTGAGGCGCGTGCGGTGGCCAACGTGATTGCTGCTTCGGCAGAGGGGTATGCTTTTCCGACCAATCTGGATCGGGATCCGCCAGTTGGGGGATTAATCCCGCTGAGCCAAGCCGAGTTGATGGCTGCGTATTTGGACGAGGGCCGTTCCGTTGTTGATTGGGAGGCTGAGGTCGAGGCCATGGAGCGCCGTCGCGCGCCTTAGGCCGCCCCCGTTTCAATATATGTTTGCGCCGGGTTTCACCCGTCGCGACAGGGGCCGCGCACGATGTGCGCGGCCCCTTTCTTTTGCGTATTTGTAAAGAGATGAAGCCCCGGTTATTGCGACAGACTTTCAGCGAGCCGCATCAGCGTGATGGCTTCCGCACGATAGCCGAAGGGGTCTTCGCCTTTCGAAGATTGAGCAAGGGTGATGGCCTGATCCCACGCCCATCCGTTAAGGAACGTGCCACCGCGCAGAAGTTCGCCAAAGCCTGCCATTGCGACGGAAAAGCGGATGTCGTCGGTGGGTGTGATCCCCGTTGGCCGGATCGGGGTTTCGATCAGCGTGCTGGTGGTGTCACCGGGATTTTTGTAGCGGAGTTTGAAGAAGCCCAGTTCGCCTGACGGATCGGCCGCCGTTGCTTCCGTGTCGCCGTACCGCAGGGGGCCATTCAGCACCGCGTCCGATCCAACAGGCGTCACCTCGTAGAGCGCTGTGACCCGGTGACCCGCGCCGATGTCGCCAGCATCCACGCGGTCATTGGCGAAATCTTCACGCGCAAGGGCGCGGGTTTCGTATCCGATCAGACGGTACTCGGCGATTTGGGCCGGGTTGAATTCGACCTGGATTTTCACGTCGTTTGCAATGGGGAAGAGCGCTCCGGTCAACTGGTCAACCAACACTTTTTGCGCCTCGGATAGTGTGTCGATGTAAGAGGCCTGCCCGTTGCCGTTCTGCGCCAGAGCCTGCATCGTCGCGTCATCGAGGTTGTCGCGTCCAAAGCCCAACACGGACAGGTAGGTGCCGCTGTCGCGCTTTTCGGCGATATAGTCTTTCAGCGCCTCCGGGTCCGAAAGGCCGACGTTGAAATCGCCGTCCGTGGCAAGGATCACCCGGGTAACTTCGCCGTCTTCGGTCATGCTTTCGGCGACCTGATAAGCCTGTTGCAACCCGGCCTGGCCAGCGGTGGAGCCGCCTGCTTCAAGCCGGTCGAGGGCGGCCAGGATGGTGGATCGTTCGGCGGCGGGTGTGGGCTCAAGCACCTGACCTGCGCTGCCCGCATAGGTCACGATGGACACTTCGTCTTCTGGGCGCAGTTCCGACAGCATCAGGCGGAAGGATTGCTTCAACAGCGGCAGCTTGTTGGCGTCCTGCATCGAACCTGACGTGTCGATCAGGAAGACAAGGTTCAGGGGCGGGCGGTCGGCCACTGGGGGCAGTTCGCCTTGAATGCCGATGTGAACCAGTTGGGTGCCCGCATTCCAAGGCGTGGGCGTCACAGTGATTGTGGGTTGGAACGGATGTTGGCCTTCAGGCGTGGGATAGGCGTAGGGGAAGTAGTTGATCATTTCTTCGACCCGGACCGCGCCCTTGGGCGGAAGGACACCGTTCATCAAGGACGAGCGGACGACGGCATAGGACGCGGTGTCGACGTCGATTGAGAAGGTTGAAACCGGGTCTTCAGTTGTAACCTTCAAAGGGCTTTCAGGGGCGTTGGCGAAGGCTTCGGTGTCGTCTTCGGAAAAGGCAACGGGGGCTTCGACAAGCAAGTCATCGGCGCGTAATTCGCCGCTTACAATTGGTGCCACGCCTTCGCGGCGCAGTCGTGTGGCCGATTGGCCTTGCGCTGCGAACGACTGGTTTGCCTTGGCCGTGGTTACGGGGGCCGCCTGTGCGACATCCGTGTCCGGCATTTCCATAATCGGTTCTTCCGCCATGATCTCGCCATCCAACGGGTCAGCACCATTGAACCGCTCAGCGTCCGCCAGCGCATCGTTCGCGGTTTCACCAAGATTGGCTGTGCCGCTTGCAGTTTGCGTGCGTGCCTCGCTTGGCGTGACCGTTTCAGGCGCCTGAGCAAACCCGCCATCCGGCAGGCGCATATCGCCAATGTTTGGCAGCACAACGAAAAGCCCGACGGCAACCAAAGCGGTGGTTGTAGTGAGGCCGGCGCGGGAGGTGAGAGTTGTCAGCATTGTTTTCGCTCCATTCAAGATGTGGCCTATCGGGCCTGTCTGAATGGTCTGACGCGCCGTAAGCTGCGATCCTTGGCGGCGGGCGAAATTTATTTGCGCTTGCGCCAATGTCTCACGTTTCCGTGCGGCATCTGGCTCGGGCGTCGCGACGTCCATGGCCGCTTTCAGGTCATCAAGCTCGTCCGTCATGCGAACTGCTCCTTCAACTCTTTGAGGCGTTTCTTCGCCTCGGATATCCGCCAGCTGATCGTGCCCTCGCTTACACCCAGAATCTCGGCGGTCTGGGCGTGGGTCATATCGTCAAGAACCAACGCCAGCGTGTCGCGCAAGTCTTGCGGTAGGGCGGTCATGGCGGTGGTCAGCCAATCCAGTGCGTCTTTCGTCTCATCCGCCTCGGCGCGGCGTGCGATTTCCCAATCCCCCCAACCTTCGGCGGCCTTCGTGTGGCTGGCGCGGCGGCGGCGGCGGTCGTGGGACGCATTCACCACGATGCGATAAAGCCATGTCGTGAACCGCGCGTCCCCCCGGAAAAGGACGATCTTGCTGGGCAGATCGGTGCAGATGTCTTGTGTCAGGTCTTCGGCGTCGGCACGCGCGCCGGTCAGGCGAAACGCCAGCCGAAACACCCGGTCATAGTGCCGGGTGATCAGGGCTGCGAAGGCTTTTTCGTCGCCATCTGCCGCAGCTTTCGCCAGAGCTTCGTCCGAGGTTGTCATACGCATCACTTGGGTTTGACGCAGACCAAAGGTCAATCCTTGGAATTTTTTTCGAAAATCAAACATCGCTTGGCGAGGCATGGCTCAATTGGTACATAGATCTGACCACATGCCGAAAATGAGACCATCATGCCCGTCATCACCGAAATCGCCGATCTGCACCGTATTTATCGCCGCCGTGTGCCGAAAATGTTTTACGATTACACGGAAAGCGGATCGTGGAGCGAGCAGACGTTTCGCGAAAACGTAAGCGATTTCAATGACATTCGTCTGCGTCAGCGCATTGCAGTGGATATGACCAATCGCTCGCTGGCCACACAGATGGTGGGTCAGGACGTGGCGATGCCGACGGCTTTGGCGCCTGTTGGGTTGTTGGGCATGCAAAGCGCGGACGGCGAGATCAAGGCGGCGCGGGCGGCGGAAAAAGCGGGTGTGCCGTTTACGCTGTCGACGATGTCGATCTGTTCGATCGAGGATGTGGCAGAAAACACAACCAAGCCGTTTTGGTTTCAAGTCTACACCCTGAAAGACAACGACTTCATGGCGCGGCTGATGCAGCGGGCCAAGGATGCCGAATGCTCGGCTCTTGTGATTACGGTTGATCTTCAAATGTTGGGCCAACGCCATAAGGACCTGAAGAACGGTCTGTCGGCCCCACCCAAACTGACGGTCAAGTCGGTGGCCAACATGATGACGAAGGTCACTTGGGGGCTTGAGATGCTGGGCACGAAACGCCGGTTCTTTGGCAATATCGTGGGGCATGCCGAGGGCGTGTCTGATCCGTCTTCCTTGTCGTCCTGGACGGCTGAGGCATTCGATCATTCGCTGGACTGGGACCGGATCAAACAGCTGATGGACATGTGGGGCGGCAAGGTGATCCTGAAGGGTATTCTGGATGTCGAAGATGCTGTGAAAGCGGCCGAAGTGGGGGCAGATGCCATTGTCGTGTCAAACCACGGCGGGCGGCAGTTGGACGGCGCCTTGTCGTCGATCCGCATGTTGGAACCCATTGTGCAAGCCGTCGGCGACCGCGTCGAAGTGTGGCTGGACAGCGGCGTGCGGTCGGGTCAGGACGTTTTGAAAGCGGTGGCTTTGGGCGCGAAGGGCGTCATGTTGGGGCGGTCGTTTGTCTATGGATTGGGCGCTATGGGCGAAAAGGGCGTGACGACGGCGCTGGATGTGATCGGCAAAGAGCTGGACACCTCGATGGCGCTGTGCGGACATCGCGATATCAATGAGGTGGATCGCAGTATCTTACTGGTGCCCGAAGATTTCTCAGGCCGCTACGCCTGATCGAAACAGGTAAAACGTAAACAATTCGCGTTTTATTGACCTTTGTCCGCCAAATAGGGACAAAAATAGCGCGAATCCCCGGTTTTTGGCCGGTTTTTCGCCACGTTCTTGCCGCAATCCAATTTGGGGTGCTATCGTTTTCACATGTTTACAAGTTCGCCTTTTTTAGCGTCTGCCGCGGTGGCTGTGCTTGTGGCTTTCACCGCGCAAACGGCTGTTGCAAATGGTGGCAAGGCGGCTTCGCTGGAATTTCCGGCCGAGACCGAAGCCTTGGTGACAGCAACCGCCGCCTACTTTGATGGCCTGCACGCCAGCAAAAAAGGACCTAAAGTCAAACGACCTGTTTTTCGGATGCCAAGCTTGGCCAGCAACGCCAGTGTCGAGCTTGACGCGGACCATCCTCTCACAATGCATGGTCCGCTTAGCCATCTGACGGGCTATCGTATCAACTGGTATCCGACGGACAGGTTTCTGGGATCAGTCGATTTCATGGGCACTTGGGACGGCAATCGCAATCTTGTGTGTGGTTATCTGCTTTGGGATCTTTCCGATCCGAACGGTCCCGTCCTAGACACTGTGTCGGCGCACTATGTCGATATGAACGAGCTGGCGGGCATGACTGCGGAGGAGGTGCACGAAACCTTGCTGGAAGCGAACTGCGCCTATGGCACGGTCGAGGCGAACTACGCCTTTTTCGATCCTCTGGGGTAGGGGCCGCGCCCTTCTGCAGCCTCTGACTTGCGCATAATGGCGATAGACAGAAACACCCTCTAGAACTCGGCCAAAATCTCGGCGATCACGTCCATGCCCGCGCCCCAACCGTTTTCCAGGTTCGGAATGGCATCAGCGAACAGGGCCAGTTCGGCGTCTGTCGCCTCGAACGGTTCCCAGGTCAGGGTCAGGTCGGTGCCGTCTCCGGTGTCTTCCAGATCGATTGTGGTCAGCAAAACGCGCGGCCAGTTTTCCATCATGGGGCTGGGGATGACGTTCCAGTCGGCATCCGCGTTAGACATCTTCATCACCAGCCGATCTGTTGGCGACACCTCGGTGAACTCCATCCTTTGGTTCATTGAATTGGCGTCCATACGCATTTCATTCAGCCAAAGCCCGCCGGGGGTAGGATTGAATTCGTGGATCACCGTTTCAACCCCGGGGCCATACCAACGCGCAACCAGGTCAGCGTCCGTCCACGTGCGCCAAACCAGTTCCTTGGGCGCATCGAAGTGTCGGGTCATAATGAATTGAGGGGTGTTCATTTGCTGTCCTTAGTTTGTAATTCGGTCAAGAGATTTTCAAGTTGATTCAGACGACTATCCCAGTGGTCGCGAAATTCCGTCAGCCACGCAACCGCATCTTTCATCGGGCGTGCCGTCAATGTCGCTGGCCGGGTCTGACGATCAATCGCGCGGGTCACAAGGCCCGCGTTCTCCAAAACCTTCAGATGGCGCGAGATCGCGGGTTGGCTGATTTCAAAGGGCTGCGCGATGTCCTGAACGGTGGCCGCGCCGGTACTGAGACGCTGCAAAATAGCCCGCCGTGTTGGGTCGGCGAGGGCGGCGAAAACGGCGTCCAGATCGCTTGTGTCCATTTGATAACCGGATTGTTCCATAACATATTTGTTAAATTAAAGCGAAGGGTCTGGCAAGGAGATTTGCACCATCGTTAAATAAGGCCTTCCCAACCCCAGTTTTCCTCGCTATACGCGCCCCTTCACGGCGGGTGGACACCCTTGGAGGCTGCCCCCACATTTAAAATTTGGAGTAATACCATGGCTGGTGAGATCCCTGATCTTCACGCCGAGGTACGGACGGGGACAGGCAAGGGGGCCGCTCGTCAAGCTCGTAGAAACGGGCAAGTACCTGGCATCGTATATGGCGGCGGCGCTGATCCGCTTGCAATCAACCTTCCCTACAACGTGCTGTTTAAAAAGCTGAAAGACGGGCGCTTCCTGTCGACGCTTTATAACCTCAAGGTTGAGGGTGAAGAAGACGTTCGGATTATTTGCCGGAATGTTCAGCGTGACGTCGTCAAAGATTTGCCGACCCACGTGGATTTCCTGCGGCTGAAGCGGACAACCAAGATCAACTTGTTCATTCCAGTTGAAGTCGAAGGCGAAGACGATTGTCCGGGCCTGCGCGAAGGTGGTCTTTTGACCATGGTGCGTCCCGAAGTCGAACTGATCGTGACCGCCGGCGATATTCCCGAGAGCATCACAATCTCGGTTGCGGGTCTTGAGATCGGTGACACGATCACGATTGCCAACGTCGATCTGCCTGCGGGCGCTAAGCCGACCATCGACCGCGACTTCGTGATTGCGAATATCTCGTCGCCGTCTGCGTTGAGCAGCGCTGCGGATGATGAAGAAGAAGACGGTGCAGAAGAAGGCGACGTCGCAGAAGGCGAAGAAGAGGCTTCGGAAGACGCCTCCGAAGGCTCAGAAGAGTAAGCCCTTCGCTACTTTAAAGAATTGGAACGGCGCGCCCAAGAAGGCGCGCCGTTTTTCGTTTCAGGCACTATTTATGATGGGGTGGATGTCAGTCCTGACATGCGGATTAGGCAGCGGTGCAACATCTCGGCCTCTTCCGGCGTCATGCTTTCGCGTACGCGGGCATCGAACGATTGCGCCGCGTCAGACAGATCGGCAAAGACGAAGGCTCCACTTGCGGTCAGGCGCAAAACGGCATGGCGGCGATCTTGTTCAAGCGCTTCCCGGGTCAGATAGCGTTTCGTCGCCAAAGCCCGCACCGCGCGGCTGACCTTGGTTTTATGCAGGCCCGCGCGATCGCAAATGTCCTTTGCTGTCATGTCCCCGTAACACCCTAAGTGAAACAACACGCGCCATTCGGTCCGCAGCATGCCGTATTTGAATTTGTAGGTTTGTTGAAACTCAAGGCTAAGCGCATCGGCGGCACGGTTCAAAAGATAAGGCAAAAAGTCCAGAGGTTCGAAGGTGTTGGGCTTGGGCATGGCATCCTCGGGGGTTGTTAGTTACATTTACGACTAATATCCAGAAGGGCAAGGAGGAGCGGCAAAATGGATGACGCATCAAGACCGCATGGTTTGCAGCAAGCCGAAACGCCCGTGGGCACCGTGCCCGGATATATGCCGGGCTTCGGCAATGATTTTGAAACCGAGGCTTTGCCGGGTGCCTTGCCCCAAGGCATGAACTCGCCGCAAAAGGCGAACTATGGTCTTTATGCTGAACAGCTTTCCGGAACAGCGTTTACCGCGCCGGGGCCAGAGCGGACTTGGTGCTATCGCATCCGGCCTTCGGTGTTGCATGTGGCGCGATTTTCGAAAATCGAGGTGCCCTATTGGAAAAGTGCGCCGCACGTAGACCCGGATGTGACCTCGCTGGGGCAATATCGTTGGGATCCCGTGACGACCGAGGCAGTTGATCTGACGTGGCTGACCGGAATGCGCACGATGACGACGGCGGGCGATGTGAACACGCAGACCGGGATGGCAGCCCATGTCTATCTGGTAACGGCGTCGATGGAGGACGAATATTTCTATTCCGCCGACAGCGAACTTTTAGTGGTGCCGCAACAAGGACGGCTGCGGTTTGCCACCGAATTGGGCGTGATGGATGTTGAACCGCAAGAGATCGCGATTTTGCCCCGCGGGCTGGTTTACCGGGTCGAGGTGCTGGAGGGTCCGGCGCGTGGTTTTGTCTGCGAGAACTACGGGCAAACTTTTGCCCTGCCGGATCGCGGCCCCATCGGGGCGAACTGTCTGGCCAACCCGCGAGACTTTAAAACGCCTGTGGCGGCCTTTGAGGATCGCGAAGTGCCAAGCCGTGTTGTCATCAAATGGTGCGGACAATTCCACGAGACCGAAATCGGGCAATCGCCCCTCGATATCGTGGCATGGCATGGGAATTACGCGCCCTGCAAATACGATATGAAGTCCTATTGCCCGGTCGGTGCAATCCTGTTCGATCATCCTGATCCTTCGATTTTCACGGTGCTGACCGCGCCATCCGGCGTGCCCGGAACTGCGAATATTGATTTCGTTTTGTTCCGCGAACGCTGGCTGGTGGCCGAGGATACGTTTCGCCCGCCGTGGTACCACAAGAACGTCATGTCCGAGATGATGGGCAACATTTACGGCCAGTACGATGCCAAACCCGAGGGGTTCGTGCCGGGGGGGATGTCGTTGCACAATATGATGTTGCCTCACGGGCCGGATCGAGACGCCTTCGAGAGGGCCTCGAATTCCAACTTGGGACCAGATAAGCTGGACCATACGATGTCATTCATGTTCGAAACCCGGTTTCCGCAACACTTGACCAAGTTCGCGGCAAAGGAGGCTCCGATGCA
>CAZWDS010000039.1:17423-28038 GCA_964632495.1 uncultured Rhodobacterales bacterium
GCTGTGTGATTGCAGGGTCGCTTTTTTGCGTATTTTTAAAGAGATGAAGGAGGACCGCTGGTGCCTTTAATGAAAAGTTGGGTGGAAAGTGCGAACGATCCGGAAGGGGCGTTTCCGCTGAACAATCTGCCCTTTGGTGTGTTTGATGATGGACGCGGCGCGCGCGCAGGTGTGGCCATTGGCGATATGGTGCTGGATCTGGGCGGAATGGAAGGCCGCAGCATGGTCAAAGCCGCCGGATTTCGCCAAGGGGCGTTGAACAGTTTCATGGCGGAAGGTCCCGGGGCATGGCAGCGCGTGCGCAACACGCTGACCGGTCTTTTGTCCGAAGGCTCGGCGGCCGAGGCGCAGATGCAGTCGCTTTTGCTGCCGCAGGCTTTGGTCACAATGAAGCTGCCGTTTCAAGTGACGGAGTACACGGATTTCTATGCCGGTCGACATCATGCCACCAACGTCGGCACGATGTTTCGCGGGGCTGAAAACGCGCTTCCGCCGAACTGGCTGCATATTCCCATTGGATACAATGGACGTGCGTCCTCTGTCGTGGTGTCTGGCACGGATGTGCGCCGTCCTTGGGGCCAACTGAAAGGACCAGATTTTGACGCGCCGATCTTTGCGCCGTCGCGTCGGTTTGACATCGAGTTAGAGATGGGGGCCGTTGTGGGTCAGTCGTCAGATGGACCGGTCAGCGTGGATCGCGCCGACGAGATGATCTTTGGATATGTCCTGCTAAACGATTGGTCCGCCCGCGATATTCAGGCTTGGGAATATCAGCCTTTAGGACCGTTTCAGGCCAAAGCGACGGCGACGTCGATCAGCCCATGGGTGGTGACCAAGACCGCGCTTGAGAGTTTTCGCGTGCCAACACCCGAGCGCGAAGTGCCTTTGCTGCCGCATCTGCAAGACACCGGGCCTATGCTATATGACATTGATCTTGAAGTGACCCTGCAGCCCGACGGTGGCAGCGAAGAAACCATCTCGCGGACCAATTACCGCGAAATGTACTACTCGGCGGCGCAGCAACTGGCTCATCATTCGACGTCCGGTTGCCCGATGCGGGTTGGCGATCTTTTGGGCTCGGGTACGATCTCGGGACCGAAGCGCGAAAACCGCGGTTCGCTTTTGGAATTGTCCTGGGGCGGGAAAGAACCGCTGGACCTGAAACAAGGTGGTAGCCGCAACTTTATTGAAGACAAAGACCGACTGACCCTGAAAGGCACAGCGCGTGGAGACGGTTTCAACATCGGTTTCGGCGATTGCACGGGTCAAGTATTACCCGCCCATGAAAATTATACCGGAGAAGCGACATGAAGTTGATCACGCGCGCGGCGGCCACCTGTGCCGCAATCTTTTTGGCAACGGCGGGCTGGACGCAATCGCGTTTGGAACTGGCCGAAACCTATAATGCCCTGCCAGCAGTTCAAGAAATGATGGAGGCGATGTTTTCGCCAGAAGCATCCGCCGCGCAGTTCCGCGCGTCGCTTCCGCCCGGCGTTCCGATCAGCGATGACAAGGCTCTGCGGGTCGGCGAGATCATGTCGGGCGTTCTGATGGGATTGAAGCCGACAATGGAATCCCTGCAGACCGAAGCGATTGCCGAGGTTTTCACGGAAGAAGAAATCCAAGCCATGATCGACTTTCATTCAACCGAGATTGGCGCGCAGGTGTTGGTCAAGACACAGCCGATGTTCCAGCGTGTGATGGGCGAGTTGACGCCTCAGATCATGCAGGCCATGGCGGCAAAACAAGCCGAGATCATCGAGATCATGTCCGAAGAAAACTAGAAAGACCAATAAGATGGCAAAAGCATTCGCGTCCCAAGGGGACATGAGCGAAAAGAAAATCACCTTTGATGAAATCGGTGAAGGTCTTTGGGCGTTTACGGCCGAGGGGGATCCGAACTCGGGCGTGATCATTGGCGACGATAGCGTGATGATCGTCGAGGCACAGGCAACGCCGCGTCTGGCGCACAAGGTGATCGAAAAAGTGCGCGAGGTCACCGACAAACCGATCACCCATCTGGTGATGACGCATTATCATGCTGTGCGGGTTTTGGGGGCGTCGGCGTACGGTGCCTCTCAGGTCATCATGTCGGAAAAAGCGCGGGCCATGGTGGCCGAACGCGGGCAAGAAGATTGGGACAGCGAATTCCAGCGCTTCCCCCGTTTGTTCGAAGGCCACGAAAGCATTCCGGGCCTGACCTATCCTACAACCACCTTCAACGGACGGATGAGTGTCTATTTGGGCAAGCGTCGCGTTGACATCATGCAGTTGGGCCGCGCCCATACGGCGGGTGACGCGGTCATCTATGTGCCGGATCAGAACGTCATGTTCACGGGTGACATCGTGGAATACAAATCTGCCTGCTATTGCGGGGACGGTCATTTTCACGATTGGCCGGGCACTTTGGAAGCGGTGCGCCGGTTTGACCTTGACGCCATCGCGCCGGGCCGGGGCGGGGCTTTGCTCGGTCGCGATATGGTGAATGCGGCTTTGGATTCGACGGCGGATTTTGTGCGCTCAACCTACAGTCCGGCGGCGCGTGTTGCTTTGCGTGGTGGCACCTTGAAAGAAGCCTGGGATGCCGTGCGTGCGTCGTGCGATCCAAAGTTTAGCGACTACGCGATCTATGAACACTGTCTGCCGTTCAACGTGGCACGCGCCTACGATGAAGCCTTGGACATTGACACGCCGCGCATCTGGACCGCCGAACGCGACATCAAGATGTGGGAGGCGTTGCAGGGATGAGGCCGCTCGTTCTAACGGGTATGAACACCATTGTCGCCAGTCGCACGCGCGACATCGCGATAGCCAAGGGCGATGTCTGGTGACTTGGCAAGATCGCTATCCGATTGCCTTCCAGCTTTATCCCTATGCCCGCGTTTCCGATCAGGATGCAGACTGTCCCGTCCGCCATCCGGTGGTGATCATCGGCGGTGGTCCGATAGGATTGGCCTTAGCGCTTGATCTGGGGCTGAAGGGTCAGAAGGTTGTTGTGCTGGATGATCACGACGGAGTCGGGCAGGGCAGTCGCGCGATTTGTTTTGCCAAACGCACGCTTGAGATCGCCGACCGGCTTGGGGCTGGTCGTCAGATGTTGGACAAAGGTATCGTCTGGCAAAAGGGCCGGGTCTTTCACGACCGTGACGAAATTTATTCCTTCGATCTTTTGCCCGAAGCCGGTCACCGCTTTCCGGCTTTCATCAACCTTTCGCAAATCCATTTCGAAAAGTTTCTGGCCGAAGCGATTGAACGCGCCGTTCAGGACGGCGCAGAAATCGAACTCCGCGGCAAGAACCGCGTTGATGCCGTTCACCACGATGAAGACGGTGCAACATTGGACGTGATGACACCCGATGGCCCCTATCAGATCGAAGCCGACTGGCTGATCGCCTGCGACGGGGCGCGTTCTCCGGTGCGCGGCATGTTGGGGTTGGGCTTTGACGGGCGGGTCTTCGAAGACAACTTCCTGATCGCAGACGTGAAAATGACCGCCGATTTCCCGACCGAGCGTTGGTTCTGGTTCGAACCCTGGTTCAAATCCGGCGCCTCGGCCTTGTTGCACAAACAGCCCGACGACATCTGGCGCATTGATTTCCAACTGGGCTGGGACATTGATCGCGACAAGGAACTGCGCGAAGACAACATCCGCGCGCGCGTGGATGCGATGCTGGGGCCCGATGTCGACTACGATTTGGACTGGTGTTCGATCTACACGTTCCAATGCCGCCGGATGGAGAAATTCCGCCACGGGCGCGTGGTCTTCGCAGGTGACAGCGCACATCAAGTGTCGCCCTTTGGGGCACGCGGTGCGAACTCGGGCGTGCAGGATGCCGAGAATTTGGCGTGGCGGCTGGACTTGGTTTTGAAGGGCGCGGCAGATGCGTCGATCATGGATGGCTACGATCGCGAACGTGTCCATGCGGCGGATGAAAATATCCTGAATTCAACGCGTTCCACCGATTTCATGACGCCCAAAAGCACGAACTCCAAGGTATTTCGAAACGCGGTTCTCTCTTTGGCCGCGCGCTATCCTTTCGCGCGCCCTTTGGTCAATTCCGGCCGCCTTAGCGTGCCGTGCGCCTATGACGGATTTTCGGGCTTCAGCAATGATGCGCTGAAGGGCCCCACCCGAACACGACCCGGCGTGCCTGCGCCCGATGCGCCCGTTGGTGATGGATTTCTGCTGAATGATCTCGGCGGCACTTTCACCTTGCTGGGCCTGAACTGCGATGTCCCGGAACAGGGGACGATGGCAGGCTTGCCCGTGACCGGCATCACTTTGACCGACCTCTCACCGGAATTGAAAAGCCGCTATCTGGGCGAAGCCGAAGTAGCGGTCTATCTGATCCGCCCGGACCAACACATCGTCGCCCGTTGGCCGGACTTCTCAGCCGAAGCGGTTGAACACGCCGTGGCGCTGGCAATTGGAAAGGCCGCCGCATGACCTTGCAACTGGACCCGAACATTCCCGACCCGGATGGATTTTACGAAGCTCTGTTAAAGGCGCATGACGGGCTTAGCGACGCGGAAAGTCAGGCCTATAACGCGCGGTTGGTCCTGTTGCTTGCAAACCAAATCGGCGACCATGACACTTTGATTGCCGCGTTGGAGGCCGCCAAATGAGCGAGATCGTTCTTTACGATTATCCTAAAAGCTCGGCCAGTTACCGGGTGCGGATCGCGCTCAATCTGGCCGGGCTGGCCTATCGCGCGGTTCAGGTGGATTTGCTGGCAGGCGCCCAAAGCGCGCCCGAACATCTGGCGCTGAACCCGCAAGGTTTTGTGCCTGTGCTTGAAATCGACGGCCATCGTCTGACCCAATCCTTGGCCATCGTCGACTATCTGGATGCGACGCGCGAGATGGGATTGTTGCCGTCCAAACCGGTCGCACGCGCCAAGGCGAAAGCGCTGGCCATGGCCATCGCCATCGACATCCACCCGATCTGCAATGTCTCGGTCGCCGCCTTCGCGACAGGCGGCAAAGAACCCGAACGCACCGACTGGATGCGTCATTTCATCGGCAAAGGATTGACCGCGTTTGAAGGGATGCTGGCCAAGTTTGGCACGCCCCGGTTTTCCACGGGCGACACGCCGGGCCTTGCCGATATCTGCTTGATTCCACAGCTTTATAATGCGGATCGGTGGGGGGCATCTTTGGACGACATGCCCCGCATCCGTTCCATCCGCGCCGCCTGTGATGCGCTGCCAGCCTTCGCGGATGCCCACCCAGATTACAGCGCCTAACGCTGCGCCGTCTGCCAATCGGGATGCATCCAAGGCGCGCGATTGTCCGGCGACAGGGCAGGGCGGCCCAATATCGCATCCGAGACTTTTTCACCCACCAAAATCGACGGCGCATTCAGATTGCCGTTGGTGATGCGCGGAAAGATCGAACTGTCGGCCAAGCGCAAACCGTCCACGCCAATCACCCGTGCGTCCGGATCAACAACCGCCATCGGATCATCGCGCCGTCCCATCTTGGCCGTGCCGCAAGGGTGATAGGCGCTTTCCACATGTTCGCGGATCGCATCATCCAAAGCGTCGTCAGATTGTACATCGGCACCCGGGACAAGCTCGCGTTCGTAGTAGGGCGCAAAGGCAGGCTGCCGCAGGATCTCGCGCGTCAGGCGGATACATCGACGGAAGTCGACCCAGTCGCTCTCGTCGCTCATATAGTTGAACAGAATACGCGGCGGATCTTTGGGATCGGACGACCGCAAGGTGACATGACCGCGTGATGCGGACCGCATCGGCCCGACATGGGCCTGAAAACCGTGGCCTTCCGCAACGGCTTGTCCGTCATAGCGCACAGCAATCGGCAGGAAGTGGAACTGAATGTCGGGATAATCTACGCCGGGCTGCGAACGGATAAAGCCGGTGCTTTCAAACTGGTTCGAGGCACCGGGTCCCGACCGGTTCAAAATCCAGCGTGCGCCGACATAGGCTTTTCCCAGCAAGTTCCAATACTTAAACAAGCTGACAGGTTGGGACGCTGCTGCCTGAACATATAGCTCTAGATGGTCTTGCAGGTTCTGCCCCACGCCCGCCCGGTCGGCAATCACGTCAATCCCGTGATCCGCCAGATGGGCGGCAGGACCAACGCCGGACAACATCAACAGCTTCGGCGAGTTGATCGACGAAGCGGCGACGATCACCTCGGCGCGGGCGTGGACCACTTCTGACACACCGCCGCGCGTGATCTCGACGCCGGTGGCGCGGCCCTCTTCGATCACCACGCGGTCGGCGTGACCGTGGATCACTGTGCAGTTCCCGGTTTGAAGCGCAGGCGTCAGATAGGCTTTGGCGGCAGACCAACGCTCGCCCTTCCAGACGGTCATCTCAAATGGGCCAAAACCCTCTTGCTGTTGACCGTTGTAATCGCCCGTCACCGGATACCCGGCCTCGCGCCCGGCTTCGACAAAGGCGCGTACCAATGGATTGGTGCGGGTGCCGCGTGTCACATGAAGCGGCCCGCCTTGACCGCGCCAACCCGGATCACCGCCGTGTCCGCCTGCGTGCCAATCCTCCATGCGCCGGAAATAGGGCAGGACGTCCGCAAAGCTCCAACCGTCGGCCCCTTCATCACGCCAATGGTCAAAGTCCTTGGCGTGGCCGCGTACATAGACCATGCCGTTGATCGAACTGGACCCGCCAATCACCTTGCCGCGCGGACAGGCCATGCGGCGACCGCCCAAGTGTGGTTCGGGTTCGGTCTGAAACCCCCAGTCGTACCGCTTCATGTTCATCGGGTAGGACAGCGCACCCGGCATGTTGATGAAAGGTCCCCAATCGCTGCCACCATGTTCGATCACGATGACAGATCGTCCGGCCTCGGCCAGTCGATAGGCCATGGCGCACCCGGCGCTGCCCGCGCCAACGATCACATAATCTGCTTCGCTCAATAGGGCGCCTCGACGTCGCCCATGCGGACATAGACCGATTTGGGCTGGCTGTAGTGGTCGATGGCATAGCGCGCGTTTTCACGACCCACGCCCGACATCTTGTGACCCCCGAAGGGGGCTTCGACCGGGGCGTCGTTGTAGGAATTGATGAAGCACGATCCGGCGTCGAGGGCACGAATGACGCGGTGGCCGCGGGAGAGATCTTGCGTAAAGACACCGGCAGACAGTCCGAAGGGCGTAGCGTTGGCGCGGGCGATGGCTTCTTCTTCCGAATCGAAGTCCAAGACGGACATGACGGGGCCGAAGATTTCGTTTTGTGCGATGCTCATGTCGTCGGTTACGTCAGCGAAAACAGTGGGTTCAAGGTAAAACCCCTCACGATCAAGCCGGTTGCCACCGGTCACCAAATTGGCGCCTTCGGCGACGCCATTTTTGATATGGCCCAGCACGATGTTCATTTGATCTTCGCTGACCATGGGGCCAAAGCTGGTGGTTTCGTCCATCGGGTCGCCGATCTTGGCAGTGGCAAGGCGTTCGATCAGACGCTTCAGAAAAGCCTCCTTGATACCGTTTTGCACAAAGACCCGCGTGCCGTTGGAACAGACCTGTCCGGAAGAATAAAAGTTGCCCAAGATCGCGCCGCCCACAGCGTTTTCCACATCGGCGTCATCGAAGATCAACAAGGGCGACTTACCGCCCAACTCCATCGTGACATGCTTCATCCCTTCGGCAGCAGCGGCATAGACCTTGCGGCCCGTGGGCACAGAACCCGTCAGCGACACTTTCGCGACACGAGGATCTGTCACCAGTTTCGCGCCCACATCACCAAGGCCCTGCACCACGTTAAAGATGCCCGGAGGGGCCCCGGCTTCGATCAGAAGCTCGGCCACTTTCAGGGCGGACAACGGCGTGGTTTCCGACGGCTTGAAGATCATCGCATTGCCGCAGGCCAGCGCGGGCGCGCCTTTCCAGCAGGCGATCTGGGTCGGATAGTTCCACGCCCCCAGACCAACGCAAACGCCCAAAGGCTCGCGGATGGTATAGACCCAATCGTCGCCCAATTGCACATGTTCGCCGGTCAGGGACCCGGCAAGCCCGCCGAAGTATTCCAAAGCGTCCGCCGCACTGGTGGCATCGGCCACAAGGGTTTCCTGAAGCGGTTTGCCGGTGTCCAGAGTTTCCAGTTCAGACAGCGCCCGGTTGCGCTCTCGCATGATCCGGGCGGTGTCGGTCAAGACGCGGCCCCGTTCACGGCCCGTCAGGGCGGCCCAATCTTTTTGCGCACGCAAGGCCGCCTTCAGCGCCGCCTCGACGACCTGATCGGTCGCCGAATGCACCGTCGCAATCAACACCCCGGTGGCGGGATACACCACGGGAATGGATGTGCCCGACGTGTCTTCAAGATATGCGCCATTCACGAAGTGGCTGGCCGTGGGCTGTGGGTCATAGGACATGGTGCGCTCGTTCTACGGGGTTGCGGTCCTGATCAGTATGCTGTGGTTTCGCATAAACCGGCTGCGCGGTTCCCGACATTCTGGCACGCAGAAACGAAAAAGGACCGATCCATCGGATCGGCCCTCTATCTGCGGCAGACAGGATATCCTGCCTGCGAAAACCCTGGATCAGCGGTAGCCGCCAATCGCGTCGATGTCGCCTTTCGACAAGCCGATGTCTTCCAGCTCATGTGCCGAAAGCTGCGACAGGGCGGCGCGTGTGCGACGGGTTTGGTTCCAGTGGATGAGGCCCGAGACAAGCCCGGACAACGATAAAAGGGCACGATCTGCGACGGTTGCGTTTGCGGCACGCGTAAAGGTGATGGCCATGGCTGGTCTCCTTGAGTTTTGTGTTCCGTTCCGAGCCGCATTTAGAGTGGGTTATCCACACCCGCAAGTGGCGGAAACGCATGCCTGCCATGCAATTTTCGCATGGCTTTGAATTGTTTCTAAATCCTTACTTTAATTGTGAAATTTCCGTGACGGTAGTGTCGCAAACGGACTGTCCGGTGGCGTTTTTCGACCAAAAGGAGGTCGGTAATCGCAACAGTTTGGGGGACGTCAAATGCAGCTGATTTTCGCCAGTTTTTCGCCGGTTATTCGACTGTTGCGGCGGCGCATCGCTCAAGGCCACCGAAACGGTGGAAACCCGAAATTTCTGCGCGCGCAATCCATGCAGTCCCGCGCGAAACGGTCAAACGGCTTGGAAGATGTTCGCGTTTCGTGCTACTTGTCAAAAAACGGCAAACGAGCAGGTCGGAAACATGCGTGTGATGGGGTTGGACCCTGGGCTTCGGGCCCTTGGATGGGGCATCGTGGATGTGTCCGGATCACGGCTCAGCCATGTGGCCAACGGTATTTGCCGCACCAAGACCGGGGCTTTGGGGCCGCGACTGGTGTCTTTGTTCGATCAGCTTTGCGGGGTTTGGGCGGAATATGCGCCCGATCAGGCTGCGGTGGAACAGACTTTCGTAAATAAGGACGGCGCAGCAACATTGAAGCTGGGCCAAGCACGCGGGATCGCGATGCTGGTTCCGGCGCGCGCCGGGATCGAGGTTGGGGAATATGCGCCAAACGCCGTGAAGAAGGCGGTGGTTGGTGTCGGTCATGCGGACAAGCGACAGGTGGATCACATGGTGCGGATGCAATTGCCGGGGGTCGACATCGCCGGGCCAGACGCCGCGGATGCGTTAGCCGTTGCCATTTGTCACGCCCATATGTCGCAAACGCGGGCAAGGGTGGTTGTATGATCGGGCGATTGTCAGGGCGCATAGGGTATCGCGGCACGGATCACGTTTTGCTGGACGTGGGCGGGGTGGGATACGTCGTCTATGTCAGCGACCGAACCTTGGCGTCTTTGCCCGGTGTTGGCGAGGCGACATCGCTTTTCACCGATTTGCTGGTGCGCGAGGATTTGTTGCAGTTGTTCGGTTTCCCGACCATGGCCGAGAAAGAGTGGCACCGGTTGTTGATGGGTGTGCAGGGGATTGGGGCCAAAGCGTCTATGGCGATCCTTGGCACGCTTGGGCCAGATGGTGTGGGCCGGGCGATTGCGCTTGGCGATCATGCGGCGGTGAAGGCGGCCCCTGGTGTGGGGCCGAAGATTGCGCAGCGGGTGGTCAATGAATTGAAGGGCAAGGCCCCGGCCATGATGGCGATGCCGGGCGAAAGCTTGACCGATGCGGCGAGCGGCGACGACGCTGTTGTGGTCGAGCCGGTTGTGGCGCCTGTTCCAACAGCCTCGGGTCAATCCGAGGCGTTGTCGGCCTTGCAGAACCTTGGCTATGGCCCGGGCGAAGCGGCGGCGGCGGTGGCCGAAGCGGCGGGTGCACATGAAGGGGCCGATACGCCTGTTTTGATCCGCGAAGCCCTGAAGCGATTGGCGCCGAAGGGATGAGCGAACCTGACCCCACTCTTCGCCCCGAGCCGCGGCCCGAAGATGCAGACCGGGCGCTCAGGCCTCAAAACCTTGATGCCTTTACCGGACAGGCCGAAGCACGGGCGAATTTGCGCGTGTTCATTGACAGCGCACGCCAGCGCGGGCAGGCGATGGATCACACATTATTCCATGGACCACCCGGTTTGGGGAAAACCACTCTGGCGCAAATCATTGCCCGCGAGTTGGGTGTGAATTTTCGCATGACCTCCGGGCCGGTTTTGGCTAAGGCGGGCGATCTGGCGGCGATCTTGACCAATCTGGAAGCCCGCGATGTGCTGT
>CAZWDS010000040.1:0-27476 GCA_964632495.1 uncultured Rhodobacterales bacterium
CCGGGCCACCAAGCACTGTCGCTCGGGCAAAGGCCCCTACATTCTGGAAGTGATGACCTATCGCTATCGCGGCCACTCCATGTCGGACCCGGCCAAGTACCGCACGCGCGACGAAGTGCAAAAAATGCGCGAAGAACGCGACGCGATTGAACAGGTGCGCAAGCGCTTGCTGGCGGCGAAGGTGTCCGAGGACGATCTGAAAGAGATCGATAAAGAGATCAAAGCGGTGGTGAACGCGGCGGCTGACTTCTCGAAAGAAAGCCCGGAACCCGCTTTGTCCGAATTGTGGACAGACATTGTGATTGAAGCCTGAGGGGGAGACTGACCATGGCTATTGAAATTCTCATGCCCGCCCTCTCGCCCACGATGGAAGAAGGCACGCTGGCCAAATGGCTTGTGAAAGAAGGCGACACCGTCTCAAGCGGTGACATCATTGCCGAGATTGAAACCGACAAGGCCACGATGGAATTTGAAGCCGTCGATGAAGGTGTTGTTGGCAAATTGCTTGTCGCCGAAGGGACCGAGGCGGTGAAGGTGAACACACCAATCGCCATCATTGGGGAAGAAGGCGAAGATATGTCTGCGGCCCCTGCCGCCGCCGCACCTGTTGCCGAAGCCGCCCCTGCGGCTGAAGCCGTGGCCGCCGCGCCCGTTGCCGCAACGGTGGATCGATCCCCGGATTATCCCGAAGGCACCGAAATGGTCGGCACCACGGTCCGCGAAGCGCTTCGCGACGCTATGGCCGAAGAAATGCGCAGTGATGAAACCGTCTTTGTCATGGGTGAGGAAGTCGCCGAATACCAAGGCGCCTACAAGATCACTCAGGGTCTGCTGGACGAATTCGGTGCCCGCCGCGTGATCGACACACCGATTACCGAGCATGGTTTTGCCGGAGTCGGAGTTGGCGCAAGCTGGGGTGGTTTGAAGCCGATTGTCGAGTTCATGACGTTCAACTTCGCCATGCAAGCCATTGACCACATTATCAACTCTGCCGCCAAGACGCTTTATATGTCAGGCGGTCAGATGGGCAGCCCCATCGTGTTCCGGGGGCCGAACGGTGCTGCGGCCCGTGTGGGCGCTCAACACTCGCAAGACTATGCCGCCTGGTACGCATCGGTGCCCGGTCTGAAAGTGGTTCAGCCCTATTCGGCCGCCGATGCGAAAGGCCTTTTGAAAAGCGCCATTCGCGATCCGAACCCGGTGGTCTTCTTGGAAAACGAGATCCTCTACGGCCAAAGCTTCGATGTGCCCAAGCTGGATGATTTCACCATCCCCTTCGGCAAGGCCCGCGTCTGGCGGGAAGGCTCGGATGTGACCTTGGTGTCTTGGGGCATCGGCATGACCTATACGCTGCAAGCGGCGGACGAACTGGCCAAGGAAGGCATCAGCGCCGAGGTCATCGACCTGCGCACGTTGCGCCCCTTGGACATGGCAACCGTGATTGCATCGGTGCAGAAAACCAACCGCTGCGTTACGGTCGAAGAAGGCTGGCCCACGGCCTCGATGTCCGATCACATCGGTGCCGAGATCATGCGCGAGGCGTTCGACTATCTAGACGCGCCCGTCATCGCCTGCACCGGCAAGGACGTCCCCATGCCTTATGCGGCGAACCTCGAAAAGCTGGCCCTGACCTCGGTGAAAGAAGTCATCGATGCCGTCAAAGCCGTAACCTACAGGTAAGGAGACCTTGGCATGCCTACAGAAATCCTAATGCCCGCGCTGTCTCCGACGATGGAGGAAGGCACGCTTGCGAAATGGCTGGTCAAAGAGGGCGACACCGTCACCTCCGGCGACGTCATGGCCGAGATCGAGACCGACAAAGCCACGATGGAATTTGAAGCCGTCGATGAAGGTACGGTCGGGAAACTTCTGATCGCTGAAGGTTCGGAAAACGTGAAGGTCAACACGGCCATCGCGGTGCTTTTGGACGACGGTGAAAGTGCGGATGATATCGGCGCGTCGTCGCCAGCCCCTGCGGCCGCTGCACCTGCCGCGGCCCCAGCCGAAGCGCCTGCCCCTGCGGCCGCCGCACCGGCACCCGCTGCACCTGCCTCAGCCAGTGGGGATCGCGTCTTTGCCTCGCCCCTCGCCCGTCGCATTGCAGCGGACAAAGGTTTGGACCTCAGCGCCGTGAAAGGCTCGGGCCCCCGTGGCAGGATCGTCAAAGCCGATGTCGAAAACGCGCAACCGGGTGCCAAACCCGCAGCAGCATCGGCACCAGCCGCCGCACCATCTGGCCCCGCAACCGATCAGGTCATCGCCATGTTCGAAGGCCGCGAATTCGAAGAGGTTTCGCTGAACGGCATGCGGAAAACCATCGCCGCGCGCCTGCAAGAAGCCAAGCAAACCATCCCGCATTTCTACCTGCGCCGTGACATCCAACTGGATGCCTTGCTGGAATTCCGTGGCACGCTGAACAAACAACTTGCCGAACGCGGTGTGAAGCTGTCGGTCAACGACTTCATCATCAAAGCCTGCGCCCTTGGTTTGCAAGCCGTCCCCGACGCCAACGCCGTCTGGGCCGGAGATCGCATCCTGAAGCTGGCCCCCTCGGACGTCGCGGTGGCCGTGGCCATCGACGGCGGGTTGTTCACGCCTGTTCTGAAAGACAGCCACCTAAAGTCATTGTCCGCGCTCTCGACCGAGATGAAAGACCTCGCCGCCCGCGCCCGTGACCGCAAACTTGCCCCGCACGAATACCAAGGCGGCAGCTTCGCGATTTCCAACCTTGGCATGTTCGGCATCGACAACTTCGACGCCGTCATCAACCCGCCTCACGGTTCCATTCTGGCCGTCGGTGCAGGTGTGAAGAAACCGGTTGTGAAGGAAGATGGTGAGTTGGGCGTGGCGACCGTGATGTCCGTGACGCTCAGCGTCGATCACCGGGTCATCGACGGCGCACTAGGTGCCCAGTTCCTGGACGCGATCAAGGCGAATCTTGAAAACCCAATCGGCATGTTGGCATGAGGTCGCTTATGGCCCTTCTGGGCCTAGGCGTACTTGCCGGATGCGGTGCGGGCACGTCGACCGACACTTTTTTATGCGTCAACGGCCCTGACCTCGCCGTCCAAAATACGGGCGACCAGGTTGTCATCCAATTTCCGAATGGCCGCGTAGAAACCCTCCGAAATTCGACCGAGTTCCCAAATCTTTATACGGCGCCGGGCATTTCATGGAATCTGACCGGTTTCCGCGAAGCAAGGCTTAACGACGGACAAACAAGCTTGGGCTGCGATCAAGTCGGCTAGCCAAGTCAGACGACAGTTGTCTATAAACATTGGGTTTGCCTGATACGCACTTCGAAAGTGCCGCACCCCAGACTGACCATCTTTCAATAGAAAAAAGTCGTCGCTTAACGATATCCTCACTTCCGCCGGGTTTACCCTTGCACGGATCAATGTGGATATTCGCGGCGGGAGACTGAGATGAGCGACGACACCTATATTCTTTCTGCCGTGGACATCATGAGCATGAAGGGCAGTCTGAAAACCCATTTCCTGAACAAGGATGCGCGGCGCCTGCAAAAATCTCTTGGCCAAGCGACAGGTCTGTCTGAGATTGATTTTAGTATTGTGGAAATTGCACCCGGCGATGAAAGCACGGAACACCACCTCCATTATCATGAGGAAGAGTGCTGGTATGTGTTGGAAGGCGAAGCTACCGCAAGAATCGGGGCGGAAAGTCACACGATCAAAGCGGGTGACTTTGTCGGATGTCGCAAAGGTGGATTGGCCCATTCTTTCAAGAACACAGGCACCGGAACCTTTAAATGTATCTCGGTCAGCCAGCGTACCAACCACGACGTTTCGGACTACCCGCGACGCGGTAAGCGATTGTTCCGAAATAAAAATCTGACATACAATGTGGTCGACCTAACCGTCATCGACCGCCCCTTCGGCGCCACCAAGTAAAGTTCTCCATTCGTCCAAAAGCCGGATTGAACGGCGAAGACATACTCTGTTCGTAAAACCGTTAGCTTTCCGTCATTCCGTTCAGGATTTGATCCATCGAAAGAGACGGCTGATCACAACCCGCTTCTCCGACAATCGAAGCCGGAACACCGGCAACCGTCTTGCACGGCGGCACTTCCTGCAAAACAACAGAACCCGCCGCGATACGACTGCAATCGCCAATCATGATATTGCCCAAAACCTTGGCCCCGGCCCCGATCAGAACACCATCGCCAATCTTCGGATGGCGATCATCATCTTCCTTCCCGGTCCCGCCCAATGTCACAGAGTGCAACATCGACACGTTGTTGCCCACGACAGCCGTTTCACCGATTACGATGGAATGGGCGTGGTCAATCATCAGGCCTTTGCCGATGACAGCATTCGGATGAATGTCGATCCCGAAAATCTCACTCACACGGGCTTGGATAAAATAGGCAAGGTCCTTGCGGCCCTGCTGCCAAAGCCAGTGCCCAATCCGATACGCTTGAACCGCCTGAAATCCCTTGAAGAACAACAAGGGCTGCAAAAGACGGTGGCACGCCGGATCCCGCTCGTAACTTGCGACCAAATCCGCGCGCGCCGCCTCGCCCAGCTCAGGGTCCGATGCATAGGCACTTTCGGAAATTTCGCGTAGCAACTGGCCGGTCATTTCAGAAGACGACAACTTGAAGGCAAAGCGGTAAGCCAATGCACTTTCAAGAGAATTATGGTGCAGAACCGTGGCATGTACCATCCCGCCGATCAATGGCTCAGACGCCACCGCAGCTTGCGCATCTTCTTTGATCCGATCCCAAACAGGGTCCAGCGATCTTGGTTTCGGGTTTTCCTGGGCCATGGCCGTGTCCTCTGCTTCCAGCCTCGTCCCTATCACATAAGGCATACGACGGACGGATTAAAGCAGCGAGCGAACTTCTGCTGTCAGTGTTTGAAAAAGTGATTTGGCGCAAAGGCGCGGCTTGACCGTGATCAAACCACGCCCCTATGCGTGACTTGCGCCAAAGGCTAGGCACGCGGCAAAGACAACTCTGCCACATGGGCGGCGATCCGGATGACGCCTGAACCGTCAAACGCCCCCCCTGCAGAAGTCAGCAAAACACTGGTGTCCGAGTAATAGGCCAAGGGCGATCCCGTGATCCCCCGCGCCCAAGCGCCCGCCGAAAGACCAATCTGGCTGCCATAACGATCCGTGGCGCCAGACACACCGATCTCTAGCGATGCCGCGCCACCAATGGCTGAAACGACCCGCGCCGTGATCCCATAGACGATGCTGCCCGCAGGAAGCAGGTCCGCCACCGTCGACGTCGCGCCTGCCGCAACCGAATGATCAACCTCAATCGTCCGATGCAGAAACCCTGCGCCATGCGCCGAAAATGATCCGGCACCGGGCTGCCAGCTCGCGCCATCATAGGCCAAACGCCCGCCGTCCGGCGATGACCAGGCCTGCCAGCCCGTGGACGGAGTCAGAAACGCCCATCCTCCATTCAAGAAAATCGCAATCTTTCCGTCCTCGCCAGTCCAGTCTCCGGTCGCACCGGTTCCGACGGCATGGACCTCGCCATCCACCGGACTCCCGGGTGGAACGGTCGCTTCAACCGACGACAGAGACAGATGCACCAAGGCATCCAACCGCGCGAGGCTTTCATTCACAGTCACATGTTTTTGCGATTGCGCAGGCGCCAGAAGAGGCAGCCCTAGTCGAGTTGTATCAGGCATTGATCACGATCCTTGTTGCATCACCGGGTCCATAAAGGTCTGAAATCTGGGCCACTTCGATCTCGAAGCTGGCAGGCGCACCATCTTCCGCGTAAGCCGCCGCGTCATAGGTCCAGTTGGGAGTCGACACTTCGAGGGTGCGCAGCACCTCACCGCTCGCCATGACATTCACGCGATAGGCTTCAAAAGCTTCCCCCAAAGGAACATCGGGCAAAGACCAGTTATCCCCATCCACGCGCGTACGCCGCAGCCAGCTCACATCAAAGCCGCCCGCCCCGTCAGACCAGGCCGACAGACGAACTGGTGCGAAAGGTCTCAATCCAGCTGCTGTCGCTGTGTGCTGGAAACTGACGAACGAACTGTGATCCACCGCCCGCGACGCCGGCCCCACCCGATACCATCGTGGCATGCCGCGCAATTCACTCGGCACCGAGATCTGAACAGCCGAAGCATCCAAGACAACAACGACTGAGCCCGCGTCCCATCCACCGGCCATCGCGGTTTCCGTGCCGCGCTGCCCGCGCAAACGGTTCGACAAAGACCAGGTGTCCGGCGCAATCAGCTCGGCCTCGCGGAACTGGAACACCTCGTGGTCGCCACCCTCAGCCGCCCCAATCGCCGCAACATTGCCACCAGCCAAAAGGCTGCTCTGGTCAATCGAGACCAGCGCGCCGTGCGCCAACTGCACCTCTAGTCCCGGCCCCCGATCCAGCAGCCCCGGAATAGCGGGCGACATCGCGTTCAATGTCGTCCCCATGATCGCGCGTCGGCTCAGCAGGCTATCAAACCGCCAGCTTTCACCGTCCAGAGAGGTATACACCGCGACTTCACCCGGCCAGGGCTCGGAAGTAGCCGCAATCCAAGAATCCCCCGGATCTTCGTCACCCAGCAACAGCGGTAAATCCATCATCCGCGCCCAAACCGGCAAGGGTGGCACGACCGTGGACAGGGGCGTGAAATCTTCGTTCGCGACTGCCCGCTGGTACAAGCCGCGTTCGACCCGAACGCCCTCGACCAGCTTCAACCCCGCGTCCTCGACCCGGTCGATGCGATAGCTGTCGCCCTCAAGGTCAACGATGTCCCCCGCCTCGACCCCTGACGATGGCGGTAAGGCAAATGTCACATTATCCCGCGCCACCCGCGCTTCGGCCAGCCAGCGTTCGACGATGGCCTGCGCCTCACCTTTGGTCAAAGCCAAGGGCAACTCGCTGATTGAAACACCAACCGTCGCCTCATCTGGGAACACGCTTTCGGTGCCGCGAACTTCATAGTCACCATCGGCATCCACGTAGGTCAGCCGCACCCGCCCCGACACCTCGGCCTCGGACGCGCGCGACTTCCCCAGCAAAGACGGGGCCTCGCCCCAGGCCAAGTTTTCCTCAGCCAGCGCCTCTTGCGTCAACCCGGTCCGGTTGCGGAAGACCAGAACACCGTCTTTCTCAATCGCATCCACGCCGTACGCCAAAAGCAAAGGCTGCAACGCTTGGCGCGCCGTCTCGCCCCCTTCCAGCGCATAGCCCCGCACCAAGCCATAGACGTTCGACACATCAATGTCGGTCACACCCGCATCAACGCAGATTTCTTTGATCACCGCCGATAAGGCCCGCGTCGTCACCCGCCCGTTCAGCCAATGTCCGCGCGCATAATTCTCACCATCGCTCCAGGTTTCAAAGTCACCCGGGAAATACGGATAGGGCCGCGCGTCCCACGCCCAAAGGAACATCCGATCCGTCGCCACCATCGGTCCACCGTAACTGGTGGACACCGGGTTTTTCGCCGGATCATCCCAAAACTCGGTCATTGCGCGCATGTATTGCATCTGGATCAAATCGTCCCGCCCGCCATTCGAAAACCGTGGCAAAGAGGATTCCGAGGATTTGGGATCCAGAAACTTGTTCGGCTGATTGGTGCCCTTGTCGATGGCGGCACATCCCACTTCGGTGAACCAAATCGGCTTCGACCCCGGCACCCACTCTGTCGCCGCTCCGTCACGCACACCCGCCAAACGGTTGTGATGCGGGTTCGACCACCAGCCATGCAAGTCCTTGTAGCGCCACACCCAAGGCTCGCCGTAGGTGCCGTCCGTGATCGGCGTGCGCACCTGCGCCTCTGCCTCGGCCTCAGAGGCATAATACCAATCATACCCCTCGCCGCCCGAAATATTCGCCTTCAGATACGTCGGATCATACACCGAGCCCCAATCCGCATCCGCATGATCAAACCCGTCCCGCCAATCCGACAGCGGCATGTAATTGTCGATGCCAATGAAATCGATCTCTGCGTCTGCCCAAAGCGGATCCAGATGGAAGAACAAATCGCCCGAACCATCATTCGGATGATACCCAAAATACTCTGACCAATCCGCCGCATAGCCGATCTTGGCCGCTGGCCCAAGGATGCCGCGCACCTCGCCCGCAAGCTCCTTCATCGCCTGAACCGCAGGGAAACTATTCCCGGCCCCGCGAATTTGCGTCAGCGCCCGCATCTCGGACCCGATGCAAAACGAGTCCACACCGCCCGCAAGCGCGCAAAGATGCGCGTAATGCAGGATGAACCGTCGATAAGAGAAACCGTCACTGCCGTTATAGCTGACCGAATTCGCACCGACAGAAAACTCAGCCGCAGTGGCGGTTCCGAAAAACGCATCCACCTCGGCCTCGGCAGAAGCAGTCCCATCAGTGGTCCCAGCCACTCCCGGCGCAAGCGAAGTTGTTATCCGCCCCCGCCATGGCAATTCCGGCTGCCCCGCCAGCCCCGTCCAGGGGTTCACCAACCCATTGCCCGCCATCTGTTCCATCAGAATAAACGGATAGAACATCACCGATTGCCCGGCAGCCTGCATCGCTGCGATGGCCTCAAGAACCGAAGCATCCGACGGCGTACCGCCATAGATCGGACGTCCCTCTTCCAAAGGCACCACACCAGCCGCCGCCCGGGAAACCCCAGACACCGACCAAGGCGCGCCGACGCCGTCCACGTTCGTCTGCTCGACCTTCGGTTGGATCTGGCACGCTCCACAGCGCAGATCATCGCCAAACCAAGACACGATCAACGAGGCGGCTCCACAGTTCGGCAGCTCTTCACGCATGGCATCCAACGACACCTGAAAGTCTGTCCCACCCACCGGCGAATGCACATTGGCCGACCGCACAATCCCGGGCGCGTCCTGAAAATGAACAGGCGTCGTCGCCAGCGAATACTCCCCCGTCCCCGGAATGATCGCCACAGCACGCACCTGATCCGACGGGTCACCAAAACTGGCGCGCATGACCTCGAAACTGAACTGCGGCACCCGGTTGCCGAAAGGCGCAAGCTGCAAGTCCTCAATCACCACATAGGCCGTGCCCCGGTAGGATGGCGCTTGCCCCGCGCCTTCAACCGCTTCGATCTTGGGATCGGGCAGCTGCTCTTCCGTGCCGGTGTAGACGCGCATATTCAACTGATCGAGCGGCACCTCATTTCCATCCGCCCAGATCCGTCCAACCCGCGTGATCTCGCCTTCGCCCAAAGCGATGGCCAGACTGACCGAATAGGAATAAGTCGTCGTCCGTGGCTGAGACGGTGCCCCCTTGCCGCCACCCGTCGTCGTGCTGTCCTCCTGGAACTTCGAGGCCCAAATCACCTGACCCGACAAGCGCGTCCGCCCATGCAGCTTTGCCATCGGCGCGCCCTCTGACGCCCCCGTCAAACGGAAGCGGTCGATCTTGCCAGTCTCGACAGCGGGCGAACCCGCGCCCAAGATCTTGCCGTCAATCACCCGACCCAAAGTCGCACCAGCGGCGCGGCCAAGAACAGACGCCGACAATCCCAGCACCGATCCTCCAATGGACGAGCCAAGCGCCGCACCCGCAGCTGAAAGTACAATCGTGGCCATGTGGCCCCCTCACTTTGTCAAAAAAGTCAGTTCAATTTCGGAAAAGCGAACACACCCGCGATGCGCCGCCGCCAAGGCTCGGACAAGGCATTCTCAACAACCCCGTGCCCAGAATAGGCGTGGATGAAAGCGACCTCAGAACTTGCAATGCCAAGATGCTTGGCCACCGCGTTTCGCCGCATCCGAAACAACAACACGTCGCCGGGGGAAATGGCCCCATCCAAGCGCCGCTCCAAATACCGATCCGCCGCCGCCCAAAGCACATCCGTCCCGGCCACCTCGTCCCAATCTGGCGTGTAGGCGGGCAAGATCGCAGGCTCGGCGCCATAGACCGCGCGCCACACGCCGCGCAAAAGCCCAAGGCAATCGCTCCCGGCGCCCAGCGTCGCCTGCTGGTGCCGATAGGGCGTCCCGATCCAGCGCCGCGCCTCGACCACGATGTCCTGACGCCCGTTCACCCGGTCAGGCTCCCGCCGTCATTCTCGCCGTTCTGCACAGGATAAGACACCAGCCAATCCTCACCCGGAATATGCGGAAACCCCCGAAAGTTCTGAAAATTGCTGAACTTTCCGCGACATGTCTCGGCCCGCTTGTCGCATCCCGCTTCAACCCGCACCCGATCACCCGGCGCGAACCCCGCACTCAACACCTCCCAAAGCTCAATCACCCTAGACCCGGCCACGTCCCGGTCGCTTTTGATCGTCCCAACAGTTCCCGCAGCCGCACCGGTCAGAACCTGCAACCGACCGCGCTGGAACCACCCTTCGGCCAATCCAGATTGCTCCGGCAAATGCAATTCGACGCCACCCTCAACCGACATCACATCCGCTTCCACCGAAAACCCCGCCAAGCTTGTGTCAAACCCACAAGACCCGTCGCCCAGAACGGCTGTACAGGGGCGCTGATAAACCCGTCCCTGCGGCTGATTCAAAAGATCGCTCAAGCCGCGCAATTCAGCCCGAAACTGCAACCCTTGCCGCTCCAACTCCCCCAAGCGTCCCCGGAACACCAAACGGCGCTCTTCAACGTTCCGCCAATTGACAAACCAAGCCCGCAACTTGGCCCCGTCAAACAACCCAGCCCGCACATCTTCTTCCCGGATCGCCACATCCGACAGAACCCCCAAGGCTTCCGAGTTGTCCACCGACAACCCCGTGGTCTGCTCAACCGCCCGCGCGGTCATGCCCGTGGACGCCCCAAAATCAATGCCCTCAAAAGACAACGGCCGATCATGGTCAGTGAACCCCAAAACCTGACCATCCCGCCGCGTCACGGCCCAAGCCCGCGCGATTGTGGTCACCTTGCCCGAAAGATGGGTCTGAAGCGCGCTCATAACCGGATCTCGATCACAGGAATGCTGGGGATTTCACCCGCATTGAAACTCGCAACCGACACCTGCAAAGCGTCCGTGTCAAAGCGAACCGGCACATCAAACTCATACCCGGCCGTGACCACAGCACCGGGCCCCGGAGCCGCACTTAAATTCACCTCTCCCGTCGCCTCGTCCACCGTGAACTCGGCGCCCGCCGTCAAAGCCACGCCATCCACCCCAACGACCACCGTGCCAGCCACAGGTTTGCAAATGTCGCGCACATAACTCTCGCCACCCGAGGCGTAGGTCTTCACCAACTGAAAAACCGTCTGTGCACCATCACCCACACCGATCTCCTGATCGTCAAAGACAATCTCCGCCCCCGCAGGGGCTGATCGGAAATCCGCCCAATCCTTCCAGCGAAACCCGTAAAGCTGCGCCCGCCGCGCCTCGAAAAACGCAATCACCGTCTCGACATCCACCAAAGACCGCATGCCAACACCCGCATCATAGCGCCGCCGACTGTCCGCCCAGGGCGTGTTACGCTCTTCAAAGCCATTGGCCAGCGTGACAATTTCGGTCAACCGCTCCGGGCCACCCGAGGACCCATAGCTCAAAGCCACCGGAAATCTGATCTCGTGAAACGACATCGCTGCCCCCTTCCATCCAGGTCTGACACCCCGAGGCACCCCCCGGCTTTCATCTCTTCAAAAATACGCACCGCGACGGGCCAAGCCCGGCGCAAAACATGACGTGCGCCCGGTCACGGGCGCTCAATCCTTCACCCGTTGCGCTGTGAGCGCCCAAGGGCGCGGCTCATCTGAGCCGCGATCTGCGACTGGCTCCGTTGGAAACTCTGCGCGTCAGGTGTCGAGATATTCATCACCACCTGAACCGAGCGCCCGCCACCCGCCGCCTGCACGCCCAGGCGACCATCAGCGCCACGCGTAAGCGGCATAATCGCTTCCGGTCCGGCCTCTCCCATCAACCCGGTACCACCGCGCATCGGAAAGGCCGTCGGCCCCGACACGATCCCGCCCGATGCAAACGGCGTCACCCGCCCCTGACTAAACGCGGCCCCATCCGCAAACAGCCCCGTAACCGCCGAGGCCAAAACACCTCCCAAATGATTGGTCACCGGCTTCATCGCCGCCGAATAGGCCGTGTTCGCCACGGATCGCGCCACCATCGACAAGGCATCGCTCGCTCGCATCCCGTCAAAGATCAAACCGTCAAAGGCGCCGCGCAAACCACGCGACAGCCCACGCGACAACGTCTTGGTGTGCTCACTGGTGATCTCCATCGCCTTCTCGGCCTCCAGCAGCCCCAAGGTGAACGACTTGGTCACCTCGCCCGCCGCCGACATCGCATCTTCCAGACCTGCGATCTGATCGGCCAATTCGTCTGTTTGATCCCGTCCCGCCATCACTCCGTCCTCTCATTGTTATCCGGAAACGCCGCCGCAAGCTCTTCCAACCGCCCCCGGGACAAAGGCGCATCGCCTCCGTCGCGTCCCAGCAGAAACGTCAATTCTGCTGGGGTCAGCGCCCAGAATTCAGTCGGTCGAAACCCCAGATCAATGCCCGCCCGCATCAAGGCCGGCCAATCAAACCGGTTCATGTCTCAGGCATCGCGAAGGCACGGGCCAACAAAGCACCCGCCAAACGCGCCGCTTCAACCGGCCCACCCTCGATCTCGCTTGTCAACAGGTCGCGCGCATCCCCGGTCCAACCGCCACCGCGCAACCCCGCCACGATCAAGGCCAGAACGTCCCGCGTTGAAAACGCACCAGCTTCAAACCGCTCAACTAGAGCGATCAAACTGTCCGCTTCCATCGTGGCTTCAAGTTCGGCCAAAGCCCCAAGGGTCAGCTTCATCACATGGCGCTCCCCATCCAGGCGGACCGCAACTTCACCTTCCCAAGGGTTCGCCATCACAGGGCCGAGAAGCTGAGCGCGCCAGCCGACGCCAGGCTCAACTCATAGGTCGCCTCGCCATTATGGCTGCCCGCATATTCGATCGAGGTGATGAAAAACGCGCCTTCGATGACACCGAAATCGGGAATGATCACTTGAAAATCCGGCGTCTCACCGTCAAAGAACACCTGCCGCGCCCGCGCATCTGTCGTCGCATCACGAAACACACCCGAACCCGACAGCCCCGCCGACTTTACGCCCGCTCCACCCAACAACTCGCGCCAACCGCCCAGACTTTCTACGCTCGTCACATCAATACTTTCCGCATTGAACGACAGCCGCGTGGCGCGCAGGCCCGCGATGGTCTCGAAGGTGCCGCCTCCGTCCATATCCAGTTTGATCAACAGGTCTTTGCCATTCTGTGCCGCCATGGGCCTTACTCCATTTCATGCGCGAACCCTAAAATCGGCTCACGTTCCAAAATTTCATTCGTTGTCCACAATCGCGCGGAACGTCAGATCAATCCGCCGCACTTGCCCGGCCCGCACCCGCCGCGCCCGCGCCTTTTGAAAGCTCATCGAAACGACACGGCCCTGCGCCAAACTCCACGGCCCCGCCAGCAAGGCCTCGGTCACAGCACCCGCAGCCGCCTTTGCCGTCGCAAACCCCTCGACATCACTGATGATGCTGACCTGAAACCGATGCGTCGCCATCAACCCGGTCTGATCCGAACGATCGACGACATCCTCTTCACCCAAACTAACGTAGGTGCCTTCCACCGGTCCGGGCGGCATCTCGTCAAAGACGGCCGATCCGACAATGGCGCTCAATGCGGCGTCACCTTGCAAACGCTGAAAAACCGCGCCCTGCAAAGCGTGTGAAGCGACATAGCTCATGACTGCGCCTCCTCATCGACGTAACAACTCAAGTACCGCGCATCGCTGGCTTGCGTGACAGCGCGAATAAGATAGACACGGGTGCCGTCCAGAAACCGCTGACCTGCCTCGGGCCGCGAAGGGGACCCCGGCGGCACCGCACGGATCGTCACCTTGTAAGACGCCCGCGTACGCGCACCGCCCTCGCCACGCTCCAACTTCCCGCGTCCTTGATCGACAGCGCCCCAATGCGTGCCAAGGGTCAGCCAAGTTCCCTCGAACCCGCCTGCTCCGTCACCGGTACGACTAAGCGCCTGCAACTCCAACTTTCGCGACAACCGGGTCATCGCCGTCCCCCGCCAAAAATGCGGATCGGCTTGTGACGCGCACAGATCGCCGCCACCCCAAGCGGCAACGCCTTCCCCGATCCGGTCGAAGCAGACCGGTTCTCGTAATAATGCGTGGCCATCAGGAAAACGGCCTGCCGCAAATCCGCCGGCGCATCGCTCCAACCGGAACCATAGCCCGCGTCAAAGACAATTTCCGCCGTACCGCCCACAGGAATGGTCGGCAAAGTCCAGTTCACAGCCGCAACCACCGGGGCGTGCCCGTCGGGGATCAACCGGTAACTCTCGGCATTCACCTCGTCCGAGCCGCCGCCAAGATTGGTGATCGACACCGACTGAACCGATGTCACCGGAGCAACCGGAAGCGCTTGGCGAGACGGGTTCCACCACGCGGTCACCACGTATTTATACGTCCGCGGCAACAAGGCCTTGCCGGTCTCGGTCTCAACCGCAACCAAAGCCGCACGCACATACGCCAGCAGAACCGCATCCTGCAATCCGTCATCGGCGAACCCGCTGCCAAGCTGCAAGTGCTCTCGGAACTCCGCAACCGGAAGGGCGGCGTCCGTCACCTGTGTCTGCTCGATCAACATCATCTTCTCGTGACCTCCGTTGGTCCTATTCACCTGAATGGCTGGGCGCGCGCCTCCCCCAGGTCGCTTTCGACGGAGGGGAGCAGCAAAAATGGGGCAATACGGCGCGCGCCCTTGGACAGGCCCAAAAAAGGCCTGCCAGAACCCGGTCGTCCTTAGGACGCCGAGAACTTCAGAAGCTTGATCGCAGCGAAGTCGCTGACATCACCACCGACGCGCTTTGTCGCATAGAACAGAACATGCGGCTTGGCCGAGAACGGATCGCGCAGAATGCGCAGGTCAGGACGCTCGGCAATCGTGTAACCAGCGCCAAAGTCCCCAAAGGCGACCGCGAAACTGCCGTTGGCAATGTCCGGCATGTCCTCGGAAATCAGCACAGGATACCCCAGAAGACGCGCAGGCTCGCCAGCCGCCAAACCATCGGTCCAAAGGAAACGACCTTCGGCATCCTTGATCTGACGCACATAACCGGCTGTCTTCGAGTTTAGAACGAACGTCGCATTCGCCCGGTACCGCGCACCCAGTCCGTAAACCAGATTGATCAGGCCGTTGCCGGGGTTCGATTGATCGAAACCACCATCATTGCCCGTCGCCACATACCCCAGCGATCCCCACGACCACACGTCGTTTGCAATGGTCGGATGGGTCAAAATGCCAACCGGCTTGTCCACACCATCACCGTCCACGAAAGCAGCGGCCTCAGAGCGGGCAAAGGTGTCGGCCACGCGCTCGGACAACCACGTCTCGATGTCAAACGCACTGTCGTCCAGCAAACGCTGGCTGATCTTTGGCAAAGCCGAAAGCTCGTGCAGCGGGATCGAAATCCGCTCGATTGTTGGCGTGGTCGTCTCGGTGCTGTCGGCCAGCTCGTTCGCCCAACCCGCACCGGTTTCAGTGCTGTCGATCAAAACGTCGTAAGACGTCGCTTCGACATTGACCACCTTAGCGACCTGACGCAGCGACGAGGCCGAGCGCAGAACCGACTGGATCGTGGCACTGGTCTGAGGGTCCACAAGATACCCGCCATCGGCGGCAACCGCCGACGACAAAGCTTTTTCTTCCATGTTCAGCCCGCGCAATCCGTCGTCTTCGCCCGTGCGAAGATAAGCGGCAAAGGCCTTCTGATGCGGCACTTCTGCCTCAGCTTGAGCGGCCAGCGCCGGGCGGCGCAGTTGGGTCAAAGTGTTTTTACGATCCAGCATGGTCAAACGGTCTTCCTGTTTTTGCATATGTTCAGTGATGTCGCCGACAAGGCCCGCAAGTGCGGTCTTCACCTCATCCGCCGGCGTGGAGGGAACAGGCACAGCCTCTCCGCCCCCAGACGTCGTCTCGGGTTTACTCATGGTCTTGAGTTCCTTTGGTTGGGAGGGCGCGAACCTTAGTCCGTTTTGCCCCGTGCAAGATTGCGACGGGCGTCTTCAATCACCGCCGCAAGGTCGCGCAACAGGCCGTCGTCGGGGGTATCCCCCTTGGCGCCCACCCGCGCTTCGGGAAGCATCGGGAACGTGACAAGCGACACTTCCCAAAGCTCCAGTTCCTGAAGGCGTCGCCGCCCTCCATCGTCTTTCGTGGCTTTCACCGTGCGATAGCCAATCGACAGACCCTCAATCGCGCCGGCCTCCAACAAGGCCGCCGCCTCGCGGGCGCGGGCCACGTCACTTAACAACCGGCCCTTCACGTAAAGCCCCTTGTCGTCCTCGCGCACCTCGTCCCAAACCCCGATGGGCTCAGATGGATCATGCTGCCACAACATCCGCACCCGACGGCTCGCCTTGGTCAAAGCCGCCAGCGAGTTCGTGTAGGCCCCGCGCTGAACAATGTCGCCGCCCCGGTCGACGGCCCCGAACAAGGACGCATAGCCCTCGATCAACGTGCCGTCCTTCACTTCGATCACCTGATCGGCGCGGCAAAACTTCCGCTCCAAACCTGTCTCAAGCACATCCATTCCTCACTCCTCCTGAAGCTTCGGCAATCCCAAAAGCGCGCGCTTCTCGGCGTCCGACAAGAACCCCGCATCCGACACCCGCCGCCACTGCGCTTCGCGTTCCACCGCCAAAGCAGGCACCTGATCAAGATCCGGTTTCAACTCGGCCAGACCGCCAGAAAACCCGCCCAACCAATGTGACATTGCACCCGTTACTTTTTGAACAAGTGGCAGTACGGTCAAACGATAGAAGGCCCGATTGGCCTCTTGATAGTTCGAATAGGTGGCGTCACCGGGGATTCCCAAAAGCATCGGAGGCACCCCAAACGCCAAAGCAATCTCGCGCGCGGCGGCCTCTTTCGTCTTCTGGAATTCCATGTCCGACGGGCTGAACCCCATCGGCTTCCAATCCAGACCACCTTCCAGCAACATCGGACGACCGGCATTCCTCGCACCCACATGATGCGTCTCCATCTCGCCCAGCAAACGGTCATACTGATCCGCCGTCATCGTCTCGCTGCCCTCGGGGCCCTTGTATACGATAGCCCCCGACGGTCGCGCCGCATTATCCAACAACGCCTTCGACCAGGCCGACGCCGCATTGTGCACATCCACCGCCGAAGCCGCCGCCTGCATCGGTGAATGCCCATAATGATCGTCCTGCGGATGAAACGCCTTCACATGGCACACCGTCGAAACGCCATCGACGACCGGGAACCGATGTTTGCGCCCCCCCACCTTGTACTCATAGGCAATCGGCCACCCATCCGGCCCCGGCACCACCGACATCCGGTCTGAGCGCAACACATGCAGCTCAATCGGCGCACCAGCATCATCCAGAACCACTTCTATGTATCCATCGCCCGACAACAAAAGCTGACCGTACAAGGCCTCAAACAACTCAACCTGCCCCTGCCCGGGATTAGGCCGCCCAATCAGCGACAAAACCGGATGCGTGTCATAGCGCGCCTCGGCATCCTGACAGACCAACGGCAAGGCACTGGCCGCTTCGGCGATCAGCTTGACCACCCGAAACCCAACCGGATTGCCCGAAAATCCCTGCCGCGTCAGCGACCCCGTATCGCGCGGAGACCACGCCACACGGCCCGAGCCCGCATAAGCAATCACCGGCCCCGCCGCCGACGCCTTCACCTCCGGCTGGGCCTCGGCCCGCCGCTTCAGAAAGTCTAATACCATCAGGTTTGCTCCTTTTCGCCCATCACGGGCCGCACTTAGTTCGAGCGTTCTTGATCGGGCGTCAGCCGCCCAAACTGCGCACCCTTGGGCGCGCATCCGAAGGCCGGATCATCAACTCGGTCAACGCCCAAACCAGCGCATCCACCCGATCCGGTGATCCGCGCCCCGCATAGCCGTCCCGCGCCATCAAGCCCATCTGCTCTTCCAAACGTCCAAGCCCGCGCACATGCCGAACCCGGCCCTGCTCGTACAAGGCCGCCACCGGCTCGGCCCGGGCCACCTTGCCATTGCTGGCATGAACCTTTTTTACCGGTACGCCCGGATCAAGCTGCGCCAAAACTTCTGTCACCAGATCACCGCCCTGGTTCACCTCGGCGACCACCCGGTCCGCCTCAAAATCCCCAAAAGCCTGCACCACCTTCCCGGCCCAAGCCGTCGGCGTCGCGCCGCCAAAACTAAGATCCGCCAGCACAAAAGCCCGCCAATCCCGTTTGGTCTCGCCAAACTTCACACCGGCCACGACGATCCCGCATTCATCCGAATCCGCCTTGGAACTGACCGGCGGGTCCACTGCAACCACGATCCGGTCCAACGCGCCCGCGCTTTCGACCAAAGCCTCGTCCAGCATCGTGCGCGTCCACAACGCGCCCTCAACATCCTCGATCAAGATGCCCTCGATCTCCTGTCGCCCCTGCGTCGTCCCACCAAACTGCGTTTCGATCTCGTCCAGAAACGAGCTTGCCAGATTGGCCCGGTTCGCCCGCGTCGGCGCATGGGTCATGACGGAACTCTCCGACGCCATGATCCGCTTCAACACCGGCACATTCCGGGGCGTCGTCGTCACCACCTGCTGTGGATGATCGCCAAGCCGCAACGCGAACTGAAGCATGTTCCACGCCTCTTCCGCCTTCGGCCACTTGGCCAACTCGTCCACCCAGGCTGCATCAAACTGCGGGCCGCGAAGCCCCTCGTAATCATGCGCCGAATACACCTTGGCTGTCGCCCCGTTCTTCCACCTAAGCTGCCGCTTTCCGGCCTCCCAAACCGGGCGACGGTCGGGTGGCGAACAGGCCAAAATCCCGCTGTCACCAAACACCATCACATCACGCGCCTGATCGAATGTCTCGCCAACCAACGCGATCCGGGAACACCGCCCGGCATCCTCGGGCTTTGACCCCTCAACCTGCATCCGCACCCACTCAGACCCGGCGCGCGTCTTGCCCGCTCCGCGCCCACCAAGAATCACCCAAGTCTTCCAGTCTCCCTCGGGCGCAATCTGATGCGGCAAAGCCCAGAAATCGAACATGTAAGGCAAAGCCCGCAACTCTTGCTTGCCCAAGCCTTCCAGAAACTCACTCTGCATCTCCGGCGTCGCGGATGCGATCAAGCTTGCGCCCGATTGAAGCACGCAGGACGTCGAAATCGAGTGGTGCATCGGCAGTGAGGCCTGCGGATTGGAGGACACGTTTTTCATGCTTGCTCACCTCTTCAGATAGTTGCGTGCGGACCTGCGCCAAAACGAGCCGCGATTTAGAAATGTCTGCCGGTGCGACGTCGTCGTCGCTGTTCTTGATACGGTCGGCAAGCACGTCGAAGGCCTCTAAAACCTCCTCCAACGCTTTTTCGCTTTCTTCCAAAGCCCGCCTGGAACCCAAGGTGCCGGCAAGCACCGACGGATCGTCTGCCATGGTCCTGCCCCTCATATGTAGATGTATAGAGACGAAAAAAGCGGCCGCCGGGAATGCCCCGCTGCCGCTTCGTCACCTGTCCTATCTTGCCTGAAGGTATACGTCAGACCGTTCGATCTGTCAATGCTTAAGTGGTTGATAGAATTGACAAATACCGTTCTGTGCAATTAACAAATCGTAAATGCAGGGCCTTTTTCAAGCCCCCGCAAAGACTTACTCGGCGGCGCGTTCCAAGGCCCGGTACGCGGCCACGTTTCGGTTGTGCTCGTCCAGGGTGACCGCAAAGTTATGGCCATCCCGCGGATCCAGCGATTTCGCGACGAAAAAGATGTAATCCGACTGATCCGGATTCAGCGCCGCCTCGATAGACGCCCGACCCGGATTTGCAATCGGCGTCGGTGGCAAAGCCGGGATCACATAAGTGTTCCACGGTGTTTCTGCGCGCAATTCGCTTTGCCGCAAGCCCCGCCCCAAAACGCCTTTGCCTTCCGTGACACCATAAATCACTGTCGGGTCCGTCTGCAATTTGATCCGCTGACGCAACCGGTTGGTAAAGACGCTGGACACCAAGGGGCGCTCTTCCGCAATCGCAGTTTCCTTTTCGATGATCGACGCCAGGATCAAAGCCTCTTCAGGCGTTTCCACCGGCAAGCCCTCAGCCCGATTGGCCCAGGCCTCTTCCAGAACGCGCGACTGAACCGCCGCCATATCCGATAGGAACGTCGCACGATCCATGCCCGGCCTAATCTCATATCCATCAGGTGCCAAAGACCCTTCGTCCGGAACACCCGCAATGTCGCCCTCGAACAAATCCGAAGCTTTCAATCCCTCAACCACCTGCCAAGACGTGACGCCCTCAACAACAACCACACGGATCCGCGTCGCTACATCTTCCAACGCTTGGGTATAAGCCGCAGGAATCTCTTCGCCCGTGGTTGGATCAAACTCGGCCACCACGTCGAACTGCTGCGTCTCGGCATTCATCTCGCGCACACGCTTCGTCTGACCATTGACCGCAATCAAATAGACAATCTCGGTTCCGCAGGTCGACAAACCATCGCCGGTAATCTCGGCCACGATCTCTTTCATCGAGGTCCCTTCCTCGATCAGGAAAGACCCCGCCTTCAACTCGGGCGACAACCCAGAGTACTGCGCGCCCAATCGAAAGATCGTCGCGTTGTCGACAGCCCCTCTTTCAGCCAGATCATCCGCCACCCGAAGCATCGAACCACCGCGTGGCACTTCCAGACAGATCGGCTCGCTCAACGGGCCATCGGCGACGTATTGCTGCTGCCCCCAGCCGATCACGCCAGCCAGAACCACAAGCCCGACGATCAGAACCGTCAACATATTGGATGCCAGGTTACGCCACATCAGCGATCAACCCGCGCCATAACCAGTGACGCATTCGTGCCACCAAAGCCAAAGCTGTTCGACAAAGCCACATTGATCTCGCGGTCCCGTTTCGCATTCGCAGCCAAGTCCAGCTTCGGTTCAACCGCCGGATTGTCCAGATTGATCGTCGGCGGAGCCACCTGATCCCGCAACGCCAGTATGCAGAAAATCGCCTCCACAGCGCCAGCAGCGCCCAGCAAGTGCCCAATCGAGGATTTCGTCGACGACATCGTCGCCCCCGCAGCCGCATCGCCCATCACACGCTCAACCGCGCCCAGTTCAATCGTATCGGCCATGGTCGAAGTGCCATGCGCGTTGATGTAATCCACATCCGACCCGCTCAAGCCAGCATTCCGCAACGCATTGCGCATCGCCCGCTCACCACCTTCGCCATCCTCGGAAGGTGCCGTGATGTGATACGCATCGCCCGACAGGCCATAGCCCACAATCTCGGCATAAATCTTGGCACCCCGCGCTTTGGCGTGCTCGTACTCTTCCAACACAACCACACCTGCGCCTTCGCCCATCACAAACCCATCACGATCCGCATCATAGGGGCGCGATGCCTTTGTCGGATCATCCCCACGCTTGGTCGACAACGCCTTGCACGCATTGAACCCGGCAATACCAATCTCGCAAATCGGGCTTTCCGCCCCACCCGCAACCATCACATCAGCATCGTTCAACATGATCAAACGCGCCGCATCCCCAATCGCATGAGCGCCCGTCGAACACGCCGTCACCACCGAATGGTTCGGCCCCTTGAACCCAAACCGGATCGAGACCTGTCCCGACACCAAATTGATCAAAGCGCTTGGAATAAAGAACGGCGACACCCGGCGCGGACCACGCTCTTTCAGCAAAACCGCTGTCTCGGCAATCGACTGCAACCCGCCAATGCCAGACCCGATCATCACACCGGTACGCTCAAGGCTATCTGTCTCCGTCGGCGCCCAACCGGCATCTTTCACCGCCTGCTCAGCCGCCGCCATTCCATACAAAATGAACTCATCGACCTTGCGCTGTTCTTTCGGCGCCATCCAGTCATCCGGGTTGAACGTCCCTTCCGATCCATCACCGCGGGGAACCTCGCAGGCATAGGTGGTCGCCAAATGGCTGGCATCAAAGCGCGAAATCGTACCCGCCGCCGATTGCCCCGCCAAAAGCCGAGCCCAAGTTTCTTCGATCCCCGATGCCAGCGGAGAAACGATCCCCAGCCCTGTCACAACAACTCGACGCATGCCCAATACCCCGCCTTGGTCTTTCTTTTCCCGACACATACACGCGCACTCGCACCTCTGCAATCTGGCCGCGCACAATCCCGCCTTAACCAATCGGAAAATGCTTTCGAATAGCAATGGCTCATGGTTTCGCGATACTGGGGCCCGTTTTTGCTCCTTATGACATGCGCTGTGGGTGTGCCGTCGCCTCTCTGGGCGGATTGCAGCGCTGTTCTTCGGCTGGCCACGCTCTATGACGCGTTCTTCGCCCTGACCCAAGAAAAGGGTGACGCCCAGAAACGCGTGGCCGCGCGGTTTTATCCGACGATCGCAACAACGGATTTTTCCGGCTTCGTCTCCGAGTTGAAGCCCGGACCTTTGCACGATGACCTAACAAGCGCGCTAGACGCTGGTCGCGACGTGGCCCGAAGCGTGCTGACAACCACCGAGGTCTCGGCCTTTCTCGCCTTGGATATCGCCGATGACATTCAGATCATCGCAACATTCCTGGACGCCTCGGATTGCCCGCGCCCCGAACACGTCTCCGCCGATGCGCTTAAACCGGTCGCCGCCCAAACCGCCGCGCCCCTCGGCTTCGATGACCCAACCGGGACAAGCGCGCCGCAGCCTCACCCCGCATCGGTTTCCAAACTTGGCGGTATCGTTGCCGGAACGATCCTTGCCATCTGCATCCTGATTGCCATCGCCATGCGGTCCAGAAAAGCCCGAATCTATCGCATGCGACGCTTGCCACGCCGCTCGATCAAACTGAACCTTTCCGCCACATTCGAAACCGAGGAACATACCGAAAAGACAGAAGATGTTGTGGCCCTGGACATATCTCTTGGCGGCGCAAAGCTGCGACTGGCGGGCCCTCTGCCCGACGGCGCCAATATCGTCTTGAAATTGCCAACCGGCCCCATTTCAGGCAGCGTTGTCTGGTCAACCGCGCACTACGTAGGGATCATGTTTGACGAACAACTCAGCGATGCTGAACTCAATCAAACACTTAGCACCAGCTAGGCAAAGCAAAACAGCCCCGGAAAATCCAGAGGCTGTTCAAGTTTTCAGTCGTCTTTATAGACGCTTAAGCGGCTTCGTTGATGAACTTGACCGCGTCACCAAAGCTTTGGATGGTTTCGGCAGCATCATCGGGAATCTCAATTCCAAATTCTTCTTCGAAAGCCATAACCAGCTCGACAGTATCCAGACTGTCTGCGCCCAGATCGTCGATAAACGAGGCGTTTTCAGTCACCTTGTCTTCTTCAACGCCCAAGTGCTCGACGACGATTTTGCGCGTACGATCAGCGATGTCGCTCATAGTAATTCCTCACGTGTTCCTCGGGACTTAACCCCGGTTCTTCATTGCCGCCCCTTGGGGCGAAAAACAGACCAAAAGCTTGCGCTTTGGCTGGATTGAGCGCCGGATATACCATCTGCCTTTCCAAGGCAAACATTATGATACCCAGTCCTCGCCCGTTTATAACATGGCCATTCCACCATTAATATGCAACGTCGTGCCTGTGGTATAGGCCGCCTCCGTGCTGGCCAGATAGACCACGCTGGCCGCGATTTCATCCGCTTCGCCCATGCGCCCCGCAGGCACCTGGGTCAAAATGGCGGCCTTTTGATCGTCGGTCAGCTTTTCAGTCATGGCCGTGGTGATAAAACCGGGCGCCACGCAGTTCACCGTGATCCCACGGCTTGCCACCTCATAAGCCAGGCTTTTCGACATGCCGACCAAACCGGCCTTGGAGGCCGCATAATTCGCCTGCCCCGGATTGCCCGTCGCCCCCACAACGGACGAGATATTCACGATCCGCCCCCAACGCGCTTTCATCATGCCACGCATGACGCCTTTCGACAGCAACATCGCGCTCTTCAGGTTCACCTGAAGCACCGCGTCCCACTCGTCTTCCGACATCCGCATAAACAAATTGTCCCGCGTGATCCCGGCATTGTTCACCAGAATGTCGACCGCCCCCATGGCCTCAACGGCCTGCTTCGGCAATTCGGTGACCGCCGCACTATCCGACAGGTTACAGGGCAACACATGCGCCCGCTCGCCCAATTCACCGGCCAAAGCCTCCAAAGGCTCAACCCGCGTGCCCGACAGACCAACCGTCGCACCGCTCCCATGCAACGCCGTCGCAATCGCCGCCCCGATGCCCCCGGAGGCTCCGGTCACAAGGGCCGTCTTTCCGCTCAGATCAAACACCGCATTCGTCCTTCTTCTTGTTCATAAATATGCCGGGGGTGAGGCCAAAGGCCGAGGGGGCAGCGCCCCCTTAACCCGCGATGGCCTCAGCGACACCATTGGCCGAGCCAACCTGACGCATCTCCGCCTCCTTGGCGATCCGCCGGATCATGCCCGACAAAGCCTTGCCCGCACCGACCTCCCAAAACCGGTCCACGCCCTGATCGGCCATCCAGGCCACGCTCGAACTCCACCGCACCCGACCCGAAACCTGTTCCACCAACAGCGCCCTGATCTCATCCGGATCACTGACCCCAGTCGCCTTCACGTTGGCCACGACCGGAACACGGGGCGCCTGAATATCCACGGCCTTCAAAGCCTCAGCCATCTCGACAGCAGCCGGCTCCATCAAGGCGCAATGAAACGGCGCCGACACCGGCAACAACAACGCCCGCTTGGCGCCGGCCTCTTTGGCCATGTCAACGGCACGCCCCACAGCCTCGGCGCTGCCCGAAATTACGGTTTGCATCGGATCGTTCTCATTGGCCACCTGACAGACACCATCGCCCGCCGCATCTTTCGCCAAAGCGTCCACCGCATCGACCCCAAGGCCCAGAATAGCCGCCATTGCACCCTCGCCTACAGGTACGGCGCGCTGCATCGCTTGGCCCCTGAGGCGCAACAGCCGTGCGGTATCCGCAATGCCCAAAGCGCCCGCGGCACAAAGTGCCGAGTATTCCCCCAAAGAATGACCGGCCACGAAAGCGGCCATGCCTACATCAAATCCATCCGCCTCCAGCGCCCGCATCGCGGCCATGGACGTCGCCATCAAAGCCGGTTGCGCATTTTCGGTCAGAGTCAACGTCTCGATGTCGCCGTCCCAAATCAGATCGGACAGCTTTTCGCCCAAAGCCACATCAACTTCGTCAAAAACCGCTTTCGCTGCCGGATAAGCTTCGGCCAGATCGCGGCCCATGCCGATGGTCTGTGCGCCTTGTCCGGGAAATACCAATGCCAGGCTCATATGCTCTTCCTCTTTGTTTTCTTATTGTTTACGGCCCACACCTCAGGCGGGGAAGCAGAAAATGCGCATTTTCTGCAACGAGTTCTGCCTCAGAAATCGCGCCCCTAGCCGTTCACATCCACCACAACCCGGCCCTTGACCTGACCTTTCAGGATATCGGCGCCCAGTTTCGGCAAATCTTCCAAAGTCGCTGGCTGCACCATGGCCTCCAGTTTTTCCATCGGCAGGTCCTGCGCGATCCGCTCCCATGCCCGCAAACGATTGTCATAAGGCTGCATCACGCTGTCGATCCCCAACAGGTTCACCCCGCGCAACAAAAACGGGATCACGGTCGCGGGCAAACCGGCACCGCCTGCCAAACCGACAGCCGAAACGCTGGCCCCGTATTTCATCTGCCCCAAAACACGCGCCAACATGGCACCGCCCACGGCATCAACACAGCCTGCCCAGGTTTCCGCCTCCAAGGGACGCTTGACCGTCTCGGCCAGCTCTTCGCGGGCCACAATGCGGGACGCGCCAAGGTCGCTCAGATAGGCCGACGTTTCGGGCCGACCGGTCACAGCCGCTACGCCATATCCCAAATTCGCCAAAATGGCCGTCGCAACCGAGCCAACACCGCCCGCCGCTCCCGTCACCAAAACCTCGCCCTGATCGGTGGATAGCCCATGATCTTCCAAAGCCATCACCGCCAACATCGCCGTGAAGCCTGCCGTGCCAACCGCCATGGCCTGCCGTGTCGTCAAACCCGTCGGCAAGGGCACCAGCCAATCGGCCTGCACCCGCGCTTTTTCCGCATAGCCGCCCCAATGGGCCTCGCCCACGCGCCAACCGGTCAAAACCACCTTGTCACCCGCCTTGTAGCGGTCATCGTCCGAAGCTTCGACCACGCCGGCAAAGTCAATGCCCGGCACATGGGGATAGTTGCGCACCAACCCGCCGCCCGGCCCGATGCACAATCCGTCCTTGTAGTTCACGGTCGAATACTCGACCGCCACCGTCACATTGCCCTCGGGCAAACGGTTTTCGTCGATCTCGCGCACTTCAGCGCTTGTTTGACCCTCGTCGTCTTTCTCTACCACCAACGCCCGCATGCTGTTCGTCCTCCAAGCCCACTCCATTTCAGACCTGACTAGGGTGCCACGACGTCTCAAACAACCCAAAGACCAAATTTTGACGCAAGATAGCGCAGCGTTCTTCTTGTCTCAGAAGAAAAAAGTAAGGTCCCTGTTGGATGGTTCCGTCGCGAAGACAAAAGGAAATTCGCGACTTCAAAGAATACCATGGTGAAACTGTTTGGGCGCGTCATCGGTGTTTCGGTGCGCGTCTATATCGTCATCGGATTCGCCGCCGCCGCCGTCGCCGACGATCTGTCAAAGCGAACCGAACATCAGGCCGCCACATTAGAAGAAACCGCCGCCGCCATCAGCGAGATTACAGCGACGGTCAAATCTTCGGCGACCATCGCCAATGAAGCCCTCGCCACGTCACGCGAGGCCAAAACAATGACCGAAAAAGGGGGCGACATCGTTCAAAACGCGGTGACTTCGATGACAGAATTGCAGACCTCTTCGGACAATATTTCAAACATCACCAACGTAATCGAAGAAATTGCCTTCCAAACCAACCTTTTGACCTTGAATGCGGGCGTTGAAGCGATGCGGGGCGCGGGTTTGCAGTGGTCGCGACCGAGGTGCGTGGGCTGGCGCAACGATCCTCGGAAGCCGCGCGCGAAATTGGCGACCTGATCGCCACGTCTTCGCGCCAAGTTCAAGCCGGCGTGCAGCTGGTCAGGGAAACCGGCGACGCTTTCGTGGATATCGAAACTTCGATCGGGCCTATTTCATCTCATGCCGAAAACATCGCCAGTTCCGCCGAACAACAGTCGCAGACGTTGGACGAAATCAACATGGCCGTGGAAAGTCTGGACGGTGTAACGCAGCAAAATGTCACCATGTTTAAAGAGTCAACTGCCGCAAGCCAAAGCCTGAAACTGCGCTCGGAAACTTTGACCGAAGCCACCGGCAAGTTCAGTTTGGAGCGGGTTACATCGCAAGAAAACCATCCAGAAAAGGGTGCCCGAAATGCGGCCTAAGGAGAGAAAATTGCACCCAATACACTCAAAAACTTGGCGAAAATCACAACGGATGCTTTGCAAAACGCCGCAAAGCACCTATATTCAGTACGTTCCCGCAAGGGGACTATGGACATAAACGCGCTCGTAATAAGCGGATCGGACCCGGGGGCGGTA
>CAZWDS010000041.1:0-1343 GCA_964632495.1 uncultured Rhodobacterales bacterium
GGCGGACCTGTACGGTGCAGGTGAACCTCGATTTCGCGTCCGAAGCCGACATGGTGAAAAAGTTCCGCACAGCTTTGGCCTTGCAACCTGTTGCGACGGCGTTGTTTTCGAACTCACCCTTTTTCGAAGGCAAGTTGAATGGCCACAAAAGCTGGCGCTCGCGGATTTGGCGCAGTCTTGATGATGCGCGAACCGGAACCTTGCCCTTCGTGTTCGAAGACGGTTTCGGGTTCGAGGCCTATGTCGATTATGCCCTCGATGTGCCGATGTATTTTGTATACCGCGACGGTGCCTATATCGATGCTCTTGGCATGTCGTTTCGGGATTTCATGAAAGGTGAACTGCCCGCTTTGCCCGGCGAGAAACCCTTGATTTCCGATTGGGCCGATCACCTGACCACCATTTTCCCCGAGGCGCGGATCAAAAAGTATATGGAAATGCGCGGCGCAGACGGTGGCCCTTGGCGGCGGCTCTGTGCTTTGCCCGCCCTTTGGGTCGGTGTGATGTACGATCAGTCTTCGTTGGATGCGGCCTGGGATTTAGCCAAGCACTGGGATCTGGAAACGCGCGAAGCGATGCGGGTTGCGGCCTCGGTCGATGGTCTGGCAGCGGAGGTTGCGGGCGTGAACATGCGGCAGCTTTCAGCGCAGGTGCTGGACATCGCAGAAGCCGGTCTGAAAACCCGTGCCCGGGAAGGGGCAGGTGGGTTGCTGCCCGACGAAACGCACTTTCTGAATGCCCTAAAAGAGACGCTCGACACGGGCGAAACCCCGGCAGACGAACTGATCCGACGCTTCAATTCAGACTGGAACGGCGATGTCACACGGGTATTCGGCGACTACAGCTATTGATCGGGCGAAAAGGTCTAAATTTCGAAAACACATGAAATCAAGACCTTCTGCGCTGCAGAAAACGCGTTTTGGCTTACCTAGGGTAAACAACACCACTTAGATGCGGCAAACGTGCCACAATCAACATCTTGTGGATAATTCTTGCTTGAGGCCTTTTCGCATGTGCAGCATATTAGAGAAGCTGCAACCGGGGATGTCTGAGAGTGCGTGTGAGTTAGAAAGTGCTGCTAGTGTTGTGTGGGTGGGGTGTTCTCGGTTGTGGCCATACGCTCGAAATTTGAAACAACATCAAAGCTTGTCCTTCCGCGACAAGCCTTTCCCCCCGACAATCGACGGACTATAGAGCGCTCATGAGTTTCCGCGCCCGGCATCTTCTTGGCATCGAACATCTCGCACCTGACGAGATTACGACGCTTCTGGATCTGGCCGATACCTATGTCGATCTGAACCGACGGGACGTCAAACATGACACGGCGCTGACCGGTCTGACCC
>CAZWDS010000041.1:1353-14033 GCA_964632495.1 uncultured Rhodobacterales bacterium
CAGAACCGAACACCGCAAAAGCACTCAAATGCGCTTGCAGGTCTGACCCAAATCAACATGTTCTTCGAAAACTCGACCCGTACGCAGGCCAGTTTTGAAATCGCAGGCAAACGTCTTGGCGCGGACGTGATGAACATGCACATGCAAGCGACATCGGTGAAAAAGGGCGAGACCCTGATGGATACGGCGATGACGCTGAACGCCATGCATCCCGATTTGCTGGTCGTGCGTCATCCCAATTCAGGTGCCGCCAATCTTTTGGCGCAGAAAGTGAATTGCGCAGTTCTCAATGCAGGCGACGGGCGCCACGAACATCCAACCCAAGCTTTGCTTGATGCCCTAACGGTCCGCCGCGCAAAAAATCGGTTGCACCGTTTGACCGTGGCAATCTGCGGCGACATCGCCCACAGCCGCGTGGCCCGTTCAAACATTTTGCTTCTGGGCAAGATGGAAAGCCGCATTCGTCTGGTGGGTCCGCCCACATTGATGCCGTCCGGTGCTGCCGACTGGGGCGTCGAGGTGTGCACCACGATGGAAGAGGGCCTGAAAGACGCCGATGTCGTCATGATGCTGCGGCTTCAAAAAGAACGTATGGACGGCGGCTTTATCCCGTCCGAGCGTGAGTACTACCATCGCTATGGTCTCGACGGCGAGAAGCTTGCCCACGCAAAGGAAGACGCAATCGTCATGCACCCTGGCCCAATGAACCGTGGCGTGGAAATCGACGGTACGATTGCAGACGATATCAACCGCTCGGTCATTCAGGATCAGGTGGAAATGGGTGTGGCGGTGCGTATGGCCGCAATGAACCTTTTGGCGCGTAACCTTCATGCTTCGGAAGGTGCCGCGGGCGTAATGGTGTAACATGGCTGATCGTTGGGAAGATTACTTCGACCCCGACGAAAAACTGTTGTGGCAAGGGCAACCGCGCCCAAAGACGGGCCTATCCTTTGTCATCGTTTTCTTGGCGCTGTTTGGATTGCCGTTTCTGATCGCGGGGCTTGGGGTTTTCGGATCTGGAATCGCTGGCATTTTCAACTCTGGTGCTGGCTTAGGCGGCGTGGGGGTGGGAATGTTCATGCTGTTCTTCAGCGTTCCGTTCATCGGGGCCGGCGCTGCCATGGTATTCGGGCCTTGGTACATGCAGGCCAACGCGCACCGCAAAGTCAGGTACGCCTTGTCAAACCGACGGGCCTATATCGCGACGCAATGGTGGACCAGAAAGCTTCAGACAGTTCGAATTGCAGCCGATGCCACGGTCACGTTGGAAAACGGCAAAGACGTGTATTTCAGAACCGAAGTTGGCAAGGACTCTGATGGGGACAGAACGACCGAACGTAAGGGATTCGAAAGCATCGCAGATGCGGAAGAGGTGTATCGTCTGATTCGTGGTATCCAAGACGAAGCAGCCAAGGACCGCGATGATGACTAAGCCAGATGATCAATATCACGTCTCTGCCACTGAAATTGGCACCGTCCGGGTCTTTACGACCGAGCTTGACCCGGAAGGCGCGGCCGCCATTACAGCAAGCAATGTGCACAAACTGCTGGGCGCGGGGGTTGAGTTGGATGCCGCGAAGGTCGAGGCGTTTCCAGCCAAGGTCATTCAGTCCATGGGTTTGTCGGCCTATCTGCAAGATGGCTATGGAATTGCCGAGGCCGATCTGAACGGCAAACGTGCCGCTTTGGATGCTCTGACAGACCTCATTATTCTGATCCCATCTTCGGCTTTTCAGGCGCAGGCCCAAACCCTAGACCCAAACCCGGCCTTGCGTTTCATCGGGATGTTTCATGAACCCGCCAAAGCCCCGCCCATCCAGATGGCCAAAACCGAGGCCGCAGAAGGCACAATTGCACCGCCAGTGTCACCGGCAAACGCCGATGATCTGCGCCAAAAGAAAGGCTCGTGGATCATCGCTCTTGGTGCCCTGATCATCGCCGCCACTCTTGTGCTTTTCGCCGTGTTCTGACACCTGATCCCCATGACCGCGCTTCTCTTTACCAATGCCCGCTTGATCGATCCCGAACATGGCACCGACCAGATCGGCACTTTGGCTGTGAAAGATGGTGTGATCGCCGGGCCGCAAGGTATGGACGATGCGACCAAGATTGATTGCGAGGGCAAATGCCTTGCTCCCGGAATTGTCGATATCGGGGTGAAAGTCAGTGAACCGGGTGAGCGGCACAAAGAGAGCTTTCGCACCGCCGGAATAGCGGCTGCCGCAGGCGGCGTAACCACGATGGTGACGCGTCCCGATACGCTGCCCGCCATCGACACCCCTGAAGTGCTGGAATTTGTCCGCCGCCGCGCCAACGAGGTTGCGCCGGTCAACGTCTTGCCCATGGCCGCCCTGACACGCGGGCGTGAGGGCCATGAGATGGCCGAAATCGGGTTCCTTCTGGATGCCGGTGCCGTGGCCTTCACCGATTGCGACCACGTGGTGGAAGACCCCAAGGTGTTTTCACGCTGTCTGACCTATGCCGCCTCGCTTGGCGCTTTGGTCATTAGCCACCCGCAAGAACCGACCCTATCCAAGGGAGCGGTCGCGACCAGCGGCAAGTTCGCCTCGCTGAAAGGCTTGCCGGGCGTGTCGCCTTTGGCTGAACGGATGGGGCTGGACCGAGATATTTCCATCGTGGAAATGACCGGCGCACGGTATCACGCGGATCAACTGACCACGATGCGGGCTTTGACCCGACTGCGACGCGCGAAAGAGGCAGGGCACGACGTGACCGCCGGTGTCTCGATCCACCACCTGACGCTGAACGAACTGGACGTCGGCGACTATCGGACGTTCTTCAAGGTCAAACCGCCGCTTCGGTCCGAACACGACCGGATGTGCGCGGTGGAGGCTGTGGCCTCGGGGCTGATCGACATCATCTCGTCGATGCACACACCGCAGGACGAAGAATCCAAACGTCTGCCGTTTGAAGAAGCCGCCTCGGGCGCCATCGGCCTTGAAACCCTGCTGCCCGCCGCCATGCGCCTTTACCATGCGGGCCACATCGACTTGCCGACGCTTTGGCGCGCCCTGTCGTTGAATCCCGCAAGACGTTTGGGGTTGGCCTCGGGTCGACTGGCCGCCGGGGCGCCCGCCGATCTGGTCCTGTTCGACCCTGATGCGCCATTTGTGATGGATCGGTTCAAGCTGCACTCGAAGTCGAAGAACACGCCGTTTGACGAGGCCAAGATGGAAGGTCGCGTTCTGGGCACATGGGTGGCTGGCAACCGGATCGACGTCGCGCCCGCCGCCTGAACCTGAACGCTTGCCTCTTTGATCGTCCCGCTTATTCTGCCGGTGACGGGAGACGGACATGCCAACACTTGAAACTGCGGGCCCATTGCTGCTTGTGATCGCGCTGGCCGCTTATCTTCTGGGCAGCGTGCCTTTTGGATTGGTGATGGCCAAACTGTTTGGCCTGCCCGATCCGCGCACCATCGGGTCGGGTAACATTGGGGCGACGAATGTGCTGCGGACAGGCTCGAAACCCGCCGCCCTTGCGACCGTGTTGCTTGACAGTTGCAAAGGTTTGATCGCCGTTCTGATCGCCCGGGCGGTTGCAGGCGAAGACGCCGCCCAACTTGCTGGTTTCTCTGCCTTTCTGGGCCATATCTTCCCAGTCTGGCTAAAGTTCAAGGGGGGCAAGGGCGTCGCCACCTTCCTCGGCACGCTTTTGGGCATCGCTCCTTTGGTTGGTTTGGCCGCGATGGCGTTTTGGCTGGTGACATTTTTGATCTCGCGCATCTCATCCCTGTCGGCCCTGATGGCAGCAGCTTTCGCGCCCTTCACGGCGGTCCTTCTGGGCCAAGGCAGTGTTTCTTTGGTGGCTTTCGTCATGGCGCTGGTTCTGTTCGCCGCTCATACGGCTAACATCAAACGCCTGAGGGCAGGCGAAGAGCCCCGCTTTGGCAGCAGCAAATGAGCCTTCAGGCCTTCATCACCAAGTTCGATTCCATGCCCGAAGGTGGCTATGGCGGGACGTTTGAAGACAAGCGCTATCGGATCACCAAGACCCTAATGGCGACGGGCCGGTCGCAAAAGCTAGAAGCCGAGGAATTGGGCGGCAACGATTACATCAGCTTCAACCTTTATCGTTTGGCTGATGGAACCTCTCTTTTGAAGCCTTGCGAGATGACCGAAGACAAGGTCATGGCCTTCGTTCTGGGCGTGGTGATCGACTAACCGCCATTGTCCTTACCCGCCCCTCAGCATAGCCTGACCCCCATGGGATTCTGGGAGATGAAAGCGGCCCTTGAGTGGCAAATCGCCTGCGGTGCAGACGAAGCGATTATGGACGCGCCGATTGACCGCACCAGCCTACCAGAAAAGCCCGATCCCGCGGCCAAACCCAAAGCGGAAGCCATCCCAACCGGCCCCGTTCCCAAGATCGAAATCGACACTGTTGCCATCGCCCAAGCGGCCGCCGATGCAGCGGACAGCCTTGAGGGTTTGAAAGCGGCGATGGAGGCGTTCGAACATTGCGAGTTGAAACGCGGCGCGCGCCAATTGGTCTTTGCCGACGGCCAGCCCAATGCCCGCGTGATGATCATCGGCGAAGCCCCGGGCCGGGACGAAGACATGCAGGGCAAGCCTTTCGTGGGCCAAGCGGGTCAGTTTTTGGATCTTATGTTCAGCCATATCGGTCTGTCGCGCGAAAGCTCTGACCGGAACAGCGCGCTTTACATCACAAACGTCTTGCCATGGCGTCCGCCGCAAAACCGCGATCCCAAGCCGGACGAGATGGAGATGATGTTGCCTTTCGTCCAGCGCCATATCGCCCTGACCAACCCCGACCTGATCGTCGCTATGGGCAACCATGCCTGTCAGGCGTTGCTCGGCAAACGTGGCATCACACGACTGCGCGGCAACTGGTCCGAAGCCTTGGGCAAACCCGTCCTACCCATGTTCCACCCCGCCTACCTTTTGCGCACCTCGGACGCCAAACGCGAGGCTTGGGCCGACCTTCTGTCGTTGCAAGCGAAGCTGCGCGGATGATCGACCCTCTGATTTTACTGGCCTTTCTGCCCGCCGCCTTGGCCCTGAACCTGACACCCGGTGCGGATATGTTGTTCTGTCTGGCCCAAGGCACGCGTGGCGGGCCGCGCCCGGCTTGGGCGGCATCGGCTGGAATTTCAACTGGGTCGATGGTGCATGTCACGCTGGCGGGCTTGGGCCTTGGATGGCTGGTTGCCGAATACCCGGTCCTGTTCGACGTGATCCGCTATCTGGGCGTTGCCTATCTTTTGTGGCTGGCGTGGCGCACCTTGACCGCGCCGCCTGTCAACTCAGACGCCCCGGCTGTCCGCCCGGCCCGCGCCTTTCGGGATGGGCTGATCGTGAACCTGACCAACCCAAAGGTGATCCTGTTTATCCTTGCCTTCGTGCCACAATTCATCGATCCCACTCGCGCCGTCCTGCCGCAATTCTTGATCTTCGGGGCTGTCATCGCGTTTGGCGGGTTCTTCATCAACGGCGCTGTCGGGGTCTTTGCAGGCGGGATCGGCCAACACATGGCACGCAATCCCCGCTTTGAAACGGCCCTGCGCTGGATCACCGCCTCGATCTTCGGCGTATTGGCACTTCGCCTGATCCTGGAAGGAAAACGCGCATGAGCCGCATTGACGAAACACGCGACTTCATCCCGGTCCGCATCGCTGTTCTGGCTGTGAGTGACACCCGCAGTCTTGAAGACGACCGCTCGGGCGATACGCTGGTTGCGCGGATCGAAGCCGCAGAGCACAGCTTGGCTGCCCGCGATATCGTGACCGATGACCGGGACAAGATTGCCACCATCCTGCGCAATTGGTGTGCGGATGACGGCGTGGATGTGATTATTTCGACAGGCGGCACCGGCCTGACAGGCCGAGACGTGACGGTCGAAGCGCATCGTGACGTTTATGAGAAGGAAATCGAGGCTTTCGGGACCGTCTTTACACATGTTTCCATGGCTAAGATCGGTACATCCGCTGTCCAAAGTCGCGCATGCGGTGGCGTTGCGAACGGCACCTACCTTTTCGCGCTGCCCGGCAGTACGGGGGCGTGCAAGGACGCATGGGACGAAATTTTAAGCTTTCAGCTCGATTTTCGGCACCGTCCCTGCAATTTCGTTGAGATAATGCCACGCCTCGACGAACATTTACGACGGAAATAGACCTGTGCGACGGAATTTGCGCACACGCACGTTTTACCCATGATATTTTGCCTTAGTCGCAAAAGCCCTACATTCTAGGGCGCTCACTGTGAAACGGAAAAATCGTGCGTTTTCTAAGACGATCCCTTGTTGGACTATTCCTTTTGGCCGTGACCTTCGGTCTGATGGCCTATGCTGGCAACATGGTTTGGACGGCTTTGGAGGCCAGTTGGTCAGAAGAACCGCGCCAGCGTCCTCAGCGGGAACGTATTTTTGCGGCCAATGTCATTCCTGTCGAGCCTGAAACGATCCGCCCTGTCTTGTCGACATTTGGCGAATTGCGCGCCCGGCGTACGCTTGAACTGCGCGCTTCAACCGGGGGCGAGGTGATCTGGCTTTCGGACAAAGTGGAAGAAGGCGGACAAGTGCAGGCGGGCGACGTTTTGGTACGGATTGATCCCGTCGAAGCGCAATCCGCGCTGGACACCGCCCGCGCCGACATGGCCGAAGCCGAGGCGGACTTGCGCGATGCAGAACGTCAATTGATACTGGCGAGGGATGAAATCAAAGCGGCTGAAGACCAGGCCCGGTTGAGGGCCAATGCTCTTACCCGGCAGCAGGATTTGCTGGAACGCGGCGTTGGCTCGACCGCCGCCGTAGAAACAGCCGAACTCGCAGCCTCTAGCGCCAATCAGGCCGTTTTATCCCGGCGTCAGGTTTTTGCCAACTCCGAAGCCCGGATTGACCAGATCAAAACCACCAAAGATCGCCGCCGCATTGCGCTTGCGGATGCCGAGCGTCGCCTTGCAGACACCGAAATGTCAGTCTCGTTCCCAGGCATTCTAAGCGATGTGACCGTCGAGGAAGGCGGTCGGGTTTCGGCTGGTGAGACCTTGGTCAAAGTGGTTGACCCATCCGAGCTGGAAGTCGCCTTCCGCGTCTCCACGCCCCAACACACGCGGCTCTTGAACGAGAATGGTGTCTTGGTCGGGGCTGAAGTGATCGTTTCCATCGACATTCTGGGCGTTGATCTGGAAGCCAAAGGCAAGATCAGCCGGGAAAGCGCTGTGGTGGGTGACGGCCAGACAGGCCGGTTGCTGTTTGCGCGCTTGCTTGACGCGCCGGGCTTCCGCCCGGGCGACTTTGTGAAAGTCCAGATCGAAGAACCACCACTGGCCAACGTTGTCCGACTGCCAGCGTCTGCCGTTGATGCTTCGGGCACGGTGTTGGTCTTGGGCGAAGAAGATCGTCTTGAGGTCGCGGAGGTTCAGGTTTTGCGCCGCGAAGGCGATGATGTGCTTGTTCGGGCACGGGGCTTGCGCGGGCGCGATATCATCTCTGAAAGAACGCCACTTTTGGGCGCAGGCATTCGCGTTCGTCCGGTGCGCCCCGAAGGTGCCGAAGCACCCGCAGAACCTGAATTGTTATCCCTTGATCCGGACCGACGCGCCAAGCTGGTCGCCTTTGTCGAAGGCAACCGCAACATGCCCGACGAAGCGAAAGCCCGGGTTTTGACAGCGCTGAAAGAAGACAAGGTACCGGCCCGAATGGTTGAACGTATCGAAAGCCGCATGGGCGGCTGACGTCACGTTTGCCGATATGAACTGAACCCGTGCCTTCCGGCGCGATTTGACAGCGGAACAACGACACATGGTACGTGATCTTGGCCGGGCGACCGGCGGTTTACTGTCCTACTTCACCCGCCATCGCACGGCGGCAAACCTGCTCTTGGTGTTGCTGGTCGTGGCAGGCCTCTATTCCGCACCGCAGATGCGCGCTCAGTTCTTCCCGGACGTTATCGTCGATGACATCACGATAGATATCACTTGGGACGGTGCCGGTGCCGAAGACGTGGACGCCTCGATCGTCGAGGTTTTACAACCTACGTTGATGGCAGTTGATGGCGTCATGGAAACCTCGTCCACATCCCGCGAGGGTCGGGCAACGATCTCGCTGGAATTCGAGCCGGGCTGGGACACGCTTCAGGCCGAAGACGATATAACCGCCGCTCTGGACACAGTGACCAACCTGCCAGCCGAGGCTGACGACCCAGAAATTCGCCGCGGCCGTTGGTCGGACCGCGTGACTGATGTGGTTATCGAGGGTCCGGTGGGTGTGGATCAATTGGCCAACTTTGCCGACGAATTCACCACACGGCTGTTCGCAGCTGGCGTAACGCGAACCACGATCCGGGGTGTTGCAGCGCCAGAGAGTATCGTCGAAGTCACCTCGCTTGATCTGATCCGTCACGATGTGTCGATGCGCCAAATCTCGGATGCCATCGCAGCCGAAGCCGAAACCGACCCCGCAGGCGATATTTCGGGGGCGGCGCGTGTGCGCACGGGCGTGGCCAAACGGTCTGCCGATCAGATCGCGGACATTGTTCTGCGCACGGCGGACGACGGCACGCAGCTTCGCATCGGGGATGTGGCGACCGTGCGTGTCGAAGGCGTGGACCGGGATCGCGCCTACTTTGTCGGCGATGATCCTGCCATTTCAATCCGTGTGGACCGATCTGCCCAAGGTGATGCGATCCGAATGCAGCGTACTGTTGAAGAGGTTGCAGCCGAAATGCAGTCGACCCTACCCAACGGCGTCGAGATCTCGCTGATCCGAACGTTGGCGGAATCGATCACAGGACGGTTGAACATCCTTCTCGACAACGGAGCAATGGGCTTGGGGCTGGTCCTGATCCTTCTGTTTTTGTTCCTGAACGCCCGAACCGCTTTTTGGGTGGCTGCTGGCATTCCGGTGGCAATGACCGCGACGATTGCGATCATGTATGCGGGCGGTTTGACGATCAACATGATCTCGCTTTTCGCCCTGATCATCACATTGGGCATCGTTGTAGACGATGCCATCGTTGTCGGCGAACACGCTGATTTCCGCGTCCGCAATTTGGGCGAAGATCCCACGACCGCGGCTGAAAACGCGGCAAAGCGCATGTTCACACCGGTCTTTTCAGCCACAATCACAACTATCATCGCCTTTTTCGGCCTGATCGCCGTCGGCGGCCGGTTTGGTGATTTGATCCGCGACATCCCGATCACGGTGATTGCCGTTCTTGCGGCTTCGCTGGTCGAGTGCTTCCTGATCTTGCCGCATCACATGAAGCATGCTTTGACCCATTCGGCGAAAGTGCATTGGTATGATTGGCCGTCGCGGCAGGTGAACAAGGGTTTCCGTTTCTTCCGCGAACGCGCGTTTCGTCCCTTCATCGCAGGTGTCATCTGGGCCCGCTATCCGGTGATTGCCTTGGCCTTCTTGGCGCTGTCCAGCCAAGCTGTTCTGTTTATCTCGGGTGACGTTCAGTGGCGCTTCTTCAACGCACCTGAACGCAGCTCGGTCACCGGAAACTTCGCCATGGCACCCAGTGCCACGCGCGAAGACACGCTTCAGGTGATGCGCACGGTCCAAGGCGTGGTCGAAGAATTAGGTACAAAATACGAAGAAGAGCATGGTTTGAACCCCATCAAATTCGCCCTTGGCGAAATAGGCGGCAACACTGGTCGCCCTCTTCCGGGCACGGACAACAAGGAAAGCTATCAACTTGGTTCGATCGCGATTGAATTGATCGAAGCAGACCTGCGTCCCTATACCGCCTTTGCGTTTGTGGCCGATCTTCAAGAAGCGGTCCCCCGTCACCCCTTGCTCGAAACGCTCAGCTTTCGTGGATGGCGGCGCGGGCCGGGCGGTGATGCAATTGATGTGGAAATCTCGGGGGGATCGACGGGCGAGCTGAAAAACGCAGCTGAGAATCTGAAAACCCAACTCAGCCGCTTTGGTGAGGTTTCGGCGGTGGAAGACAGCCTTGGCTATGACAAGGAAGAGCTGATCCTGGAATTGACGCCTCAGGGTCAGGCCCTTGGCATGACAATCAACGTTCTGGGGGCCACGTTGCGCGCGCGCCTGAATGGGATCGAAGCGGCGACGTTCCCGGACGGACCCCGGTCAGCAGCCATTCGGGTCGAACTGCCCAAGGATGAACTGACCGCCGATTTTCTTGAGAACATGCTGATCCGAACAGGCCCTGCCACAGCCGGAGCGGGGGTCTATGTGCCGCTTGCGGACATCGTCACCGTACAGCGCCGCACCGGATTTTCCACAGTGAGCCGGGAAAACGGAATTGCCGTTCTGTCCGTGACCGCTGATCTGTCCGAAGACGATCCCGTTCGCGCGCAAGAGATTTCAGACGAAATTGCCACAGAGATCTTGCCGAAGCTGGAAGAGGACTTTGGCGTTTCGACTTATATGTCGGGCTTGGCCGAAGATGAGCGGAACTTCTTGTCCGACGCCCTGACCGGCCTGACCCTCTGTCTATTGGGGATCTATCTGGTTTTGTGTTGGGTCTTTGCGTCTTGGTCGCGACCTTTCGTGGTGATGGCCATCATTCCGTTCGGACTGATCGGGGCGATCTGGGGTCACTATGCATGGGATGTGCCTTTGTCGATGTTCTCGGTCGTGGGGCTGATCGGCATGGTTGGTATTGTGATCAACGACAGCATTGTTCTGGTCACAACGGTGGATGAATATGCCGAAGACCGGGGCTTGTTTCCTGCTATTATTGATGCCGCCTGTGACCGTTTGCGACCGGTCTTCCTGACAACAGCGACGACGGTCCTAGGGCTTGCGCCATTGTTGTTCGAGGCTTCCCGCGACGCGCAGTTCCTGAAACCCACCGTCATCACGCTGACCTATGGTCTGGGCGTTGGCATGTTCCTTGTTCTGCTCGTCGTGCCATCCCTCTTGGCCATTGGCCATGACATCGGGCGCAATACTCAAGCTTTCCGCAAAGGCATGGCCGCCGGACAAAGGGCGCCGGGCATGGGGTTTGCACTTGGCTCTGGCTTGATCATGATCGCGGGCTGGTTTGTGGCGACGCTTGGCTCGGTTGTGATGACCGGTAGCCTGCCAGCAGCACTTGGCGGATCAACCACAATGGCGGCGGCCCTAGGCATGTTCGTGGCGGGTGCAGCTTTGGTGTGCTTCGTGGTCTATGCAGTCGCAGCCCTCAGATTCGCCCGCGCGTAATGGCTTAGCTACACCCCAGTATCTCGACCGCTTGACCATCGGAGATCACTGTCAGCCGGACATCCGAACGGGCCAAACCAAACGGCTTGGCATTCGGCGGCACCATTTCGACAACAGCCTGAAGCCGTTTGCCATTCCGTTTCAACACCGGAGGCGACACCCAAACGGCGGAATTCCGCGTTTCGATCACCGCGATCTCGTCGCTTTGCATCAAAGGTACATCGGCCATGGCGACCACACGCAGACCATCGGCAATCGGTGTAATCTCGCAAGTCATCTGACCGCCCCGGGCAGGACGATCCTTCAAGAGTTGAGCAAGACCTGCATGATGATCACCCCCGGCCGGAAGACTGGCCGAGACCTGTAAGGTCACCGGCACACAAATCTCGTCACAAACCCCGATGTCGATTGTGCCGCGCAAAGTCACGGGTTGAGACGGGTCTTTGGGTTTGATCATCAAGGGAAAGGTGACTTGGTCGGTATAGCCAATACTGCGCATACCTTCGGTGTCGTATACCTCGGGCACAGGAAAATGCACGCGAACCGATTTCAAATTGGTCGATCCCGACCAGTTAAAGCTGGGCGGAATGCCCGCATCCCCCGGCGCACGCCAATAGGTGTGCCAGCCCTTAGCCATTCGGATCGAAAGGCCGGACACATGGGTCGCTCCATCCCGCCACCCAGTCATGACTTCGGCCCGAGCAAGGTTGTCGGGGACCTGAGCAATAGCGGGGCTGGAAAGGGCAACCAGAAAGGCAATCACACGTAAAAACATGGGTGAACAAATAACCTGAAACATCCATAAAGCGAAAATCACGATCGGGTCATGGATTGTGACTGTTGCAAAGCGGCCCTTGCCCAAGGCCCCGCCTTGCCCCATCTTCTAAGGTATGAGTGACGAAAGCACCCCCCAGCTTGACGGAAAACTCCTGATCGCGATGCCCGGAATGGGCGATCCACGCTTTGACAAAGCCGTTATTTTTATGTGCGCGCACTCGGAAGACGGCGCTTTGGGCCTGATCGTGAACAAGCCCGCGCCCGACCTTGAGTTCTCGTCTCTTCTGAAGCAGCTCGATATCGACGTCGGCCCGCCACGGCGGGATATCCGCGTGCATGTGGGCGGACCGGTGGAACATGGACGCGGTTTTGTGCTGCATTCGGGCGATTACCAATCCGACAGTTCGACCCTGCAAGTCTCGGACACCTTCGGCATGACCGCCACGCTGGACGTGCTTGAGGACCTCGCCCGCGGCGCTGGCCCCTCGTCGGCGCTTTTGGCGCTTGGCTACTCCGGCTGGGGACCGGGCCAGCTTGAATCCGAGATCCTATCAAACGGCTGGCTCACCTGTGACGCCCCCGCCGAGATCGTGTTTGGCGATGACGATGATGCGAAGTGGACAGATGCGCTGAAGTCCATGGGTGTGGACGCGCTGATGTTATCCAGTGAGGCGGGTCGGGCTTGAGTTTGGTTGGGAACGTCCTTTAGCTCGGAATACTAGCGTTCGGTTTGAGCCCAA
>CAZWDS010000041.1:14133-27399 GCA_964632495.1 uncultured Rhodobacterales bacterium
GTCCGCACATTAGTCATCCACTGCCCAACTCCTCAATTCATCCAAGCCGCCCAACCGTTTTCATAGTACCGCACCAAAGGATGCGTGATGATCGAGTTTGGTTCGGTTGCGACGCGGCTCGTGTCGCCATCGAACACGGTCAGGCCCGGCCAGACCTCGGCGCTGAAGAACGCCAATCCCTCGGGCAAAGGCTCCGCCTCACCCAACGGGGCAGCGCTGGCCATGACGAAACCCCAATCCCCGAAACTGGGCACATAGGCGTGGTAGGGCACGATCGTCAAAGCGCCCTCGGGCACGAAGGGATTGGGCGCGCGTTCCAGTGTTTCAACCACCGACCAGAACGCGCGTCGTGCAAACAGCGGTGATCCGGCTTGGGTCACGATGGCGCCGCGCGGGGAAACGCGGGCGACGAGGGGCGCGTAGAATTCGCGGCTATACAGCTTGGACACTGCGAAATCGCGCGGATCCGGCAGATCGAGCACGATCAGGTCATAAACCGCCCGATCTTCCCGCACGAAATTCCACGCGTCCTCATGCACCACCGTCACACGCGGGTCTTTCAACGCGCCGCCGTTCAAAGCCGCCAATTCGTAATTGTCGCGGAACATCTCGACCACGCGTGGATCCAAATCCACTAACGTCACGCTTTCCACATCTGGCCAGCGCAACACCTCGCGTACCGCTAATCCATCGCCACCCCCAAGGATCAGCACGTCTTTTTGACGGGGTAGACGCGACATGGTGGGGTGGATCAAGGCCTCGTGATAGCGGTGTTCGTCCAGCGAATCGAACTGGATCGCGCCATTCAGGAACAGCCGGTACCGACCCTGCCACCGGGTCACGACGATGCGCTGATAGGGTGTTTCTTCGGCATAGATAACATCGTCATCAAAGAAGGCCGCATCGGTCAAAGACACCAAGTTATCCGACCAGACCAACCCCGCGATGCAGGCCCCCAACCCAAACACCCAAGCCCCGCGCAAGGCCCAGCCGATCTTGTCGCGGAACATCCAGACCGAGATGCCTGCGACCAACAAATTCAGCAATCCGAACACCAGACTCGCCGCCATCAACCCCAACTGCGGCACCACCAACAATGGAAAAGCCACCGCCGCCACCAAAGCACCTGCGTAATCTGCGGTCAGCACGCTGGACAACGTGTGGTTCATTGCGCCTCGTTCTTGCAGAATGCGCGTAATCAGGGGAATTTCCAGACCGGACAACGCCCCGATAGAGATGACGATGGCGAATAAAATCATCTGCAAACCGTCCAGATACCCATAGGCCAGAAACAACATCGGAGCGGAAAAACCGCCGACGATCCCCAGCAAAATCTGGCTTAACGTGAAGCCCTGTTCAGCCTCGTCCACATAGCGCGACGCCCAGGCCCCGATCCCCATCGAGGTCATGAACACCCCGATCACCAGCGAAAATTGCGTGACGCTATCGCCCAGCAAATACGACGATACCGCACCCGCGATCAGCTCGTACACCAACCCCGCCACAGCCACCGCAAAGGTCGCCGCCAAAAGCCAAAGCGTTTGGCCATCCTTCAGGCGGGGCGCATCACTCATGCGGACAGGATCACCGCCCCAATCAGCAGCGAGATCGAGATAAACAGCGACCCAATCAGAACCGCGATGGCCAGGTTCTGATCATCTTCGATCTCTTTTCTCAACGAAAATGGCGTCAGCCATTCGATGGCCTTCCAGCTTATCCCCAGCATCACCATGCCAAGGACCACGTAGAACACAGTCGCGATGACTTCCGCCAAAATGATTTCATTCATCATTATTATTCTCTCCTTATTTGACGCCGCGCCCGCCCAGCAGATAGCCGCCACCGGGCGACCCTGTGCGGGTCGAGACCACGGAACTGGACTCACCCCAGACCCCGCGAATAGACATGAAAGTGGCCGACCCGATCAGGGCCAAAACCAAAACAACAAGAACAACACGGGTGACCATCAGTCGTCACTCCAATCGCTGCCAGACCAACGGCGGGTATAGCGCCACGTGCGCTGGCCCAGAAACAGGAATGTGATCAGCCCGAAAATCGCTGCCGCGCCCCACATCCAACTGGCATTGGCCACACCTTGCTTGACGCTGGCCGACATGTTGCTGGCTTTCACGCCTCCGCGCCAATCAACCTCGGCTTCGGCCATGCTGACGAACAACGTATAGGCCCCCGGCGGCAGATCGAGCCGGGTTGTCACGTAACGGCGGCCTTCGGACCAATCGCTGCCGGAATAATACTCGATGCCGCGTTCGAACGCGGCCACTGGCGTGCCTGTCGCGTCAGCCAATTCCGCTTCGAACCAAGCCCACGAATTGTTCGCATTGGCATCAATCCGGATCTCGGTTAGCCCGGTGCCTTTGGTGATCTCGAACGGCAGCTCGATATCATTGCGCACATTTGTGGTGCCGCTCGCTGCGATCTGATCGCCTTTTACCGCAAGCGAAATCCCTAACAGCAGCGCCACAACCGTGGCGGCGATGGCCAGATTGCGGGTGAAGCTTTGCAGCGGTGTCCGCTCCATCGCATCCAGCGGATGGATGCCCTTCGGGCGTGGCCGCCTGCCGGGTTCAACACCGAAACTGGACAGCAAAGCGGCCTGATCGGGCAGTTCTGTCACGTCGTATTCCAGCTCGTGCCCGCTTTCCACGATATCCAACATCCGGTCTCCGCCCATCAAGGCGACATATCGAATGCTATCCTCCATGCTAGGACGGAAATTGAATTCCCCTTCGATAAATGTCGGACTGGCCCGTCCCGAACCGTAATATCGAAACGTCTTGCCCTGAAATTTAACCATGGGCCGGTTCTCGGAGTTTTCTATCTTAGTTTCGGAAATCCCGGCGGGCGTCGAAGCCTCGCGGCTTTTGCGCGTAAAGGTCACATGGCCATTTTCAACGCTGAGCCAAGCATAGCCATGTGTGGGTGAAAAGACCTGATGATCGACCCAATGCCAGCTTTTGCCTCGATAGTATTCGGCCCAAGCCATGGTGCCGATGATCGTAAATTCGGCGCCCCAAAGCGTGCCGGTCATGCCCAAATCAAACGGCGTTTCCGGGCGTGTCATGTCGCGGAACTTCTGGATAACCTTATAGTCGTCCTGCGCGTCTAATTCGGCCCCGCAATAGGAACAGACATGCGTTTTCACACGTCCGCCGCCCAGCACATCCAAGCCCGCCCCGCATTCCGCGCAATTCAGCTTATGAACGCCCGCCTCGCTCATAGCGCCGTCACGTCCCAAGGATCGACCCATTCGCCAATCGACCAACCTTCGCCGCCGTCCCACTTTTCATAGGTCGCCATCATCCCGTTAGGACCGGTCAAATCGAAGTATAGATGCGCTTCGCCCACATCCAGCTCTTCGGGAAATTCACCGCGCACCGCCAGACAGGTCGCTGTTTCCGCCTCGGTCACTCTGTAGGTCACGTCGGAAATTTTCACGGATGAGCCGATGGATGTGCGCGGAGTGCGCGGCCAATTTTCACGAGGCAGATCACGCTCCAACGCATAGTCACCTTCGTCCGCGCTTAGCCACATGCCGTCATTCGGGCCGTCGTCCTGATCAACCACGCACCAAAACTCGTCCCACCATCCGCGCCCATAGCTGAACCGCGCATGACCAACGGGCATCAGATGCAAGCCCTTCACGCTGACATGCTGACCAAGTTGAACCAGTGATGGCGCGTCCAACATTTCACCGCCGGTCCCCGCCACCTCAAATGCCTGATCGCGAAGAACAGACGAGGTGCCGCAATGTTCGCAAGTGATCATCCGCGCCTGCGCCAGCCGCCCGGGAAGTTCGGCACCACAGTTTCCGCAATTCGGTCGCTGGATCGAAGTCATTTATAGGATGCCCGCATTTGCCGAAAGGATGCCCGCCCGACGTCCAACGCGCAACCGGCTTCAACCGTCTCCCAGGTGCACCTCTCCGCGCGCGCGAGCCAATTCCATCTGACGCTGCCGTTCGCGAAATCGGGTGCGGTCTTCATCCGTAAATTGTGTGATGCAACGGGGGCAAGACACGCCGGGTTCGTAATCTGCATGGGCCCGGCCGGCATCATTCAACGGCTGACGACAGGCATGGCACAGATCATAGGTCCCCTCAACCAACCCATGTTTCACCGACACGCGCTGATCGAAAACAAAACACTCACCATCCCAAAGGCTCTGATCCTCGGGCACCTCTTCCAGATATTTCAGAATCCCGCCCTTCAGGTGAAACACCTCGTCTACACCTTGGCCCAGCAAGTAATTCGACGCCTTCTCGCAGCGTATCCCACCGGTGCAAAACATGGCGATCTTCTTGTTGCCGAACCGCGCCTTGTTCGCTTCCCACCATGCCGGAAACTCGCCGAAGCTTTTGGTGACGGGATCAATCGCGCCCTCAAAGGTCCCGATCTCGACCTCATAGTCGTTCCGCGTGTCGATCACCGCCACGTCTTCGGACGCGATCAGATCGTTCCAATCATCGGGTGCCACATAAGTCCCGACCGAGGCCGTCGGATCCACATCCGGCTGCCCCATCGTCACGATCTCGCGCTTGATCCGCACCTTCAGACGCTGAAACGGCATCTCTTCGGCGGTGCTTTCCTTCCATTCAAGGTCCGCACATCCGGGTAGGGTTTTCAGATGCGCCAAAACCGCATCAATCCCAGTTCGCGATCCCGCAATCGTCCCGTTCACCCCTTCGTGGGCCAGCAAGATCGTGCCCTTCACCCCTTCAGCCCGAGCCACGGCGTCCAGCGGGCCTTTCAAAGCCTCTGGGTCCGTGAAGGGCGTGAATTTATAGAGGGCAGCAACGGTAAACATGGGCGTTTCTTTCGCAAGTGCAGGCCCCGGTTGCAAGGGGCAGCGATTTCTGTTCAGAAATCGGACCAGAAAATCCCATTTTCTGGCACCCGGAGATCAATTATGCGCCAAAGCTACGAAGCCATCCTTGTGATCGACGTCCAAAACGACTTCTGCCCGGGCGGTGCCTTGGCCGTTGCAGGTGGCGACGAAATCGTCGCGCCCATTAATGCGCTTGTCCCGGACTTCCCCGTGCGCGTCTTCACCCAAGACTGGCACCCCGCCGATCACCTCAGTTTTGCCAGCCAACACGACGGCGCCGCCCCGATGAGCGTCATCGACATGCCCTACGGCCCCCAAGTGCTCTGGCCCGATCACTGCATCATCGGTTCAGACGGCGCCGCCTTTCACACAGGCCTCAACACCAATCCAGCTGATCTGGTGATCCGCAAAGGCTTCCGCCGTGAAATCGACAGCTATTCCGCCTTCTTCGAAAACGATCACAAAACGCCAACCGGGCTGGACGGTTATCTGAAAAGCCGAGGCGTCGAGGCCGTCACGCTGGTCGGATTGGCCACGGATTTCTGCGTGAACTACTCCGCCGTGGATGCCGCGAAACTGGGGTTCAAAGTGACCGTGATCGAAAGCCTCTGCCGCGCGATTGATTTCGATGGTTCGCTGGACGCGGCGAAGGCGGGAATGATTGAGGCGGGAGTCGAGCTCGCATAATCTCGTTCGAAAGAAGTTTGTATACCGTCGCATACTGAAGTCTTTCTTTCTTAACCTATCGCTGCTATCAGGCCCCAAATAGAAGTCAGGAGCCTTGGCGATGTCGAAGATCAAAGTTGAAAACCCTATCGTCGAGATGGACGGTGATGAAATGACCCGGATTATGTGGGATTTCATCAAGCAAAAGCTGATCCTCCCCTATCTGGACATCGATCTTCTGTACTACGACTTGGGGATGGAGTCGCGGGATGAAACCGACGACCAGATCACCATCGACGCGGCCGAAAAAACCAAGGAAGTCGGCGTCGCCGTCAAATGTGCTACCATCACGCCGGACGAAGACCGCGTTGAAGAATTCGGCCTGAAACAGATGTGGAAAAGCCCCAACGGCACGATCCGCAACATTCTGGGCGGCGTCATCTTCCGCCAGCCGATCATTTGCAAAAACGTGCCCCGCCTTGTGCCCGGCTGGACCCAGCCCATCGTCGTTGGCCGCCATGCGTTCGGTGATCAATACAAGGCCACGGATTTCACCTTCCCCGGCCCGGGCAAGCTGACCATCAAATTCGAAGGCGAAGACGGCAATGTCATCGAACGCGAGGTGTACGACGCACCCGGCGCTGGCGTCTCGGTCTCGATGTACAACCTCGACAGCTCGATCTACGACTTCGCGCGGGCCTCGCTGAACTATGGTCTGAACCTCGGCTGGCCGGTGTATCTGTCGACCAAGAACACCATCATGAAAGCCTATGACGGCCGGTTCAAAGACATCTTCCAAGAGGTGTTTGAGAAGGAATTCAAAGAAAAGTTCGACGAAAAGGAAATCTGGTACGAACACCGCCTGATCGACGACATGGTCGCCTCGGCGCTCAAATGGTCGGGCGGCTACGTCTGGGCCTGCAAGAATTACGACGGCGACGTTCAGTCCGACACTGTTGCGCAGGGCTTCGGCTCGCTTGGCCTGATGGCCTCGCAACTGATGACACCAGACGGCAAGATCGTGGAATCCGAAGCGGCCCACGGCACTGTCACGCGCCACTATCGCCAGCATCAGGCGGGCGAACAAACCTCGACCAACTCGATCGCCTCGATCTTCGCATGGACCGGTGGGCTAAAGCACCGCGCGAAACTTGACGACAACGCAAGCCTGGCGAAATTCGCCGAAACACTGGAAAAAGTGATCGTCGATACGGTGGAAAGTGGCTTCATGACCAAGGATCTCGCGCTATTGGTTGGCCCTGATCAAAAGTGGCTGACGACCATGGGCTTCCTCGATAAGATCGACGAGAATTTGCAAAAAGCTTTGTCTTAAGTCGGGTAACCTCCGGCCCCCATAGAATTCAGTTGGGGCTTCATCTCTTTAAAAATACGCAATCCCGGCACACAAAAAAAACGCGACGCTGGTATCGGGCGCGACCTTGGGATCAGTCGTGATACAAAAGTGTGCGCCGCAGGCGCTCCGCTAGGTCACAGGGGCCAGACCACCAAAATGGTGGGCAGGGCAACGGCGATCACCAGAATCTCCAGTGGCAATCCCATTCGCCAGTAATCGCCAAAACGATACCCGCCGGGGCCAAGGATGATCGTGTTGTTCTTGTGCCCGATGGGGGTCAGAAACGCGCAAGAGGCGGCGACGGCCACGGCCATCAACCACGCGTCCGGATTGGTCGACGTCGCACTCGCCATCCCGATGGCAATCGGTGCGGCGATTAACGTGGTGGCCACATTGTTCAGGAAATCCGACAAGGTCATCGTCACCACGAACAGCACCAAAAGCGACACCCAAGCCGGGAACCCTTCGGTCCAGGCAAGGATCTGCGATGCGATCAACTCGGCCCCGCCAGATTGTTCGAACGCGTCTGCCAAAGGAATCAGGCTGGCCAGCAACACAATCACCTTCCATTCGATGCTGTCATAAACCTCGCGCCCTGACACAAGGCCCACAGCGATGAACCCCACAACGGCGGCGGCTAAAGACACCACCAAAGGCGCAAAACCCAGCACCGCAACAGCAATCGCAGCCAGAAATAACCCGATGGACAACCCGGCTTTCGAGCGCTGCACCACAGCCGTTTCACGCCCTTCCAAGGGCAAAACACCCAGCCAGGATGCGGCGGCGGCATTGCGTTCGGGCGTGCCCAGCAACAAAAGCACATCGCCGGGTTTGATCGTCAGCAGACGGACCCGATCACGGAACCGCTCGCCGTTGCGCGACACGCCAAGCAAGGTGACCGAATGGCGGTACAAAAGCTGCAAGCCCCGCGCCGTGCGCCCGTCGATGCGCGAGCCTTCGGGCACGATGGCTTCGGTCAAGGTCAGCCCACCTGCCGAAACGCCCTTGGGCTGCTTTTCGGACCCTGCGAACTCCATGTCGTTCTTACCCATGAAAGCCTCGATGGACTTCGGCTCGCCCTCGACCACCAGAAAGTCGCTGGCCCGGATTTCCTGACGCGCTGAAAAGCCCGGCTGCCGTTTGCCGCGCCGCACCAAGCCTAGAATGTGGACGTCATGTTCATCGGCGAGCGGATAGAGATCACGGACCACCAGCCCGTCTTCCAGCGCTTTCTCACCAACGCGAACCTCGGCGATATAACGGCCCTCTTCAAAAGTCGCTTCCTGTTCCTTTGACCCATCCCGGTTCGGCAAAAACCGCCAGCCGACCAGCGACACGAAGGCGATACCCGCAATCGCCACGGCCAAACCGACCGGCGCGAAATCGAACATGCCAAAGCTTTCGCCCAAAGCATCCTGCCGGTATTCGGCGATGACGATATTGGGGGGCGTGCCGATCAAGGTGATCATTCCGCCAAGTATCGTCGCAAAGGACAAAGGCATCAGCGACCGGCCTACGGCGCGCTTGGCCTTTGCAGCGGTTTCCACGTCCAAAGGCATCAAAAGCGCCAAGGCGGCCACGTTGTTAATGATGGCGGAAATACCTGCACCCACAATAGCCATAACGGCGATGTGGAGGGGTAAGGGGCGTTCGCTGTCCAGCAATCGCTCGGCCAATTTTTCGATGGCCCCCGAACCGACCAGCCCTTTCGACACGATCAACACCAGTGCGATGATCGCGACGGCAGAATGGCCAAACCCGGAAAAGACATCTTTTTTTTCCACGAGGCCAAGTAGGGCGGCAAGGATCAAAGCGCCGAAGGCCACCAGATCGTAACGAATGCGGCCCCAGACCAAGAGCACGAACAGAATGCCGAAGATGCCGAAGATGAGGGTCTGGTCACTGGGCATGGATCACCTTTTCGCTATCCAGTCAGGAAGCGATTTTTGAGGAAAAATCGCAACGGAAAATGTGCATTTTCCGCGCTTCAAGCCGAAAGCAGCGCGCCTATCCGCTCAATGGCAAAGCCATAGCCCTGAATGCCGCAACCCGCGATCACAGCGTCTGCACGGCCCGAGACATAGGAATGATGGCGAAACGCCTCGCGCTTGTGGATGTTCGAGATATGCACTTCGATCACCGGGCCTTCAAATGTGTTCAGCGCATCCAGAATGGCAATGGACGTATGAGAATAGGCGCCGGGATTGATCACGATGCCGATGTTGTCGGTCCGGGCTTCGTGGATCCAGTCGACCAATTCGCCTTCATGGTTCGACTGGCGCATCTCAACGCCATAGTCGAAGGCGCTGGCCTTTTCGGCACAAAGACGCGCCACGTCGTTCAACGTGTCCGAGCCATAGATTTCAGGCTGGCGTTTGCCCAGAAGGTTCAGGTTCGGGCCGTTCAGGATCATGATGGTCTTGCTCATAGTCCTTCCCTAGCGCAGGAGTCTGGCCCTGCACAGGTGAGCGGGATCAAAAACTGACGTTTTGTGTCATTTGAGCGAAACCGCCAAACGCGCCGTGCCCCAGCCATCGACGTTTGTGCGGGCTTCGATAAACACCTGATCCACGTCTGCCGGGATGGCCACGCCATTCAGCGACCGTGTGAAGGGCTGTTCTGTCACATGGGGATGATGAAGCACACGCATGCCCAGTTCGGTGCCGTCTTCCAACACCACACGCCAACCGTCGGCATAATCGTCCCAACCGGTGTCTTCGTGTTTCAAAGTGACGGCGAAGGTCCAGGCGTCGCCAGATGCTTTGGCTGTGGCGGCTTCGATGGTGGCGTCGTCGGCGATGGCCGGGGCGGCGAGAAGGAAAAGTACTGCGATCTGTTTCATGATGCTGTGTTTAGCATGGGTCCCAGTTGAGTGGTGACACAGCTTCGTGAGGGCCGCGGGATTTGCGTATTTTGAAAGCGATGAAGTAAAACATATCCATTGAAGCGATCGTTTTTCGGTGATGCCAGCCGTATGAAGTGTTTTTCGACGCTGCAGGTAAAGGCCTTGCGAAAGACCGTTTTTCGGTGTCCGAAATGCGGAAGGCCATACCCACCAAATCTTGTGTGTTTGACGTGACAAACCCCCTAAAAAGACGTATATTTTGGGGGTAAAGCACAAGGAAAAACCGAATGGCCGAAGGCGATGCAGCAGCCGAAGAATATGGCGCTGATTCCATTAAGGTTCTCAAGGGCTTGGAGGCTGTTCGCAAGCGTCCCGGCATGTACATCGGCGATACCGACGACGGCTCGGGTCTGCACCATATGGTGTACGAGGTCGTGGACAACGGAATCGATGAGGTTTTGGCAGGTCACGCCGATCTTGTGACGGTGACGGTTCATGGCGATTCAAGCGTGTCCGTATCAGACAATGGTCGGGGCATTCCCGTGGATATCCACGAGGAAGAAGGCGTGTCGGCAGCCGAAGTGATCATGACCCAGCTTCATGCAGGTGGGAAGTTTGATCAGAATTCCTACAAGGTGTCGGGCGGTTTGCACGGCGTGGGTGTCTCGGTTGTGAACGCGCTGTCGGACTGGCTTGAACTGCGCATCTGGCGCGACGGCAAAGAGCATATCGCACGTTTTGAAGGTGGCGAAACGGCGGATCATCTGAAGGTGTTGGGCGACGCAAATGGCCGTAAGGGCACCGAGGTACGGTTTCTAGCCTCGACAAACACGTTCTCCAACCTTGAGTATAGTTTCAAGACGCTGGAAAATCGTCTTCGCGAATTGGCCTTCCTAAACTCGGGTGTGCGGATCAATCTGCGCGATGAACGCCCTGCCGAACCGGAAGAGACCGAATTCTATTTCGACGGCGGTGTGCGGGAATTCGTGCGCTATCTGGATCGCTCGAAAACGGCCCTGATCGAAGAGCCGATTTTTATCACCGGCGAAAAAGACGGCATCACCATCGAAGTCGCCATGTGGTGGAACGACGGTTATCACGAAAACGTCCTGCCCTTCACGAATAATATCCCGCAGCGTGATGGCGGTACCCATCTGGCCGGATTCCGGGGTGCTTTGACGCGCACACTGAACCACTATGCCGGGCAATCGGGTGCTGCGCGGAAAGAAAAGGTCAGCTTCACCGGTGACGATGCCCGTGAAGGTCTGACCTGCGTGTTGTCGGTCAAAGTGCCTGATCCCAAGTTCTCGTCCCAGACGAAAGACAAACTGGTATCGTCCGAGGTGCGCCCGGCGGTCGAAGGTCTGATGAACGAAAAGCTGACCGAGTGGTTTGAAGAAAACCCCGGCCCTTCGAAGATGATCGTCACCAAGATTGTCGAAGCGGCCTTGGCCCGTGAAGCGGCTCGGAAAGCCCGCGAAATGACTCGTAAGAAGTCTGCGCTGGATGTGGCCTCGCTGCCCGGAAAGCTGGCGGATTGTCAGGAGAAAGACCCCGAAAAGCGCGAGCTGTTCTTGGTCGAGGGTGACAGCGCTGGTGGTTCCGCCAAACAAGGGCGTGCACGTTTGAACCAAGCAGTTCTGCCTCTGCGCGGTAAAATTCTGAACGTGGAACGGGCGCGATTTGATCGGATGTTGGGATCTCAGGAAATCGGGACACTGATCACGGCCCTTGGTACCGGCATCGGGCGCGACGAATTCGACATTGCCAAATTGCGCTATCACAAGATCATCATCATGACGGATGCCGATGTTGATGGCGCACATATCCGCACCTTGTTGTTGACGTTCTTCTTCCGCCAGATGCCCGAGATTATCGAAGGCGGGTATCTCTATATTGCGCAACCGCCCTTGTACAAAGTGGCGCGTGGCAAGTCCGAGGTATATCTGAAAGACCAAGGCGCTCTGGATGATTACCTGATCGAAATGGGCGTCGATGGCGCCACCTTGCGCTTAAGCACAGGCGAAGAAATCGTTGGACAAGACCTCCTGCGCGTTGTTGGCGAAGCCCGTCAGGTGCGCCGTGTTTTGCAAGCCTTTCCAACGCATTACCCTCATTCCATTTTGGAGCAGTCTGCTATCGCAGGCGCCTTTCGTGATGGTCAGGTAGACACCGATTTGCAAGGGACGGCCAATGCTGTGGCCAAACGGCTGGACATGGTAGCAGCGGAATACGAACGTGGCTGGCAGGGCCGGATCACGCAGGATCACGGCATTCGTCTGACCCGGTCTTTGCGCGGTGTGGAAGAGGTGCGCACGCTCGACGGCCCCATTCTGCGTTCCGGTGAGGCGCGTCGTTTGGGAAGCCACACGGACGCATTGCAGGAGACCTATGGGCAATCTGCCAAGCTGGTGCGCCGGGATCGGGAAAGTCCGATCCACGGCCCGCTCGATTTGCTGGCGACGATTTTGGAAGAGGGCGAAAAGGGTCTCAGCCTACAACGCTACAAAGGTTTGGGCGAAATGAACCCAGGTCAACTTTGGGAAACCACCTTGGATCCCGAAGCGCGCACCTTGCTGCAAGTGAAAGTGCAGGACCTGGCCGAGGCCGACGATTTATTCACCAAGCTCATGGGCGACGTGGTGGAACCCCGCCGCGAATTCATCCAGCAAAACGCGTTGAACGTCGAAAACCTCGACGCCTAACTAAGGCCAACACAAACAGCACCGGCGGCGGCTGCCAGAAGCAGCCGCTTGTCCGAACCCGATCGGTTGATCTCACTTTCAAGAATGACGGCGCCGCCACCTAAGGCGTTCCGATTGTCCTAGCCCCGCTTTGCAACGGGATCCTTGCGCAAACGGTCAAAGCTCTCGCATTCGTCAGAGAGCCGGAACGTCCGGTGATGTGGCCACGACGGGAAATCTGCCCGAAAATCCCTAGCAAAACGTCATCTGACCGTGCGGACACCTGGTTTCCTCTTGCCAAAAATACTTTGGGGAGCGCGAGGGGTGAAACCCCTCGTACACTGCGAAGCAAGGCGCAATAAAAAAGCCCCGGCACAACGACCGGGGCTTTCTCAATTCGTTTGACGAAAGCGCTTAGGCGTCTTCGTCTTTCTTTTCGGCTTCTTCTTCGCCGGTTTCCTGGTTCACCATCTTCATGGCCAAACGCACCTTTCCGCGATCATCAAAGCCCAAAAGTTTGACGAACACCTCCTGACCTTCCTTCAACACGTCCGAAGGATGGTTCAGGCGGCGGTTTTCGATCTGGGACACGTGCACCAGACCGTCGCGCTTGCCGAAGAAGTTCACGAAGGCGCCGAAATCGACGATCTTCACGACGGTACCGGTGTACACCATGCCTTCTTCGGGTTCGGCCACGATCGAGTGGATCATGTCGTAGGCTTTCTTGATCGCTTCGCCGTTGGGCGAGGCGATCTTGATGATGCCGTCGTCGTTGATGTCGACCTTGGCGCCCGACACTTCGACGATTTCGCGGATCACTTTACCGCCCGAGCCGATGACCTCACGGATTTTGTCCGTGGGCACCTGCATGG
>CAZWDS010000042.1:0-27264 GCA_964632495.1 uncultured Rhodobacterales bacterium
GTCCCAGTCTTCGTTCTTTTTGAAATGGCCCTTGTTGGGGTCGGCGACCATCTGGGCGATCAGCTTGTCCCAGTCTTCACGTAGGCTTGAGACGTCGATCGCGTCCAGCTCGTCAAAGTCCGTCGTGTAAAAGCGCGGGGTCAGCAACGTGTTCTGCATGGCCGTTTCGGTGGCCATGTCAGTGGTGAATGCTTTGTCCTGCGCTTCGGCGATGGCAAGACCTTCTTCGACGCTGGTGGCATCGGCGGTGTGTTTGGCTTGCACATTCATAGCGCGACCTCCTCGGAGAACGAGAATTCACAAAGTTCCATCACTTCCAGATCACCTGTCAGTCGGGTCCAAAGACGTTCCAGTTTTGACGCGCGCAGGATGGTGGCCGTGCGGTCTTCCGACACGATTTCACCGAAGGGGGCCATGATCTCGGGGCCTTCGACTTGCACTTCGTCTCCCGGATAGATGACAGCGCCATTGTTGAAGCGCACATGGGCGTGCAGGCTTTCAAATTTGTGCGAGATTTCGACCGTGCAGGGCGCCTTCTCGATGTCTTTCGTCAGTAGTCCCATGGGTGTTCCCTCCCTAGTTTTGGGCCAGATCTTGGACCTGAGTTTTGGCCAGCAAGCGGGCAAATGCGCTGGCGTTGTCTGCACCGAACCCCATCAGGTCGGCGCTCCATCCGGTGGATGGGTCGGTGATGGCCATACGGCCGTTTTCAAAGGCGCTAAGGGTGACAGGGCCATCCAGAGCGACACGGTGTTTGGTACGTTCCCGAAGGATGACACGATGAACGCCTGCAATAAAGCCACCATCTTCGGCGCTAAGGGCCACCAATGGCGATCCATCGGGGTGGGTGACGGTCACGGCACCGGAAACACCGTCGGAGTCCAAGACCAGCGATGTTTGGGCCACCACGGGTGACACCGGCGGTGTGCTTTCCAAAGGGCGGTCGGTGACGCGGGCAAAGGTTGCAATGGCCAGCGTGGCGCAGATCAAGGCAATTACGCCCCGGATCAGAATGCGGGGCAGCATCTTGTCTTCTTCGGAATAGACGCGGGGGGCGGTGTTTGTGGTCACGTCAGGCTCCTATTCTGCGGGTACGGCAGCGGCTTCGGGACGACGCGCAACCTGCGGTGTTGAAATACGGGTGGCGGCGGCTTCGCCAAGGATTGCGGCAACCTTTTCGGCCTTGGGGATGCAGCGCAGCGCTGGTTTGGTCTGGAAGTGCCATGGTCGCACATGAGGCCAGCACACAAGATAGGACAGGCGGGTGTCGCCAAGGGTTGTTAAAGCGATGGTGCCGGTGCCGTCGTTGCGGACATCCAGATCCGCGCTTTCGACTTGGGTGTAAGGGATGTTCAGCGTCACGGTCAAAGCTGCACCGATCCGCATGGCGACACGCCGGTTCGTGACCGTGTACATGGTTGCGCGCGCTTGAATCCAAGCAGTGAGAAGCAGCAGCATCAAGACGATACCCCCAAGGACCAGAAGGGGGAGCGAAGCACCGATGGCCTGACCGATTGGCATTTGATCGACCAGCGTGACAAAGCGCCAGGCCGCAAGAAACACGAAGTACCCGGCAACCCACCAGAAGGCGAGCGCCGCTTTGGTCAGCGCCCATGTGTCTGGGCGTCCCTGCCAGAGGATTTCTTCCCCCTCGGGGGGTGTCTCGGGCAGGCCGGGAACAGGTTCTACTGCAAAGTCATCGTGGTTCATGGATTTGGCCTTAGATTTGAGGATCGAACCGTTTCTGGCTGGCATAGAGGTATCCACCGCCATAGTAGGCGCTGACTTTTTCCTCTTCCAAAAGGGTAACCTGTTTGTCGGATGCGATGGTTGGCACGTCGTCAAAGTGCTCGGCATAGATCGAGCGGACATAGACACGGCCACGCGAGATCCGCGCCATGGTCATTGGCACCAGTCGTTTTCCGGCACCGCTGTCCAGCGTGTACTCCAGATAGCGCACCATCTGCTCGGGTTCATCGATCCAGATGTCAGTGATCGTGCCAACCTTTTCCTTGTCGCCGGATATCACGGACATGCCCATGGGATCAGATCCGGCAGAGACGAAGAATTCGGCCGCATGACTCATCGGGACAATCTTGGGATGGCCTTTTGCGTCCAGTTCGGGTTCGTCGCGGCGAATGGCCCAAGAGGCCGGGCCAACGCCGTCTTTCATCGGATTACCCGTAGGTTCGAACGGAAAGCCGTTGCCCGCCGCGGTTTTTTTCAGGGCAATGTTGCCACGCTCGGCTTTTTGACCCGATGGCACGGTCAACTCGCCGCGCCCATGGGGCAGAAGGAAGGTCTTGTCTTCGGGTACGGGGAACGGGCCTTGGTTTGCGGCAACTTTGCCGTCGTCGTCCTCCAAGGGATACCCTTCACGCATGTTCTCGCGCTGGATGTAAAAGATCAGCAGCGCGAAGAAGACCCAGAAAAGCCAGATCGACAGGCTGGCCAGATCGAAGTTTGTGAAGAACGCGTTATGCATGGGTTTGGTCCTTTCCTATGCCTCAGGTCGGGAAATCGGCCAGACCGATTCCCTTTCCGTTGGTTGCGTCGTCGTTTGAGAGGCTTGACCGGCTGACAAGCGGGCCAAGGGCAATGAGGGTGATAAAGATCAAAGCGATCTCGATTTGATAGACAGTGGCGTAACCGGTAGCGGGTGTGTTCAGCACCTCGCCAAGGTTTCCGGCCAGCGCGGAATGGTTGATGACATCGCGAAGCGTGCCGCCGACAGCGATAGATATCCCTGCCGCTGTGGCTTGCGCCGCACCCCATGCCCCAAGAGCGAGGCCGCGACCGGCAAGGCCTTCGGCGGGAAGCGACATTGCGGCAGTGAGGGTGGAAATGGCAAACAAACCACCGCCAAACCCAATCATGCCCGCGCCAAGAAAGAAAAGGGCTTGGGACTGAAAGGGCGCGGCGAAGATCACGCAGGAAAATGCGGCAAGGCCTGCTATCAGTCCGGTTGCGGCGAGGCGGAAAGGATCGCTTTTGGACCCAAGCTTTTTCGCGGCAAGCGCAAAACCTGCAAGTGCCCCGGCCGCCCAAAGTGCGGTCAGCAGCGTTGTAGACGAGACGGACAGGCCCAAGACTTCACCGCCGTAAGGTTCCAGCAAAACGTCCTGCATATTGAAAGCCATGGTGCCCAGAAAGACGACGACCAAGAGACGTCCCGCTTGGCCCCCGGAGATGAAATCGTTCCAGGCATCCGAGAATTGCGGGCGCGGTGCGTCTCGCTCGGCCTTGCTCATGGGAATGACGGCTTCCTGCTTCCACAATGCGATCAGGTTCAGGATCAAGCCAGTAACGGCGGCACCCTGAACGACGCGGACCAAAAGAAGCGGTTCGAAGTCGCGCAGCAGCCAGCCGATCAGCAGAGCCGAAACACCCATGCCGACCAAGAACATCACGTAAAGCAGCGCAACAACGCGGGGCCGTGTTTCATCCGTCGCGCGATCCGAGGCAAGGGCAAGGCCGGCGGTTTGCGTCATGTGCAAGCCAAGGCCGGTCATAAGGAAGGCAAGGGCGGCCAGGATCTCTCCGGCAAAGGGCACATCGTGGACGGGATTGTCACCAAGGACGAGAAGCGCGAACGGCATAATCGCCAATCCACCCATCTGCCAAAGCGATCCAAACCAAAGGTAGGGAATGCGCTTCCAGCCAATGGCACTGCGATAGGTGTCGGATTTGAAGCCCAGCAGTGCGCGGAAAGGAGCGATCAGAACCGGCAGGGCGATCATCACGGCAACGATCATTGCGGGTACGGAAAGTTCAACGATCATCACGCGGTTCAGCGTGCCAAGCAACATGACCGACGCCATGCCGACAGACACCTGAAACAGCGACAGGCGCAACAACTCTCCCATGGGCAAATCATCACTTGCCGCGTCGGCGAACGGCATGAACCGTGTCCCGAGGGTTTTGAGGTTATGTGCGCGGAAGAAAATCACCGACGAAATTCCTGCGCTTCCGAGATATAAAATCCGCTTGTGACACGGCCGACGGTGGACAAGCGCCCGATGTCGGATGTGGCGTCGCTTAGATCGCGTGCCGCATGTGGGATCATCGTTGGCGAGCGGTCCGAGCGCGGGAACAGTTTGCCAATACGCCACATCCCCATAAGCAAGGGTGTGCGCGGGGCAACGGTGAAGACAACGCTTTGTTTGGTGCGTGCCCCAAGCATGTTCAGCGCGTTCCGAATGTCGGCTTGGGTGTAGTAAATCAAGCTGTCCATGGCCAAGACATGATCGAATGTGCCAAGGGTTGGCGACAGCATATCGCCAGCATGGAACGTCACGCGGTTTTGATCAGCGTCGGGCAGACGTTTCTGCGCAATCTTGATCAGTGAAGGCGAGATATCGACGGCCACGACCTCAGCACCGCGTGCGGCCAGTTCAGCGGTCATTTGCCCCGCGCCACAGCCCGCATCCAGAATGCGGGCACCAGAAATGTCATCGGGCAGGCGTGATAGCATCAGGTTGCGCATGGTGTCCCGACCGCGGCGCACGGTGGCGCGGATGCGGCTGACGGGGGCGTCGCTGGTCAGACGTTCCCATGTTTTGGTCGCTGTGCTGTCGAAATAGGTTTCGACGCGGGCGCGCGTGTTGGCGTAGTTGGCAAACTCCACGTCGGAGTTTGCATCGGAAAACGAGATGTTTTCCGCTGTCCCAGTCTTAGTGATCATCAGTCGAACCCCAGCAATTCAAAGATATCTCGATCTTCCATTGGCGCAGGGGCCAGACCTTCGGTTCCGTTCCAAAGCGTTTGCGCCAACCGGACGTATTCGGCGCGGCACTGAACGATGTCTTCTTCGTCGTCCATTTCGAACAGCGTCTTTTTCTTCAGACGCGAGCGGCGAATGGCGTCGATGTCGGGCATATGGGCGATGCGGTTGAAGCCCACGGTGTCGCAATAACGGTCCACCTCATTGGTCTCGCGCGACCGGTTAGCGACGCATCCGGCAAGGCGCACTTTGTAGTTTGCGGATTTGGCCTGCACGGCGGCGATGATCCGGTTCATGGCATAAATGCTGTCGAAATCATTGGCGGTCACGATCAACGCGCGGTCGGCATGTTGCAATGGGGCGGCAAATCCACCGCAAACCACATCACCCAGCACGTCAAAGATCACAACATCGGTATCTTCCAGCATGTGGTGCTGCTTCAACAGTTTGACTGTCTGGCCCACCACGTAACCGCCGCAGCCTGTCCCTGCGGGAGGTCCACCAGCTTCAACGCACATCACGCCGCCATAGCCTTCTGTCATGAAGTCTTCGGGACGGAGCTCTTCCGGGTGGAAATCGACGTCTTTCAAAATGTCGATGACCGTTGGTTGCAGGTGACCCGTTAGGGTGAACGTGCTGTCGTGCTTGGGATCGCAGCCGATCTGCAGCACGCGCTTGCCCATGGTCGAAAAGGCGGCAGAGAGGTTCGACGAGGTTGTCGATTTGCCGATCCCGCCTTTGCCATAGACCGAGAACACCTTGGCGCCGTCGATTTTCACTTCGGAGTCCTGATGCACCTGGACCGAGCCTTCGCCGTCCTGGCCTTTCAGTGTCGGTATATCGTCACGTGGGCTCATGTGTTCGTTCCCTTTTATTCGGCTGCCACGCCTTCGACGCGGTCTTCCAATGCGTCGGCGGCGTCTTGCAATGCGGCCAGTGTTTCTTCGTCTGGTGTCCAGTAGGCTCGGTCCGAGGCTTCCAGCAGGCGATTTGCCATGCGCGAGGAGGCCACGGGGTTCAGATCAGACAGGCGTTGGCGCATGTCTTCGTCCAGTACAAAAGTCTCGGATAGGCGCTGATAGACCCAAGGCTCCACCGCTCCGGTTGTCGCGGACCAACCCATGGTATTGGTCATATGTGCTTCGATTTGCCGGACACCCTCGGCGCCGTGATTAAGCAGCGGTTCGTAAAAACGCGGGTTCAGGCTGCGCGAACGGGTTTCAAGTGCAACCTGATCGGCGAGCGTGCGGATTTTGCCAGCGCCACGGGTTTGATCGCTGATGTAAACAGCGGCATCTTCGCCTCCGCGAGCGCGTTTTACAGCGCGGCTGATGCCGCCCAGTGTGTCGAAGTAGTGATCAACAGTGGTGATCCCCAGTTCGACGCTTTCAAGGTTCTGATAGGCGACTTCGACGGTCTTCAGAGTCTCTTGCAGTAGTTCGGCGTTCCGTTCCGCTTTGCCGTCGGTGCCGTAAGCATAGCATTTACGGTTCTGATAGGCGTCAGCCAGCTCGTCTTCGTCGCCAAACGCGCTGCTGTCGACCAGTTGGTTGACGTTAGAGCCATACGCACCTTCCGCATTAGAAAAGACGCGCAGCGCGGCCTCTTCCAGTGTCGATCCGGTCTGTTCCATATGCGCCAAAGTGTGTGCGCGGATGAAGTTCTGCTCTAGTGGTTCGTCTGCCGTAGCGGCTTGCAGTGCTGCGTCGGCCAAAAGCCGGGTCTGCAAGGGCAGAAGATCGCGGAAGATTCCAGACAATGTGATCACAACGTCAATGCGTGGCCGTCCAAGTTCCGAAAGGGGGATCAGGTCAGCCCCGGCAAGGCGTCCAAAGCTGTCAAAACGCGGTTTTGCACCGATCAGGGCCAGGGCCTGACCAATTGGACCGCCGTCAGATTTAATGTTGTCGCTGCCCCAAAGGACCAATGCGACCGAGCGGGGCAGGGAATTATGCTCTTTCAGAAGCAAATCGGCCTGGCGTGCGCCATCGCGGCAGGCGTGCTCGGTTGGCATACGGAACGGATCAAACGCGTGGATGTTGCGGCCCGTTGGCAGGATGTCGGGGTTGCGGATCAGATCGCCGCCGGGGACGGGCGGGGTAAAGCCACCGTCCAGCGCGTGCATCAGCGCATCAATCTCGCCATTCGAATCCAGGGCGGCTTCGACACGGGCGCGTGTCTCATCATCAGCGTCTTCGATCAGAGCCATATACTCGGCACGGGCGTCCGCGGTCAGTTCGCGTCCCACGACATGCATCCCGTCAGGGATCAGCGCGTCTTCGGTTTCCAGCAGCTTCAGCCAAAGCGCGTCAGCGTCGTTGCCACCCAGATCCACGGCCTCGGCTTGTTCAGCGATCAAAGTTTCCAGATCCGCGCGTTCGCTAGCCTCGGGCGGTAATTCGCGCCAACGGGTCAGGCTGTCCTTCAATTCGGCCAACCCTTTGTAAAGGCCCGCTGACGCCAATGGCGGCGTTAGGTGAGAGACGGTAACAGCACCCGAGCGGCGTTTGGCCAATGTGGCTTCGGAAGGGTTGTTGGCGGCGTAAAGATACACGTTCGGCAGATCACCGATCAAACGGTCGGGCCAGCATGTGACCCCGGGGCCGGTTTGCTTGCCGGGCATGAACTCAAGCGCACCGTGCATGCCAAAGTGCAAAACGGCATCGGCGTTGAACGTGTTCCGCAGCCAAAGATAGAACTGCACAAACGCGTGCGTCGGCGCGAACCCATGTTCGAACAAGAGGCGCATTGGGTCGCCTTCGTATCCGAACCCGGGCTGCAGGCCGACGAAGACATTGCCGAATTGATGGCCCAGAACGAAGACGCCGCGTCCGTCCGACTGCACACGACCGGGGGCGGGGCCCCAGACGTTTTCCAACTCGTTCAGCCAAGGTGTGTTGGCGACCATATCAGTGGCGGACACATGTGCCGCGACATTGGCCTCTTGCCCGTATTGCTTTGCGCTGCCCCCAAGAACGGTTTCGCGCAGGGCTTCGACGGTTTCGGGCGGCTCAATGTCGTAACCCTCGCCCTTCAGTGCATGCAACGTGTTGTGGAGGGACCGGAAGACATCCAGATAGGCGGCCGTTCCAGCAGCGCCGGCATTTGGCGGGAAGCCGAACAAGACGATGGCCAGCTTGCGGTCTTTCGCAGGCGTGGTGCGCAAAGTGACTTGACTGAGAACGCGGTCGGCCAAACGCTCGATCCGCTCAACAGCGGGGGCCATGGCGCGGGATGATCCGCCAATGTCGGCACCTTCGGCCAGATCGTGGCGACCGGCGAAAACTGTCGGTTGGGTCGCACCGTCAAGCTCGGGCAATGCGATCAGCATCGTCGTTTCGATTGGACCCAGACCTTGTGGCGACGCTTCCCATTGTTCCAGCGTTTGGAATTCCAATGGGTGCGCCGTCATGTATGGAATATCAAGTGATTTCAGAATCTTAATGGCAGATTCATTATCGTTGTAAGCCGGGCCGCCCACAAGGCTGAAGCCGGTCAATGACAACAATGTGTCGATCTTTGCGCCGGTCTCATCGCGGAAGAAACTGTCGATGGCGGGCCGTGCATCAAGACCACCCGCGAAGGCGGGCAAAACGCGGATGTTGCGCGCTTCCAACGCGCGAATGACGGCGTCGTAATGTGCCGTGTCCGACGACAGGACGTAAGAGCGCATCATCAACAAGCCGACCGTGCCAACCGCGTTTTTCATCTTGGGCAGATCGGCGGGATCGGTGGTGATGCGCTCTTTCAGGTCGGGATGATAAAGGCCGGTGTCGGGGTATTCTTGCGGCGCAGCAACGGCAGCACCTTGCCAGTTTTCGTCCGAGGCATAGCGCGAAATCACCATGCGGATCATGTTTTCGACGTTTTCGTCGGACGAGGCCAGCCAGTACTGCATGGTCAGGAACCACGTGCGCAGGTCCTGTGCCTTGCCGGGAATAAAGCGCAGGATCTTTGGCAACCGGCGCAGCAGCTTCATCTTCTTCGCGCCGCTTTCGGTCGAAGGTTTTGACGACCCGCGCAGACGCTTCAGGAACTTCATCGTGCCAGACGAGGGCGCGCCCATGTCCAGCGACCCCATTTTGGTCAGCTTCACGACCGAGGCGTCGGAAATGATGCCGATCATGGCATCGCAGGCGTCGCGCCGGGCTTCCAGAGCAGGGAGAATACGACTGATGTGTTCTTCCAAAAACAGCAGCCCGGTCAGGATGATGTCGCCCGTGTTGACCGCGTCGATTGCGGCGTCCAGCTTCTCGGGCGCTTCGGCCCATTCCGCAGCGGCATGAACCGAGATCGAAAGTCCGGGAAAATCGCGTTGCAGACGAGCACGTGCCCGTTCGACAGGACCCGCCGCATGGGCGTCCAGCGTCAGGATCACGACGCGATAGCTGCTTGCGCAGGATATGGTCACATCATCGCGCAAAATGGGCCTTCGCTTCGTAAAGGGTGTCGACGTTGATTTCCTGCACGCCCTTTTCGGCGGCAAAAGCTTCCGTGTTGCGCCGCGCCTTGCCCCGGACGAAGAACGGCACTTTGCGCAGTTCCTGTTCGGCGTCAGCCAACCAAACCACTTGGCCACCCGTCGGAACAGGGGCGTCTTTCGCGGGTTCGTTCTGTTCAACGCGCGCTTTGGCCTGATGACCATGGTGCGAGGCACCGGCGTCGTCATGGAATTCGAAATCTTCGCGGAACATGTGGAGCAGGTGCTCTTCCAGCCCCATGACAAGCGGATGCACCCAAGTGTCAAAGATCACATTCGCGCCTTCGATCCCCATTTGCGGGCTATAGCGCGCGGGGAAATCCTGCACATGAACGGGGGCCGAGATCACAGCGCATGGAATGCCGAGGCGTTTGCCAATGTGGCGTTCCATCTGGGTGCCAAGGATCATCTCGGGCGCAAGCTCTTCAATCTTGGCTTCGACTTCGAGGTAATCGTCGGAAATCAGCGCTTCGACACCGTAATCCTTGGCAAGGCTGCGGAGCATGCGGGCCTGTTCGCGGTTGTAACACCCCATGCCAACCACTTCGAAGCCCATCTCGTCACGGGCGATTCGAGCGGCGGTGGCCACATGGGTGCCGTCACCGAACAGGAAAACGCGTTTGCCGGTCAGATAGGTGCTGTCGACGCTGGCCGAGTACCAAGGCAGACGTAGCCGATCTTCGTCGATTTTCGGCTCTAGCCCAGTGATTTTCGACACTTCAGCCAGGAAATCGCGGGTTGCGCCGACACCAATCGGAACGATCTTGGTAAACGGTTGGCCCAGCTCGCGTTCCATCCAACGGCAAGCGGCTTCGCCGGTTTCAGGGTACATCAGCACGTTGAAATGTGCTTGGCCCAGCTTGGTGATGTCGGTCGGTGTCGCGTCCATTGGGGCGACAACGTTCACGTCAACGCCCATGTCAGACAAAAGCCCGGTCAGCTCGGTGATGTCGTCGCGGTGCCGAAAGCCAAGGGCCGTAGCGCCGATCAGGTTACAAGTGATGCGCGTCGTGCGGTCCATCGGGCGGGCAAGGGTGCGGACGATTTGAAAGAATGTCTCGTCCGCGCCAAAATTCTCTTTTCGCTGATAGCTGGGCAGTTCCAGCGGGATCACAGGAACGGGCAGGCCCATGGTTTCAGCCATGCCGCCGGGATCGTCCTGGATCAATTCTGCAGTGCAAGACGCGCCAACGATGATGGCTTCGGGGGTAAAGCGATCATAGGCGTCCTGGCAGGCGGATTTGAACAGGTTTGCCGTGTCAGCTCCCAAGTCACGGGCTTGGAAGGTGGTATAAGTGACGGGCGGGCGGTGGTTCCGCCGTTCGATCATGGTGAACAGAAGATCGGCGTAGGTGTCGCCTTGTGGGGCATGCAGAACATAGTGCAGACCCTTCATCGCCGTAGCGACGCGCATAGCGCCGACGTGGGGCGGGCCTTCATAAGTCCAGACCGACAGCTTCATTCTGCGGCCTCCAGCTTCAACAGACCGCGACGCCGGATGGGGCGCGAGAAGAGGCCAGCAAGGTCACCGGCTTGTTCGTAGAAATGTACCGGCGTGAAGACCAGTTCGATGGCCCATTTGGTGGTCAGGCCCTCGGCCTCCAGCGGATTGGCAAGGCCAAGGCCGCAGACAGTCAGGTCGGGGCGGGCATCGAAGACGCGGTCAAGTTGCTTGTCCACGTCTTGGCCTTCCGAGAACGTCGGGCCTTCTTCGATCAGGTCCATATCGGGGCCGACGATGTCACGGTGAACGTAAGGCGCGCCGATTTCGATGGCCTCCATACCGCATTCGCGGGTCAGGAAACGGGCCAGTGGAATCTCTAACTGGCTGTCAGGGAAGAAGAAAAGCGACTTGCCTTGCAAGGTCTCGGCGGCTTGGGCAACGGCGCGGCGGGCGCGGTCACGAGGTGCTCGGGTGACGGCTTCGAAGGTCGCATCATCCACGCCGAACTCATCCGCGATGGCGCGAAGCCAAGCGGTTGTGCCTTGTTCGCCAAAGGGGAAGGGGGCAGCGATGTGACGGGCACCGCGTCTTACCAGTGCCGCATGGGTGTCCCCGAGGAACGGCTGCGTCAGGGCGAAAACAGTGTTGGGGCCAACGGCAACAGGATCATCCGCAGTGGCGGAGGGCAAAACAGTGACCGGACCAACGCCCAGCTTTTCCAAAAGGTCCAGCGCCTGGTCCTGAACCACATCGGGCAGTGCGCCGGCCAGGAACAACTGCCGCTCATCCGTGGCGGGCAGGGCCGGAACCATGGCGGCCAAACAGGCGTCTTCGCCTTCCGTAAAGGTTGTCTCGATGCCCGAGCCCGAGAAATTCACCACCTGAACATGGGGGGCGTATTGGGCCGAAAGACGTTCGGCCGCTTTTTCCAAATCCATCTTGATGACTTCGGACGGGCAAGAGCCGACCAAATAAAGTCGCCTGATATCGCTGCGGCGGGACAAAAGACGCTCGACTTCGCGGTCCAACTCGGCCTGCGCGTCGGCTAGACCGGCCAAATCTGTCTCTTCGAGAATCGCTGTGCCGAAGCGCGGTTCGGCGAAAATCATGACACCGGCGGCGCTTTGCAGAAGATGGGCGCAAGTGCGCGAGCCGACCACAAGGAAGAACGCGTCCTGCATTTTGCGGTGCAGCCAGACGATGGATGTGAGGCCGCAAAAGACCTCGCGCTGGCCGCGTTCTTTCAGCAGGGGGACATCACGGCAGCCGGTGGAAATATCCTTCATGCCGTCACCTCGGTTTGCAGCCGGGCGCGGCGCAGTTTCAGCAGGAATTGGCCCGCGTTGATGATGTAGACGAAGTAGGCTGACAGGGCCAAAAGCATCAGCGCTTCGGGGGACAAAGCGCCGGTAAAGAGGGCCAGAATATACAATGTATGCAATGCGATAACCGCAAAGCTGAACATGTCTTCCCAGAAGAATGCAGGCGCCAGAAGGTACTGTCCGAAGACCTCTTTTTCCCAGATCGCGCCGGTCACCATGATCAGGTACAGAACGCCGGTTTTGATGAGGATCGAGAGCGTCGCGGCCTCGTACCCGGCACCTGTCGCAAGATACCGCAGCACAAGCACCAGCGAGACCAGAAAGACCAAGAACTGCAACGGTGCCAGAACGCCTTGAACAAGGGTCCAAGGTGATGCATCGCGCCGCTTGCGTTGCTCGGGCGTATAAAGTGCGGAAGGGCTCCCCCGTCCATCGGGCTCGTTGCCCATGGCCGACTCCTCTGTCGAAACTTAACCAACCGTAAATTGCCAAACCGAAAAGTGTCAATCAAAATGTACAGTCATGCACGAAGTGTCCGAAGTACGAGTTCTCAGAATTTGGCAGAAGAGAATTCACGTTATAGTATTGATATATATGAAAATAATAAGAGAAATTTCCAGTTCCGGTGTGCCCTTGGTGTGTCGAGTGTCTAATATCTTTGACATTTCCGCGGCTGTGGCCGAAACTGATTCACGCAAATGTAGACCGACGCGGGTCGTCACCGCGAAAGCTTAAGGTAGGTCTGATGACAAGGAGCAATGGCAAAAGAGATATGCCGCAGGACACTGACGTATTGGTCGGTGGCCTCGCTCAATCTGTTATTGGCAAACTTGTCGAGTCTCCAAGTGAAGGTCAGCAGCGTCGTTTGGACCTCGCCAATAAGACCCTTCGGTTGGCTGCGCTGGATGTCGCAACGTTTCGACCCGAGGATATTGTCCAAGACATCACGGCGCTTCGGATCAGTGAACTGGACCTTGTTGAACAGTGCATTCCGGGTGTCGCGCGTCGGCTTGGTGAAGAGTGGTTAAGCGACGAACTGTCGTTTGCAGAGGTTTCTAAAGCGTCGGCTCGGTTGTTCGGGCTTTGTAAGCAAGTCTGTAGAGACTGGGATCAACTTGTGCGGCCTTACAGCAATTGCACGGTCATGCTTTTGACCATGCCGGGCGAACAGCATTTGATTGGCCCGACTTTGGCAGCCCAAAAGCTGCGGCGTGCCGGGCATTCGGTGTTATTCATACCCAGTGCCACTGAGGACAATGTTCACCGCCGTTTGGAGAGTGCGGATTTTGATGGTCTGTTGATATCGACCGCCACCGAACATGGCCTTGATGCCGCCGAGCGTTCTATTAATGCCGTTCGACGAAACTTTGGCACGGACATCCCGGTTGTTTTGGGTGGCGCTGCTTTTGAGTTTTGCGGAGACGGTATTGAGCAAGTCGGTGCAGATTTAGTGACGAACGACGTGCAGCAGGCAATCGAAGTGTTGGACAGAACGGTCGTGCCGTTTCAACAAGTCGGAGCGGCTGAATGAACTCCAGCGGAACTGCAAAATGGACAGACGGGACGGTGCCGATCATCGAACCCGAGTTCTTGACGTCTCTTTTTGCCGCGACGTCGGATCTGGCTTTCGTTGTCTCGGACAAAGGCGTGATCGCATCTGTTTTGGTCGAACAGCAGTCAAAGGACCATGCGCGGGTCAGTCAATGGTCTGGTCGTCCTATGCGCGATTTCCTGACGACCGAGAGTATTCCGAAGTTTCAAGACGCGATTGCGTCCATGATCTCCAGCGGAACGGTCAAAAAGCTGGTCGAGCTGAACCACAAAGACGGTGACGGTTGGCAGTATCCGGTGCGGTATTCGTTCCATCGGGTTGGTCGTGGAGGCTCGACTTTGATGTTGGGCACGGACCTTCGGATTGTTGCCGAAACACAGGAGCAACTCGTTCAAGCCCAGATTGCGCTTGAGCGCGGCTACGAAGAACGACGTGAGCATGATGCGCGTTACCGCGTTCTGATGGCCAACACGCGGGACGCTTTTGTGTTCGTGTCTTCGGATGGGCGGATCAGAGATGCCAATCCGGCGGCGGCGCGGTTGTTGGATTCTGACATGGATCAATTGATTGGCGCACCTGTCGCGAAAGAGTTTAAGCACCGTCGGAAAGGCGAGTTTGTCGATACGCTTTTGAACACAGCGATGCTGGACTTCGAATCTGACGTGGCCGTTCAAACGGCGAAAAGCGGGCGCGAACTTAAGATCTCGCCAAGCGTGTTCCGCGCTGCGGGCGAGCGGTTTATCATCTGCCGTCTGACACCAGCAGGTGCCACGCGTCATAGTGGCGAACGGCTGAGTTCGGACTTGGATGCTTTGTTCCATAAGGCCACTGACGGCATCGTCATTTGCGATACCAGCGGTATTGTCTTGGAAGTGAACGAAGCTTTTCTGGATCTGGCGGATGTGCCCAGCATCTCTGAAGTAAAGTCCCACAGCCTTGGCGAATTTCTGCAACGTGGCCAGATTGATCTAAGCGTGATGCTAGAGAACACGCTGCGGTCCGGCCACATGCGCATTTACGCTACGCGTCTGGTCAATGAGTTTGGATCGCGTGCAGGCGTCGAAATCTCGTCAGTCTATTTGAATGATCGGGAACATCCCGCGGTTGGCTTTGTGATTAGGGATGCAGATCGCGCGAATGCCTTCCGAAAGTCGCCATCAGTGGAAAACCAGTCCGAGCCGCAGAATCACAACGTGGTGGAACTGGTCGGATCGGCCACTCTGAAAGAAATCGTCGCCGAAACCAGTGATGTCATCGAGAAGATGTGCATCGAGACGGCCGTCGAATTGACCCGAAACAATCGGGCTGCAGCGGCTGAAATGCTGGGTGTTTCGCGCCAGTCGCTTTATGTCAAGCTTCGCAAGTACGGGCTGACCAAACGCGACGAAGATTAAGTCAGTTTCTCTTGCACCGACTCGATCTGTCAGGCAAAGTTGACACATGAGCGTCACAACTGAATTACAACCTCGGACACTACCTGAACCCAAGGCCATGCTGCGGTTGATCAAGCCTGTCACATGGTTCCCGCCAATGTGGGCCTATCTTTGTGGTGCGGTTTCTGCGGGCGTGGCGCCTTCTGGGCAGTGGGGACTTGTGCTTTTGGGCGTGATCTTGGCTGGTCCGATTGTCTGTGGAATGAGCCAAGCGGCCAACGATTGGTGCGACCGACATGTGGACGCCATCAACGAGCCTGACCGCCCGATTCCGTCGGGGCGCATTCCCGGACGCTGGGGTCTTTGGATTGCCTTGGCGATGAGTGTTCTGTCGCTGATCGTCGGTTGGCAATTGGGTCCTTGGGGATTTGGTGCGACCGTTCTGGGTGTCATCGCCGCCTGGGCCTATTCGGCGGAACCTGTTCGAATGAAACGCTCAGGGCTCTGGGGCCCCGGATTGGTCGGCCTAAGCTATGAAAGCCTGCCCTGGTTTACTGGAGCAGCCGTTTTGGCTGCCGGCATGCCGGGATGGTCTGTGATCATCATCGCTTTGCTCTACGGCATCGGTGCGCATGGGATTATGACCCTGAATGACTTCAAGGCACTGGAAGGCGACCGTCAGATGGGTGTGAACTCTTTGCCCGTCACGATGGGGCCCGAACGCGCCGCAAAGCTGGCCTGTTGGGTGATGGCCCTGCCACAAGTCGCAGTGATTGGGCTGTTGTTCACATGGGATCGCCCGCTGCATGCGCTTGCTGTTCTGGCCGTACTGATCGGGCAGGGCGCTGCGATGCGTGTGATGCTGTCTGATCCCAAAGGCCGCGCACCTTGGTACAACGGCACCGGCGTGACGCTCTATGTCAGCGGCATGATGATCGCCGCCTTTGCAATCCGAGGGTTGTCATGACGCTGGGATGGGGCGGGATCATACGGCTTTGTCTTGTGAACGCCGCGATTGGCGGGATGGCTGCATTGCCTGTCAACTTGTTCAATCGCTTGATGACGGTCGAGCTTGCCTTGCCCGCATTGCTGCCTGGTCTGCTTGTGGCTTTGCATTATGCCGTGCAGATTTCGCGTCCTGTCTGGGGGCATCGGTCAGATGCAAAAGGCGGACGGACGCCGTTCATTTTGGGTGGAACCCTGTGCGTTGGCCTTGGCCTGATCGCCACGGCTTGGGGGATTGCCTATGCGCCTTCAACCGGTATTGCCCTGATCGTTTGGGTGCTGGCCTATATGGCCATCGGATTTGGCATCGGCGCGGCGGGTACATCGTTCCTTGCTTTGTTGGCCACAGCATCTTCGGATCAGCGCAAGGGGGCGGCCGCGATGGTCGCTTGGTTGATGTTGATCGCAGGGGCCATCTTCGCCTCGATCGGAACCGGCATTGCGCTGAAGCCTTATTCGTCGGAACGGCTGATGCAGGTGGTGCCTGTCGTCGCCGCGATTGCCTTTTTGGTGGCTTTGATCGGGACTTGGCGGGTCGAGGGCAGGTTGGGCGCGGCACCTGAACCCGAAGCGCCGTCCCTTGGCCTTGCCCTGCGCGCGACGTGGAATGATCCAGCCGCAAAAGCGTTCACGGGCTTTGTTTTCCTGTCGATTTTCGCATTTTACCTAAGCGAATTGATCCTAGAACCCTTCGCAGGGCACATCCACGGATTGACGCCGGACGCTTCGACAAAACTGTCTGGCGGCAAAGACGGCGCGTCTTTGGCGGGCATGATCGCCGCGGGATTGCTGTCGACCTTTGGGATCGGCTCGCTTCGGGGTTGGGCTGTGATCGGCTGCGTAATTTCGGCGATTGGCCTTTTTGGCCTTGGGGCGGGGGCGCCACTGGTGGCGTTCACCGTCGTGCTTGGGCTTGGCAACGGTCTGTTTGTCATCGGCGCGATTGGTTCGATGATGCGACTGGCGGCGGAACGCGAAGGCGCGACCGGCACACGCATGGGCGTCTTTGGTGCAGCTCAGGCCATCGCAGCAGGCCTAGCTGGTCTTGTCGCCACGGGCACACTTGATTTGGCACGGATCGCGTTTAGCGATGCGGCCGCCTACGGTCTTGTCTTCGGACTTGAGGCCGTTCTCTTCCTTGCCGCTGCGCTTGTCGCGCTTCGGCTTTTGAAACCTGCACCCATTATGCAACCGGGGGAATAAATTATGGCGTTTGAAGTCGTTGTCGTGGGCGGTGGCCCAGCTGGAGCAACCGCAGCCGAAGATCTTGCCCGCAGCGGCGTGTCCGTCGCACTGCTGGACCGGGCCGGTCGCATCAAACCTTGCGGTGGCGCTATCCCGCCACGTTTGATGCAGGATTTTCACATTGGCGAAGAACAACTTTTGACCAAGGTGAATACGGCCCGGATGATTTCGCCCACTGGTCGCAAGGTGGATATCCCGATTGAAAACGGATTTGTTGGGATGGTTGATCGCAAAGATTTTGACCCGTTTTTGCGCGATCGTGCCGTGGTTGCGGGTGCTGAATTGTTTGAAGGCACGTTCCTTCGCATCGAACGTGGTGAAGCAGGGACACGCGTGGTCTATCGCGAGAAAGCCTCGGGCGACGAGAAAGAGCTTCAGACCAAACTTGTAATCGGCGCCGATGGGGCCAAGTCGCGGGTCGGGCTGGCCGAAGTTGCAGGTGCGGACAAAATCCCTTTGGTTTTCGCCTATCACGAGATCATCGCTGCGCCCGCCAAGACCAAGATCTATGATCCGGAACGCTGCGACGTGATTTATGACGGGGCGATTTCACCGGACTTCTACGGCTGGGTCTTCCCTCATGGGGCGACAACAAGTGTTGGAATGGGCACAGAAGATCCTGATGTCAGTTTGAAAGAGGCGACAGCGGCGTTGCGCAAGGCGTCCGGCTTGGAAGACTGTGAAACGATCCGGAAAGAAGGCGCGCCTATCCCGCTTCGCCCGATGGACCGGTGGGACAACGGATCTGACGTTGTGCTAGCCGGCGACGCGGCTGGTGTCGTTGCGCCATCTTCAGGGGAAGGCATCTACTACGCTATGGTTGGCGGACGGGTCGCCGCGACCGCCGCCGCCGCCTGTTTGGCCTCAGGGCGAGCAAAAGATCTGCAACTGGCCCGCAAGTTGTTCATGGGCGAGCACAAGATGGTCTTCCGGGTTCTGCGCTCGATGCAGGATGCCTACTACAAGTCTGACGAACGCCGCGAACGATTTGTGTCGCTTTGCCATGATGTCGACGTGCAGCGATTGACCTTCGAGGCATATATGAACAAAAAGCTGGTCCGCGCCCGCCCGATGGCACATGTCCGGATCGGCATAAAAAACCTCGCACACCTCACCGGACTTGTGCGACCGGAGCATACATGACGATAGATATCCCCGCTTGGATCAACGGCACGCTGACGCCAGTTGAAAAGCTGGAGGTTCACAAGAGGGGCCTGCGCCACAAGGCTGTTTCGGTCTTTGTGTTGCGCGGCGATGATCTTCTGATCCAGCGGCGGGCTTTGTCGAAATATCACACCCCGGGTCTCTGGGCGAACACCTGCTGTACGCATCCCGAGTGGGAGGAAACGGCTGAGGTCTGTGCCGCGCGTCGTTTGGACGAAGAATTGGGGATCAAAGGTCTGACATGCGAGTTCCGCGACCAGATCGAATACCGTGCCGACGTCGGCGCCGGTTTGATCGAGCACGAAGTTGTCGACGTCTTTATTGCGGAATCAGATGACAGCCTTTCCATCAATCCGAACCCGGATGAAGTGATGGAAACGCGTTGGATCACGATTTCTGCGCTTCGTTCGGAAATTAATCAGTCGCCTCAAAAATACACACCTTGGCTGAAAATCTATCTGGAAGAGCATAGCCAACGGATTTTCGGCGACCGTCTTGGCGCTTAAGGTATTGTAATATAATAGTTTATTAGCCATAAAATCCAAAACATCATCTCGGATTTCCCTCTTCTGCCCCGCTCCACTGTCCCGAATGCCTGACACTCGCACGATGTGTCAGATCTTATTGACAGTTGTAATGTCAGGAAAGATAGACACACTGGGAATACCGCCCTTAATCGGGGGGCAGGGGCACGGTTTTGTTGCAAGACTTGTCGTGTCTGAAACTCAAACTGAAGAGGAGATCGGGAATGACCGATGATCCAGATCGCGTATGGCCAACAGGGCTGACGCAGCGGGAGGCCGAAGAGGTACATAGCTACCTGATCGATGGCACCCGTGTTTTTGGCGCAATTGCGCTTATCGCTCACGTGCTTGTCGCTGTGTCGACACCGTGGCTCGGCTAAGGGAGGAAACGCACCATGAATAACGCAAAAATGTGGCTTGTCGTATCGCCCTCAGTTGGCGTCCCAGTGTTCCTAGGCGCTGTGGCCGTTGGCTCGTTCGCTGTACACCTTGCTGTTCTAAGCAATACGTCTTGGGTGGATGATTTCCTTTCGGGCAAAGAGCTTGGTTCGGGTGACATGGCAGCAGCGACTGTCTTGGACACACCAGAAGTGGCGAAGGCGTCTTATACGCTTGACCGCGCAGATGGCGGCCAGGAAATCACTGTGATCTTGCCGGATGGAACGTCGGCAAAGGCGATCCTACAACCAAATGTGCAGCCGACTTACTAACGGTTCGCGTTTGAAGACTGAAACTGAAGGTCCGCATTCCGTGGTCCTTATTGCCCCGAAAAGCGCTCGACCGCATATTGCCCGGCGGTCGGGGTCTGCACTGGCAAGATGAATTGATGTTCGAATATAGAACCTTCGCATTGCGCAAGCTGGCCACTTTGGCGCCAAAATATCTGCCCTTCGCAGATGTGGCGTCCGATAACGTGCCGCTTAGCCAACTTCTTAGACTGTCCCTGTTTCAGGTGACGGTTGGAATGGCTTTGGTGATGCTGGTGGGAACGCTGAACCGCGTGATGATTGTCGAACTGTCCGTCCCGGCCACTTTGGTGGCGGGGATGTTGGCTCTTCCTTTACTTTTCGCACCCTTCCGAACGCTGATCGGGCACAAGTCTGATACCCATGTTTCGGCTTTGGGACTGCGCCGTGTGCCTTACATTTGGAAAGGCACGATGTACCAATTCGGTGGTTTTGCCATCATGCCGTTCGCCTTGCTTGTTTTGTCTGGTTATGGCGAGGCAGTCGATGCACCGCGATGGATCGGGCTAAGCTCCGCGGCTCTGGCCTTCCTGCTTGTCGGTGCAGGCGTCCATATGGTGCAGACCGTGGGTTTGGCTTTGGCGACGGATCTGGTTGAGGAGGAAGACCAACCCAAGGTCGTGGGCTTGATGTACGTGATGCTGCTGTTTGGCATGGTCATCAGCGCGTTGATCTATGGGGCCTTGTTGGAAACCTATTCGCCCGGTCGCTTGATCCAAGTGATCCAAGGCACCGCCGTTACGACAATCGCGCTGAATATGTTTGCCATGTGGAAACAGGAAGCCCGCTCGCGGGAACGTGCGCAGCAAATGGAATTGAAACCACCAGTGCCATTCGCCGAGGCATGGACCCGACTGATGGCGCGGCCCGGAATGCTGCGACTGATGATTATGATCGGTCTTGGCACATTCGGATTCGGCATGGCCGATGTTCTGCTTGAACCTTATGGCGGGCAAGCTCTTGGATTTTCCGTGGCTGAAACGACACGGCTGACCGCGCTTCTGGCCACCGGTACGCTGATCGGGTTTGGCATTGCATCGCGCACCTTGGGGCAGGGGGGAGCACCACTACCCCTTGGTCGATTGGGCGCGATGATCGGCATCCCCGGATTCGCCGCAATTATCCTGTCTTCGGTCATGGGTGGACCGCTTTTGTTCCTTGCTGGCACGCTTGCCACAGGATTGGGGGCCGGGCTTTTCGGCCATGCCACGTTGACCGCAACCATCCGAAATGCCCCGCGTAATGGCATCGGCCTTTCGCTTGGAGCCTGGGGAGCTGTGCAAGCAACTTCCGCCGGGATTGGCGTGGCCCTGGCCGGCATTACGCGAGATATTTTAGTAAATTTACCGAACGAGGGCGGACTTTCCGCTGCGACGCCCTATAATGTAGTCTTCATGATTGAAATTGCATTCCTTGTTCTGGCCGTTCTAGTGGCCGTCCCGCACGGAAAGAGGCGTAGCCCGGCGCCCGTCGAAACGAAGTCTAATTCGCTGGAGGTGTCATGACCCATATACTGACCCGGCTCTATGCCGACGAGAAAACTGCCAATGGAGTACGCGAGCGTTTGTTCCGCGCCGGTTTCCCACGCCATGTGATGCGTGTGGTCACTTTGCGTGACAATGAAACGCACGATAGCCTGATGACGCGGATCACCCGCATTCATGTTCCGGATCGCGCCGCATCGGTTTACACCGAAAGCGTCGTAAGCGGGAATGCCCTGTTGGTCGTGGAAGCGGGCTACAAGCCGCTGAGCGCGCGGAAAATCGGTGTCGCTGTTCTTGAGCAGACCGACGACATGCCATCCAACCTGGAAAGCCAGGATTTCAAGATCGGCAGGATCAAGGATCACGCGCCGCGGGTCATGAAAGATCACCCGCGTTTCTTCACCGCGTCTCCTGATCCGGATCATATTGGTGGGCCATTGTCCGACCAGTTTGGGTTCAACCTGGTTTCAACCTCCAATCGTCGCCTGTCGGTTGGTCAAGGTGGTCCGATGTTCCCGTTTGCGGCACTGACAAAGAACCGCAACGCCAAATCCGCGATGAGCGGGGGTGGGTTTATGTCTCGGATATTCTGGCCAATGAAACTGGTGACCAATGCCCGACGCCGCCGTTCGGTTATTGCCGGTGGCGGAACGCCATTTTCCCGGCTTTTGGGTATGAGAACGACCAGTCAATAACCAGACTTGGACTGCCTTACCGCTATTGGCGGACCAAAATTCTGTCCCACATTGCATTCATGATCGGGATCGCTTCATCGGCGGTCCCGACACTTGCATCAGCCCCAAGCATTTTCGCAAGTTCTTTGGTGTGCGGAGTATCTTGACCGCTGACCAAAACCTCAACGGCAGGACCATGCACGCGAATCGCAAGGATGAGGCGCGTCAAAGCTTCGACCGAGTGTTCGCCGCCAATAGAAAGCCCGATCAAACCGGTTTCGGACCAATCGATGCTTTCAATCAGCTCGTCGTGGGACAGACCTATTTTCAAAGTGATGTCCCAACCGTCTTTTCTGAAATGATCAGCCGCCATGCGGATACCGATGGTATGGGTCTCGCCCGGCACTGCGGCGAAAACGGCCGCTTTCCGAGACGGCTCTACTTTCGGTACGAACAGGCTGCGCATTCCGCGCATAATCGAAATGATCCGTCCAGATCCAAGCGTAACCTGCACGAAGGTGACGCGATCATGTTCCCACCAAACACCTAGTTTCCGCGCAGCGGCCGCCAAGTATTTCAGATAGATAGCTTCAGGTGACGCACCCATGGCTTGGACGTTTTGGATGAAGTCCGCGCCGGCATGGTCATCGCGATCAATCAAAGCGTGGGCGAGTTCTTCGATCTGATCTTCAGTGGGTCGTTGCAAATTCGCGGGCAGTTCGTGGTCGCGCTGCGCAACACGGCTTAGAACTTCGCGTGCCAAATTCGCGACGCTTTCGCCAGGCAAGGTTTCAACCAACTGGCGCAAAGACGCTTGCGTCTCATTGTACACGGCGCGTTCGATCTGGCGTGCGGACGATCGCGGTGGTGACATTTTGTGCTCCCTGGAACCGGTGTCTTCGGCTTGGGCAGATGCCCCAGTTCCTTGGGAGAGCATAACTAAAGTGCCGGATCAATCAATGCCGGTGAAATCCAAGCCACGCCTTTCAGCCAGGCACTTTGAATTGATGTCATAACTATCCTTTGTTTTCAGATAGTTAACATAATTCCGATTATACGATCAAGCCCGCGCGGTGAAGTCGACCACGGTCTGATCTGGCCGAATGGCCGTCATGCCGGTCTGCACGATGTCGGTCACAGTCAGTCCTGCGTCGGCATACATTTGATCGGGCGAGCCTTGGTGAATGAAGCGATCCGGCAAGGTCATTGGCCGCACAGCCACGCCCCTGTCCAACAGTCCCGCACGCGCCAAATGATGAAGCACCACTGATCCAAAGCCACCTTCGGCCCCCTGTTCCAAAGTGATCAGCGCGGCATGTTCTTTCGCCAGACGTTCCACCAAATCGGTGTCCAAAGGCTTGGCGAATCGCGCATCAGCGACGGTTACGGTGATTCCTTGGGCTTCCAGCACTTCGGCTGCGGCCAGCGCTTCGGTCAGATGAGCGCCAAAACTCAGGATCGCGAGATCACTGCCTTCGCGAACCACACGCCCTTTTCCAAGCTCTAGAATCTCGCCCCGTTCGGGAAGCATCGCCCCTACACCGGAGCCCCGTGGGAAGCGGAAAGCAATCGGGCCTTCGTCGTAAGCCGTTGCCGTGGCGACCATGTGAACCAGTTCGGCCTCGTCACTTGCGGCCATCACTGTCATGCCGGGAAGGTTGGAAAGATAGGCGATGTCGTACGATCCGGCATGGGTCGCCCCATCAGCCCCGACCAGTCCGGCTCGGTCAATCGCGAAACGGACGGGCAGGTTTTGCAAGGCCACATCATGCACAATCTGGTCATACCCCCTTTGCAGGAAGGTCGAATAAATCGCGCAGAATGGCCGCAAACCACTGGCAGCCATCCCGGCGGCAAAGGTCACAGCGTGCTGTTCAGCAATACCGACGTCGAAAACGCGATCTGGGAACGTTTCGGCCAGAATGTTAACACCGGTGCCCGAGGGCATCGCGGCGGTCACGGCCACAACGCGAGAATCGCGGGACGCCTCGTCTGTCAGGGATTTGCCGAAAACGCTGGTATAGCTGGGCGCGTTCGGCTTCGATTTTGCTTGCGTGCCGGTGGCCACGTCGAACTTGGCAACGCCGTGGTACTTGTCGGCGGCTTTTTCGGCGGGGGCATAGCCCTTGCCTTTGACCGTACAGCAATGGATCAGAACGGGGCCTTTGGCCCGCGCCCGCGCGGTGCGCAAGACGCGCAAAAGTTGGGTCATGTCGTGCCCGTCAATCGGGCCCATATAGTCAAAACCCAGTTCTTCGAACAATGTGCCCGAGTTCCCCTGCCCCGTCACAAGCTGACGCGCACGGCGCGCACCGTCGCGAACCGGAGGCGGCAAAAGCGATTCCACGCCTTCGGCGATATCGCGCATTTGCTGGAAGGGTTCGCTGTAAAGGCCAGAGAGATACGTCGACATTGCGCCAACGGGCGGCGCAATCGACATCTCGTTGTCGTTCAGGATCACGATCAGCCGGCGGCCTTCGGATCCGGCGTTGTTCAACGCCTCATACGCCATGCCAGCGCTGATCGAACCATCGCCAATCACCGCAATCGCATCACCCGTAGGCCGACCCATGTCGCGCCCGACGGCAAAACCAAGGGCGGCGGAAATCGATGTAGAACTATGCGCTGCACCGAACGGATCAAATTCGCTTTCGTCGCGTTTGGTGAAGCCAGACAGGCCGTCTTTCTGACGAAGCGTGCGCATCTTGTGACGCCGTCCGGTTAAAACCTTGTGGGGATAGCACTGGTGACTGACGTCCCAGATCAGTTTGTCCATCGGCGCATTGAAAACCGCGTGCAAAGCGACGGTCAATTCGATGACGCCAAGAGACGATCCCAAGTGTCCGCCGGTTTCCGAGACGACCGAGATCACTTCGTTTCTCAGTTCATCCGAAAGCTGTGACAGTTCCCCATCACTCAGTGCGTTCAAATCCGATGGTCCCGCAACGCGGTCCAATAGGGGTGTGGCAAATCCGGTCATAGTGTCCCTCCCGGTGAGTGGTGCCACACTCAGGGAACACAAGAGTGCGGCACCAGGGTTCCCGTCCTAAGACAGGAGAAATTGGGGATTTCTCCCCGGGTTGCTCAGTCCTGATTGCCCGCAGAACTGAACCTCGTTAGGGCCGAAACCCTATTCGTAGTCCAAGGCGCCCACGCTTTGCAGCTGAGGCCAGTCGGCAATGACATTTGTTCCCTGCAAGGGCTGTTGATAGCCCTTGTGGCAAGTTTTGCAGGCCGCTTTCGGGGCGTCTGCATGCACCGGGCCAAGACGTTCTGCAGGCAGAACCTCTTCCAGCGGCACGATGTATTCTTCGTTCAGTTCCTGCACCATGGCGATGCCAAGGCTTGCGGTGCCCCACTGCGGGGTCACCTGCGAGCCGTCATAGAAGGCACGCGTGTTGTGGCAGAAGGTGCAGTTCACGCCCAAGGAATTGGCGATATAGTTCATGAGAGCATAGGTGCGTTCGGCGTTCTGGATCGCAGGCACATCTTGTCCCGGGATACCTGGCACGCGGCTTTCCAGATCATGGACTCCGATGATTTCATAATTCAGCAGGTATTCTTCCAGCGCATCCGACGGAAGCGATGTTTGCTGGCTGTTCGAAGTTGCGCGGTTTTGGTTGGCAGACCAACCTGCCGTGGCCAAAGTGACCGGCGTGATTTTGTACCAGACTTCGCTTGGAACAGGCTGACCCCGGTGACAGGTATAACAGGTCACCCCAACTTCTTTGTTGGCGTTGACGTGGCCGTCCCAGTTTTCGTTGATGTTCTGGGTCATCTCGACCATGCGCTTGGCGACGATGGTTTGGTAATCGTCGTCATCCTCGAACAGCGTCGGGATACCCGTCCAGGCACGCATGGCGTCGAAGATGTCGTCGCCCATGTCGAGTTCCGCCAAAGCCGCGATGGTCGGATCGGGTGTGTTCAGATCGGCGATGAACTCGGGCACGGACATGCCGTTGCCGCGCGGGCCAGTTTGCAGGCTTTCGGTGCCATAGGGCCGGGCGACAACGATGATTGTGGTTGCCGCGATGACCGCGACCCCAAAGATCGCTACAAGAATGGCCGGACCATAGTTGATCGGGTCTTTCTCGTTCCAGCCTTTGTACCAACCGGGAAGCTTGAATATTTTCCGAAGCATTAGCTCACTCCTTCCCGATAAAGGCTTCGTACGAGCCATAGTCTTGATAGCCGTAGCTGCCGTCATACTCGGGCGCGAAATTGTGTTCTTGTGCCCAGATAAACCAGTTATCCACGACCGTGCCGGTCAACAGGATACCAATACCGCCGGTGATCGGGGTCAGCACTGCGAACCACCACGCCCACCTATGGATCCCTTCCATCGTCGCGTTGAAGCCCATGGTCCAGCGCCAGAAAAGTGCGGCACGTTCCGTAGCAGTGCCCCGGTCGACGATCTGCTCAAGCTCGCGGTCACCACCATAACGTGTGACGGCTAAGATTGTTCCGCCGTGCATGGCAAACAGCAGGGCCGAGCCATAGAGGAACACGATGCTCAGACAGTGGAACGGGTTGTAATACAGGTTGCCGTAGCGGATCGAAAACGCCGTGGTCCAGTCAAGGTGCGGGAAGATTCCATAGGGCACTGCCTCGCTCCACGATCCCATCAGGACGGGACGGAAAAGACCCAGCACAAGGAACAGCCAGATGGCGGCACCGAAAGCCCAAAAGACGTGCTTACCCAGCTTCTGTTCTGCCGCCAATTCCCAAGACCGGTACCACCAGGCCATGACGGAAAACAAAAGGAAGAAACTGGCGATGATGTACCAGCCACCATCGTTCAAAGGCGGGATGGTCAAGCCGTATTCAGGTGAAGGCGGTTCCAGCGCCAGCCAAAAGAGTTGGCGCAGAAACTCGGGGATTGACCAGCCGACTTGTGCCAGCATGTTCAAGCCCACGATGTTCAGCCAGACGATACCGGCGGCCAACGAAGCCAGCCCGGACATGCCCAGATTGATCGGACCCAGTTGCGCGTTACCCATCCATCCCAGAAGGGACGAGAATGCAGCGCCTTTGGTGCGGTCTTCGGTCAGGGTTCCATAGTCATCGGTGCCCATCTCGGCGGGACCGCGCACTTGTACCTGATTGAAAATGTTCTGATATTCGTTGATCATAACTTATATCCCCACCTGACTGCCCCAGATCGGCATCTCAAGCCACCAGTTCCACCACTCGGGCCAACCACGGGTCCAGACGGGTCCGGATATGATGATGCAAACCGCCGAGAAGAAGACCGCGTTGATGGCCAGAAGAAAGCCCAAACGGTGAATTCCAAGCGGCCCGATCGAATAGCCGATGAAGTCACGAAAGAACGTGTCTTCGTGATCCGGCGTCTTCATGATCTCGCCCTTTTCAGGGTTTGCTGCCGACAGGATCAACGCCCCGTGCAGCGCCAGTGCGAAGCAGGTCGTGAAGAACAAGGTGACGGCCAGCATATGTGCCGGGTTGTAGTGTAAGTGCAGATTGGCATAGCCCGTGTTCGACACCCAATCGAGATGGCTGAATATGCC
>CAZWDS010000043.1:0-26339 GCA_964632495.1 uncultured Rhodobacterales bacterium
TTCCATGTTAGCGCGCCGCCTCGGCAATTGTCACCGCCTGAGTCGCGTCGGCGCGGCGCACAACGTCCCCAATTGAGCGCAGGTTTGTGGCCCTTCTCTGAATTTTTTGGTTCCGCTTCCGGCAAGATAGCGGACGTTCGCGCGTCTCGCAGCATCCTGCACTTCGGGCTCAATCCCGACCTTTGAATGGATTTTGGAGGCGCAGGCTCGCCAGCGGCCGAACACATCTCATCCTGATTGAAGCGTCCAGCCACTTGACACTCTTCACCCCGTCGGGCGCGTGTCCGGCAAGCTGATCTGCGCCACTTGTTCCGCAATTGGATCGGTCGACAGGGGATGAGGCTCGGATTGATAGCTTTCGGGGTCGTCCAGCGCTTTCCATTCGCCGCTCGAATAAACCTCGACGCCCGAGAAGTTGGCTTTGTAGCCCATCTTGGCCGATCCCGGTACCCAATAGCCCAAATAAACATAAGGCAGTCCGGCGTCGCGGGCGATGTCGATGTGATCCAGAATGACGTAGGTGCCCAGGCTGGCAGGCGCCATGTCGGGGTCGTAAAAGCTGTAGACCATGCTCAAACCGTCATCCAGTACATCTGTCAGACAGACCGCACGCAACGTCTTGCCCTCGGCATCGCGCGTCGCGTATTCGACGACGCGGCTGCGGATCGGGGTTTCCTCGATCATTGCGGCGAATTCAAAAATATCCATATCGGCCATGCCACCATCGGCGTGGCGACTGTCCAGATAAGTGCGGAACAAGCTGTATTGTTCTTCCGTGGCCCAGGGCGACGTGGCTTCGCGTTTCAGGGCGGTGTTCTTCTTCATCACCCGCTTCTGGTTTCGCGACATCCTAAAATCGCTGACCTTGATGCGGGCCGAATAACAAGCTGAACATTCCGCGCAGGACGGCCGGTACAAAACATTCTGGGATCGGCGAAAGCCTTGTTTGGAAAGAGAATCGTTCAGTTGAACCGCATGGTCGCCTTGCAGGGACGTGAACAACTTCCGCTCCATCCGCCCCTCAAGATAGGGGCAGGGTTGCGGGGCCGTCACATAGAACTGCGGCGCGACTGGAAGCGTATGGCGCATAGACCATCCCTAGATACACTGCGCAGACCCTAACAACCGAAAACGCCGCCGCCAATCCCCCATTATTGTGGAGTTATTGCACTAGGCCTTAACGCGCACTCTGGTTCAAAGCGACGGTGCCCAGAACCATATCGGTCAGGCCCTGTTTGCGCGAAGACATCACCATCATCGCCATCGAGATCAATTGCAGCGGAAACGTGATGACGGAAAAGAAGTAGCCCGCCGTGTGGAAGAAGGCCGTAGAGCCTGTCAGACGCTCACCATCGGCGGTGCGCAGACCAATCGCCATGATCCGCATCCCCGGCGTGGCAGAGCCCGACGCGATGGTGCCCCAACGATAGAAAAAACTGACGACGCCAAAGAGAAAAGGAAGGAAAAACAGCGCGGTAAAGAAAGAAAACATCGTCAGGACGCCCACGATCAAGCCGATGAAAACCACGTCAATCACCCAAGCAAACAGACGTTTTGAAGGCACGTCGCTGTACATCTGCTCCATATACTCCGGGTCAGGCAGACCGGGGGTGCGGCGGGTGTAAGTCTCGGACGGTGACATTATAGGGGCCTTTCGATGGGGTGTTTCGGTATTTGGGTTTGGGCGCCGGGATTTCAAACGGCGCCGCGGTTGTCTTGGGCGATGCGCTCGCGTTCAACCATGAAGGTGTCGAACTGGTTCTTGTCTTTGGCATCGCGCAGACGGGTCAGGAACTGATCAAAATTTGTTTGTTCGCTTTCAAGGCGCTGCATCAACTCGCTGCGATAGGCATCAAAGCTGGAATTACCCGACGATTGTTCAGGGGCCGAGACCTGAGGTTTCAGCAAATCGACAGCTTCGCTCAGGCGGTGATCGCGGCCCAAACCGGCCAGTCTTGTCCATTGCCATCCAAGGAAAGCGGCCAGAAGCAGACCAAGCAACCCGAACATATTCATCGCAACGATCGAGACAGGAATGGCAAAGCCGGTAAATCCGATGATTGCAAGGATTTGAACGGCAACTGGAGGTTTAGACAAATAGAGGGTTCGTTCGTCTTGTTGTTCAGAAGTCATTTCGCTTTTCCCCGTTAGAGAAGGGCCCCGCTTTTACGGGGCCCGTTGTTTTGCACTATTATGCCGGCTTTTCGTCTGCTGTTTCGGACTTTTTCGTCCGGTCTTCCATGAACTGGTCGAACTCGGCCTTGTCTTTGGCATCCCGCAAACGTTGCATGAATTCCTCGAAGGCGTCTTGTTCGTCTTCCAGACGACGCAGTGTGTCGTGCTTGTAAGCGTCGAAAGCTGTATTACCGCTGGTTTTGAAAGCGGCGCGGACACTTGTGCGCGTGGCGCAGGACCGGTTGAACATGCGTTTGCTCCAAATCATGTAGGCCAGAAGGGCAAGGCCAATAGGCCAGAAGAAAATAAAGCCGAGTACCATGGCTATGATCCACGCGCCTTTGCCGCGCTCGTCCAGCCAACGCTCGCTTCTGCGCATCCATCCTTCGTTGTAAGAAGGTGTCGCGGTCAGGGGTGCGGTGGTCATCATTGTGCTCCTTGGTTTCAGTTAATGTGAATGCCTTTCACATCTAAGATATCAGGAGTTCTGGCAGAAAGTTCAAGCGTCAATGTGAACTATTTTTACATTATTCGTGTAAGGTGCTGAATCTGATCAATATAAAAGCGATTTAGGACGTGAATTTCGCCACTTCCGCGCCGCACATCCGCAACAATTGCCCCGGTGAAATCGGAAAAATATGCCTTGGAGTTCCTGCCGCAGCGTAGATCACATCATAATCGGATAGGCGTGGATCGAAGAACACTTTGGACGGTGTCAGATGCCCAATTGGGGCCACGCCGCCGATGGCAAAACCCGTGCTGGCGCGGACAAAGGCCGCATCCGCACGTCCCAAAGCTTCGCCCGCAACCTCCGAGGCAAGGGACGGATCCACCTGATTGCCGCCCGCCGTGATGAACAGGACCGCCGCATCGCTGTCCTCACCCCGAAAGATAATAGATTTGGCGATCTGGTCGATCTGACACCCGGCTTCCCGCGCCGCGTCCGCCGCCGTGCGCGTCTCGCCCGGCATCTCTAGGACGTCAGAGGCGACGCCCGACGCTTCAAGAGCAGCTTTGACACGTTTCAGACTTTTGCTCATGCCCCATGGCTGCCGATTTTGCATTCCGGTTGCAAGGGATTTCAGGGGCGTTAGCCTTCCCCCATGACAGCTTCTTTTGAGAAACGCCTCACCCGATCCCCCATTGCCTTTGATCCCGAGCGCGGGGCCGAGGCTTTGGCCCATGTCGGGGCCGTCTCGGGCGATGTTCAGGCACTTTTGAAGGGGGCTGCCGGATCCTCGGACCACATGTCCGATCTGTTGCGCCGGGAAGGCGCTTGGCTGAGCGAGGTGCTGAGCGAACCGCCCGAAACCACGTTCGACGCCCTGATGGCCGAAACCCCGCCCGAAAGCCAAAAGGACGTCATGGTGTTCCTCAGGCAGCAAAAAGCGCGCGTCGCCTTGTTGACAGGGCTCACCGATCTGGGTGGCGTCTGGTCCTTGGAAGAAGTGACGGGCGCACTGACACGTTTCGCCGATCATGCGGTTGAAGTGGCCTTGCGCACCGCCATCCGCCGCGAAATGCAACGCGGGAAACTGCCGGGGCAGACCGAAGATGATCTGGGCGTGGCGGGCGGCTTGGCCGTTTTAGCCATGGGCAAGATGGGCGCGGGCGAGTTGAACTATTCGTCCGACATCGACCTGATCTGTCTGTTTGATGAAACCCGTTTCGATACGGACGACTATGCTGAAGCACGCACGTCCTTCGTCCGCGCCGTCCGTGCGATGACCCAAATGCTAAGCGAGCGTACGGCGGATGGATACGTCTTTCGCACTGATCTGCGCTTGCGCCCCGATGCTTCGGTCACGCCGGTCGCGATCTCGATGGAGGCGGCTGAACGGTACTACGAAAGCTTCGGGCGCACATGGGAACGGGCCGCATTCATCAAAGCGCGCGCGGCGGCGGGGGACATCGCGGCGGGTGAGACGTTTCTGAAGACGTTGACCCCCTTCATCTGGCGGCGTCATCTGGACTTTGCCGCCATTCAAGATGCGCAAGACATGCGGCTGCGCATTCGCGACCACAAAGGCCTGTACCAAGCCCCGTCTCATCTGGGCCATGATCTGAAGTTGGGCCAAGGCGGCATCCGAGAGATCGAATTTTTTACCCAGACTCGTCAATTAATTTCGGGCGGACGCGATCCCGATCTGCGTGATCCGACGACCGTGGGCGGCTTGGCGCAATTGGCGGCCAAAGGCTGGGTGCCGGACGGGGATGCAGAAACGCTGACGGAAGATTACCGCGCACACCGCGAGGTGGAGCACCGCGTCCAGATGATCGCGGACAAACAAACCCACATGTTGCCCGAAACCGAAGCCGAGTTTGCGCGCATCGCCGCACTGGCCGGGCAAGATCCACAGGACTATGCCCGCGACATCACCGAACGCCTGACCCGCGTGCATCGTCTGACCGACGTGTTCTTTGCGCCAGAGGACAAGACCCCAAACGAAGACGCCCCGCACCTTGACGGCGGCGAGACGGTTGAGCGCTGGTCCGGCTATCCCGCCCTGCGCTCACCGCGCGCGGTCGATATCTTCGAACGGGTCTGGCCGAAACTGCAAACGCGTCTGGCCGCAGCGTCTCACCCGGAAGAGGCTCTGGCCAATTTTGACGGTTTTCTGAAAGGCCTGCCGGCGGGCGTTCAGTTGTTTTCTCTGTTCGAAGCCAATCCGCAACTGTTGGATCTGGTGGTGGATATTGTCGACACGGCCCCGGGGCTTGGCGGGCATCTGTCGCGAAATGCGGAAGTCTTTGATGCCGTTCTGGGCGGGCAGTTCTTTGCGGACTGGCCCGGACAGGACGCGCTTTTGACCGAGATTTCGGCCCTTTTGTCAGGCACGGACGACTACGAGAAAAAACTGGACCTTGCCCGGGTCTGGGCGCGGGAATGGCGGTTCCGGATCGGTGTGCATCATCTGCGCGGTTTGATCGAAGCGGAAGACAGCGGCCAGCAATACGCCGACGTCGCGGGCGCGGTTCTATCGGCGCTTTGGCCGGACGTACTGGCGCAATTCGCGCTGAAACATGGGGCGCCACCGGGGCGCGGGGCGGCGGTGCTGGCCATGGGCTCGCTTGGCGCCGAACGGTTGAACGCAGGCTCCGATCTGGACTTGATCGTGATCTATGACGGGCAGGGGGCCGAAGCCTCGGATGGCCCGCGCCCTTTGGCAACGCGGCCCTATTTCGCAAGGCTGACGCAGGCTTTGGTGACGGCTTTGTCCGCGCCGACGTCCGAGGGCAAGCTTTACGAGGTCGACATGCGGTTGCGCCCCTCGGGACGGCAAGGCCCTGTGGCGACCGCGCTGACCTCGTTCGAAAGTTACCAAAGGACCGAAGCCTGGACATGGGAGCATCTGGCCTTGACACGCGCCCGCGTGGTGACCGGGGATCCTGTGCTTATGACAGATATCGAAGCGATCCGCCGTGATGTGCTGGCGCAACCCCGCGAACGCGACGCGGTTCTAACCGACGTGACCGACATGCGCGCGCGTCTGGGGCAAGCCAAACCCGCCACGGGCGTGCTGGACGTGAAGGCCGGAGCAGGCCGCTTGCAGGACATCGAGCTTTTGGCCCAAACCGCGACGCTTTTGACGGGCGCGCCTGTGCAAAGGTTGCCGGATCAACTGGGTCTTGTGCGCGATGCGTTTGGTCTGTCCAAAGACGCCGAGGCCAAGCTGATCGAAGCCGCAAGCACCTTCTGGCGCATTCAGGCCGTGCTTCGTCTGATCGAAGGCACGGACAGCACGGACGTCACCGGGGCCGGAGCCAACGGGTTCCTGCTGCGCGGCTCTGGTCACAACAGTGTCGAGGCCTTGGGGGAAGAGGTCAAAGACCTGGCGGACTGGAGCGATGCGCTGATTTCAAAGGCTCTTGGCAGCGGCGATACTTAGGACTAGCGTCTGCTCAGATTTGCGAAGGACAAGGGCCGCCATGAAACACGCACAAGATCCCAAGGGCTTGATCCATGACAGCTACCGCATCGACGGGATCACTGCGCCCGAATGCCGGTCGATCTTTCTGGACTGGGCTATTTCAGTGCCCGAAGGTGTTGAGGCCGGAACGGCTGCGCGCAGCCTGCTGGACATCTATGCCGCCGACCATCCCGATCACCCCATGACCCAAGTGCTTGAAGAGGCACTGTTGGCCCCAGCGGCGACGGGTCGCCGTGGCGGGGCACGGGCGCGACGATCCTAAGATTTGGCGTCTTGTGTCCGGCTTTTGCCTAACGGTTAAGTTGCGACGCTTCGCGGGCCAAGGCTTCGATCCCGGCCCAGTCACCGTTTTTGACCAAATCGCCGGGTGCCACCCAAGATCCACCCACACAAAGCGTGTTCGGCAAGGACAAGTAGTTGGCAACGTTTCCAAGGCTGACACCGCCCGTCGGGCAGAACCGAACCGCCGGAAGTGGCGCGGACAGGCCTTTCAAAGCGGGTGCCCCACCTGACGTTTCCGCCGGGAAAAACTTTTGTACGGTATAGCCTCGTTCCAGCAACGCCATCACTTCGGTCGCCGTGGCGGCGCCCGGCAGCATTGGCAGATCGGCGTCTTCGGCTGCGTCCAGCAAAGCGGGGGTCGACCCCGGTGACACACCGAACATCGCGCCCGCTTCTTTTGCAGCCTTCACATCCGCCGGAGTGAGCAAAGTGCCCGCCCCGACAACACCGCCTTCAACCGAGGCCATTTCACGGATCACATCCAAAGCAATGGGCGTGCGCAGCGTGACTTCCAGTGCGGGCAAACCGCCGGCCACCAAAGCCTCGGCCAAGGGGCGGGCGTGGGCGATGTCGGACACGGTAATCACCGGGATCACCGGGGCCAGTTGGCAAATCTCGGCGGCAGCGGCGCTGGCTTCAGTTGGGGTCATGGTGTGGTCCTTTAGAATTTGGCGGCACGATATCTTAGAAGACGGGGGCCGGGAAGATGGTCAGGGTCAAACAACCAACGCGCCGCCGTCAGATGCCGGGCAGCAATGGTTGCGGAAGGCGGCGAAAAGTTCGCGCCCAAGACCCGCTCCGTTGCTGGACAAATCGGCGACAACGGCTGTGCGGGCGTCGAAATCGGGTTCCAACACATCCAGCGTGCCAGCTTCGGCATCCACCAACAGCATGTCGCCGTCTTTGATCTTGGCAATCGCACCACCGTCCGCAGCCTCGGGCGACAGGTGAATGGCGGCAGGCACTTTGCCCGAAGCGCCTGACATCCGTCCGTCAGTCACAAGCGCTGTTTTCAACCCGCGCGATTTCACCACCGAAAGTGCAGGGGTCAGGCCGTGGAGTTCCGGCATTCCGTTCGACTTGGGGCCCTGGAAACGGACCACAATGATCACATCCTCGGTCAGTTCCCCGGCGTTGAAAGCCGCTTTCACGCTGTCCTGATCGTGGAAGACGCGCGCAGGCGCCTTGATCACACGATGCTCGGGCGCGACGGCAGACACTTTCATGACAGAACGTCCCAGATTGCCTTTCAACTCAGACAGACCGCCCGTAGGCTGGAAGGGATCAGCGGCGGGGCGCAGGATCTTTTCGTTTTCCGACGCACCGGGACCGTCTTCCCAAACCAAAGCACCGTCTTTCAGCTTGGGTTCCTTGGCGTATTGGCCAAGACCATCACCCGCCACGGTCGAAACATCATCATGCAGCAAGCCAGCCCCCAGCAATTCGCCGATCATATAGGGCAGGCCACCGGCGGCGTGGAAATGGTTCACATCGGCCAGACCGTTGGGATAGACCTTGGCCATCAAAGGCGTCACGGCAGACAGATCGTTGAAATCCTCGATATCCAGCAAAACGCCTGCGGCTCGTGCCATGGCAGGCAGGTGCAGCACCAGATTGGTCGAGCCACCCGTTGCCATCAATCCGACAATGCCATTCACGAAAGCGCGTTCATCCAGCACTTCGCCAGCGGGACGGTAATCGTTGCCCTCGGCGGTGATCTCTAACGCGCGGCGTGCGGCTTCTTCGGTCAGAGCCTCGCGCAAAGGCGTGCCGGGCGTGATAAAACTGGCGCCGGGCAGGTGCAGGCCCATGAACTCCATCAGCATCTGATTGGAATTGGCGGTGCCATAAAACGTGCAGGTGCCGGGGCCGTGGTAAGACGCCATTTCGGCCTTCATCAACTCTTCCCGGCCAATGTCACCGGTGGCGAACTTTTGGCGCACTTGAGATTTTTCGTCATTGGGCAATCCGCTGGTCATTGGTCCGGCGGGGACGAAAATGCCGGGGATATGGCCGAAGGTGGCAGCCGCGATGATCAGACCCGGCACGATTTTGTCGCAGACCCCAAGGTACAGAGCAGAATCAAATGTGTTGTGCGACAAGGCCACGCCCGCCGCCAAAGCGATCACGTCGCGGGAAAACAGGCTTAGCTCCATCCCCGTCTGCCCTTGTGTCACACCATCACACATCGCAGGCACGCCGCCCGCAACCTGAGCCGTGCCACCCGCCTTGCGCGCCGCCGCCTTGATCTGATCGGGGTAATCCTTGAAGGGCTGATGCGCCGACAGCATGTCGTTATACGCCGTCACAATCCCAATATTGGGCGCTTTTTCCGCCACCAGTGCGTCTTTGTCGGCCCCCATAGCCGCATAGGCATGGGCCTGATTGCCGCAAGATAGATGCGCGCGTTTCACGCCTTGGTCCCGGGCCGCGCCGATTTTGTCCAGATACGTCCCGCGCGAGGTTTCGGATCGCGCTTTGATACGGTCGGTCACGCGGCGCACGGTGTCGTTCAACTGGATGGTCATCGGCTCTCTCCCTTTGGGTCGTATTGGCCTTTTAAGGCATCATGTTAACGCTAACAACGCGCAATTTGGCACAGACTGCCTTGCGTCTGACGCATAGCGGAACTGCGAAGATGGGGTCTGCTGCACAATTCTTAAGACGCTATATCCCAAACGACACTGAAATTCCGGAGATATCGGATGACCCACACCTACAACGCAAGCCTGTCCCGCCTTGATACCGAAGCCCGCATTCTACGTGCAAAATACCTGCGCTCGTTCTTCACCGGCTGGAAACGCTAAACGCTTTCCGTCTGCAAGCTCAGGCGGTAAGGGGGGGCATGACAACACGCCCCGTCCTCCGCCTTCGCCCCAAAATGGATCCGCGCCGCATTCGGCATGGGTTTCCGTGGGTCTATCAGAACGAAGTCGTGCTGGATCGGCGGTCCCGCGCTATTGTGCCGGGCACGATTGCCACGCTGGAAGACAACGACCGACGCCCCTTGGCCACCATCACCGTCAACTCAGGTTCCAAGATCACGGGCCGCGTGCTGTCGCGCGATCCCGAAGCCCTGATTGACCGCGATTGGCTGGCCAAACGCATCGAACTGGCGCTTAGCTTGCGCGAATCCCTGTACGATGCACCATTCTATCGCCTGATCCACGCCGAGGCTGACGGGCTTCCGGGCACCGTGATCGATCGGTTTGGCGAAGCTTTGGTCATTCAGCCAAACGCCGCCTGGATCGATCAACGCATGGACGATCTGGTTGCGATCCTGTCCGACCTTCCCGGCGTTACAACGATTTTCAAAAACGCCTCGGGTCGTGTGCGGGGGCTTGAAGGGCTGGATGACGTCAGCGCCATTCTGACCGGAGCGATCGACGCACCGATCCCGGTTCAAATGAACGGTGCCACCTATATGGCCGACCTGACGGGGGGGCAGAAAACCGGATTGTTTTACGACCAACGCCCGAACCACGCCTTTGTTGCCAAACTGGCCAAAGGCACCGAGGTTCTGGACGTCTTTTCTCACGTAGGTGGCTTTGGTCTTGCGGCCTTGGCGGGCGGCGCAAATTCAGCCCTAGCGGTTGACGGATCAGACCCTGCACTGGCGCTGGCCCAACAAGGGGCCGAAGCCATGGGCGTGACGGATAAGTTCGAGACCCGCAAAGGCGATGCCTTCGACGTTTTGGCCGCATTGGCAGAAGAAGGCCGGACCTTCGGCACCGTCATTTGCGACCCACCGGCGTTTGCGCCTTCAAAGCCCTCGATGGACGCAGGGCTGCGGGCTTACGAACGGGTTGCGCGACTGGCGACACCCTTAGTCGCCCCCGGTGGCACTTTGACTTTGTGTTCGTGCAGTCACGCGGTTGGATTGGACGCTTTTCGCGCCTCGTCAATCCGCGGGATCGGTCGGGCAGGGGGACAGGCCCAAGTGCTGCGGACAGGGTTCGCCGGGCCAGATCATCCGTTGCATCCGGCGCTGGCAGAAAGTGGATATCTGAAAGCACTGACGCTTAGGCTGCTGCCTTGACGGTATTGATCGACGCTTGCGTTCTGTTCCCAACCGTTTTGCGCGAACTGGTGCTGGGCGCTGGCGAAACCGGCGTGTTTAAACCGCTGTGGTCCGACCGAATTCTGGACGAATGGCGCCGCGCCGCCGCGCGCCACGGCCCGAGTGATGCTGACATTGCACAGACCGAGATTGCCCTTGCGACCTCGAAATTCCCGGACGCTTTGGTCACGGCCAGCGCGGACACCATGGATCGTCTGTCCTTGCCCGACGCCGATGATGTGCACGTCTTGGCGGCGGCAATAGATGGCGGCGCGACCGAGCTTTTGACGCTGAACACCAAAGATTTCCCAACGAACACCCTGTCCAAAAACGGCATCCTGCGCCGTCACCCGGATGAGTTCTTGCTGGAACACTGGCACGCCGATCAGACTGTCATAACAAGTGTGATACATAAGGTCTTGGATCAGGCCGCAGCCCATGGCATCGACACGTCAAATCCAAGGGGATTGCTGAAAAAAGCCCGCCTGCCACGACTGGGCAAGGCGCTGTTTCAGGTCTGAGCCGCGTCTCTCCAACGTGCTTCCAGTTTTTCGATGGCGGCAATCCGGTCGGCTGTCTTTGGATGGCTCATCAACCAAACTGGCATCTTCGCCCCATGGGCACCGGTCAGCTTTTCCAGCTTTTGGAACAATGACTTTTGATGTTCGGTCCCGATCCCCGATTTGGTCAAAAGGGCCGAGGCATAGGCATCCGCCTCGTACTCGTCCGAGCGTGACAGCCGTGCGGCCAGCATCGTGGTCAGCGCATTGGCGATCATCACACCGATGCCGGGCAGGAACCGCCCGAGGATCATCATCAACGCCGTGCGCAGCGCATTCTGGCCTGAAAAGTCAATCATGCGACGGCGCGAATGGCCCAAAGCCACATGTCCCAACTCATGAGCAATCACGCTGGCCATTTCTTCGGCAGTCACCTCGCCATCGCGGTACTTCTGATAAAATCCGCGCGTCAGAAAAATCCGACCATCGGGTGCTGCCAGACCATTCACAGGCTCGATCTCGTAGATATGGACGCGCACACGCGGCAAATCCAAAGCATCCGCCATTTGATCGGTTAGCTGTTTCAACTGTGGATCAGCCAGTTCGGATGACTTTTGATCCAGTTCGGCCTTTGTGCGCCAAGCCGAGAATTTGTACATCACCATGGCATAGACGATGGCGAGCAGTATGGGCGTAAGTTTGATCATAGACTATATATGGGGCGGCGATTTGCAGTTCCAAGCACGCGTCGCGGTCGAGTTCACGGCGATGCGTCCGCAGCTTCAGCCTGACGTACCTGTTTAAGCATGATCCAACCCAGTCCCGCCGCCAAGGCAAGGGCGGTCACAAAGCCTGCGGCATTGCTGAGAAGGAGCGCCATCAAACCGTGACAGGTCCAGTCTGTCGCTTCGAGCGCGAGACATAGCGCGGTGTCATCCAGCCGGCGATTGGCTGATCACGCGCCACCTCGAAGTCCCGTGCATGGCGCAAGGCACCCATCCCCAGAAACACCGCCACGCTTAAAATCGCAACGAATGCCAAAAGCAAAAGCCGATGATGGCGCCAGAGTTAGATCAGCCGGGTCACCCCAAGATCCTCATGCCGCGCGTCAACCCGTCCAAGGTCAAAGGCACCATGCGATCCGTGCCAATCGCTTCACGCACCATCCCGATCGAGGGCGTGTATTGCCAATGGGTTTCCGGCACCGGGTTGATCCACAGCGTGTCGGGCCATTGCGCCACCGCGCGGCGCAACCAAACCTCGCCCGCTTCCTCGTTCCAATGCTCGTTCGCACCACCGGGCACCGCGACCTCGTAAGGCGACATCGACGCGTCCCCAACAAAGATACACTTCCAGCCCGGCCCGAACCGGTTCAGCACATCCCAAGTCGGGGTCCGCGCGTTCCAGCGGCGTCTGTTTTCGCGCCAAACCCCTTCATAGAGGCAATTGTGGAAGTAGAAGTGGTCGAGATGTTTGAACTCGGTCCGTGCGGCTGAAAACAATTCTTCGACCAGTTGCACGTAAGGGTCCATCGATCCGCCGATATCCAGCAACAGCAAGACCCGCACCGCATTGCGCCGTTCGGGTCGCGTCTTCACATCCAGATACCCGTGTTCCGCCGTGGCCCGGATCGTGCCGTCTAGGTCCAACTCGTCCGCCGCCCCCTCACGCGCCCATTGGCGCAGGCGCTTCAACGCCACTTTGATCGTCCGCGTCCCGATTTCGCGGGTGTCATCCAGATCGCGGAATTCGCGTTTGTCCCAAACCTTCACCGCCCGTTGGTGGCGCGATTTGTCCTGCCCGATCCGCACACCTTCCGGGTTATAACCGTAAGCCCCGAAAGGCGACGTGCCCGCCGTGCCGATCCACTTCGAACCCCCCTGATGGCGCTTTTCCTGTTCTTTCAGGCGCTCGCGCAAAGTCTCCATCAACTTGTCAAAGCCGCCCATGGCTTCGATCTCGGCCTTATCGGCGTCACTCAGGTGCTTTTCGGTCAGCTTGGTCAGCCAGTCTTCGGGCAGGTCCAGTGCCTCGATCATCTCGGATACAGAAATTCTTTCCAGCCCGCTAAAGGCAGCGGCAAAGGCGCGGTCGAACCGGTCCAGATGCGCTTCGTGTTTCACAAGGGTTGTACGCGCAAGCACGTAAAATCCGTCTATGTCGTAAGTGACCAGGCCGGTATCGATGGCGGCCAGAAACGACAGGAACTCGCGCGGCGAGGCCGGGACACCATGGGCACGTAAGGTGTCGTAGAAGGCCAGAAACATCAGCCGGCGTAAGTGTCGATCAAAAGGGTCAAGAAGACGCCAACAAGGGAAAAGGCGATGCCATAGCCAGCCGCGTATTGCAGCATGTCCAGACGATTGCCGTTGCGACGTTTAGCGTTAACGATCCCAAGGGCGATGCCAAGGGCTGCTGCAATAAGAACGATCATGTCGCCGTCTCCGAGTTCTGCGCAGTGTTACGGGCTGCATTCCGTGTGCGGGGCGAAATCGCCAGAATTTCAGCGGCCCGTTCGCGCACCTCGGCGTCGCTACCAAAGCCATAGCGCGCCCAAGACAATGCCTCGCGTTGCGTAGACGCCGCCGCGTCGTCATTCCCTTGAATGGTCAAAGCTTCGGCTTTGACGAAAAGCAAGAGAGACAACAAAACCGCGTTCTCCGCACGCCGCGTCGCGGGCAGGCTTTCGTCGACCAGCCGGATCGCGGTGCCGGGTTGCCCGACTGAAAGCTGGAAGGCTGCCAGTTGCAGCGCAACTTGCGCCCCTTGGGTTTCAGTGCGAGGCGATTGGCGATAAAGGGCGCGCGCTGACAGAAAGGCATTCAACGCTTTTTCAGGATCTGTTCCGATGCTGACCCGGCCCAACCAATAATACGACAAAGCCAACTGACTGGCCGGTGCACCGTTCACTGCGGCCAGTGAAACAGCGCGTTCCGCCGCAGACCGACGCCTTGGCTTCGAGGTCCGCTTATCCATCGCGCTGGTGATCGACCTAAGCCATTCGCTTGAAACCGTCTTGGGCGGTGCAATCCCTGCGCGACCACCGCGCGGATTGAGACGCGCCAGAATGGCGGGCAGGCGGCGGGCGACCTCGTCAGGTGACATGCCGTTTTGCAGGCCTGCGTCATAGTGGGTGCGCAGGATCAGCATGTCGTAACCGGTCAGAACGGAATGGAAGTTGTCATCGTTGAAGATGCTGTTGGTCAGACGGAACAGATCATTCACCGGGCCCAAAGCTTGGGCAATTTCTTCGTGCAGGCAATCGCGCACTTCTTGCGGCGAAACATCGTTCGGCAAGAAAATCGCCATTCGTTTGCGTTCGTTCAGGCCAGACCAGAGAGTGTCGGGGCTATTGCGTCTTGCGCGATAGTCCGACCAATCCGACACATTCGGACGTACAAAACACGCCGCCGAGGGGGCCACGCGCTGAAGATCGGCAATCGGGACGGCTTGAACTGTGATCGACGCGCTGCTGCGCGATCCCACCTTCTGAATATCCAGATCGGCTTCTGAGCGCAGACGAACCAAAAGACGATCCAGGTCTCGATCCAAAGTAGATGGTGCGCGTCCCACAACTCGGACAGTGATCGGACCTTCGAAGCGGCTGAAGGTGGTCAGTCGGGTGCCGTTTTCAAGTCGGAAAGCAAGGTCCAGAAAATCCCGGGCAATCACACTATTGGGCGCCACCGGCGGTGCCACGCGGGCTTCTGTGAAGGTTTGCATCGGCGGCAAGTCACTGCCCGATGTGTCCAGACGGCTGGTTTCACCGGTGGAACACGCCGTCAGGAACAAAATGCCGAGTATCTTGGCGACGCGGATCATGCGGATCGACTGTATTTTATGAAGGGCGTCTTTTGACCGATGCGGTCGTAAAGCTGTCGGGCCGTCGTGTTGAATTCCTGTGTCGACCAATAGACCGATGGCGCACCTGCGGCATCTGCTGCGGCATAGACCGCCTCGATCAATGCGCGCCCTACACCTTGGCCGCGCACAACTTCGTCCGCGTAAAGGTCTTGCAGATAACAAACGTTTTCGATTTTCCAGGCGTGACGATGGAACAGATAGTGCGTCAAACCAACTGCTTTGCCGTCAAGCTCGGCAATCAAGCCGTTAAAATCCTGCGGGTCGTCGCCAAGAAGGCGCGAGAAGGTCGAAGCATAAACGTCATCGTCAACCGCGCTGTCATAAAAAGCCAGATAGGCCATCCAAAGTCGGCGCCATTCCAGTGCATCATCTTGGGTCAAAGGGCGAATATTGCATGTCATTGCGCGGACCCTAGACCGGTTGCGACAGGGACGCCAGTGCCAGTGTGATCACGCCAGCCAAGCCAAGGAAATGAGCGAAATCAAGCTGGTCCAGATGATCACAGGCGCGATTCTGTCCGTGCGCACGCCGTAAAGCAGCGCCAGCGAAAACGCCATCGCGCCAGAAGGGCCCGCAGCGGTCAAAAGAAACAGGCCTTCCCAAGGGTTCTGTGGTGAAAAGCTTGCGAATGCGGCCCAGATCAGAACGGGAAAGATCACCAGTTTCAGCGTCACAACCCCGACAACCGGGGCAGACGGCGTCATCGGATGGGAGGACAACACGACCCCAAGCGCAAAGAGGATGATCGGGGCCGCTGCGGCACCCGCGAAGCGGGCGGCAATCATGATCGGCTCGGGGATGGGCAGGGCGGCAAGATTGATGGCAAAGGACAGCACAATTGTCAGCAACACCGGGTTTTTGACGATCCGGGGGATCACGGATCTGATGCCGTCCTTGCCCGCGATCAGCTCGCTTCCGATGATGAAAAACGCGAAAACTACCGAGGCATCCAGCGCCACGATGGCTGCAATCGGCAAAGACCCCGCTTCGCCGTAGATCAGGGTTGAAATCGGCCAGATGTACAACAGCGAGTTCACGAAGATCACACACATCCCCAACAAAAACGCCTCGGCCCGTTCGCAGCCAAAGACACGGCGACAAAGGATGTAAGTGATCGAAAACGACAGAATTTCTGTCCCGGCATAAAGCCCGATGGCGTCAAACCGGATCTCGGGCAGATCCAAACCGGTCAGCAGCATAAAGATCAAAGGCGGTTGCAGCACCAAAAAGCCGATCCGATTGATCGCGCGTGCTTCGTCCTGCGAGGCCGTGCCCATGCGTCCCATGACAAAGCCAAGGGCCAGCATCGCGAAAACCGGCAGAATGTTGTGGATCAGAACGTGAAGCATGGTGGTTTAGCGCGTGCCTGCGAACTGGCGACAGATCACCCGCGACCACCCCGCGTCATGAAGGCCAAACGCTCGAACAGGGCCACGTCTTGTTCGTTCTTCAACAATGCGCCGTGAAGCTTCGGCAGACTGTCTTTGCCATCACGGGCCAGGTCTTCGGGGCTAAGATCCTCTGCCAGAATCAGCTTCAGCCAGTCCAACACTTCCGACGTCGATGGCTTTTTCTTCAGGCCCGGAGTGTCTCTGATTTCGAAAAACTGTGTTAACGCAGTGGCTAACAAGCGGTCCTTAATGCCTGGGTGATGCACGTCGATGATGGCTTTCAGCGTGTCTGCGTCGGGAAATTGGATGTAGTGGAAAAAGCAGCGCCTGAGAAAGGCATCGGGCAGTTCTTTTTCATTGTTCGAGGTGATAATGACGATCGGGCGGTGCTTGGCCTTCACGGTTTCGCCGGTTTCGTAGACGTGAAACTCCATCCGATCCAGTTCCTGTAGCAGATCATTTGGAAACTCGATATCGGCCTTGTCGATCTCGTCGATCAACAACACCACACGTTCGTCCGCTGCAAAAGCATCCCAAAGCTTGCCGCGCTTGATATAGGCCTTGATATCTTCGACTTTCCCGTCCCCAAGCTGACTGTCGCGCAACCGGCTGACGGCGTCATATTCGTACAATCCCTGCGCGGCGCGTGTTGTCGACTTCACGTGCCATTCGATCATCTTCAAACCCAAAGATCCGGCCACTTGGCGGGCCAGTTCCGTTTTGCCGGTGCCCGGTTCGCCTTTGACCAAAAGGGGCCGCTCCAACAGGATCGCCGCATTGACCGCAACCGCCAGATCGTCGGAGGCAATGTATCCCTTGGTGCTCTTAAACCTCATACCTGCCTCGTTTTTCCCGGTGATCGCCGGTAGACCCTAGCTTGGACAAATTAACCCTTCAAGGCCCTCATATCGTGTAGTGACAAGGCAGAAAGGATCGGGTATCCCCCGGCGCAAGACGAGGTGCTTATGAGCGAACTGTTCGTACCAGTCCCCTTGCCCGGGAGTGTTAAAAAATGAAAAAAAAGGGAACCAAGATGAACGCAGAAGTCATTCTTGATGACGACTATCGTCCTGCCGATGACGAACCCTTTATGAACGACCGGCAGGTTGAGTATTTTCGCCGCAAACTGATGGACTGGAAGGCCGAGCTGTTGGACGACAGCAAAAGCACCATCGAAGAATTGCAGCAAACCACTCGCAACATCCCTGACATCGCAGATCGCGCGTCCGAAGAAACCGACCGGGCGCTGGAATTGCGCACGCGGGACCGGCAGCGCAAACTGGTGTCCAAGATCGACGCCGCGATCCGGCGGATCGACGAAGGCGAATACGGCTATTGCGAAGAAACCGGCGAGCCGATTTCACTGAAACGATTGGACGCGCGGCCTATCGCGACGCTTAGCTTAGAGGCGCAAGAGCGTCACGAGCGGTCGGAAAAGGTGCATCGGGACGACTGATCCCTATGCCATATGAATTTTTCGCCCGTCTTGAGATTGCTCAGGGCGGGCGTTTTGTTTTGAGGGCGCTATGGCGTTAAAGATCACAATTGCAGGCGCAGGTATCGGCGGTCTGGCGACCGGGATTGCTTTGGCGCGCGCAGGCCACGTCGTTCGAATTGCGGAAAGCGCGCCCGAGATTTCGGAAGTGGGCGCGGGGTTGCAAATCTCGCCGAACGGTCGCGCGGTGCTGACCTCTTTGGGGCTGACTGGTGGATTGGATGCGGTGGCGATCAATGCGCGGTCGGTGCGCCTGATAGATGGGCCAAGTGGTCGACAGGTGACGCGGCTGGAGATGTCCCAAGATGAAGGCCCGATGGTGTGGTCGTTCATCCATCGCGCCCGTCTGGTCGAACTGTTGTTGAACGCCGCGAAGGCCGCAGGCGTTTCGATCGAGACGAATACCGAAATCACACCTCCCGGCGGCGGCGCGGCGTTAGAGGGCGATGATCTTTTGATCGGGGCCGATGGTCTTCATTCCAAGGTGCGCCAGATCCTGAACCCCAGCGTCGATCCCTTTTTCACCCGTCAGGTCGCTTGGCGTGCGCTGATACCCGATCCCGATCCCGTGCCCGACGCCGAGGTCCACATGGGGCCGGGGCGTCATCTGGTCAGCTATCCTTTGGCGGGCGGTATGCGCAACATCGTGGCTGTGGAAGAACGGATTGACTGGGCCGAAGAAGGCTGGAGCCACCAAGATGATCCAGACAATCTGCGTGCCGCGTTCTTTAGGTTCGCGCCGCGCGTTCAGGACTGGCTGGCCCAAATCGATACCGTGCATCTTTGGGGTTTGTTCCGTCATCCCGTGGCCCGCAACTGGTCAGAAGGCCGTCAGGTCGTCTTGGGCGATGCCGCGCATCCGACACTTCCGTTCCTTGCTCAAGGTGCAAATCTGGCGCTGGAAGACGCGTGGGTGCTGAATGCGGCCTTGTCAAATTACGATATCCCCGAAGCTTTGAGCCGCTATCAAACAGCCCGTCAGGATCGCGCGCGCCGGGTCGTCGATGCCGCCACGAAGAATGCCACCAACTATCACCTCAGCTTCCCTCCCGCACGCCTTGCCGCCCACACAGCGCTTCGGATCGCCGGCCGCTTGTCACCGGCGCGCATGATCGGGCGGTTCGACTGGCTTTATCGTTATGATGTGACGGGCCAAGATGTCTGACGCATTTGCCTTTCAGCATGGGTCCAAACACACATGGGCGTGATGACCGATGCCTATCACGCGCGGATTGACACCGGCGCATTGGAACTGGACTCGGCCCAGGCCCATGTGCTGCCCGAATTTGACCGCATCGCGGATGCCCTGGCGGCAACGCCTGCGAAAAAAGGCCTTGGCGGGTTCTTCGCCAAGACACCGGAGCTGGTGCAAGGCCTATACCTTTGGGGCGGGGTGGGGCGCGGCAAATCCATGTTGATGGACCTGTTCCACGAGGTGGCAGGCGGCGATCATTCGCGCCGCGTGCATTTCCATGCTTTCATGCAAGAGGTCCAGTCAGGACTGCACGAAGCCCGCAAAACCGACGTCGATGATGCCTTGCTTCCGGTTGCGCGCGACATGTCGGAAGGCTTGCGGCTGTTGTGCCTAGATGAAATGCAGATCACCGATATCGCTGATGCGATGATCGTGGGGCGCTTGTTCGAACATATGCTGGGCAAAGGCATTGCGATTGTGACCACGTCAAACCGTATTCCGGACGATCTTTACAAGGACGGTCTGAACCGCAGCTTGTTCCTGCCTTTCATCGCGTTGCTAAAAGACCGGATGAAGGTGGTTGAACTGGCCTCACCTCGCGACTACCGGCAAGACCGGTTGGCGGGCGAGCAGGTGTTTTTCACACCCCACAACGCCGAAGCACGCGCCACCATCGCCGCCATCTGGGATGACCTTTCGAACGGGCAGGGCGCACCTTTGACGCTGAAGGTCAAATCCCGCGATGTGGAATTGCCCGCTTTTGCAAATGGCGTGGCCCGCGCCCGGTTCTATGATCTGTGCGGGCAACCCTTGGGCCCCGCCGATTATCTTGCCATCGCCGAGGCTGTGCGTGTCCTGATCCTTGAAGACATCCCGCGCCTTGGTTCCGAGAACTATAACCAAGCCAAACGTTTCGTCACGCTGATCGACGCCTTGTACGAAGGTCAGGTCCGGTTGATCGCCAGCGCTGCGGATATTCCCGAGCGGCTTTACATCGAAGGCGAGGGCAGTTTCGAGTTCGAGCGCACCGCCAGCCGCCTGCGCGAAATGCAAAGTGCGGATTGGGGGGCGGCCTAAGCCTCGCTGTCGGCCAGCCGCATGATCAGGAGCAGCGCGACGGCACCCAGCAGTAACACGCTTGTCGTCAACGGGATCATCGTGCCGTTGAACGCCTGACCGACGGGCACGGCAATGGCCATAGACACCACAGTCGGGATCGCTGCGACGATCGAAGCGGCAAGACCCGCCATATGGCCCAAAGGCTCCATCGCCAGGGACGCCAGATTGCCGATGCCAAACCCGGCCAGATAGAAGACGGATGTGTACCAGATAAATCCGACCGGGAAGAGCCAGCCCGCAGGCAGCGATCCCGTCACCAGTGCAACCAGGAAAACGAAGGTCAAGGCCCCTTGACCGATCAAAGCCCATTTCACCATGGTTTTCATTCCGAACCGCATCACCAAAGACGCATTCACAAGGTTCGATCCAGCCGCCAGAATGGCCATCAGCCCGAACCAAAGGTGAAACCCCGCGCCTTGATCGAAGACCTCGTGAAACACCTGTTGGCTAGACATCAGGGCCGACATCAGGATCGCAAAGACCAGCGTTTGTGCCATCATGGTCAGCACCACATGCCGGATCGAAAAGATCTCTTTCACACCAGAGAACAGTTTTATCAAATTGAAAGGACGGGTGTTTTCAGGGCGCAGCGTCTCGGGCAGACGCCTGACCAGCCAGCCGGTCGACACAAGGGAAAAGACGGCAAAGGACACAAAGATCGCGTGCCATCCAAAGGCCCAGCTTAGCGCCCAACCGATGGACGGCGCAAAGATCGGCGCAAGGGTGAAAACGAAAATGACAAAGCTCATGATCTTGGCCATCTCGCGCCCCCGGAACAGATCGCGCACAATGGCCATCGCCGCGACACGGGGGCCGGCGGATCCCAACCCTTGAACGAAACGCGCAACCAACAGCACCTCAAGACTGGGGGCAACGGCAGACACCAACGCACAGATCACGATCAAAGCCGTGCCCCAGATCGCCACGGTTTGCCGACCATAAGCATCAGACAACGGCCCCACCACCAGCGTGCCCAACCCCAAACCCATCATGAAAGTCGCAACGATCAGCTGAACTCTGTTCGGGGCATCCGCGCTTAACTCGGCCGCAATAAGCGGGAAGGCGGGCAACATCGCATCGATGGCAAAAGCCACCGTGGCCGACATCATTGCTAGAACGCCGACAAGTTCGACAAGAGAAACGGGAATGGCGTCGCGCGGGTTGGTTTCGGTCTGGCCCGGGCCGTCCGACGTCACTTGGTCGCCTCAGCGGTGGCGATCAATTCGTCCAGAACCTGCGTCCAAAGCTCGGTTGGTTGTGCGCCGGGCAGGGCATGTTGGTTCGCGACCAGAAAGGTCGGCACGCCCGTCACACCACGTTCCCGCGCATGAGCATCCCGCGCCCGGATGTCGGCGACATCCCCGTCCGAGGCCAAAAGCCGCTCGGTCATGGCGCGGTCCATGCCGATGCCTTCGGCGATCTCTAAAAGAACGTCCCGCTCGCTGATGTCTCTCAGGTCTTCGAAAAAGGCTTTGAACAATCGTGAGACAGCCGCGGTTTGCCGCCCCTCCAGCCCAGCCCAATGGATCAGTCGGTGCGCGTCGATTGTGTTTGGCGTGCGCGGGATCTCGGATAGCCTCAGGTTCAACCCCGCCGCCTTGGCCGCGTCCGCGATCCGTCCATAAACAGTATCCGCCTGCGCCCGCCCGCCAAACTTGCCGTCCAGATAGGCCTGGCGATCCATGCCTTCCGCCGGCATATCCGGGTTCAACTGAAACGGATGCCACTCGATCTCAAAAGGATGATCGGGTCGTGCTTCCAAGGCCCGGTCCAGATTGCTTTTCCCGATATAACACCAAGGGCAAATCGGATCAGAGATGATATCTAGCTTGATCATGATTATCCTTCGTTCGCAGTCCTAAGCCGGTTCCGCAAGAGTTTTCCGTTCGCATTCTTGGGCAATGTCTGTTCGTGGATGAACAACCGGGGCTGTTTAAATCGCGCAAGGTGGGCAGCCGCATGAGCGGACAACGTAGGCTGATCCAGCTTTTCACCGACATAATGCAGCGCAATCAACGTGGTATCAGGCGACACGCGCACATCAACAGCGGCGGCTTCGTCAATAGAGGGATGGCGCATCATGGCGGCTTCGACATCCAAAGGCGAGACGCGAAATCCGCCCGATGTCAGCATATCATCGCCGCGCCCATGGTATTCAATCGCGCCATCATTGCGCATCAGACCGATGTCCCCGGTTTTGTACCAATCACCTTCGACGTCCATGGATCGCCCCAGATATCCCAGCATCAACCCCGGATCCGACCGGTGTACCGCGATTTCTCCAACTTCGCCGCGCTGTGTGGGCGTATCATTGTTCACAATGGCAATCGCGCGTCCCGGTTGCGCATATCCCAGTGTGTCGGGCGGTGCCGGGCGGGAGGGCGCGCTTGAAATGAAGGTGGAACACTCGGATTGCCCGAAGGCTTCGTGCAAAGCTGTTCCGGTTTTTTCAGCCCAGTTGTGGCGCAAACTTTCGGTTAGCTTCTCACCCGCCGACAATCCATGTCGCAACTTTGGCAGAGATGGGATCGCGGATCGGAGCAAACGGCGAAAAATCCCCGGCGCACCCGCCAGAATGGTCGCGCCGTAGTCTTGGGCCAGATCAGGGATACGGTCGGGCGTGGTGCCGTCTTGCAGAACCAAAGCTGTTGCGCCCACGGTCCAAGGGTCCAAAAGCCCCGTGCCCAAGGTGAATGTCCAGTTGAAAGCGCCTGCATGCAGCATCCGATCCGCACCCGTCAGCCCATACCAGCCCTCAAACATCATCGCGCGGGCCAGAATGGCTCGATGCGCGTGAACCACGCCAAGCGGCGCACCTGAAGTGCCAGAGGTATAAACGATATAGGCCGGATCATCGCTTGGGACCTCTGCGATCTTGATCCCAATGTCGCTCTGGCCAAGCGCATCAGGCCCCAGAACCGGTGCAGAGTGATCGGGCAGGGCGATGCCGTCATGGGCAACAATGGCATCGGGCGTTACGTCCGCGGCAATCTTACTGATCTCGGACCGGCCTAAGGCGGCGGATGTGGGGACAGGCACAAGACCCGCTGCGATGGCTGCCAGATAGACAATCGGGAAATCGGGTGAATTCCCAAGCCGCATCAGGATGCGTGCACCGGGCTTCAAGCCCGTCGCCTGCAACCCTGACGCCGTCGCCAGAACCCGGGCGCGCAGACGGCCATAGGACCAAAGATCAGGCATATTCCCCCCAAGCACCGCCAGCGCCAACTTGTCGTCGTCGGCACCGTTCGAAAGCAAAACGTGCTGCGCAAGGTTCATCTTGGCAGGGACAAAAGGGCCGGGTCTATGATCGTCGATGGCCAGCATCAGGCCGAAGTATCAGCCCCCGCTTAATCTGCAAGTCTGAGGGGCGTTTAAGCCGCGCGTAATTCGCCCCTATCGTTGGACCGGGGCGCGCCAAGCCGCAACATATCCAGCGTTTCAAGCGTTTCGGACCAAGTCAAATCATTCGCCTTCGACAGATATTCGATCAATGCGTTGAAATCAGAATGTCGGGCGACAATTTCGCGGGGGTCTGCAGCGGGAAACCAGGTGGCAAAGCGGATCACTTCGTCAATTTGGTGTTCGGGAAAATGTGTAGGTTGGGTCATATCGTCCTCCGTGGCAGGAAAACTTTGTCAGCACTGTCCTAATCAAAACTTAACGTGCCCCAGAACAACGCGATTTTTTCTGTAAGCCTTTCAAAGAATGAGAAAAGGCGCGTGGACCGATAGATCCACGCGCCCCCAAGCGACGCCATCAGGCGGCGCAATTGTTAAAACGAGTTGCTGACAGCACGCGTGCCAGCGGCCACATCGTCGGCGAATCCGGCGAAAGTGTTACACCCCGAAAGACCCGCGATCATGATCACCAAAAGTACTGCTCTTTTCATTATTTTTAATCCTCTTCATACCACCAGACATCAGGCTGGAAGCCAATCCAATCCCCGTACATCGGCAATTTATCGGGGAACTTTAGTTCTTTCACGTGGGCCAGACGCGAGATCGGCGAGTGCCACGTCGGGATCACATAGCGCCCCGAGGTCATGACCCGGTCCAGCGCTTTGACAGCGGCCACGAAATCCTCCTGACTGGCCGAGGTTAACAAACGCTCGATCATCGCTTCGGCAGCCGGGCTTTTAACCCCCATCCAATTGCGGCTGCCTTCGGTATCGGCCGCCTCGCTGCCCCAATAGAGGTTCTGTTCGTTGCCGGGCGACAGGGACAAACCGCGCGCATACCACGTCATGTCGAAGTCAAAGACTTTGGTACGTTCCTTGTATTCCGCGGAATCGACCGAAGTGACGCTGACATCAATGCCCATCCGTTCCAGCGCGGCTTTGAAGATATCGACAATCTGCTGCGTTTCCGTGGACCCGTTGGACAAAAGCACTTCGAAAGCAAAAGCCTCGCCTTGTTCGTTGCTCAACACGCCGTCCTGCAAAGTCCAGCCCGCCTCGGCCATCAAACCAAGTGCGGCGCGGATATTGGCACGGTTCCGCTCGGTTCCGTCGCTGACGGGCAGGGCATAGCCCTCCATGGCGCCAGGCAGCAGATCGGCGGCAACTGGCTCCAGAAACTCTTTCACACGTCCCGTGGCCGGCCCCGTGTCCATGCCCAGAACCGAATTCGCGAAATACGACGCGATCCGCGGCTGTGCTTCGCCGTTGATCGTCTGGTTGATGAATTCGAAGTTGAACGCCGTGATCATCGCCTCGCGCACCCGCCAGTCTTCGAACTGAGGTCGGCGCGTGTTCATCACCAAGCCCCTGATCCCGGTGGGACGTTGATGCGGAATGATGGATTTCACCATGTCGCCCGATTGAATGGCGGGGAAATCGTATTGGGTGTCCCACTTCTGAACGCTGGTTTCGCGGTTGGTGGTCAGAAGGCCCGCCTTAAAAGTTTCAAACATCGCAGTGCCGTCGGCAAAGAACTCCATCCGAATTTCATCCAGATTGGCCATACCCTTACGATACGGGACAACATCATTGCCCCAATAGTCAGGGTTCCGCGTCAACACCAACGAGCGGCCGGGATCCACGTCAGAGATCACGTAAGGCGCAGAAGAAATAGGGATGATGTCAGTGCCGCTTTCGGCGAAATCCACGCCATCCCATTGCGCTTTCTTCAGGATCGGACGCATGCCCAGAATCAGGGGCAGTTCGTCATCGCGGGTGTTGAACGTGAATTTAACTGATCTTTCGCCGGTTTGTTCGGTGCTGGCCACTTTCTTCCATGACCCGTGATAACGCGGGTGGCCGACGGTGCCCAAAGTCTCATACGACCAGATCACGTCTTCAACCGTCAAAGGCGTGCCATCCGAGAATTTGGCTTCGGGCCTAAGCGTGAATTCGACCCAGGACCGATCCTCGGGAACCTCGATTGATTCGGCGATCAGTCCATAAAGTGTGAAGGGTTCGTCATAACTTCGGCCCATAAGGCTTTCATGTGCAAGGAACCTCAATTGCCACGGGACTCGCCCTTTCAGGATGTGCGGATTAAGGGAATCAAAGCTTCCCACTTCGCCCTGAACGATTTTCCCGCCCTTTGGCGCGTCCGGATTGGCATAGGGCAAAGACACAAAATCGGGTGGCAGTGCGGGTTCACCGTACATAGCTATGCCATGCTTGGGCTCTGCGTGCGCCGCGCCAATGGTTAACGCGACGGCTGCGGCGATGGATAGGCGGCGACTAATGTTCATTTGTAGACAATCCTTTTGCTCGGCCCTTTTTGTGTAAGCCTACGGACCGTTTCGTGAGTTTTCAAACTTTTAGCTTGGACAGCGGCGAAAGGTTGCGTATAACAAACTCACTGCTCGATAGGTTTCTTGCCTGTATGAAACCTGCCTCAATAACTTAACGCCCGCCTTGTGCGGGCGTTTTTTTCTGCCCTGCTTAATCATTATGAATGCGCCTGTTTTGGACCCGATTGCGTGTTTGGGTAACGAATCAATCACGCGGCCCGCCGTCCCGCAGCTTTTTCCTGTAGAACCAACCAGATCAAAGCGCATGTTGCCAAAAGCAGGAAGGGGATCATGGCCAGATTGACCAGGCTCCAACCCTCAACGGGCGAGCCACCCAGACAGTTCATCAATCCGCCTGAGGAAAGCGACGCAAGGGTCACACATCCAAAGACAATCATGTCATTCATCCCCTGCACACGGCCCCTCTCTTCGGGCGTATGCGCACTGGCCAGCATGGTGGTCGCGCCGATGAAGCCAAAGTTCCAGCCGATGCCCAACAAGACCAATGCCCCGAAAAAGTGCGGCAGCTCGGTGCCGGACAAGGCTACACCACCTGCAATCGCCAAAATCAACAGGCCCAG
>CAZWDS010000044.1:0-25194 GCA_964632495.1 uncultured Rhodobacterales bacterium
TCAAATCCCTTGGCCTGCGCCATCGCGGTGTGAACATCATTTCCTGCCCGTCCTGTGCCCGCCAAGGCTTTGACGTGATCAAGACGGTCGAGACGCTGGAAAAGCGGCTGGAACACATCAAAACGCCCATGAGCCTGTCGATCATTGGCTGCGTGGTGAATGGACCGGGCGAGGCTTTGATGACGGATGTGGGCTTTACTGGCGGCGGTGCCGGGTCCGGCATGGTCTATCTGGCGGGCAAGCAAAGCCATAAGATGTCGAACGACCAGATGGTCGAGCACATCGTAGAAGAAGTTGAGAAAAAGGCGGCCGAATTGGATGCGGCTGCCGAGGCGGCAGAGTAGTGCCGCCCCTCTTTTCGGGTCGGTATTTACAATAGATTCAAAATCTTAAAGTCCATTGTGTTGGCTGGATTTTAAGCTCCAAGTGCTGCGACAACCTGTCACCCCAGTTTTTTTGATCTGTCTAAGTTGATTGACAAATCAAGTGTTCTATTATGTCTACAGGCGGCTGTTCGACACGTTGGGCCGTCCGTTGGGGAGGAAGCGCCATGTCGAAGCATCCAAATCCGGCTGCGATTTTGGACAAAGACCAATATGTCGAGGTCCAGGCGAAGATCCGACAGCTGAAGGCGCGATTGCCCGAAACGTCTGTGGAGCTTTTAGCGCGTGAAGTCATCCGCAGATTGTCTGAAGAAGCCGAGCTTGCGTCTATTCAATCGCCGAACAATGCTCAGATCACCAACTTATGCGACGCTTTGATCTGTGAAGACGATCATGCGGGCGCGGATTTTATCCAAGATGCACAGGACGAAGGCGCAACGTTCCGGTCGCTTTATCTGAACTATCTGGCACCTGCCGCGCATATGTTGGGCAAATGGTGGGAAGAAGATCGCGTCAGTTTTGTCGACGTCACCTTAGGCACCAGTCGCATGTACGCCATTATGCGCGCTTTGCGCGCACAATTGCCCCAGTCGGCTTTGATCTCGAACAAAGAAGCGGTCTTTGCTTCGGTCCCCGGCGAAGAGCATTTGGTGGGTCTACGAATGGCGGCTGATCTGTTCCGCAAAGACGGCTGGGACATTCAGCTTTTGGTTGGCAGAACCCATGACGAACTGGTGGCAGAGATCACGGCCTCGGAGGTGGTGATCATTGGATTGACGGCCAGCAGTGACCGGATCCTGGAAGCCTTGTCGAAACTGGTGATTGCACTTCGGATCAACAATCCAAGCGTCACGATATTTGTCGGAGGCAATATCGTCGCGGAACTTCACGACACGGTATCCTTGCTGGATGTAGACGGGTTAGCCGCAGACTTTCAAACCGCAAAGGACTTCATGGAATCGCGCGTCAATGTGGGGCGCATTCCCTAACCCTGTTCGGCGCGAATGTCTTCGACGATGGATCGCATCTGATCCAGCTCGATAAAGCCCCGCACAAAGTTCTCGCCCATAATAAAGCTGGGCGTGCCTTGGATTTGCAGGGTTTGGGCGAGGGCGCGGTTGGCATTGATGATCCCGTTGACCTCGTCGCTCTGCATCGTTTCCATGACAGCCGCGTGATCCAGCTCAAGGGTGCGCGATGTACGGGCCAGAAAGCCTTCGTTGATCCCGCCTTGGTGCATCATCAGCGTGTCGTGCACGGACTTATAGGCCTCATCCCCAGCCACGATCTTGGCGGCAAGGGCATATTGCGAGGCCAGCAGGGATTCTTCGCCCAAGATGGGGAATTCCTTTACGATCAGCTTCACATTGCCATCGGATTCCACCAGCTCTTCGACCGCCGGGAAGGCGCGTTTGCAAAAGCCGCAGCGGTAATCCAGAAACTCGACCATCACCACATCGCCGTCCGGGTTGCCGCCGACATAGCTGTGGCCATCGTTGAAGATGGCGGCGCGGTTTAAGTCGATCAGGGCTACGTCCATGTTGGCGGCTTCTGCTGCTTGGCGCTCTTCCAGAACGGCAATGGCTTCCATCAGAACTTCGGGGTTTTCTAACAGGTAAGCCCTAATTTCCGAGCGAAAAATGGCGCGGTCTTCGTCGGACATGGCCTCGATGTCAAAAGCGGCCACGGGAAGGGCGGCCAGCGAAAAGGCAAGGGCGGTCAGGGCAGTGCGGATCATTGGATCACCTCGAAGAATAAGCGGTGTGACAATGGCAGACGCAGCCCGATGTGCAAGGTGCTCACGGCTTTGTGTCCGGTTTGCTGCCCATTGACCTAAGATGCGCAGGCAGGCAGAGGACAAGGGACCGAATAGCGAGAAAACCCATGCGTTTGTCGAAAAGAGCCAATGTCGATCCGTTTATTGTTATGGATGTGATGGAAGCCGCCGCACAGGCCGAAGCCGCGGGGCGTCACATCATTCATATGGAAGTGGGCCAGCCCGGAACCTCTGCGCCCGTTGGTGCGCGGCGGGCTTTGGCGCATGCGATGGACGAAGGCGCGCTTGGCTATACGGTGGCGCTTGGGTTGCCCGCGCTTCGCCAGAAAATCGCAGCACTTTACGGCGAACGCTATGGCGTCGATCTGTCGCTCGAACGTGTGATCGTGACGGCGGGGTCTTCGGGCGCGTTTTTACTGGCGTTTACCGCGTTGTTTGATGCAGGCGACCGTGTGGCTTTGGGCGCGCCCGGGTATCCCTCATATCGCCAAATTCTCAGTGCGCTTAGTCTGACACCGGTCGATATTCCGACCCGCGCCGAAGACCGGTACCAACCAACGCCCGAGACACTGCCCGACGATATCCAAGGGCTGATCGTGGCTTCGCCCGCCAATCCCACAGGCACCATGTTGGACGAACCGGCGCTCAGCGCTTTGGTCAGGGCGACAAAGGCCCGGGGTGCGGCTTTCGTGTCGGATGAGATTTATCACGGGTTGGAATATGGTCAGCCAGCCGTTTCGGCTTTGCAGGTGTCGGACGACGCCTATGTGATCAATTCGTTTTCCAAGTACTTTTCCATGACCGGTTGGCGGGTTGGCTGGATGGTGGTGCCCGAGGATCATGTGCGTACCATCGAACGTCTGGCGCAGAACATGTTTATCTGCGCCCCCCACGCCAGTCAGATCGCGGCCTTGGCAGCGATGGAGTGCGAGGACGAGTTGGAGGCTAATATCGCGGTCTATCGCACCAACCGTGATCTGATGATGAAAGGTTTGGCCGAGGCGGGTTTTGATCGGATCGCGCCGCCGGATGGGGCGTTTTACGTCTATGCGGATGTGTCGCGTCTGACCACGGACAGCCGCGCTTTCGCTGCCGAGATTCTTGAGAAGGCTGGGGTGGCTGTGACGCCGGGTTTGGATTTTGACAAAGGGCGCGGGCAGGGCACTTTGCGATTTTCTTATGCGCGTGCGACTGCGGATATCGAAGAGGGGTTGGCGCGGTTGAAGCAGTTTATGGAAGCCCGTGAAAACACACGATAGAATCGTTCCGCTTCCTGTCGATTCAAGGTAACCTGCCTGAAAGCATGAAATTGGGCTGATGCGTAAACAACTTGCACTTCTTCTGACGCTGATCTGGGCGTTGATGGCTGGACCGGTGATGTCCACGCAAGTGGCGTCTGTTGATGGCACCGCCGAGGTGCGCGATGCGGGCGGTGACGTCGTCTTGACCGTGCCTGTGACAGAAGCCGTTCCGTGGAAGGTGCGCTTGGAAGATGGCCCCCCACGTTTGATCGTCGAGTTTCGGAACCTTGAATGGGGCGCGGCCCCTGACGTGCAATCGTCCTCCATTGCCGAGGTGCGGATCGAACAGCAGTCGGCAGACTGGTCTCGGCTGGTTGCTTATCTGCGCGAGCCCCTGATGATTGGCCAGGCCGAGATGTCGACGGATACCACCGGCGCGGCGGTGCTGGAATTGATTTTGACCCCAAGCACGGGGGCGGCCTTCAGCGCCCATACCGGCACCTTGGGCGATCCGTCCGCGATCCAGCCCAAAGACCTGCCCGTGGTGGTGATTGATCCCGGTCACGGAGGGCGTGATCCGGGGGCAACAACGGACGGTTTGAAAGAAGCCGACCTGATGCTGGAATTTGCGCTTCACCTTCAGACGGTGTTGCAAGGCACAGGCATGTTCGAAGTGGTTCTGACGCGGGAGGAAGACATCTTTGTCCCGCTTGGCGCGCGTCTGTCGAAGGCGCGTTCGTCCGGTGCGACTGTGTTCTTGTCACTCCATGCAGATCGGTTGGCAGAAGATTCGGGGCAGGCCTCGGGCCTAACGCTTTATACACTGGGTCGGGATGCTGCTGATATTGCAGCGGCCCAGACTGTCGAACGGAATGCTCCGACAGATGTGTTGCAGGATGTTGATTTAAGCGAAGCAAGCGACGAAGTGGCTTTGGCCCTGTTGGCTTTACAGCGTCAAAACACAGACCCGCGCACAAACGCCTTGTCGACCACACTGCTTGGCGCGCTCACCGCATCCGGCGTGGATGTCAACGCGCGTCCAGAGCGGCAGGGGAATTTCGCGGTTCTGAAAGCCGCAGATTTTCCCTCGGTGTTGATTGAGTTGGGATTTTTGTCGTCGGACGAAGATTTAGAGCGTCTGACCTCGCAGGATTGGCGCGACACAACGAGCATCGCATTGCGCGATGGATTGCTTCAATGGGTCCAGGAAGATCAGGTCGTGCGCGATGCGATGCGCAAATAATCCGGCCAAAAGCCGCGCGTGCCTTTTGACGCCTCCCGCGACACCCCATATAAAGCCTTAACAGGCAAAGGTACTCGTCACGTGACCCGTTTCTTCTTTTCGTTCTTTGGCGCGATTTTCAGCGTAATCACGCTGGGTCTTGTCATGGGCGCCCTGACCGTGGGCGCGATTTTCTATGTCTATGGCAAAGACTTACCGGATGTGACGCCGCTGGCGAACTATCAACCGCCGACCTTGACCAGGATTTATTCGCCCGAAGGCCAGATCATCGACGAATACGCCGAACAACGCCGGATTTATATCCCGTTCGACGAAATCCCGGATATGGTGAAAAACGCGTTTATCTCGGCCGAAGACAAGAATTTTTATGAACACGCGGGCTTTGACCTGCGCGGTATTGCCGCGGCCTTGTATGAAGCCGTTGAAAGCCGGGGCGAAAGCGTGCGCGGCGCCTCGACCATTCCGCAACAGGTGGCCAAGATCATCTATTTCGGCGGTGAACGGGCGATTCAGCGTAAGATCAAAGAGGTGATCCAAGCCAACCGCATGGTGAACACCATCGGGCGTGAGAAAATCCTTGAGATTTATCTGAACGAGATTTTCCTGGGCCAGAACGCCTATGGTGTGGCGGCGGCCAGCCAGACGTATTTCAACAAGACGTTGAACCAGCTGAACCCGCAAGAAGCGGCCTATCTTGCCGCGTTGCCCAAGGCGCCTTCAACCTATCACCCGGTCCGCGCCGAAGCCCGCGCCGTGGCGCGGCGCAACTTTGTTCTGCGCGAAATGTATCAAAACGGCTTTATCGAAGCCGAAACTTTCGAAGAAGCCCGCGTGGCCCCGTTGCTGACAGTACAGGCCGGGGATCACGAAGCCTTTGCGACCAAGCTGCCATCCCGCGATTATTTCACCGAGGAAATTAGCCGTCAGTTGTCGCGCGATTTTGGCGAAGATGGTTTCAAGGCGGCGGGTTTGACGATCCGGGCTACTGTGGATCCGACGATGCAGCAAATCGCTGCGGCGGCTTTGCGAGACGCGTTGGAAAGCTATGACCGTGCGCAAGGCGAGTGGCGGGGCGTTGCCGCGGAAATCGAATTTGACGCATTGCAGGCCAACTGGCGCGAAGCTTTGGCGAACACGCCCAAGCTGGCCCGTGATGTGGCCGATTGGTACCCTGCCGTCGTGCTGGAGGTCGGTGACAGCTCGGCCCGCGTCGGGGTCGAACAATGGGATGATGGCACAGACGGCCACTACATCACACCGGATGATCTGAAGTGGATCAGAGGCGTCAATGTGGCTGGCGATATCCTGAAAGTCGGGGATGTGGTCTATGTGCGCCACGAAGGCGGACCCAGCAGTGATCCGATCTTTTCACTCCGCCAAATTCCGGCTGTTCAGGGTGGCTTTATGGCCATGGATGTGAACACGGGCCGAGTTTTGGCGATGCAAGGCGGGTTTTCCTATCAGGTGTCCAACTTCAATCGCGCGACCCAGGGCCTGCGTCAGCCAGGATCGTCGTTCAAGCCTTTCGTCTATGCCGCAGCGCTTGATTCCGGGTTTACACCTGCCACCATCGTGATTGATGCGCCGATTGAGGTGGACGTGGGTGGGGGCCGGGTTTGGCGTCCGCGCAACGCGTCCAATACGTTCTATGGTCCCACGCCCTTGCGCACGGGCATTGAACGGTCGCGGAACCTGATGACCATTCGCCTGGCCGAAGAAGTGGGGATGTCCACGGTTGCGGGCTATGCCGAACGCTTTGGGGTCTATGACCGCATGGATCCGTTCCTTGCGAACTCTCTTGGCAGTCAGGAAACCACGTTGTTCAAGATGGTCTCGGCCTATGCGATGTTCGCCAACGGCGGCGAGCGCGTGGAGCCGACGCTGGTGGACCGGGTGCAAGACCGCTGGGGCACGACCATCTATCGCCACGACCAACGCACCTGTGAAGACTGCGCGGTGCGTGACCTGGCCTCGGGCGAATTGCCGGACATCAAGTCCAACCGCAAACAAGTCATGAACCCCATCACGGCTTATCAGCTCACGTCCATGATGCGCGGCGTTGTTGAACGCGGTACGGCTTCGGGCGCGGTAAACCTTGGAATTCCTACGGCCGGCAAGACGGGCACGACGAATGACGCGCGTGACGTCTGGTTTGTTGGTTTCACCTCGACCATCGCGGCTGGCTGTTACATCGGTTACGACCAACCGAAACCTTTGGGCAAAGGGGCGACGGGCGGCAAGATGTGTGGTCCGGTCTTTCAATCGTTCATGAAAAAGGCGATTGAAAAATATGGTGGCGGACGGTTTGCCATCCCGCCGGGCGGGCGCTTTATCAAGATCCACCGCGGCAACGGCGCGCGCCTTGCTGACAACGCAACGGGTGATCACGTGGTGGCCGAGTACTTCCGTGAAGGCGAACAGCCCGTTTTCGGTATCGCCTTTGATGGTGGTTTCGCCATGGGGGCGAACCTACCCTTGTTCACAGACCAGCAAGTCGGCAGCACGACCCAGATCGAAACCGGGTCCGGCCAGATCATCACCATTCCCAAACAGGCAACGGCGGGCGAGATTTCGTCGGGTGGGCTTTACTAGCAATCGTTTTGGCGGCTTGGTAAGCCGGGGGCTTTTATCAGACCCCAATCGCGCCTCGTTCTGTGGCAGCCTTGCGGTTGCGTGACGTTGCGTCTGCAAGTTCCAAGACGTTCTCGATAAGGTTTTTCCAGTGCGATTGAGCGCGGGGAAGATAGGTTTTGGCGTGCCAGTCTTGCGCGTCGCGTCCCAAAGCCTCAAGCGCGTCGTGTTTTGCCAAGAGACGTTCAATGGTCTGTGGCAGGCGCTCATAGGGGCACTCAATCGCGGTATGGGGATCAAAGATGTCATGGATCCCAAGGCTGGGTTCGCTCACGACCGGGGTGCCCGAGGCCAAGGCCGCCACGAAGCGCGGGATTTCCAGGTGATGGGATTTGACGGAATGCACGTTCAGGCAAACGCGGGATGCGGCTGCGGCGTCTTCGATGTCGATGTCGTGTGAGGGCGAAAGCGACATTTTCCGCGCCGCGATGCCATCGCAGATGACTTGTCTGCGCTGACTTAGCCCACCCACAAAGCAAACATCATAAGCGCGGTCTTTCATCGGTGTGAATGTGGTACGTTTGGGGGTTGCGACCGTAAACCCCAGAACGGGGGTGTTCAGATCGCGCTGCAAGACGCGGGTTTGTGGGGGGAAATAGTCAAGAACGATATCAACCGTCGGCAACCGATCCGTCAGCATTTGACGCTTGGTGCGAATGGCACGCCTTGCCTTCAGGCCGGTTTCCCAAGAACGTCCTAAAACCGTCACCACAGAGAAATTCAAATAGATGTAAGTACAGCCCGCGCGTCGCTCAAAGGGCGCAAATTTCTCGCCAATGACGAAAACAAGCGTGTTTTCGTCAAAAGGAGCCGCGTCTACAGTCTCGCAGATAAGAAGAGCCGCGTTGTCATCCAGAAAGGTCTTGATCGTTTCGTGAATGAAACGCGCCACGTTCTTTATGTACGGATAACTGTAGGTGTGAACGACCAAAGCAGCTTGGCTCATCTGCGCTTGCCTTTCCCGCAGAGCGCCCCCGGGAACTGGGTACGATCAAATGAGTGGCTGAGTCTATGATTTTGGCGGTTTTGTCGGCGAAAATCTGCCATTTATGTGCCTGCCTTGGCGCATCTGGTTGCGATTGCTCAAGAAATCAGCATTGGTAGCATCCATCGGGCGGGGGCGTCCGTTGCAGTGCGTGATCTTAAGGGTCCTTCTCTGCAGCGCCGTTCAAAGGCGGATCACATGCCGCAGTCGCCCCAAGCTGATGGACCCCACTCAGCGCCACTTTTCGTCATACCTTGTTTGAACGAAGCGGATCATATCGCCCAGCTTTTGGTGTGGTTAGTTCGGGTTCAAGACCGTCTTGGCGGTCAGATCGTTGTGGCCGATGGCGGCAGTCGCGATGGCAGCCAAGGGATTGTCCGTGCTTTGGCCGCAGATCACGCGTGCCTGCACCTGATCGACAACCCGCGGCGCATTCAAAGCGCGGCCATCAACCGTGCGGTTGACTTGTTTGGCGGGAATTCCACGCATCTGATCCGGATCGACGCGCACGCCGATTATCCGGAAGACTTCTGCGATGTTCTTTTGGCGGAGGCTGACAAGACCGGGGCCGCAAGCGTGGTCGTCAGTATGAACGCCAGCGGAGAGCGGGTCTTGCAGCATTGCATTGCGGCGGCTCAGAACGCGCCTGTCGGCAACGGCGGCTCGAAGCACCGCTTGAAGGCGGTTGGCGAATATGTGGATCATGGTCACCACGCGTTGATCCGGATGGACGCGTTTCGCGCGGTTGGTGGTTATGACGCCAGTTTCAGCCACAACGAAGACGCCGAGTTTGATCATCGTCTGAGGCAGGCGGAACATCGGATTTGGCTGACGGGCGAAACCGAAGTCACCTATTTTCCGCGCAACAGCATCAAAACGCTGGCGCGGCAGTATTTCAACTTTGGATCGGGGCGGTCCAAGAACCTGATGAAGCACCGCGCGCGCCCGAACCTGCGGCAGGTGAAAGCGATTTCGATTCTGCCCCTTGTGGCCTTGGCCATTCTAAGCCCGATCAGCCCGATCTTTGCTTTGCCCGCTATCGCATGGCTGTCTTATTGCCTGACCATGGCGCTGGAACGTGCGTGGCAGGCGCGGGATACAGAACTTTTGCTGGTCGCACCCATGGCGATGATCATGCACATCGCCTGGTCCCTGGGGTTTTGGTGTCATGCCCTGCGCCCCGTCCGTCGCCAGACCCAGAGGCCCGCATGAGCGATTTGACCCACGCCATCGAGATTTGCATTTGCACGTTCCAAAGGCCCGGACTGATCGAGACGTTACGGTCCTTGGACGGCTCGAAAGCGGATATTCCGGTATCCATTTTAGTGATCGACAATGATGAGACGACTTCGGCGAAATCCGTGGTCGATGATTTTACGGCGATCTCTGATCTGCCAGTGTCTTATGTTCATTGTCCGGGAGCGAACATCTCGATTGCTCGTAACGGCGCGCTTGCGCATGCCCGCGCGCGCTTTCTGGCCTTTCTGGATGATGACGAAACGGCAAATCCGGATTGGGTGGCCCAACTCAGGGATGTTATGCTGGACACCAGCGCGGCTGTGGTCTTGGGGCCGGTGCAAGCGCTTTATGATGCAGACGCGCCTGGCTGGATGCAGCGGGCGGACGTCCATGCGACTTTGCCTGTCTTTGTCGATGGCAAAATCAAAACCGGCTATTCCTGCAATGCGCTGATCGATCGTGCCCATGCAGCCTTTGACGGTTTGGATTTTGACGTCGCCCTTGGGCGCACCGGCGGAGAGGATACAGCGTTTTTCACCTCTGTTTTTGAGCGCGGCGGACAGATCGCTTTTGCGTCTGATGCCGTCGTGCAAGAAAAGGTGCCCGCGATGCGTGCGCGGTTCACGTGGTTGGCCAAACGCCGGTACCGGATGGGTCAGACCCATGGCCGCCTTTTGCTGCGCCAACGCACCAGTGGCTCTTACGTGAAAGGGGCCGGGCTGGCTTTTGCCAAAACGATCTTCTGTGCAGGGGCTGCGCTGACGTCGGTGTTTCACCCGGTGCGGCGCAATAAGGCCCTGCTTCGGGGGTGCCTGCATGCCGGGACGCTGAGTGCGCATCTGGGGCTGCGCAACCTTGAGCTTTATGGAAACAACGAAAGTGTGACGCCGTGAATGATATGACGCAAAACGCGACGGGCCTTGCGGCTTTGGCCGACAGCTATCCAAGGCAAACGCCAGCGCCCGAGCCGACCATTAACGTTTTTCTGGTGCTTAGACGGCAAAAGTGGCCTTTGATCTTATGTGCTTGTCTTGGCTTGGCCTTGGGGCTTTTGCACTATTTCACCAGCCCAAAGACCTATTACGCCGCAACAAGCATCCTGATCAGCGAACAGGCCAGCACCCCGCAAGAGGAACTGAGCGCTTCGGTCCCTATGCTGCGAAACGAAACGACGGTGCTGAACGAGATGCAGGTGCTGCGCTCGCTGCAACTGGCGGATCGCGTTGCTGCGAACATTAACGTGGAACAGGCGAACGCCATTCTGTGGCCGCCCGTTTCGATGGCTCGGGATTTTTTGACGATCATCGTGGCGGGGGTGAAAAGCTATTTGCCCGATCTTGAAGCGGCACCGATTGACACCGGTGAGATCAAAGTGGACAGCATCTACAAGGCCGCCGCTTTGACGTTGCAAAGGGATGTTGGCCTGACACGGGTCGGGCGGACCTTTGCGATTGAGATCAGCTATATCCACTCTGATCCGGTCTTGGCCGCAACGATCGTGAACGGTTATGCCACAACCTATCTTCAGGACCGTCAGCTTGCCAATCTGGAAGCCGCAGACCGTTCGACGGAATGGTTGCTGGCGCACATCGAAGAAGTGCGCGTCAGTGCCAATGCCGCAGCCGCCGAGGCCGAGGCTTTCCGCATGAATAACCGTGCTTCGAACAATCAAACCTTGCGACAGTTGGAACAACGCGCATCCACCTTGAACGATCTGCACGCGGCTCTTCTAAGACGTTACGAAATGATCACCATCGAAGGGTCTTATCCGGTCACCAATGGGCGCATTCTAAGCGCTGCGGTTGTGCCACAGAAACCTGCCTTACCAAAAGCGTGGCGCATCCTGGCGGTGTGCCTTGTGCTTGGGCTGATGGTTGGGTTCGCTGTCGCGGCTTGGCGTGAGACGCGGGAAAACGTGCTTCGCACCGGTCAGGATGTTCGTGATCTGACCGGGCTGCCGTTCCTTGGATACCTGAACAAGTTCCGCCCTGCGCGTTTGGCACGCCTGTTTTCTCAGTTTGAACAAAACGCCCCTCACAGCAAGGCGCAGGGCTTGTTCCGCTGGCTGCCGGGAGTGAAGGCGGATGCGGAAAAGCCGGTGAAACAAATCGAGATGGCAGATTGCGATCCGTCTTACCTATTGCAGCTTATCGCTCCGGACGCGCCTTATTGCGAAACGATCAAGAATGTTCTGGCCACATTGGATCTGACGGCGCCGACAGGTGACAACCGGGTCATTGCGATTGGCAGCTTGAACCAAGGCGAGGGTCGCTCGACGGTTGCCGCGAATTTGGCGCAGCTTGCCGCTTTGGAAGGCCAAAGGGTGCTGTTGATCGACGCCGATCTGCCAAATCCTGAATTAAGCCGTCAGTTCAACTTCAAAGACGAGGTCGGACTACATGATGTTCTGGCCGGCCATGTGCCGTTTGACGATGCAGTGTTTCATCTTCCGGACACGGGTCTAAGCATCCTGCCCGGCCGCCTTTATGCGGAACGCGGGGATCTGGCAATGATGGGGAAACTGTCGAAAATGCTAGAGCAAGCCCGGTCTCAGTTTGACACAATCATCGTCGATTTTCAGCCGCTTGCCGTATCCTCGGACCTGAAAGCAAATCTGTCTTCCATCGATTCCGTCGTCCTGCTGGCCGAGTGGAGCCGGACCTCGAAGCAAAGCCTAAAGCAATATATCGATAACGAACCGCAGCTTCGTGCAAAGACAATCGGTGTGCTGCTGAACCAAACCGTCGCGCGTAAATTGCCGCTTTATGGGGTGGCGCGCACTGAATTCTCGCGCCGCCGCGCGCCGGGTTTTGCCTGATCGCACCGCAAACTTCGGTCAAGAAATGACCTAACGCCAGCCTTCTTGGCTACACTGTTTCAAGTTATCGTTAACTTGAGCGCGTTGACGAACGTATGTCTTCGCGCGCAGTGTGGCGTTTAAGAGGTGTTGGAATGCGATTGCCCGTCTTTCTTGTCCTGACGTTAGGTGTCACCCTTGCCGTGGGACTTCTTTCTGCCATAGGTGGGGCTGGTTTTTGGGTCAGCCTTGGACGCGCGATTGCCGTACTGGTTGCCCTGCAGGTCATCTACTTCTTGTTCTTGATGATCGCTGCCCGCAATGCCAAGCCAACCAAGACGGGCGACAACGGCAACTAAGGTTGCGCGATACCACTGCCCATTCTTTTCAGGAATGTCGCCAGACCTGCTTCGGGTCGTCCGATGGTTCGGATCAACGCACCTCGAAACGCCAGCCGTAGTTTTTCGAAAGGTGACAAGGCTTCGCCGACAGACAAGCTGATATGTGACTTGACCAAGCCCGAAGCCCGCATGGCTGCCGGATATTTAAAGCCGCTGCCATCCACAAAATCCGTACGCGCTGCAAGGTCTGCCCTGCGCCAGACCAACTGTTGCAGGATTTGCACCGACCGTTTCAAAGCCAGTTCCCGGCGAAACCAGCCCGCAGCCATACCAAAGTCGCGCGTCGTGTTTACGCCGTTTTCGGCCCAGATGGCGGTTGGGGTCATGGCGATATAAACGGGTTCGATGATCGCGAATGTGCGCAGGTATTCCTGCAAGGTTGCACTGGTGGGTTCGCCGACCTCAAGATCACTGATGGCATTCTTTGACCAGAACAACCCGCCGTTCGAAACGCCCATGTCGGCAATCAGGGCCAGATGAAAGCGTTCGGGCGAATATGTGCCTTCTTCGAACTTTTCGTCCAATACCCCCGTTTCGCTCAGCCGGGCTTTTTCTGTTCCAAAGTCATGTTCCACAAGCTGATTGCGCAGGACAACGTTGATGCCCTCGCGTTCGATGATGCGGATGTTGTCTTCCAGGTGGGTCGGCAAGACCTGATTGTCGTCCTCAAGCACAAAGAAGTAATCGGCGCCGTATGGGTTCTGTTTGGAAAAGCACCTGTCGATATTCTCGGAGGCCTTCAGGTTGACCGGGTTGGGGTGATAGACGATGCGCGGATCGTTCAGATCAGCCACCACGCTTTCCCCGGTGCGATCCAGATCGTCGTCGTAGACGTGGCACAGCCAGTCAGGCTCGGTCTGGCTTAGCAAGCTTGTCAGGGCGCGCCGCAATTGTTCGGGGCGCTTATACGTCGGCACGCGAACATGCACTTTCGGAGCAATGTCTTGAGGCGTCATGGGCAGGGTCTCGTTTTGTGTCGAAGGTGTCGGGGCAGGACTTTTGATGAGCTTTTGTTTCGCGATGCTGCCGAGGGCAGGTATGATGGAGGGGTGGCGCAAGATGTGTGCCGCCGCGCGGATCGGTTGTTTTGATTTCAGATCCTGCACGGTCGTTTCCAGCGCCTTTCGATGCTCTAGGCGGCCAATGCGCCGCCGGATCGCACGCTGATGCGCCGGGTCTTGGGTGTCTAAAGTCGTCAAAGCGTCGATCATGGCCGTGGCGTTTTCAGGTGTCAGGCGGTGAGAGGTCGAGCTTTCGCGTCGGCGGTAGAAGTAGAGTGCGTCAGGAATAAGGGTCAGGGTCTGTCCGGCCAATGTCAGGCGGGCCAAAAGGTCGAAGTCTTCGCCCACCTTCAGATCCGGCTGATAGCGCAGGTCAGCCAAAGCGTCGCGGCGGATCATGGGCTTTAGATAACCCAATCGATTCGAGCGCCCGTAGAACTCGGTGCTAAGCAGCATGGCCGCGTCAACCTCGATCACGCCCGATGTCTTGGGCCAGAGGTATTCACCAGTGGCTTGGTTGCCGCCTTCGAAAAACATCTGGTTGTCTGCGATTAGGGTTGTATCTGTTGTCTTGGCCGCGCTCAGCAAGGTTTGAAAGCGGTCGGCATGCATCAGGTCGTCGCTGTCCACGATCGCCACCCATGTTCCGGTTGCCGCATCCAAGGCCTTGTTCCGCGCCGCACCGGGGCCTTTGTTTGTCTGGGCCGTCACGACGCGCAAACGGGGATCATTGATGGTGGACAGGATGTCCAAACTGTCGTCCGTCGAAGCGTCATCGGACACGATCAATTCCAGATCGCACTGGTTTTGCGACAGCACCGACTGAACCGCGCTTTCAAGAAAGGCGGCACCATTGTGGTTGGCCATGATGACCGAAACGTCAGGGATTTTGGTCATGAGTTGGCTCCTGAACAATGAGATTTCTGTGCCAAATCGTGCCGACCCAAGGGCGATTGCCACGATTTCGGCACATTTCGGCGCAACAAAGCAGAAAAGTGCAGATCGGACAGACAGGCGTGAGCAACACTTCGGTATCTTACAAAGCACGTTTGAGCTTTGGCCCTCTGGGTCAGATCGATACGCGGGCAGAACCCATTTTGGCGGCGACGGCCTTGGCCGCGTTGGTCTTTGTGCCAGCTGTTGGCACCTTGGGGGCCTTGGTCTTTTTGGCGGCGGGGATGCTTTTGTGCCTGCTGCGTCCCGGCGAAATGATCAGCAAAGGATTGCGGCATTGGCCGGTTCTGGTGCTGCCGGTTCTGTGTGTTCTTAGCTTTTCGTGGTCGCGCGAACCCGCCATCAGCTTGCGCATGGGGATCCAGCTTTTGGCAACTGCGATTGTTGTTGTCGCCATTTGTCGCCACTTGTCCGCGCGCGCTTTCCTGTGCACGCTGTTTTTGTGCATGGGTGTGTCGATGCTGGTCAGTCTTCTGTTCGGCGAAGTGCGCAGTGACATTGGTGCGCGGATCGGCATTTACGGCAGCAAGAACGCTTTTGCCGGTGCTGCTGCGACCTTCACGATCTTGGCGTTCGGCATGGCAATGACGTCCGGTGCGGGCCGGATCTTGCGGCTGCTTGGATTGTTCGCAGTGGGGGCGGGTACTCTGTTGGTCGTTTCGGCCCAATCGGTCAGCGCTATTCTGTTTCTTGTGCCAGCTCTGTTGGCCTTGGTCATCGTTATGAAAATTCACCGGTTGGGCGCACTGCCCGCGTGGCTGGTCGTGACCTTCGCAAGTCTTGGTGCCGTTCTTGTTGGATTGGCCCTGCAGGCCAACTGGTCCACCGTTTCGGACTTTGTCCTTCAGGCCACCGGCAAGGACCTGACCTTGACGGGCCGAACAGAACTCTGGGCTGCGGCCATGGCGCTGATTGCCGAACGTCCGGTCTTTGGTGTCGGATACCAGGCTTTCTGGGTTCAGGGACACGCGGACGCCGAAACGCTTTGGTTCATGTTTGGGATTGAAGGGCGAAGCGGCTTCAACTTTCACAACATGTACCTGTCGAACGCTGTCGAAATCGGCATTCCGGGCGCAATCCTGCAGGCCGTGCTTTTGCTGGGCACCGCGGTTTACGCGGGGATGTGGGCGATCCGCACAGGGCATGCAGTGCCTGCGACGCTGTTCGCGCTGGTCTTTGTGGCCGTGATGGGCAGCGCGGTGGAAGTGCCGCTGTTCTTTCAGTTCAGCCTGCGGACCGTTCTGGTCTTTGCCGCCCTGATCTATGCCCGCGATGCTCTTCGTCATGGTCAAGCGCGCACCGATTGAAGCGGTGTATAGTCCCGGACAAGAAGATCAAGCGCTGCCGTGGCGCGTTCATCGGCACGTGCAATGTCTGCGTCGCTGCTCAGTTGCGGGTCTTCTTTTGACAGGCGCTGCAAGCTGGCCGCCGCCCGATGTGCGATGGCCGCGTTGATGGGGCGGAACGCCGTGCTGCCAAACACCGCCCGTGCCCGTGCCCCTGAACCCCAGCGTCCGGTGTGAAAGGCCCATGCCTCGCGCCCGTTCGAGGGGCGCAAGTCGGCGGGGCGGTAGTCGATGTTCAGAGAGGCCGCCCAGTCGTACCATTTGCCGCGATGGACGTGATGCATGGTTTTCACGCCAATCCAAGGTGTGCGCATCGCGTCTGAAACGATGGCCCCGTGCATGGCTTCTGTGATGACCAGTTCTGCACCACGAAGATCGGAGAGGACCTCTTCGTGTGGTTTGGTGGGGTCAATGAAGTGAACCCCAGCCAGATCGCAGACCCGCTGCCACGCGCCACGCTCGACGCTTTCATAGTGCGGGATGAACGCCACGCCGATGTCTTTTGTCGGCTCGGGCAAGGGTGTCTGACGCAGCAGAACCGCAGCGTCGGTGATCGCCGTTTCGACGGGCAAATCAAGGGCCTTGCAGGTTTCAGGACCACGCACAAAGCGAATGTCCCAGCTTCCGTCATGCACATCCGGCAGCCGCGAATAGGCGCCGGCATAGCCCGACCCCATCACAACCTTGCGGGCATTGGCGGGATAGATGTCTTGGATGATGGACCCGATGCCCAGAAACAGAACATCGCTGTCGTTATCCAGAAATCCGCTAGGCAACAGATGTTGCCAGATCGTGGCATTCAACTCGTCACCAAAGTTTGGCGGAGTTCCTTCGAAATAGGTCAGTTTCATATGGTTTTGGCTTTCCTGATAAGGCGAAAGACGTCGGTGACTTGCGTGTGGCAGACCGAAAAAAGAACCAGCCCATAGCAAAGGGCACCCAGCGTGATCTGGCTTGCAACATGGTTCCAGCCGCCACTGTCCGGCAAAAACATCAAAGCGGTGATCATAGAGGCGGTTGCAAGCGCGGGGCCGCGCAATTGACTAAGGTAGGACCAGGGGCTGCACTTCAGAATGCGCGCGGTCATCACCACCGAAATGGGCCAGAACAGATAGGTCTTGGCGACAATCGCGGCCACGACCCCCGTGACCGAGGCGCCGTAGCTCAGGGTCAGGGCGATGACGGCGATTGTGCCGGCTTGTTGCAGGGCCTGATAATAGAACCACCAGTTCGGATAGCCTTGCGAGCGGATCAACGCGCCCTGAACAATGCCAATCGTGGCGATCAGGCCGGTCAGACAGAACAATTGGGTCGCCATCACGGCCTCGGACCATTTGTCGGTGAAGATCAGCGCGATCACGTCGTCGACAATCAGCGCGGCCCCGGCAAAGGCGGGAAAGCCGACGCAGGCGGCGGCGAAACTGGCGTGGCGAAAAGAACGCTCGGCTTTCCGAGGGTCGTCCTGCATCGAGGACAGCACAACATGGGTCACATTGCCAAGCGCGCCTGCCGCCAAGTCCGACAACATCTGAAAGAAGCGCTGCGCAAAGGTCAAAAGGCCCAAGACGGCGGTGCCGCCCAAAGCGCCGACCATCAGATGATCAAGGCGCAACCGCCCCAGAATGCGGTGACCGGATGCGAAAAGCGTGTATGTCCAAAGCTCTTTCAGGTGGGGCAGGCGGCCTTTCAATCCCAGACGCCAGTCTGCGACCCAGAACGTCACGACACAGGTGGTCATGCTGAAGGCCACCTGAGAAAGCGCCAGCGCCAGTAATCCATAGCCCGACAGTAAAAGACCCACGCCAACCATCAAACCCACAGCCGAGGCCGCGGCCGTTCGGATCGCAATGGCACGAAAGCGCATCGAGCGAATGATCATCGAGGCCGGGACGATTGTGGCCAGTTCAAACGGCACTTTCAGGGCCAGAAGGGGGACAAGCCACGCCAGTTGTGGTTCGTTGAACCACGCTGCCCCAAGCCCTGCCAAGGCGGTGAGCGTCAGGCAATAGAACAGGCCGACTCCGATGTTCAGCCAGAATACCGCATCCGCATGTCCGGGCGTTATGGTGGCGCGTTGGATCAGCGCTTCGCCAAAGGCGGCGGGCGAAAAGGCCAGCGCAATCGACACCAATCCCCCCGCAATCGCCAAACGGCCAAAGTCTTCGGGCACCAAATAGGCGGCGCTGAGGAAAAAGATCAAAGCGGCACTTAGGCTGGGCAGGGCGGTGTGCAGGACCGACCACGCCACGCCACTAAAGGTGCGGCGCGCGCGCCCTTGTTTCGGGTGCGGCGCGAATTCGGACAGGTCGATATTGGCGGCGGCGGCGGTCGTCATTCAGTAGGAACCACGCGCGCCCAGAACCACGGGGATGGTGCGAAACAGGATACGGATGTCTTCGCCAAAGCTCCAATCGCGGACGTAACGGTCGTCTAGCGCGACACGGTTTTCGTAACTTGTGTCACTGCGCCCGCTGGTTTGCCAAAGGCCGGTAATGCCGGGCCGCGCGGACAGATAGGCCTGCGCATGGGGGCCATAGCGTTCCAGTTCGTCTACTACGACGGGGCGTGGTCCAACAAAACTCATCTCGCCGCGCAGGACGTTGATCAGTTGGGGCAGTTCATCAACGCTGTACTTGCGTAAAACGTGTCCCAAGGCCGTGACGCGGGGATCATTGGTGAGTTTTCGGGTCTCTTCCCATTCGATACGGGCTTCGGGGTTGGCGGCCAAGTAGGCTTGAAGCACAGCGTCACCATCGGTGACCATCGTGCGCAGTTTCCAGCAGCGAAACGTCTGACCGCGCAGGCCAATTCTTTCGTGCCCGAACAGAACCGGGCCGGGAGAGCCGAACTTGATTGCTAAGAATAAAAGCGCAAACAATGGAAGAAGCGCAGTCACGGCCAATCCAGCCAGAAAACTGTCGATTACGCGCTTGGACCATCCGCCGATTGCGGTTGATGCCGGGACGTCCATTTGCGGCTGTATAGGTTCGGTCGCGTCTGTCTCAACACTGCCCATCGTCGAACTCCCATCCCTAGGAGCCCCTACCCATCCTCTAAAAGCCAGAAGTCTGCGTCAGAAGCTATGGTTAAACTGAGCGCTGCCACATTCTGGGCAATAAATTGCCCAAGGCTTAATCGGACGGCCATAATCTTTGTCTTGCTTGTCTACATATTGGCGTGATGTTGGGTTTTACCCACGAAATCTGGTGCGCGCTGTTGAAGAAATTCAACCGATGTAGAATTGAGCAGTTTGAAAATTTCGCCGTTTCCGACAACCTGGCGGCGAAAGATCAGGCAAGATCGGATTGGATTACGGCAAAGGGTTGCATTTCTGCGAATCAAAAAATGGGTTTGAGCGCCCTAGTTTTCCAGAACCGGGGCTAAGGCGGCCTTGATATCGTGACCGGTCAGTTGGAACAGGCCATCGTCCATCTGAAGGATGTGTCGGGATAGGTCGCGCACCTTGGCGCGGTCCAGATCTTTGAGACAGGTCACAAGGTTTTCGGCGTTTGGGGATTGAAGCACGGGGCCCAGACCTTGGGACGCAACCCGGCGGCCGGTTTCTGTGTCCGCAACCGCGATGGTGGGGCAGCCATGCCAACTGGCCTCGTAAATGCGGTTTGGCAAAAGCCAGTCGGAATTGCCACCACGCTGCCAAAGATCCTGACCCCAAATGATATCGCAGCGCCCGTAAACCTGCGCCAAACCGTCCGGATACCTATAAGGTCCATGATAGGTGACGTTGTCCAAGGCTGCGACCGCGGCATCAAAATTGGCGACAGCGTGGTGGTGGATATTGCCGTGCACTTCGATCCGCAAAGTTTGGGGCAGGGCGCGTGCGGTTTCGCACAAAATGTCGAAACTCGCCTGACACCGGATCGACCCCACCCATCCAAGAACCAATGGCCCATCCCCGTCTGGACGCTCTGCGATAGAGGGTCTTACTGCAGGTTTGGGGCTGAACCACAGTTTGTTCTCGACGATGACGCTGGGACCTGTGTGGTTTTGGAGCTTCTCGAAATACTGGCTGAGAAACCCCGGTGACGAGGTCCACAAGAGTTGACTACGTCGCATCAGGAACCGCTCGACCCGGCGCATGATCTTGTTGACGGCTGTGTCGCCGGTCATCAGGGAATGAATATCAAGGCATTCATAGATCAGTGGCACCTGCCCACGCCGGGCGATCCAGGCCAGGGCCAAAAGATCGAAGTTCCGCGCAATGATCAGATCGGGTGCGCCCATGAAGCGCCGGGCCATCACCACCTTTGGAATGGCGCGGGCCAGCAACCACAGCCGCAAAAGGAACCTTTGGTTGGGCATGTCCCCCAGATCAAGGTTCGGCACGTCTATGGTTTGGGCGTCCATGTTGCGGCGGCGAAACGAAATCGTGCGCACGGCATGACCTTCGGCGCGCAACATCGCGATGCGCTTTTGTTGCGCGGCTTCTGCAAGATCGAAGGCAAAGATGACTATGCTGGCGATGGATCGTCTCCGAAGCCCCCGGAAGGGACTTAGCAAGTCAGGACGTTTAGGTCGAGAGAGAAGGCAATCAGGTCTTTGGACGTGTCTTTGACGTTTCAATGACGTCGTCTTGGTCCGCATCATCCTGCGGTGACGTGGCGTTGTCTTCGGTATTTTCTTTCAACAGTTTTCGAACGTCCGACAGGGCTTTCTTGGATGACGGTTCGGCCTTGGTCGCGGCTTTCATGGCGCGAGGCGCAGGGCGTACGGCAGTTCGAACACCTGATGCACCTTTGGCCAATACGATCCGCGACCCGGCCAGTTTGGCATGGATACGATGCGCCGTGGTGGTCGAGATCCCCAACCCTTTGGTCACGCGTGTGAAGTTCGACGTGCTGCCTGCCTGTTTATAAAGACCGGCCCAAAGTAATTGCGCATGGCTTGCCCCGCCACCGGCGGCGGCTTTTGCGGGCATTGCGGGAACAAGTGGCGCAAGACTGGCTGCACCAATCATATGTAGAAAGGACCGACGATTGAATTTCGGCATGGGATTTTGACCTTTGGTCTCTATAGACTTGGGTTAGATGTATCCATTTTCTGCGCGTATTGAACGGGGAAAATGATAAGCATCTGTTTTCGTTGTGTAGTTTTGATGGGCTTTCCGCGATTTTCGGGTCAAGGTTTAGCGCAAGACGGCCAGAACCTCGGCCGTGGCTTTTCCCGTCACGGCCAGCCCTTGTTGTCGCTGAAAATCACTGATCGCGGCTTTTGATCGCGAGCCGATCACCCCGTCAATCGTGCCAATGTCATAGCCACGCGCGGCCAGACCGCGTTGCAAGGCCATCCGGTCATTTTTGGTAAGCCCGTTTTCGTCAGGAGGGAATTGGCCGCGCAAAGGACCTGCGCCCCCGATCCGGTCGGACAAATGTCCAACACCAATCGCATAGAAATCCGAGTTGTTATACGTCTTCAGAACATTGAAATTCCGGCTGACCCGGAAGGTCACACCGCCTTTTTGCGGCTGAATGGGGCGCCCGCTTGCGCCACCTCTGCCCGCTTCCGCACCCCACTTCAAGCCGCGTCGCCAGCCGTTTCGGGCCAGATAGCTGGCCGTCGAAGCCAGCGCGTCGCTTGGATCCTCGCTCCAGATGTCACGTCGTCCGTCACCGGTAAAATCGACAGCGAAGGATTGATAGGATGTGGGAATGAACTGGGTGTGGCCCATAGCACCGGCCCAGCTTCCTGTCAGGCGTCGAACGGTGGTGTCGCCTCGGTCCAGAATGCGCAAGGCGGCGATCAATTGAGATTCGTAGAAACGGGCACGACGTCCGTCAAAGGCAAGCGTCGCGGTGGACGAGATCACAGGGATCTGGCCGCGTTTTTCGCCGTACTGACTTTCCACGCCCCAGATGGCAGCGACAACTTCGGCATCGACACCGTACCGCGCCTCGATGGCTTGCAGCGTTGTCCTGTGCCGGACAAAAGCGCTGCGGCCCTTCGATACCTTTTCGTCGGATGCCACGATGGACAGATAGTCTTCAAGGGTCCGTCGGTTTTGAATTTGGTTTCGGTCGCGTGTGATGACACCGGGGATGAAACCTGCACTTGAAAGGGCGGTGTCCAGTGTCGCCGCCGAGATGCCTGCGTTTCGCGCACGGGGGCGGAAGGCTGTTAGCCAAGCTTGGAAGGCCGCGTTGGATGTTGCCCGCAAATCCGAAGGCAGCGCTTGGGGGCTGCTTGTAAAAGGGACAGTGCCACCGCGCGCGCAGGCGCTTAGCCCAAGGGTGCAGCAGCCCGTAAGGACAAAGCGTCTGTCGACTTTCATATCACCACCTGCCTTGCACCGGTTTTGTTGCTGACAGGTTTGCAAGAGAAGCCGCGCCGCGTCAAACCCTGCGCGGTGTCTTGCCGGAAATCCGCCGGTGGAAGACACATTTGGCGATGATTAAATTAAGCCTCGGACGGGTTTCGCAAGACAAGTGCGGCCACCACGCCCGCGAGCGCCCCTAAAAGATGCGATTCCCAGCTCACACCGGGCTGACCGGGCAGAACACCAAAGATCATTGTGCCATAGACCAAGGCCACGCCAGCAGCTGTGATCATCGGTATGATGCGCTTTTCGATCACGCCACGGGCGACAAGAAACCCGAACCAGCCGAAGATCAGACCCGATGCGCCCACGTGGATCGCGGTGTTGCCAACCAGCCAGACACCAATCCCGCCAAGCCCGACAATGATCGCCGAAGCCGCCAAAGCCACGCGCCTTGCCGTGATCGCGACAAGTGCGCCCAGAATGACCAAAGGAATGGTATTGGCAGCAGCGTGCATCACCGAGCCATGCAGCAAGGGCATAAACAAAATGCCGTCTAAACCGCCGAAGCTGCGCGGGCGCAGGCCGAACCAGCCGTTCAATGTATAACCCGTGATCAGGTTCACCGCCGCAATCGCCCAGATCACGCCCAGCAGTATCGCCAGCCATCTAAACCGGTCCCAAGCCAAGATCACTCTCCCCACCGTTCCTGTGACTGATGCGCTAGTTCAGGACCAACTCATATTTCACGATGCGGTTGTTGTCGCTGTCTGAAAAGAAAAATTCGCTGCCGCGTATGGCAACACCTTCGGGATCATCCAAAAGGTTCGGCCCGATTCCCGGCGACCCCGATCCGATGACACCCAGTACCTCGTTCGTCAAAGGGTCTATTTTCAGAACGCGATGCGCATCTTGATCCGCGACGTATAGGATGCCGTCTTCATCAACATCCAGATAGCGCGGCCCGGCAAACCCGAATGGGGCACCTTCCAGTGTGCGAAGCTTTTTGAGGTCAGGGTCGAATTGCACAAGACGCTGTCTAAAGTTATCGCCGACCCAAATCGTTCCGTCCAAGCCTTCGGCCACGTCATGAGCGCCTGTCAAACCGTCTACCGCGTTCAAAATGGTTTCGCCTTCGAGTGCAATCAGTTGCCCAGAGCCGGAGGCCATCACATACAAACGGCCGTTTGAATGGGCCAGAACCCCCTCGGTTCGCGGGAAGGGCTGCAAGGCGCCTAGGTCCTTTGGCGCGTCCCCTGACAAATCAAAGCTGATCACCGCGCTTAGTCCCGTCGCCGAGACGTAAAGTGTGCCGTCAGGCCCGAAGGACACATCGTGGGCGCCCGCAAGTGCGCCGTCGCCAATACTTCCGATGACGTCAAGCGTGTCGGGGTTCATAATAACCACCCGATTGGCAAACTTGTCCGCGATATAAAGATTTCCGTCCGGCCCAAAGGCCAGATCGTGGGGGTCGTTCAGAACCGGCTCGCTGGCATCGACATAGCTTGCGAAAGGCGGGGCCTCGTCTGCGACAGCAAGATGCGACGTAAGCAAAAGCGCGAAAACCGATCTCAACATGACATGCGTCCTTTTCAGCGATGCCAGAAGTCTAGATCAATCCTTGCGGTTTGTTGAGACGTTTTCCAAAGGGCCGATCTGGTTTGGGCTGCTGCGTCCTCAAATTCCGGCTGGGTTTTGGCCCCCGTGATATAGGCGACCACGTCTTGACCGTCGGTCTCTTCCTTTTTCAGATCGGCACAGATGCGTCCGCGTCGGAAAACGACGATCCGGTCCACAAGGTCCATCACCTGACGCATGTTGTGGCTGACAAGGATCAGCGGCTCGCCTGCGGCCTTCAACGTGCGGATGATGTTTTCAACCTGTTCGGTTTCCTGCACGCCAAGGGCCGCTGTGGGTTCATCCATGATCGACAGTTTCGAATGGAACGTCGCAGTGCGCGCGATGGCCACGCATTGGCGTTGTCCGCCAGACATGTTCTGGATCGTGTTGCGGATGTTGGGGATTTTCACGGCGGTTTTCTCAAGCCCGTCTAGTGTCGCTTGGCGCATAGCCTTTCAGTCGAGAACGCGGAAGGGACCCAACCAGTTCCACTTGGTCAACTCGCGCCCCAAGAACAGATTGTCGGGCACATCCAGGTCATCGGCAAGGGCGAGCGTCTGGAAGACGGTTTCAATCCCGGCCTCGCGAGCATCAAGGGGCCCGGTGAAATGGACAGGCTTGCCGTCAAAAATGATGTCGCCCCGAGTGCGCTGTTCGACGCCGGTGATTTGGCGGACGAAAGTTGATTTTCCCGCGCCATCGTCGCCTACAATGGCCACATGCTCGCCCTTACGGAGTATGAAATTCGCGCCCTCAAGGGCCTGAACGCCGTCACGTGTTTTGAGACAGAGGGCCTTGTTTTGCTAAAGGAGAGCCTTTCGCTCATCGTAACCCTTGGAGGGATACCAGATGAGAACGAAGACAGGGCCGAATGGATCGGCTGACAGACATGTAAACAAGATTAAGCGCAAGACGCGTCGGAACTTCTCTGCAAACGAGAAGATCCGCATTGTTTTGGATGGGTTGCGTGGTGAGAGCTCTCTTTATGAGCTGTGCCGTCCACTGCCAGGCAGTGCATGTTTACATGCACGACAGGGGCGAAGGGATCGCAAAAAGCCTGTATTACAATTGGTCGAAGGACTTCATGGAGGCGGGAAAGAAGCGGTTGGCTGGTGACACTATGCGTCCGGCGACGTCCGGCGCAGTCACCAGTCTGAAAGCTGAGGTCCGCGATCTGAAAGACGTCGTAGCTGAACAGACGCTGGAGTTACGCCTTCTCAAAAAAGCAGGCTTGCGGATGGGGGCGACCTAGAATGAGATATCTATTACCCGGCAGTCGCTGCTTGCAGCGATGAGAGGGCGGCA
>CAZWDS010000045.1:0-16011 GCA_964632495.1 uncultured Rhodobacterales bacterium
GGTGTTGACGCGGTACCTCGGAAGAATTGAGCGAGGCGATGCCGCGTGTCAAGGTAAAGGTGGATGGGTCATCAAGCAGCATGAAGGCGAGTAGAAACTCGTTCCAGGCAATCATGAACACGTACAAGGAGACCGACGCGAGCGCGGGCAATGACAGCGGCAAGGTGATCTTCCAGATGACCTGCAAGCGATTGAGGCCGTCCATCAAGCCTGCTTCCTCCACTTCTGCGGGAAGCCCCCGAAAATAGCCTTGCAACATATACAAAGCTACCGGAATGGTGGTAACCGGATAGATCATCAGGATGCCGGCCATGGAATTTCTCAGTCCGGATACCGAGAAGGCGATATAGATGGGCAGGGCCAGAACGATCATCGGCACCATGTAGATCAAGAGGATCGAGCGCGAAAACGCCTTTTGCCCCCGAAACCTGAGCCGCGCGACCGCATAGGCCCCGGGGATCGAAAACGCCAGCGTCAGGGCCACAGTGATCACCGAGATGTAGAAACTGGTCAGAAGGTAGCTGCCGAAGTTGAAGTCCATGAACAGTTCTTCGTAACTGCGCAACAAGCCCCAGCCTTTGGACAGATCAATCGAGAAATCCAGAGGGTTCTGAAGCAGTTCGGACTGGTTCTTCAGACTGGTCATCACCATCACATAAAACGGGATGGCCACGATGGCGGTGAAAAAGACATAGCCAAACCCGGTGCAAAACCGGATCACCGCATCTTCGAATTCATGCCGTGTCGCCGCAGTAAATGGCAAGGGGCGCAACATCACTTCCAAAGGCCAGACCGTGGCAACGGCAAAGACGACCCAGGCGATCACAAGCGTGCTGGTCGACGTGTCCTCGGCCCCTACAATGGCAGGACGCAATAGGATGAAAGCCAAGGCGGGCAACACGGCCAGACCCGCCGACCACAAAACGCGCTGCCCACGCGTCCGCCCGCCATCGGGCAACCAGATAAACCCCAGCCAAGCGCCGAAGATCAGGCAGGGCAACAGCGAAGGGCGTAGCCCCTCTCCCGTGGCGAAGCTGATCAGAATGCACGCTGAAATTGCCATGACAAACGTCCACAGCGCCCCAATCAGCGGCCCGGCGACATATCCAAAGCGAAGGAACTTCATTGGCTCTGCTCCTTCCTCTTGCCGAAAATACTTCGGGGAGCTCGAGGGGCAGAGCCCCTCGTCACCGCGACACCCCTCTCGGCGATTGAAGACAATCGCCTGCCGGCTTGGCATTGCAAGCAATGCTTTTGGAAGTCGGCGCAAAACATCATCCTCATAACCCCTCCTCCCGACTCATGGTTCGGAAGAAGAAGAACGAGAACAGCAACAAGCAGCAGAAGATCACCACCGCCACGGCGGCCCCGGCCCCGATGTTCGACACGGCGAAGGCCTGTTCATAGACATTCACCGTTAGCGTCCGCGTGCCCGCGTTGCCGCCCGTCAAAAGGAAGATGTCGTCGAACTTGTTGAAGGTCCAAATGAAGCGCAACAAGAACAGGACCGAGAGGATGCCAAGAAGTTGCGGCATCGAAAGGTACCAGAATTTCTGGAACGGTGAGGCGCCGTCCATGTCGGCGGCTTCGTACATGTCGGTATCGATGCTTTGCATCCGCGCCAGGATGAACAGGAACGACAATGGGAAATAGCGCCAGATTTCGAAGACCGTGACCATGATCAGGGCCAAGGGCTTTTCGCCGAAGAAGTTGATCGTGCTGTCCGTCACTCCCATCTGGACCAAAAGCGCGTTGGCCGAGCCGGAAAAGGGATCGAACAGGATGATCCAGGCGAAGGCGACCGCGATGACCGGGGCCACGTAGGGGAACAGGTAGAGCCCGCGCAAAATGCCTTGGCCCCGGAATTCCTTGTTTAGCAACAACGCGGCGAACAGGCCGAACACCAACGCGCCGACGGTGCCGACGATCGTGTAGAACATGGTGACGCCCAGAACGCCCCAGAATTCGTCCCCGTCAAAGACGCGGGCGAAGTTATCCAGCGTGAATTCCGAGTTTGTCAGAATGTTTTTGCCCTTGCCGGTCATGCGCGGTTCGGACGTCTCAACCGCGTCTTCGGCGGCGTCTTCATCGCCCTCGATGGTCACAAAGATCGAAACGCGTTCGCGCTGTCCGCCCTCTAGATCGCCGAAGGTGCAGGAGATTTCAGCGCCTGTTACGTCGCAACGCTCATCTGCCTCGCGGACCGTGACGCCAGTTGGAAGCGTGTCGGACAATGTCACGTCGCGGATCACTTCGGATTGAGACGAGTTCCGCAGCCGGTATTCAATGCGCAGCTCGTCGCCTGAACCGCGCAGGGCCTCGCGGGCTACAGGTGCGGGTGGGCGCAGGTCGGCCAGCCCTATGGGTTTGAAAGATATCCAGAAAATTGCCAGAAGCGGCAGAATGACAACGGCGGCCACAATGGCAATCGTGGGTGCCAAAAGGCCCCAGGCCAACCGGGCTTCGCGTTTTTGCAATGCGCCGGTTTCGGTGGGTGGGCCGAGATCTGTGCTGTTGTCAGACATGGATGCTCCCTGCCCCGAACGTGATCCGGGGCCTTAAGCGGACGGTGAGGTCCCGGATCAAGCCCGGGACCCCGATGCACTTACTCGATGCCAGCCAGCTCTTCGTTCAGAGCCGCAACAGCGGCAGCCGCTTCGATCTCGCCGTCAAAGTACTGACGGAAGACGCGGTTGATCGCTTGGCTGTTGATGATCTTGGAGGCCAGCGCCAGTTGGCCTTCGGCCACGCCCCAGCGTTTGGCGACATCCAGACCACCGACAATCTCGTCGATCGTTTCCTGCGCGTACAAATCACCCAAAGGTGCTTTGCGGTCGACGCCGACGTCCAGTTTCGACCAAGCCTCAACGAACTCGGTCGATCCGTCCGAAGTGCCGCGACGGGTTGGGAATTTGCCTTCAGGCGCAATCGCCAGTGTCGCGGTGTAGCCGTCGTTCATCGAGTATTCGATGAAGGCTTGGGCTTCTTCGATGTCGGCATCTGCTGTGATCCCGAAGTAACGCGCATCGGCCCAAGCGGCCCCTTCTGCGTTCGACGGCCCCGAGAAGTTGGTCACGATGCCAGCGGCAGCAGCCAGATCACGGGTCATCGGATCGTCGTTGATCGTGGGCGGTGCACTGTCGCGAAGGCCAGCCATTTCGTCCAGAATGAACGGCGACCAGATGATCATCGCGGTTTGACCGGCGAAGAACAGGGTACGTGCCTGATCCCAGAACAATTCGCCGGGAGGCGAGGCTTCGGCGATGGCTTTGTAGAATTCCAGCGCTTCGATAGTCTTGGCTTCGTCGAACCCTTTGAAGCCGTCGGCGTTCACAGGTGTCGCGCCATTGGCCAGCAAGATGTGCTCTAGCACCTGCCCCATGTAGCCTTCGTCCACCTTGGTAGGGGCGACAAAGCCGAACATCTCGGGCGGGTTGTGCAGCGCTTCGATGGCAGCCAGAACGTTGGCGTAGGATGTCGGAGCCTCAAGGCCAGCCGCGTCGAACATGTCCTTGCGGTAGACGACCATCTGCGTCCAGCCATCAACTGGCACGGCAGCCACACCATCAGCCGTCATGGCCATCGATAATGGACCGGGTGCGAAGGTGCCTTTGCCAAGCTTTTCAACGACTTCGTTGGCGGCTTCGGGGTCAAGGATACCGGCTTCGGTCCACGGCAGCGCGTATTGCAACGGGTGATAGATCACGTCCGGCAGATCGCCGGCGGCGAAGGCTGCGGTGGCGCGGGTGCCCAGATCGGATTCTTCAACCGGGATCACCTCGACCTTGACGCCGGATGCGGCTTCGAAGTCGGCGGCCATGGCTTGCTGACGCTCAAGGCGTTCGGGTTGGGTTTCGGTGGTCCAGAACCGGATGTCGGCTTGTGCCGCCGAGGCCAGCACTAGGCCAAGTGCTGCGGTTGTCAGCAGTCTGGACCCGGTTTTCTTGAAGTGAATAGACATGAGTGTCCTCTCCCTTTTGGTGATCTTTTCTAAGGTCGTTTCTACGCCGGGCCTGCCGCTTGGATGCTGCGGGCCAGATGTTCGGGTGTGTCCAAAGGCGGGCCGTCCGAGCCGCCCGGTTGCAATTTCGCTTGCGCTGTTTCGCGCAAAGTTTCAGGCGCTTCGCCCCGGATGCGACGGATCAACAAGCGCGCAAGGCGTTCGCCTGCCATCTTGCTGTCGACGCTGTAGGTCGTGAGCGGTGGATCGATCCAGCCGCCTTCGGGGATGCCATCGTAAGAAATGACCGACACGTCGCGCCCGATCGTCAGCCCCAAGTCGCGGGCCGCGTCATAGGCACCAAGAGCCGCCAGATCGACCGCGAAGACAATGGCGGTCGGGGGTAGATCGGCGGTCAAAAGCTGGTGCGTGGCGGTGGCTCCGTCCTGACGCAACATGGCTTCGCTGACCATCAGAGTTTCATCCAAGGGAAGGCCTGCGTCGCGCATCCCATCGCGAAATCCCTGTTCGCGCAGCCGCGTAAAATTGTATTCCACGGCACCACCGACAAAGCCGATCCGTTTGTGACCATGATCTGCCAAACGCTGAACGGCGTCGCGCATCGCGTCTTCGCCAAGGATATCAAACCATGCGCAGCCTTCGGGGTCTTGCACGCGACCGAACAGGACGAAGGGCACGTCCATGCGGCGCAGCAGTTTCATACGGTCGTCATCGGCGAAGGTGCGTGGCAGGATGAAACCATCGGATTTGCGCTCGTGAACCAGACGTTCAAGCGTGTTTTGCATCGCGTCGCCACCCGCCGAGGTGGCCACTGTCAGTGTCCAGTGTTCAGCGCTGGCGGCACTGGTGATCCCGGCCAGAAAATCCGAGATGAAGGGGCGTTCGGCCCCCGGTCGATCGGTTTGCAGAACAAGCCCTAATGTGCGGGTGCGACCGGTGCGCATACCTTGGGCCTGTGCCAAGGGGCGATAGCCCATGGCATCCGCTTTGCGACGCACGCGCAGGCGCGTGGTTTCGGAAATGTCAGGGTAGCCGTTCAAAGCGCGCGAGACCGTGCCTTTGGTCATGCCAAGGGCATCTGCCAAGTCGGAAATCTTGACGCGCTGACGCGGTGTGATGCTGCCATGTTCAGAATTTGGCTGTGCCAAGTCTGATCCTCCCGAATCATATTATTCGGTCCGAAACCGGTTTCGGCAAGGGATTTTGCGCTGTTGGCGACGAATTCCTGGAAGAAACGAAAAGGACCGCAGACTTTGCTACGGCCCCGTGCCTGTTAAATCCAACCTTCGTAACTGAGCCTTAACGCAGGCGGGCCTCGTTCTTGTCGAAGACGTAAAGCCGCTTCGGATCAAACCCTAATCCAACACGGTCGCCCACTTTCGAGCGGGTGTCGCCGCGCTCTTCCACGATCATTTTCTCGCCGGTGTCCGAAGACAAATAAGCGTAAGAAACGCCGCCAAGCGCCTCGGTCAATTCCACGGTGTGAGTGTCGCCGTTGAGGTCAAGTTCGATATGTTCGGGGCGCACGCCTGCGGTGACTTTCTCACCGGCAGCCGGAAGCGCGACAGAGGTGGGAATGGTGGTTTTCAGGCCGGGCACTTCGACGCCGCCGTCTGTTGCGGTTCCTTCAAGGAAATTCATGGCGGGCGAGCCGATGAAGCCTGCGACGAACTTGTTGTCGGGGTCACGGTAGAGATCAAGCGGCGCGCCGACCTGTTCGATGACGCCAAGGCGCAGCACAACGATCTTGTCGGCCATGGTCATGGCTTCGACCTGATCGTGCGTGACGTAGATCATCGTCGCGCCGATTTCCTTGTGGAGCCGCGCGATTTCAACACGCATCTCGACACGCAACTCGGCGTCGAGGTTCGAGAGCGGTTCGTCGAAAAGAAATACCTCGGGGCCGCGCACGATGGCACGCCCGATGGCCACGCGCTGACGCTGACCGCCGGACAGGGCGGCTGGTTTGCGTTTCAGATACTCGTCCAGCTTCAGGATGTTTGAAGCCGTGGCGACCTTTTCTTTGATCTCGGCTGCCGGATAGCCGTTCATCTTCAGGCCGAAGCCCATGTTCTGCTCGACGGTCATATGCGGATAAAGCGCATAGGTTTGGAACACCATGGCCACACCGCGTTCGGCGGGGTCCATCTTGGTGACGTCGCGGGTGCCGATGGTCATCTGACCCGCAGTTGTTTCCTCAAGCCCCGCAACCATACGCAACAGGGTGGACTTGCCGCAGCCTGATGGGCCGACGAAGACGCAGAACTCGCCATCCTCGATTTCAAGATCCACACCATGAATAACCTGAACATCACCGTACTTTTTGATCACCTTGGACAGAGAGACGCCGGACATGGGCGATGTTCCTTTCAGTTTGGAAAGTGCCAGGGTTCGATTTCGGATGCGATTCGCGCAGCGGTGTCGCGTAAGACCGGGCTAAGACCGCCAAGTTCGTCAAGCGAGCGGCGCGAGGTAGACGTAGCGATGGAAATAGCGCCGACCACTTTGTCACCACCGCGCAAAATGGGGGCGGCGACCGAGATGATACCTTGTTCGTGCTCTTCCCGGTCAAAGGCAATTCCGGCTTTGCGGATCTCGGCCAGTTCGGGGGTCAGGCTGTCGGGTGTTTTGTGGGTCTGCGGCGTGTAGGGCACGAAGGCCTGCATTTTCAGCGCCTCTTCCCGGCGGTCGTCGGGCAGGAAGGCAAGGATCGCTTTGCCAACGCCGGTGCAATAGCTGGGCGCGACCAGCCCGGTTTGGGCCAATGTGTCGAACATGTTGGTTTTCTTGCGCTTATCCACAAAGATCACATGACCATGGTCGATCTGGGCAAGGTGGACGGCTTCGCGCACGTCTTCGGCCAATCGGTCGATATGAGGCCGCGCGATCGGGACCAGCGATGACTGCTGCCAAGCGGCATGGGCCAGTCGCACCAGCCGCAATCCGGGGGCGTAGGTGTTTCGCTCGTCATCGAAGGTCAGCATATGTTGTTTGGTCAGGGTCTGGACCAGCCGATAGAGCGTGGCTTTGGGGAACGGCGAAGCGTCAAGCAGCTCGGAAAAGCGCACAGGACGGCCGAATGCCGCGACCTGGTCCAACACTTCAAGCGCCTTGCCAACGGTGCCGTCGTTTCCAGCCACTGGTTTGTCTCCTCCCTTTGACAATGCTAATTCGGCGCACTGCCGCTGTTGACAAGGCTAACCCAAGTGGTGTTAGAATTTCAATATGCAAAACTAGGTTTCATTATTTGAAACTAAACAAAGAGAACAATTGGGAGGAAAACATGCGTTCCATGTTGAAAGCGTCCGTTGCGGCGCTCGGCCTTGCTGCCGTTTCGGCCGGGTCAGTGTCGGCGGACAGCCACGCGCTGTCGGGCGATCTGAAGATTTTCTTGGACACATCGAACCCGGCGCCCCGCGCCACGATGGAAGCCATGATCGAGCGTTTCGGCGCCGAGCATCCGGACCTGAACATCGAAACCACGGTGATCGACCGCGAAGCTTACAAAACTCAGATCCGGAACTTCCTGACCGCTGACGCGCCTGACGTTGCGACGTGGTATGCAGCCAACCGGATGAAGCCTTACGTTGACGCAGGCTTGTTCGAAGATGTGTCTGACCTTTGGGAAGACCCCGACATTGCCACCAACCTGGCCTCGACCAAGGGCGCGATGACCATTGATGGTAAGCAGTGGGGCGTGCCTTACACGTATTACCAGTGGGGCATTTACTATCGCAAAGACATCTATGAAGAGTTGGGTATCGGCGAGCCTGCCAACTGGGAAGAGATGAAATCGAACTGCCAGAAAGTCGTCGATTCCGGTCGCACCTGCTATACCATCGGCACCAAGTTCCTTTGGACTGCTGGCGGTTGGTTCGATTATCTGAACATGCGGACCCACGGCTTTGATTTCCATATGGAACTTGCAGCCGGTGAAGTGGCTTGGACCGACGACCGTGTGAAGCAGACGTTTGCCAACTGGCGCGAGCTGATCGACATGGGCGGATTTGTTGAGAACCACCAGAACTATAGCTGGCAGGAAAGCCTGCCGTTCATCGTGAACGGCGAAGCGGCTGCGATCCTGAAGGGCAACTTTGCCGTGGCACCGCTGCGCGAAGCGGGTCTGGATGATAGCAAGCTGGACTTCCACCAGTTCCCACCGATCACTGAAGGCATCGCACTGGCGGAAGACGCGCCAACCGATACGTTCCACATCCCTGCCAACGCGCAGAACAAAGATGCGGCACGTGCGTTCCTGAAGTTCATGGCGTCTGCCAACGAACAGACGATCATCAACAACGGTGAGAACCTCGGTCAGTTGCCGGTGAACGCAGCGGCATCGATCGACGATGACAAGTTCCTGAACGAAGGCTTCGAGATGCTGTCGACCAACTCGCCCGGCGGTGTGGCACAGTTCTTCGACCGTGACTTCCCGGCTGAAATGGCCGCAGAAGCCATGCAGGGTCTGCAGGAATTCATGGTGTTCCCAGACAATCTGGATGACATCCTTGCGCGCCTCGAAAAGGTTCGCGAGCGGGTTTACAAGTAGTCAAGATTTGGGGCGGGCTTTGGTCCGCCCCTTTTTCCCACGACCCATCCGAAAGCCCCGCATCAGGGTTTCCGCATGTGCCGCGAAGGGAGCAGCCGCCCATGACCACCAATACCGAACCGGACCGGAAACGCAGCTGGTACAAGCGCAACGAGATTGCGGTGACGCCTTGGCTGTTTCTGGCGCCTGCGATCCTGTTCTTCGCGGTCTATGTGATCATTCCGATTTTCCAATCGATCAACATCAGCTTTTACGACTGGGATGGCTTGGGCGAAGCGACCTTTGTGGGCTTGGACAACTATGTGGAACTGGCGGACGATGGTGCCTTTGAGGTATCTTTGTGGAACAATTTCAAGTGGTTGATCTTCTATCTTCTGGCGATTCCGGCGGGGTTGTTCATTGCTTTGTTCCTGAACCAGACGGTCACGGGCATTCGGCTTTATAAGTCGTTGTTCTTCTTTCCCTTCGTGATTTCTCAGGTGGTTGTGGGCCTTGTCTTCTCGTGGTTCTACCTGCCGAATGAGGGGCTATTGTCGAACGTCTTGGGATGGTTTGGCATGGACGGCGTCAACATTCTGGGCGATCCGACTTTGGCCACCTATGGCATCATTGCCGCCGGGCTTTGGCCGCAGACGGCCTATTGCATGATCCTGTATCTGACCGGCCTGAACGCTGTGGACCCTGAACAGGTCGAGGCCGCGCGTCTGGACGGGGCCAAGGGCTGGAAAATGTTGTGGTATGTCATCATCCCTCAGTTGAAGCCTGCGACCTTCATCGCCTTTGTGGTGACGATCATCGGCGCGCTGCGTTCGTTCGATCTGATTTCGATCATGACAAACGGCGGGCCTTTTGGGCAAACGCGGGTGTTGTCGTTCTATATGTTTGAGAAAGCGCTTAGCGAATATGGGTTCCGCATGGGATACGGGGCCGCCATCGCGGTTGTCTTGTTCCTGATCATGCTGTTGTTCATCGCCTACTTCCTGTTCTCGATGTACAAAGAAGAGAAGGGGCACTGATATGTTTCCACGTCCCATCCAAACCGCATCGCCCGGAGCGCAGGTCGCTTACAAGACGATGCTGCCCCTTGCGCTGATCATGTGGCTTCTGCCCCTGATCGCGGTTGCCATCTTCTCGGTCAAACCGGCCGAGGATTTCACCACCGGCAACTACTGGGGGGCCCCGTCGTCGTTTGAAGCTGTGGCCAACTATGGGCAGGTGTTCTTCAATTCGGACATGCCGCGGTACATGCTGAACTCGTTCCTGATCACGGTTCCAACGGTGATTGGCGCGGTGGCGTTGAGCGCTATGGCGGGATTTGCGCTTGGCATCTATCGGTTCAAGTCGAACCTTTTGATCTTCTTCATGTTCGTCGCGGGCAACTTCGTGCCCTTCCAGATCCTGATGGTGCCTGTGCGCGATCTGACGCTGGACATGGGACTATATAATACCAAGACGGGATTGGTGCTGTTCCACATCGCCTTTCAAACCGGATTCTGTACGCTGTTCATGCGCAACTTTATCCGTGCCCTGCCCTTTCCCCTGATCGAGGCCGCGCGGGTCGAGGGCGTCGCCGAGTGGCGCATCTTCTGGTTCGTCGTCTTGCCCTTGATGAAGCCTGCGCTGGCCGCCTTGGCCGTGCTGATCTTTACCTTCATCTGGAACGACTACTTCTGGGCAGTGGTGCTGACCCAGGGGCCAGAATCTCAGCCTGTGACGGCGGGGATCACCAGTTTCAACGCGCAGTTCCGTGCCGCCTATCATCTGATGAGCGCGGGCAGTATTGTGGCCGCATTGCCGCCTGTGCTGATGTTCTTTTTGATGCAAAAGCACTTTATTGCCGGACTAACCTTGGGTGCTGTGAAGTAATGCAAAGTTGGAGGTTGGACGACCGTCGCCAGACTTTTGTTCTGGCAGCCGGGCGCGAGCGATTGCCTGAAGTGATCTATTGGGGCCCGCCCCTGCCCGCAGATGAAGACGCGGTGGCTTTGGCGGCGGCGCATCATCTGGATGTGACGGGCGGGATGCTGGATGAAAATCCCGACCTGTCGATCTGCCCCGAAGCCGTGCGCACATTCCCCGGACAACCCGGCCTGATCGTGCGCGGCCCCGAAGGCGTGCCCTTGTTGCCAAAGTTCTGCTTTGCATCGGAAGAGGTATCGGACAAAGCCTTGGTGCTGCACTACCGCGACGCGGAAAACGGGCTGACCTATCAGGCGCATTTCGCTTTGGACGCGGATACCCACGTTTTGACAGCACGGTCTGTGTTGGAATCGGACACGCCCATACATTTGCATTGGTTGGCTGCTCCGGTCATTCCGGCAGCGCAACATTCGGACGAGATGATTGACGTCTCGGGTCGGTGGTGCGGCGAGTTTCAGTTGAACCACATTCCTTGGACGCCCGGTGCGCGGTTCCGCGAAAACCGCACAGGCCGGACGGGGCACGAGCATTTTCCGGGGCTGATCGTGACCGGACGGGGGGCGACGAACACACACGGTGAGGCTTGGGCGTTTCATTACGGCTGGTCGGGCGGGCACCGGATGGTGGCCGAGGAATTGCCGGACGGGCGGCGTCAGGTGCAGTTTGGTCATGCGACGCGGGTTGTGCGGGCACCGGCCACGCGGTTTGAGACGGCTCCGTTGTACATGACCTATTCGTCGACCGGGTTGAATGGTTGTGCGGTCTCGTTCCAACGCCATGTACGGGACCGGATCGTGGATTGGTCGGGGGCGAAGGATCCGCGCCCGGTGCATTACAATTGCTGGGAGGCGGTGTACTTCGATCATCAGCCCGAGGTTCTGAAAGACATTGCAACACGCGCGGCGTCCTTGGGGGCTGAACGTTTTGTTCTGGATGACGGTTGGTTCGGACGGCGCGATGATGACACGCGGGCTTTGTCGGATTGGGAGGTGGATCCCCGGAAGTTCCCAGATGGCCTGAACCCGTTGATCAAGCACGTCCACGCGACCGGCATGTCGTTTGGCATCTGGTTCGAGCCCGAGATGATCAATCCGGACAGTGATCTATATCGCCTGCACCCTGACTGGGCCATGGGCGGCGAGGATCAGGTGTTGGGGCGGTCTCAGATGGCGCTGGATATGGCGAACGGCGATGTGCGCGATCACATCTTCAATTGCATCGCCGCGATCCTAAGCGCTTATGAGATCGACTATATCAAGTGGGATCATAACCGCGTCCTGCCCTACCCCGATCAATCCCAGACTTATGGGTCTTACGCGCTGATCGACCGTTTGCGCGCGGCATTCCCGCAGGTCGAGATTGAAAGCTGTGCGTCAGGTGGTGGGCGGATCGACATGGGGATCCTGTCACGGACGCACCGGGTCTGGCTGTCAGATTCAAACGACGCGCTGGAACGGATGCCGATGCAGCACAACGCGGCCTTGTTCTTGCCAGCGGCCGTCACGGGCAGCCATGTTGGCCCGCGCATCAGCCACACCAGCGGGCGGCACTTGGATATTCGGGTGCGGGCGTGGATAGCGGCGCAGCGGCATATGGGGTTCGAAATGGACCCGCGTGAATTGACCGAAGACGAAACCGAGGTGCTGAGCCGCGTCACCACGTGGTGGAAATCGAACCGGTATTGGATGGTGGACGCCGATATTTTACGTTTGGAAAGCTCGGATCCGGCTATCATCGCAGAACAGCACCAAAGCCGGGACCAAGAGCGGTTCGTGGCCTTTGTCGGCAAGCGCGATACCTCGGCCCAGATTGCGCCGCGCCCGTTACGCCTGACCGGTCTGGATCCAGAGGCGCAGTACCGCGTCGGCTTGGTCAACCGGGATGATCTGGTGCGTTTGTCGCGCGGACAAGTGGCGTTGAAGGACGGCACGGTCACTTTGTCGGGTCGCTATCTGATGTCGAAGGGTCTGGCGATGCCGTGGAGCTTTCCGGGCACGCTTTGGGTGCTTGAGGGTCGCCGCGTCTGATCACGCGTTCATCGCGGGCGACTCTCTTTTCTGCGAGTTCCCGTGTTCGATATCTCACAGATATGTTCGGTTGCCTGTGTGCGGGCTAACGTCTATCAAGGTCTTATCCAACAAGGACGAGAGCCCATGACACAGACATTGCAAAAGACGAACGAGCGATTGAACCGACGCGCGCTTTTGACCGCCGGTGCCTTGGCGCCCGCCGCTTTGGCTTTGGGTGGTCCTGCGCGGGCAACCACGATGGCTGAAGGCGATGCCTTTACCTACGAGGTGGTGCGCAGCGACGCGGAATGGAAAGAGATGCTTAGCGACATCGAATTTTTCGTGATGCGCGAAGGCGGAACCGAACCCCGCCACACCAGCCTTCTGGCCTTCGAAAAACGCCCCGGCAGCTACGCCTGTCGCGGCTGCGATCTGCCCGCCTTTGACGCGGACTGGAAAGTGCCGCACCCGGACATCGGTTGGGTGTTTTTCAGTCAGGCCCGACCCGACACCATTCTGACCGGCATAGATGAGAACTTTGGCACCATGGAAGGCGAAGAGCCCGCACCCGGTGCCACGATCGAATGTCATTGCCGACGATGCGGCAGTCACTTCGGGCATATCCTGAATGTTCGGGACGAGGTCCTTCACTGTCTGAACGGCACGTCATTGGTCTTTTCCCCAATGTGAAAGACCAAATCCCGGATGAGAGGCTCGCATGGAAACATGCGGGCCTTTTTTATTTCTAGTTCTGGAATTTAATACATCCATTTTCGTTTTTCATACGTATTTAGATATGAAACAGTTCCTGAAAAATATTCACGAAACGCTACTTTTTCTTGCAATTCATGAAATATTTTCACATCAAAGAATTTCACGTAAAGACCTTCACGCAAATGCATACTCTACGTGATATTTGTTACACATTTAGTGTGTATTTTACAGATACTTATATCACGACTGCGCTATCAAATGGTCAGTCAATCACACCCTTGACAGCAAATCACTTTTTCCGCTAAATTCCTTAACGGAAGCGTTAGTTTCCCTGCGAGATAGTTTATCGCAACAATTAATAGCGCTCAGACAAGGGCGCAATTGGAAAGGAAAGACAAATGATGAAACTTACAGCAATTGCGACGGCTGCTGCACTTACGCTTTCGGTTATGGCACCTGCGGCGAATGCCATGGGTTCGGAACTGAACGCGCTAACCGGTGCCGTTTATAACGACCTGAATTCGATGCAGATGGACCTGGCGATGATCAACGATCTGACGCTTGGTCAAATCCACCAGATCGATCAGATCATGGCAAGCGGTGACTCGGAATCCGAGAAGCGCAACAAGATCAACAAAATTCTGCGCGACGCTGGCCAGAAGTGATCTGACATACAAAGGGCCGCGCCTCCGTACGGGGGGCGCGGTGCACTTGGTCAGGCGGAATGTGCGCCGTCGGCCAATCCACGAACGAAGGCCAGTACCTGATCGGGCGACTGGCCTTTTCCAATCAAATCGACAATTGCCGAGCCCACCACCGCGCCGTCCGCAACCCCCGCGATGTCGCGGCTGGCTTCGGGTGTCTTGATCCCAAACCCCACGATAATCGGCAAATCGGTGGCGGCTTTTATCCGTGCAACTTCGGGGGCCACATCCGATGCAACGGCAGCCCCCGCGCCCGTGATCCCGGTGATCGACACGTAGTAGACAAAGCACGATGTGTTTTGCAGCACCGTCGGCAGCCTGTCATTATCTGTTGTCGGGGTCGCCAGCCGGATAAAGTTTAGCCCGGCATTTTGGGCGGGAATGCAAAGTTCACTGTCTTCCTCGGGCGGCAAATCCACGACAATCAAGCCGTCGATGCCTGCCTCTTTGGCATCTTTCAGGAACTGATCCACACCATGGCTGTAAATCGGGTTGTAATACCCCATCAGCACAATCGGTGTCGTATCGTCGGTCTCGCGGAACGTCCGCGCCAGATCTAACGTGCGGTTCAACGTCATACCGCCTTCCAACGCACGCTGCCCTGCCAGTTGGATCGTCGGGCCGTCGGCCATGGGATCGGTGAAGGGCAAGCCCAGTTCGATCACATCCACGCCCGCTTCGGGCAGGCCTTTCACGATCTCAAGGGAGGTCTCATAGTCCGGGTCACCGGCCATCACATAGGCCACGAAAGCCTTCTTGCCCTCGCCTTTCAGGCTTGCGAATTTTCTATCGATCCGGGTCATCAGCGTCTTCCCTGTTTCAGCCGTTATGCTCTGCACGATCCGGGCCAGAAGATCAATCGCCTGCGCCCCTCAGTCTTGCACTGAAGCCCCCTTGAGGCTAAGCCCCGCTGAACTCTGAAACAGGAACGACACCCCATGGGCTTTAAGACCGGAATCGTTGGCCTGCCGAACGTCGGCAAATCCACGCTTTTCAACGCGCTGACCCGCACCGCTGCGGCGCAGGCCGCGAACTTTCCGTTTTGCACCATCGAACCCAATGTGGGCGAAGTGGCGGTGCCGGATGCGCGTTTGGCCAAACTGGCCGAGATCGCGAAAAGCCAGACTGTGATCCCGGCGCGGATGACATTTGTGGATATTGCGGGATTGGTGAAAGGCGCGTCGAAAGGCGAAGGTCTTGGCAACCAGTTTCTGGCCAATATTCGTGAGGTCGACGCGATTGCCCATGTGTTGCGGTGTTTCGAAGACGCCGATGTGACCCATGTAGAAGGCCGCGTGGATCCGGTGACGGATGCCGACACCATCGAAACCGAGCTGATGCTGGCCGATCTGGAAAGCATCGAAAAGCGCCTGCAGAATATCGTGCGCAAAGTGCGCGGCGGCGACAAAGAAGCGGTTTTGCAGGAACGACTGCTGAACGAGGCCCAAGCCATGCTGGAAAACGGCCAGCCCGCGCGCAAGGTTGAGATTGCCGAGGACGATCAGAAGGCCTGGGAAATGCTTCAGCTTTTGACGTCAAAGCCGGTTCTGTTCGTCTGCAATGTGGCAGAAGACGAAGCGGCCAACGGCAATGCCCATTCAGCAGCGGTGGCTGAGATGGCCGCCCAGCAAGGTGCGGCGTCTGTGGTGATTTCAGCCAAGATCGAAGAAGAGATCAGCCAGTTGGACCCTGAAGAAGCCGAGATGTTCCTGACAGAAATGGGCCTTGAAGAAGCAGGATTGGATCGCTTGATCCGGGCGGGATTTGAGCTTTTGCAATTGCAGACTTATTTCACCGCTGGCCCGAAAGAAGCCCGCGCCTGGACCATCCCGGAAGGCACGATGGCACCGCAGGCGGCCGGCGTCATTCATGGCGACTTTGAAAAGGGCTTTATCCGCGCGGAAACCGTGGCTTACGAAGATTATGTAGCCTTGGGCGGCGAGGCTCCGGCGCGCGATGCAGGCAAGTTACGCGCAGAAGGCAAGTCGTACGTCGTCAAGGATGGCGACGTCCTACATTTCCTGCACTCCGGCTAAGAGAACACGCGATGCCGGGGGCCCTGCCCCCACGGCCTTCGGCCTCCCCCGAAGTATTTTGGGCAAGAGGAAAGACAATTTGAATAAAAACTGCGTTTCTTCTTGGTAAAAATATGCC
>CAZWDS010000045.1:16021-21590 GCA_964632495.1 uncultured Rhodobacterales bacterium
TCCTTCTTTTTTTTTTTATTACTTGGGGGGGGGGGGGGGGGGCGCGCCCCCCCCCTCCAAAGTATGGTGTGTGCCGAAGGCCCTCCTTTGGGTGGCGCTGATGCAGGCGCCGACGTAACATCATTTGCATGACAACAGGATTTTATACAGATGAGCGCTGCTTTTGGCATTCCGGGGGAAACTATTCTTTCATGATGCCTGTGGGCGGATGGGTGCAACCGGGGGCTGGGTTGCCGGAAAGCCCCGAAACCAAGCGGCGGATGCGGAACCTGATTGAGGTGACGGGGTTGATGGCAGAGCTGGACGTTCTGTCTGGCTCGCCGATCACGCGGGACGATCTTTTGCGTGTCCATCCGGCTGAGTTTCTGGACACTTTTCAAGCGACGGCGGAAGCTGGTGGCGGCGAGACTGGCCAGAGGGCACCCTACGGGCCAGATGGTTATGAGATTGCCTGCCTTTCAGCCGGGTTGGCGAAAGACGCCGTTTTTTCGGTTTTGGACGGTGCGCATCGAAACGCCTATGCGTTGTCGCGCCCGCCGGGGCATCATTGTTTGCCGGATTGGCAGAACGGGTTTTGCCTGTTGGCCAATATCGCCATCGCGGTTGAAGCTGCCTTGGCTGAAGGCAAGGCGGGACGCGTCGCGGTTCTGGATTGGGATGTACATCACGGCAATGGGACCGAGGCGATCTTTTATGAGCGCGCGGATGTGCTGACTGTCTCGATCCACCAAGATCGGAATTACCCCATGGATACAGGGGATTTCGCAGCACGTGGGACGGGGACAGGTGAAGGTGCGAACCTGAACGTTCCCTTGCCACCGGGGACCGGGCACCGCGGGTATTTGGCCGCCATGGAACGGGTGGCTCTGCCCGCCATTCGCGACTTTCGCCCGGATATTCTGATCATCGCTTGCGGTTTTGACGCTGCCGCCTTTGATCCGTTGGGTCGCATGTTGGCCAGCGTGGAGACCTTTCGCGCCATGAGCGAACAAGTGATGGCCCTGGCCGATGACATTTGCGACGGGCGCTTGGTGATGGTGCACGAAGGCGGGTATTCCGAGGCTTATGTACCGTTTTGCGGTCATGCCGTTGTGGCATCAATGGCAGACAGCAAGATAAAGGCAGCCGACCCTTTTGCCGATACTTTGGAAAAGCGGCAGCCGGACGCACGGTTCAATGCGTTTGTGGATGGGATTTTGGATGAGATGGCGGATGCTCTGTCCACTTGATCTGGTAAATCCTGCGCTTCGGACTTACGTCTTGGCAGATTGACAAAGGAAGCTTGATGCCCGATCCCAATCCTGCCGCTTTGGCCTTTCTTGAAACCAGACGGTCGCGCCCGGCCAAGACGCTTGGTGCACCGGCCCCTGATCGGGACGAATTGCGCAAACTTTTGACGGTTGCAGCGCGTGCGCCGGATCACGGTAAGCTGGAGCCTTGGCGCTTTTTGGTGCTGGAACGCCCGGCCCTGAAACGTCTGGCCGAGACATTGCCGAAAAAAGGCGCTGCTTTGGATATCGAGCCGGGCAAGGTGGACAAAGCCGTGGACGAATACACGCGATCACCCTTGGCGGTGGTGGTGGTGGCCAGCCCCAAACCTTCGGACAAAATTCCTGAGATTGAGCAAACCTTGTCCGCCGGGGCGGTTTGTATGCAGCTCTTGAACGCGGCCCTCGCTGCGGGTTGGGGGGCGAATTGGTTGTCGGGTTGGGCCAGTCATGACCGGGATTGGGGCGAGCGCAATCTGGGCCTGATGCCCCATGAATGGATCACAGGCATCCTGCATATCGGCACCGAAAGCAGTCCTCCGCCCGAACGGCCCCGCCCTGATCTGGATTCCATCACCGAGTGGATCGAGACGTGATTTTTACCTCGTTTGCTGCAGCCCTTGGTCAGATGACGGATGCACGGTTTCGTGGCGTGCTTTTAAAAGGTGTTGGTCTGACGCTTTTGTTGCTGATCGCCCTTTATGCGCTGGTTTATTTCGGCGTGCTTTGGCTGTTGCCCGAGACGTTTTCCTTGCCGTGGATCGGCGAGGTTGGTGTGGCGCAAAGCCTGATTTCCTGGGGGTCGGTGATCCTGATGATGGTGCTGTCGGTGTTTTTGATGGTGCCGGTTGCTTCGGCCTTCACGGGCATCTTTCTGGACGACGTGGCTGATGCGGTAGAGGCGCGGCATTACCCGCATTTGCCGCCTGCCCCAAGCATTGGATTTGCCGATACGGTTCGGGAAACCCTGACGTTTCTGGGCGTTCTGGTTCTGGCAAACCTGGGCGCTTTGTTGTTTTATTTCACACCTTTCGCCCCGTTCGTTTTTTATGCGGTGAACGGGTTTTTGCTGGGGCGGGAGTATTTCCGCATGATCGCCGTGCGTCGCATGGGGCGGCGCGAGGCGGGCGGCATGTTCCGGCACAATTTGCTGACGGTGTGGGTGGCGGGCGCTTTGATGGCGGTTCCGCTTAGCATCCCCTTGGTGAACCTGGTCATCCCCATCTTAGGCGCGGCGACCTTCACACATCTTTATCACAAATTGGCACGCTAAGGCCTTAGCCTGATTGTTCGATCGGTTCCATGCGGTTGAACATGTCGATGTCGCGGACCGAAATTCCGCCCCAGAGAATCACCGCGGTTATGATCGCCCAAATGGGCAAGGCACAGAGGGTTGTCACCTTCACTTTTCGGCGCATTGAGAAGCTGGAAGCCGGTGATCCGGCGTGGGTGCCTTCGACTTTTTCGCCCACATCGCCTTGGGTTTCCAGCCGGATGGGCAGAACGACAAAGAGCGTCAGAAACCAGATGACGGCAAACAAAACGATGGCGGAAACGATGCTCATCAGACCTGTTCCAACTCGACCAATGTGCCGTTGAAATCCTTGGGATGCAGGAACAGAACCGGCTTGCCATGGGCGCCGATCTTGGGTTCGCCATCCCCCAGAACGCGGGCGCCCGAAGCTTTCAGGGTTTCTGCGGCTGCGGTGATATCGTCGACTTCGTAACAGACGTGATGGATGCCACCTGCGGGGTTTTTCTCAAGGAATCCGTTGATCGGAGATTCTTCGCCCAAAGGATACAACAGTTCGATCTTGGTGTTGGGCAGCGTGATAAACACCACCGTCACACCGTGATCCGGTTCGTCCTGTGGTGCGCCGACATCTGCGCCAAGGACGCTTTTGTACTGCTCGGCCGCAGCGTCCAAATCTGGCACCGCGATGGCCACATGGTTTAGCCGTCCAATCATCGAAAAACCCTCACGTTTGCTTATGCGCTGATATGCAGCGCGGGGTGATCCGGGACAAGGGACATGCCGACGCAGGGCGCAATTAACGGGACGTTAGCCATTCCGACCAAAGATGGGCTTCGAACAGTTTGAAGGGCAGAGATATGCCAGAAACGCTTGAAGACCTGATCATGATCCAGCCGCCAACGGCGGAACGACCCTTATTGGGCACGATGATTCTATTGGTGGAAGACAGCCGTCACGCCTGCGAGGCGCTTCGATTGATCTGTCACCGATCCGGCGCGCGCATTCGACGGGCGGAAAGCCTGGCCTCGGCGGCGCGGCATTTGCGGTCCTATCGCCCGCGGGTTGCGGTGATTGATCTGGGATTGCCTGACGGATCGGGGCTGGATTTGATTGCGACTTTAGCAAAGGCGGAACCGGCGATTGACGGGATTATCGCGACCTCGGGCGATGATACCTTGGCAGATGCGGCCAAACAGGCGGGGGCGCATGTGTTTTTGCCAAAGCCCCTCACCTCGATCCGGGCCTTTCAAAGTGCGGTTCTGGCGCTTTTGCCAAAAGATCAAAGGCCCGCGAAGGTCGCTCAACCCAAGCAGGACCGGGTCGAGCCTGACCCGGTGGCTTTGCGCGATGATCTGGCGTTGGTGAGCGAGCTTTTGCATCAAGCGCCCGACGCCAAGACGTTGGATTACCTGAGTAGTTTCCTGACTTCATTGGGCAAAGATGCCTGTGATTCCGGGCTTCAGCGTCTTGCAGAAGACCTGCGGAAAATTGGCGAAGGCGCAGGCGATCAAGCTTTGGCAGAGGTCACGCGCACCATCGAAGATCGAATGAAGGTGCTGGCCGGCGTCTGAACTGCGGGAAATTCCCTTGCCAGCGGCGTTATGTTCCCGTAATGTTCCACTGGCCTTTCGGCACCGGAGCGATCATCATGTTGGATATGGGGCAGGACGCAGCACAAGATTTGGAAGGCTTTCTGGGCAAAGACCGGTTCGGCACTGTTTTGGCCGACCCGCCTTGGCGCTTTGTGAACCGCACGGGCAAAGTAGCCCCGGAACACAAGCGGTTAGCCCGATATCCCACGATGGAACTGGACGAGATTTGCGCCCTTCCTGTCGCCAACCATCTGGAAGACCGCGCACATTGCTATTTGTGGGTTCCAAACGCCTTGTTGCCCGAGGGCCTTCAGGTGCTAAGTGCTTGGGGTTTCGACTATAAATCCAACATCATCTGGCACAAAATTCGCAAAGATGGCGGGTCTGACGGGCGCGGCGTGGGGTTCTACTTCCGCAATGTGACCGAGGTTTTGCTGTTCGGCACGCGGGGCAAAAACGTGCGCACCGAAGCGCCCGGGCGTCGTCAGGTGAATATGATCCAAAGCCGCAAACGCGAACATTCCCGCAAACCGGACGAGCAATACCGTGTGATCGAGGATTGTTCCTGGGGCCCGTATCTTGAGCTGTTTGGACGTGGTGTGCGCGAAGGTTGGACTGTTTGGGGCAATCAAGCTGACGCCGACTATAAGCCGGATTGGAAGACCTATGATTACAATTCCGGCGTTGCGGCAGAATAATCTAAAAGTCACACCTTCAAAAAACCCTTGATAACAAGCGGGTGAGATCGCTGACCTGTCAGCTTACCTATGGTAACTTACCTGTTGGGGAAGTTAACGAGGGAAGACACATGCTGCTCAACCGACGAAACGCTGTCCTTGGCGGGACGGCTGCTGCCATGTTTTCTGCCGCGCCTGCCTTCGCGGCGCGCAAAAAAGACGAAGAGATTGATCCGTATATGGCCCGCATTGTGCGGGTTGGCCGCGACACTGTGCCCGGGCGTATTCATGTGAAGCCGGATGAATTTGCGCTTTACCTGACAATGGAAAAGGGTCGCGCCATTCGCTATCCGATCGGCGTTGCTCAGAAACATCTGTGGGAGCCCGGCAGTTATGTGGTCAAAGCCAAGAAAGAATGGCCAAGCTGGACTCCCACGCCCGAGATGATCGAGCGGAATCCAAGGTACGCGAAATGGGAAGACGGCATGCCCGGTGGTCCGGGTAATCCTTTGGGTGCCCGTGCTTTGTATTTGTTCCATCCGAACGGTGGCGACACGTTTTTGCGCATTCACGGCACCAACCAGCCGAAAACGATTTTGACCCGGGTTTCAAATGGATGTGCGCGACTGACCAACGGTTACGCGACACATCTTTATGAGCGCGTACCTTTGGACACTGTGGTGCATCTGCACCCGATGACGATTTAGAGCGCTTCGCTTTAATCGATCAGGATCGAAGCGGGCAATCCGACCAGCAAAAGCGGGCACGGATTGCCGA
>CAZWDS010000045.1:21600-24223 GCA_964632495.1 uncultured Rhodobacterales bacterium
ATTATTCTATCCGGACCCACCCCGCCAACCCCCCCCGAAACGGGGGCCCGCATAGCCCGACGCCGCGTTGAACACGGCCTTCCAACTTGGCCCAGTGCGTCGTCGCCTGACCGAATTTGTCGGCGACGAACTTGCGCGCGAACGCCTCGGCAAAGGGCACACCTCGGGCCACTTGATCTGATACGTTTTTACGCTGTGCTGCGGTCCGTGTGCCAATGCCCAGCCGATCCAAATCATCTTCTGAGCCTAAACCAGCCGCTTTCATCCAGTCCGTGATCCGGTCCAAAAACGCCTCTTGCATGGTGGCGCCCCTTGTCACCACGATGCCGACGCTGATCGCGGACAAGGCGTGCAGGCGTTGGAAGTTTTCAAGGTCCCGGTCGAAAAATGGGTCCTTGTTGTTCCATTCGATTTCCAGCGCCAAGGTCCCGGCATCGGCGAATTTCACGTGATCGACCTCGTGGCTGATCCCGGCGCGGGCATGACCGTCGACCACGGTTTCAACGCTGAAATTGTGCTTGCGCCAGTTCAGGTCCGAAAGTTCGTGGCGCAGTCTTTGGGTCAGCCCCGCTTCGCCGCCTCCACCAGAAATGACCTCGCCCAGGGAAATCCGAAATTCACAAAGCACGCGCGCCAAAAGTTCAAGCTCGCCCGGAAAGTCATGAGCCAGGATCGCTTCGGCGTGGTTCTGCGTCAGGACATCAAACCCGGCGTCATGAAGGGCGGACAAGCTCATAGGCTTAGATCCCGCGCGACCAAAATGGGTGAAGTCATGTCACCAAGGCGTTGTTTTTGCTGACCTGTTGCGTCAAAGTTCGACGGTGACAGCCACGTTTCGAAGGCGTCTTTCAATGCGGGCCATTCGCTGTCGATACACGCAAACCAAGCGGTATCCCGGTTGCGGCCTTTGACCACGGCGGCTTGGCGGAAAATCCCTTCATAGGACAAGCCAAATCGTTCGGCGGCCTTTCGCGATGGCAGGTTGGCGGCGTCGCATTTCCACTCAAACCGCCGATAGCCCGCCTCGAAGGCCCATTTCATCACCAGATAGACAGCCTCGGTTGCCTCGCGGGTGCGCTGCAAGCGCGGGGTGAAGACGATGTAGCCGATCTCGATGGAACCAGCATCCGGATTGATCCGCATGATCGAAAGAGTGCCCCCGATCCGGCCATCTGCCATGCGGACGGCGAATTGCAAGGGATCGGAAGCGTGACGCACGCTGTCAACCCAGGCCGCAAGGTCGGGTTTGCTTTGAAAGGGTCCCACGGGGATGTAGCGCCAGACGTCGTCGTGGTCGGCGTGGGCGGTCCAAAGCTCGGGGGCATGTGCGGCATCTAAGGGTTCCAGCGTCGCGTAACGCCCCGCCAATGCCGCGCGCGGCGGCAGCGGCGGTGACGTCCATGCCGCAAGGGTCATGGTAGATCTCGGGCGGCGGTCAGAACACGTAAAAGATCGTCTGGTGTTCGCGTGTCCAGAAAATACCGAAAGTCGTCGCGCTGCGAATTGATGTCCGGCACAAGCGCACCGTCCGCGCCAAGCACCATGGTTCGTGGGACGTATTTCCCATCGAAAGCGTAGGTGTTTGCGGCGTCGCGTTCTTGGTCCCCGTCGATCAGAACGAAGATCACGTCCTCGCCAAAGGCCTCAACCCGTGCGTCGAAGAACCGCTTGCTGAACTCCCGGCATTGCGGGCACCAGGTGGCATGGACCACCAGCAAAATGGGCTTGTCGGTTTCAGCCGCCTGTTTCAGGCCTTCGTCCACCGCCAGCCACTTGATGCCTTCGTCGTTGAACCCTGCCGGAATGGCATCGGCCAAGGCGGCGGTCGAAAGGGCCATCCATATGATCAGGGCGCGCAGCATCACTCTTCGGGCGGCAAGACCCGCAGACGCAATTCGCGGAGCTGTTCGTTCGTTGGCTCGGATGGTGCGTCCATCATCAGGTCTTCGGCGCGTTGGTTCATCGGGAACAGGATGACTTCGCGGATGTTGTCTGCGTCCGCCAAAAGCATCACGATCCGGTCGATGCCTGCTGCGCAACCGCCGTGGGGAGGCGCGCCGAAGCGGAAGGCATTGACCATGCCGCCGAAGCGTTTCTTGACCTCGTCTTCGCCGTAGCCTGCGATTTCGAACGCCTTGAACATGATTTCCGGGCGGTGGTTCCGGATTGCGCCCGAGACCAGTTCGTATCCGTTGCACGCCAGATCGTACTGATACCCAAGCACATCCAGCGGATCGCCGTTCAGCGCCTCCATCCCGCCTTGGGGCATGGAAAAGGGGTTGTGTTCGAAGTCGATCTTGCCGGTTTCTTCGTCCTTCTCATAAATCGGGAAATCCACGATCCAGGCGAAGGCAAAGCGGTTGGTGTCGGTAAGGCCCAACTCGTTGCCGATTTCGACGCGGGCTTTGCCGGCCACGGTTTCAAAGGTTTTCGCCTTACCACCAAGGAAGAAAGCGGCGTCGCCGACCTCAAGTCCCAGTTGCTGACGGATCGCCTCGGTCCGTTCAGGGCCGATGTTTTTGGCGAGAGGTCCGGCGGCTTCGGGCGCATCAAGAATAGCCACTAGGCGCTTGAAGTCTCGTGCATCGACTGCCTCTTTCACAATTTTCATGCGGGATTCTTG
>CAZWDS010000046.1:0-23976 GCA_964632495.1 uncultured Rhodobacterales bacterium
GTATAATGTCCGGGCGTCATGCCGTCTCGGTGCCAATTCTTATTCATTAAAACGCAAGTGACCCACGCCTTGTGCTTCCATCGCGCAGCCCCCAGGCGTTGCCGCTCATCAAGTAAAACGCCGCGATTGCCCATGAACATCCCACGTGCGTGCGTGGCAATCACCTCGCCCGTGGCCAAAACGCGGTTTTGCAACGGCATCAGGCGCCCCGGGTCAGGGTTCGCGTTTGCACCTTGTCGGTTTCAAAAGCCTCGGCCAAGACCTGAACGACGACTGTCGGATTGGCATCGCCGCACATAAAGGCATCAAACGCCGCAAAACCCCGTTCGGGCCATGTGTGCACGGTGATATGACTTTCGGCCAGGATCGCGACACCAGTAACCCCTTGCGGTGCAAATCGGTGCAAATGAAGGCCCAAAAGCGTGGCGCCCGCTGCATCCACGGCACGTCGCAAAGCGGCTTCAATGCGCGGTGGATCATCCAGACCACTGCCGCCGTAAAGATCAATGATCAGATGCGTCCCAAGCCCGACGGGGACTAGATCCGGTTCCGTTCCATCCATGTCGCATCCACTTTCGCCGAATGCCCGCAAGTATCGCGGCGGCGGTCGGGAATGTCGATGCCCTGGATGGGCCCTGGATGGGCCGTTAACCTGCGCGTCTAAAGCGCATCAGTCAGACGTTCTGCCCCCAAGGCGCAGAACCACGGTCAAAATCGAAAGCGCAATCAAGAAGGGGAAAATGCCGCCTACGCCATACAGCATCGCCGCAAGCGCGACACCACAGGCAACAAAAGCTAAAAACAGAGAAGCAATCATACTAACACTCCAAAATCTCACCACCTACGCGCACAACTATGCGGCGATTCGTCCTTCCAAGGTGTAAATTCAGAGACATTCGTTGATAATTTTGGGACTTGTTGCCTAAATTGGTCTCTATGTGACGTGGGGTGCTATGGTACCGTAATTTTAAGTATCTGAAAATGAATGAAATTTTGCGAACTATGGCGCTTGACTGCGCCGGATAAGTGTTTAGAACCCGCTCATCCGACAGTAACCCCTAAAGGGCAAATCTCATGAAAACGTTCACCGCAACTCCGGCGGACATCGAAAAGAAATGGATCCTGATCGACGCCGAGGGCGTTGTTCTGGGCCGTCTTGCGTCGATCGTCGCCATGCGTCTGCGCGGCAAGCACAAGGCGTCGTTCACGCCGCATATGGACATGGGTGACAATGTGATCGTCATCAATGCGGACAAAGTGCAGCTGACCGGCAACAAGCGCAACAAACCGAATTACTGGCACACGGGCTATCCGGGTGGCATCAAATCGCGCACCACGGGTCAAATCCTGGAAGGCAAGCACCCCGAACGGGTTGTCATGCAGGCCGTCAAGCGGATGCTGCCGGGCAACAAGTTGTCGCGTCGCCAGATGACAAACCTGCGCGTCTATGCCGGTGCCGAACACGGCCACGAGGCACAATCACCCGAAGTTCTGGACGTTGCGTCCATGAACAAAAAGAATACGCGGAGCTGAGCCCATGGCAGAAGACATCAAAACGCTCGATGACCTGAAAGAGGTTGTTGGAGAGACCGCCGCGGCTCCAGTAGAAGCTGACGCCCCGGTAACCGAAGCCGCACCGACACATGAACCCAAGCGCGACGACCTGGGTCGCTCTTATGCCACCGGCAAGCGGAAGGACGCGGTTGCCCGGGTCTGGATCAAGCCCGGCTCGGGTAAGATCACGGTCAACGGCAAAGAGATGACCGAATATTTTGCGCGCCCCGTGCTGCAGATGATCCTGCGCCAGCCGTTTACGGTTGCCGGCGTCGATGGTCAGTTCGACGTGATGGCCACCGTGAAAGGTGGCGGTCTGTCGGGGCAGGCGGGTGCGGTGAAACACGGCATCTCGAAAGCCTTGCAGCTTTACGAACCCTCTTTGCGCGGTGCGCTGAAAGCGGCAGGCTTCCTGACCCGCGACAGCCGTGTGGTCGAGCGGAAAAAGTTTGGTCGTGCGAAAGCGCGCAAGAGCTTCCAGTTCTCCAAGCGCTAAGCTTTTACACTTTACAACAAAAACCGGCCCCAATGCGGGCCGGTTTTTCTATGCCGCACCGGTGTCTTCCTTGGCCAGCATCGCGCGGGCGTCTTCTTCGGAAATCGGTGGCGAAAAATAGTACCCCTGAAAAAGATCACAGCCCAGCTGGCCCAGCATGTCGACCTGATCGACCGTTTCGACGCCTTCAACGGTCAGCTTCAGATCCAGTTGCTGGCCAAGATCAATCACGGACTTCAGGATTTTTTGCTGGCGCGCGGGATTGGCTTTCAAATCCTCAAGGAACATGCGGTCAACCTTCAATTTGTCGAAGTCGTGGTTCAGCAAATATCCAAGGCTGGAAAACCCCGTACCAAAATCGTCCATCGCGATCGAAACACCAAGCGCCTTCAAGGCTGCGAATTGAGCGTCGACCTCGGGTTCTTCATCCAAAAGAAGGCTTTCTGTAATCTCGAACTCAACCCGGTCTGGGGAAATGCCGGTCTGATCCAAGGTCCAGCGTACGGTTTCAACCAGATCGCCATTCCGGAACTGGGCGGGCGACAGGTTGACCGCGATAAAGATATCTGGTGGCCAGTCTTGAGCGCAAGTTAAAGCACGCTCAATGGCGACGCGGCTTAATCCGCATATGGTCGAGGTCTGCTCGGCAATCGGGATGAACTCGTCCGGCGAGATCAGTTCACCGTCGGTCGTGCGCAATCGCAAAAGCGCTTCGAAACCGGCAACGCGTCTGGTCTTGGCGTCAATCACGGGCTGGTAATTCAGAAACGCGCGGCCGTCCTCCCAGGCGTTTCTTAAAGCGGCTTCGATTTTGCGCCGGCGATGGCGTCGTTCGTCCAGGTCCGTCGAGTAAGACGTGACCGTGTCCGGGCCACAATCTTTGGCATGGGCCAAGGCCACATCGGCCGATTGTATGGCATCGTCCAGCAGTTCATCTGGCCCGGCCAAATGTGTTCCGATGCAGAGACGACAAATGATTTTGGTGTCACCATGCTGATACGGACGCCGCAATCTTGTCATGACGCGATGGACAACGCGGGCCATTTCGTCAGCGCGCATGTTCGGCAAGACCACCATGAATTCGTCATTACCGATGCGCGCCACGATGTCACCGACGCGAATGGCGGCGTTGATGCTCTCGGCCACATTCCGCAACAAGGCGTCTCCCATATTATGGCCAAGGGTGTCGTTGATGGTGCGAAATTGATGGATGTCGACGATCATCAAGCCATGCCGGAACGGCGTTTGAGCGGGCGTTTCGAAAATGCTGTGCGCCACTTCAGTAAATGTGGCCCGGTTCATCAGGCCGGTCAGTCCATCGCGACGTTGCAGGTGCTGAACCAGTTGTTCAGTCTTGATATTGCGACGTCTCAAGAACAGCCAGACAATCGTCGGCACCAGATAGGACAGGACCATCAAAAGCGGAATGGCATAAATCAGCCATTCAAACGAACGGCGAAACAGGGTTGCCGTGCCCGACTGATCGATGGTCATTTGAATATATCCGATGACATTCCGGTTGGCATCCCGCACCGGTTCGGTCGCAAGAATAACGAAGCGGCCGCCTTTGGAGGCCAGTTCAGGGTTCAACAGTTCATACAGCGGCGCGCCCCGCGCCATCTTTAGCGCCATCTCTTGATCTTCGCGTGCACCGCCTTGGTTGATCCAGAGGGTTTCATCCAAGACATATCGCAACAGGCCGTCTGCGTCGTGAATCTCGACTTGGATCAGCCCGTCACCGTGCAAAAGAAGGTCGTTCAGATGCTCAAGAAAATCCGGCGATGTCCGGCCATGTCTGATGATGCTTTCAATCTGGGCCCCGTCGGACAAGACCTGTTGCGACACATGCGCGGCGTGTTTGATTGCCTCGCTTTGAATGGCTGAGGTGACGTTCTGATCAAGGATCCGCTGTGAGCCAAAGAATATGACAAGGGAAAAGACAAGGGTGACCCCGGCCACAAAGGCCCGGTTTTTGTATCCGCTTGTCTTTTCGAACATCTTTTACTCGGTCCCAGGGGCGATGAGATGATCCCTAGTTCCAAGATTTGAAGAAAGCGTTAGGCCGTTTCAGTTTTTTGCCGCTTCCAACCGTTCCAGCGACTTCATCCACAGGGCTTCGGCGCGTTCCAATCCGTTTTCTACCTCGGCGAAGGTCTTTTGAAGCTCTTCCGCTTCGCCCTTCCGGTGGTCTTGATACATGCGCGGATCGGCCAAGCGCTTGGCCAGCTTTTCGCGGATCGCAGACAGCTTTTCGACCCGCGCCTCGGCGGTGGACACGGCTTGGCGCAGCTCGGCGACGTCTTTCTTCGAGGTCTTGGCTTTTTTCACCTTGGGCGCGTCCGACTTCGGCGCAGGCGCATCCAGCAGCATCCGGCGGTACGCCTCAAGATCGCCCTCGTAAGGCGCGACCCGCCCGTCTTTGACCAGCCACAGACGGTCGGCCACATGGGACAAAAGGTGCATGTCGTGGCTGACCAGAACAACCGCGCCAGAATAGCCCGCCAGCGCCTCGATCAAACCTTCGCGGCTTTCCATGTCCAGGTGGTTGGTCGGCTCGTCAAGGATCAGCATGTGCGGTGCATCAATCGTGGCCAGCAACAAAGACAACCGCGCCTTTTGCCCGCCCGACAGCTTGCCCGCAATCGTATCGGCCTGTTCCGCGCCAACCCCAAATCCCGCCAGACGCGCACGCAACTTGGCAGGAGTATCTTGCGGGCGATGGCGGCGGATGTGTTCCAGCGGCGTTTCATCGGCGTGCAATTCGTCCAACTGGTGCTGGGCGAAATAGCCAATACGCAACTTCCGCGCCCGCGTGATCCGCCCGCCCAAAGGCTCCAGCTTGTCCGACAACAGCTTGGACAACGTCGACTTGCCTTCGCCGTTCTGGCCCAACAAGGCGATCCGGTCGTCCTGATCAATCCGCAGCGACAGTTTCGACAGAACCGTCGTGTCGCCGTATCCAACGGACGCGCTTTCCATGTTGATGATCGGGGGCGACAATTCTTCCGGCTCGGGGAAGGTGAACTTTTTCAAAGCCGCTTCCTGCGGCGAGGTGATCGGCTTCATCTTGGCGATCATCTTCAAGCGTGACTGAGCCTGTGTCGCCTTCGACGCTTTGGCCCGGAACCGATCCACAAAGCTTTGCAGATGGGCGCGGCGTGCTTCCTGTTTGCGCGATTCCGCAGCGGCGACGGCCAGACGGGCGGCGCGGGTTTCGGCAAAGGTGTCGTAGGGGCCTTGGTAAAGCGACAGCTTTTTGTCTTCCAAATGCAGGATCGAGGTGACCGCCCGGTTCAACAAACCCCGGTCGTGGCTGATCGTCACAACAGTGTGGGGATACTTGGCCAGATAGCTTTCCAGCCATAAGGCACCTTCCAGATCCAGATAGTTGGTCGGTTCGTCCAACAACAACAATTCCGGCGCCGAAAACAACACGCCCGCCAAAGCCACCCGCATCCGCCAACCGCCCGAAAACGCCGAACACGGCATGGCCTGTTCTGCTTGCCCAAAGCCAAGCCCCTTCAGGATGGACGACGCCCGGCCTTCAGCCGACCAGGCATCAATATCGGCCAGCCGGGTCTGAATGTCGGCAATACGCCCCGGGTCGGTTGCGGTCTCGCTTTCCGCCAGCAATGACGCGCGTTCCGTATCCGCCTCAAGCACCGTGTCCAAAAGCGAGGTCTCGCTGCCCGGCACTTCTTGCGCCACACCGCCAATGCGCACGCCTTTCGGCACATGAATACTGCCGCCTTCCAAGGATAACTCGTTCCGGATCAACCGAAAAAGCGTGGTTTTCCCCGTGCCATTGCGCCCCACAAAGCCCACCTTGTGGCCTTCGGGAATGATAACCGAGGCCCCTTCAAACAGGGGACGGCCTTCAATGGCAAAACGGATATCATCAATACGCAGCATAGAGGCCTCTTGCCCCAGCGATTAAGGACGGTCAATCGCCTAAAGCGCAACCGGTACCAGAGTGACACGCTTTGCCCGTTCTGGAAGACGAAGCCGTATGGCCGCGCGTCTCAGACACCCGATCGAAAAGCGCAGTCCCTCACACCAAAGACGCACAGCGGCTAAGGTCCGTTTTGCGGGGCGAAGCGGGCTTTCGCTGCGGCTGCGCCAGTGTCCGCTTTGACGCAATTGGCACTGGCAAAAACGGTCGTTTTTGTCATTCACGGCATGGTCACCCAAAACGTTAAAAAATCTTGTGCCACAAACGCTTGGCAAAACTGCCTTTGGTTTTGTCACGTTTTTGGCCGTCTTCCGAAGAACGGACGTTAGCGCGATGTGCAGAATCTGGTAAAGTGGGCTCAAAGCTGCCGTTCTCTGCTTTGTAGCATTGCTCTGGTCTGCAGTGGCGAGGTCGTTGTAATCGGCTTTTACAGTTGGGCGACAAAGCCAGCACGTCCGTGGTCTTCAGGCACCGCCCGGTGAAAGAACCATCCCGTTCAGTTCCGCCAATTTTTTAGTCACAAAGGGCGTTGACGCTTCGCACTCCAGCGCGATCAGATCGATGACAGAAATGTAGCGGTTCTCATGTTCCGGCGAAAGCGAGGCATAGCGTCCAAGCACTGATTTGGACTTCCCGGTTAACTCGCAAGCTCTCTTAAGGCCAAGGTCTTTGAAAAGAGCGTCGGTACTTCGCTTTAGCTGCTCCCCAAAGTTTCCATGACTCGCAATATCTCCCACAGTTGCCAGCTCCAATTCTCATTTGCCTTACCTTGGGTCAGTCTGGCTTTCGGCAAGAATTGGACAAGTGGGAAAATTACGGCCAGCACGTCACTTTTATGCGTTGGTGATCATCGCGGCGGTCGCCACGGTGATGCTGGTGTCAAATATCAGTTATCTATGGTTCGAAACCCCGATGCGCCACCTGTTCCGGCGAAAGCGCGACACGCCACCCGCGTCACCTAGCGCAAACCAGCTGACCCCGACGGGGGCTTAACCCCTTCTTCAGATGTCTTAACAGCACCCGTCGCCAAAACGCTTTGGGATCAAAATACCGTTCCATCCACCGACGCAATACCGACGTAATACCGACGCGATACCGACGTTGGATTTTCGCCTGCGACGCCTTGTTTTCCTGCATTAACCTTTGATCTTGGGCAAAACAGCACGGTCGCAACGCCGGTTCCGTTAAGGATTTGTGCTTTCACCGGCAGCGAAATGGCCTCGGGGCTTTTCATCACCATGTCCCCATGGTACCCGGGCCGCAAATTATAGGCGGGGCGCATGGGGCGTGCCGTCATTTGTTTAAAAGGGCCACACCCATGGGCGTAGAACGCACACTTTCGATCATCAAACCCGATGCAACCAAGCGCAATCTGACCGGCAAAATCAACGCCAAGTTCGAAGACGCTGGCCTGCGCATCGTCGCACAAAAGCGCATCCATCTGACCATGGCGCAGGCGGGCAAATTCTACGAAGTCCACGCCGAACGTCCGTTCTATGGTGAGCTTTGCGAGTTCATGGCCTCCGAGCCTGTCGTCGTGCAAGTCCTTGAAGGCGAAGGCGCAATTGCCAAAAACCGCGAAGTCATGGGCGCCACCAACCCCGCAGACGCGGACGCAGGCACCATCCGTGCCGAGTTTGCCGAAAGCGTTGGCGAGAACTCGGTCCACGGCTCGGACGCGCCTGAAACGGCGGCTCAGGAAATCGCGTATTTCTTCTCTGGCCTTGAACTGGTCGGCTAAAGTCTGATCGGGCAGGCGGGTCATTCGCCTGCCCGGCACACCGAGGCGATTATCGCTAAAAGACAACTTAGTTTGTCCGCCTGTCTTTACAGGTTTTAAGAACCTGACCCTCCATACCGCTACGTGACCTTTGATCAGTCCGAGCGTGATATGGCCCTGCCAAGCAAGTCAAAATTCCTGAAATTCCTCAGCCATCGGACCATCCCGATCCTGTTTTTCGTGTCGGCTCTTGTGACGTGGCCGGTGCTTGCGGAAATGGAACTTTTCGAAGAATTTTATAAGCTTAGCCGCGAATACGAAGATTGGGACTTGGACGAGTTTGCTTTGCTGATCGTCAACCTGTCTGTCGCCCTTTTTGCCTCGGTCGTGTTTCAAGGATCGAAAATTCGCCGGATCAGCCATCAACGCGAGGCCGAGCGTCGGCGCGCCGAGCGCAATGCCTGTCATGATCCATTGACTGGTCTTAATAACCGACGCGCTTTTGGCGATGCGCTTGGCGCGATCTCGCGGCAGGCAAAAGACGGTGAAACACGTGTGATGGCGGTGATTGATTTGGATCGCTTCAAGCCTGTGAATGATCTCTTTGGCCACGCGGCAGGCGACGCCACGCTGGTGGCTGTTGCCCAGCGGCTTCACGATACGATGGGGGGACAAAGCACGCTTGCGCGCATCGGCGGGGACGAATTTTCGGTGGTCTTTGATACCAGTTGCGATCCAGGTGTTGCCGAACGTTTGGTGCGCAAAATGCTGCTGGTGTTGGAAGAGGCGATCGAGTTCGAAGACCATCACATCTTCATTGGCTGCAGTATTGGATTGGTCAAATGGGAGTGCAAAAGTGTACCCGACGAAGCGCTGCTTCAGGCCGATAAAGCGCTGTATGCGGCAAAGGAAAAGGGGAAAGGGCAATTCGCATGGTATGACGCGGAACTGGACAAAAAATCCCAGGAACGTGCGGAAATCGAAGCGGATCTGCGCCTGGCGATCTTGAACTCCGAGATCCAGCCGTGGTTTCAGCCGATCATCCAGATCGGCACGAACAAGCTGGTTGGGTTCGAGGTTTTGGCCCGCTGGACCCATGCCACGCGCGGTTCAATCCCACCGGATGTCTTCATCGAAATCGCAGAAGACAGCGGTCAGATCAGCAAGCTGGGGTACGCCCTATTGCAAAAGGCCTGCGTGGCTGCCCGTAACTGGGATGCCGCATTGAACGTTTCGTTCAATATCTCACCCTATCAGTTTCACGATCCGCGATTGGTGCATCGGATCGCAGACATCTTGGCGGACAGCGCATTTAGCGCCAATCGGCTGACCATTGAAGTCACCGAAAGCGCGATCATTCACGACTTTACAGCGGCGCGCGACAAACTGATGGCGCTAAAGGACATAGGGATCTCGGTGGCCTTGGATGACTTTGGAACCGGCTATTCCAGCTTGGCCAGCCTGCGGAAGCTGCCGTTTGATCGCATCAAGATCGACCGGTCCTTCGTCACCGACATCGCCCGCGAACCGCAAAACCAGCGCATCGTTTCGGGCATCATGGCCTTGGCCAACGGCCTTGATCTTGCGGTAACGGCGGAAGGGATCGAGACGGTTGACGATCTTGCCTTCCTGCAGGCGCTGGATTGTCCGCTGGGGCAGGGATACCTGTTCGACAAAGCCCTGCCGGCCGAGCAAGTTGCGTGGTTCCTCGACTCAAAGTGGAGTGACTTGTGCGTTGATCCAAATCTGACAGAGCAAAGCCATGCTACCGCTCCGAAACAGGCTCTGTGACACGGGGGTTTGGCAGGCCAATATCCGTGGTTTCGGCGACAAATCGCAGCGACAGCGCGATCCAGCCGACGAAACAATCTTAGGGTATTGTTTCGCGAAGCTGGGTTGATCGGGGTCATTCAGCCCTGTTAACCTTGTTTCCGGGGGCATCGTCGGACCATTGCGGCCGGATGCCAGTTCTTTTCAGACATGCATCTGTCGCGCTCCGGCACCGGAGGAGAGACGGTGATGCTTGGATTCTTTTATGCGTTTTGCATTGGTGGCTTGGCGCTTTTGGTCGGCGGGTCGTCGTCCTCTTCTTCGTCCGGAGGCGGGTCACTGGCCCCTGCAAACAACGCACTTGAGCCCGAACCGGTCGCACCTGAACCTGCTCAGGCAGAGACCCCCCCGGGGAGCGTCGTCAGTATGGACGACGACAGTGGCGACGTTACGGATGACGATAGCGCGGACGGCATTGGCGGCAGCGGTGCGCCCTCTGGCGGCGGGCTTGCAAGCGGCGGGGATGCTGTCGCAGACAGCGACGGTGTTGGTGGCACGGGCGCTCCAGACTTACCAAATAGCGCCTACGACATTGGTTGGGCCGGCCTGACAGCAGAAGAACAGATGGTTGTCGAACTGGTCAATCGCGCCCGCATGGATCCTTTGGAAGAAGTCGATCGGTTGGATGAAGGCTTGGCTTCGGGTATTCCCAATGCCGCTGTTCAGCCTTTGGCCGTCACCTCTGCGCTGTCCGAGGCCTCGCGGGATCACTCCGAAGATATGGACAACCGCGATTTCTTCTCTCACACCAACCCCGACAACGATGGCCCCGGCGCGCGCGCGTTTGAAGCGGGCCATGGATCGGGCTTTGTTGGGGAAAACATTGGCTGGATCGGCTCCAGCCGCGCCCCCGACCCTCAGGCCCGCGCCGAAGCGCACCATGAAAACCTCTGGGAATCCGACGGGCACCAGGTCAACCTGATGCGCGATTTCTGGACCGAGATCGGAGTGGGCTATGACTATGGCGACTATCGTGGTCTGGATCATTCCACCTTCGTCACCGAAATGTTCAGCGACCGGGGCGAGACATACCTGACCGGCGTGGTGATCGACGATGAAGACGGTGATGAATTTTATGACGTTGGCGAAGGCCAGGGCGACGTTCGGATCACAGCCTTTGACGGGGACGACGCCTATGCCACGGCAACTTGGGACGCGGGCGGTTATTCACTGGCCTTGCCGCCCGGCACCTACCGTGTGGTTTTTGAAGGCGGTGATCTGGATCAACCCTATGAGACGGACGTCACCATTGGAAACGAGAACGTTAAGCTGGATGTGATCGAGGAAAACGGCGGCGTCGTTGCTTCTCTGAACGCTGGCATGCCGCTTCCGGGAGTTGCTGTCGAAGAGACTGCAACCCTCGCTTACGTGGACGGTGTGGAAGGTGAAGAAGACATTTTCGACATGATCTGAATAAGTTGCGCTTAAATGCTAACCTAGTCTTTTACAGCGACAACGCCGATTTCATCTAGGAAAGCTTCGATCGCATTTTCGGATGGGTTTGCGGGCTTGGCAGTCTTGCAAATGGCGTCAAATCGGGCGCGCAGAGCGTCTTTCTCGGGTCCGCGACAATCGTTCCAGGGACGCCCCATCAGGCCCATCACCATGGCATAATAGCCGATGAAATGCGGGCGCGATCCTGCTGATAAGAGACGCGCATAAGCCTTGTCCGGACCAAGAGCACGCAGCTCCGCGGCCGTATGAATACCTGCACGCGCAAAGGATGCGTCAGACGCAGGGCCCAAGTTGCGGATCGAAGAAACCGGCTCTGTCATGGTTACCAAGCCTAAAGCCCGGCGCGTCAGACAGAAAGATCAGATCGAAGCCCAGTCTTGAATGCGATAGCTTTCAGGCTTGTCTTTGGTTGGTTTTTCTTGCGGTTTTTTCTCTGGCAGACTTTCCGAACGGCTTGTTTGACGGGAAGTCGGTTTCTTTTCGGTACTCATCACGCGTCCTTACTTTGGCGACCCCTTGTGATGATCTTTGCCGCGTGCTTTGGCAGAATAGTGTCGGTGTACGGCTGCTCGAAAGGTCATTTCGCGTCACCTCGGTCTGAAGGACGGCAAAGTTAGGGCGAGTGTCTTGTCCGAATACCTCAAGCAGTTTGAAGAAATGCGATCTGCCCACAAAGATATCCACAGCTGTTCAACCATGGTTTAAGGTGCAGGTCGCCGGAGTGAAATGCGTTTAATATCAGCAATTTATTCAGAGTTATTTGACCAAATTCTTGCCGGGTATGCCCGGGGGGCACAGGCACTAAAATAGAATCGCCCACAGCATGTTGAGGCCCCTTCACGGTCAACTTTTTTAATGCTCAAGGTAAAGTGCTGCATGATCGGCAAGGTTTTGCCTTATTTTTGTCTAAAATACAACTTTGGGTTGTGTTTTTCATCTGAACCGATGATGCGGTTCTTTATACCAATCTTTAAGGTTGGCTAACGTGCCGGGGGGACAACGCCGGCTTTTTTGTAGATCTGCATTCCCGCAAGCGCTGTGTGGACTGTGGATTAGGCGTATGTAGGGAGTTTGATATGCGCAGTTTTTTCCTTAATTTCCGAAAATCTGAGAGTGGTGCCACGCTGGTGGAATATGGCGTAGCTTTGCTGCTTGCCATTGTTCTGGGTGGCGGTGCTTTGGTCACGCTGGCGAACCAGACGGGCGTCAACATGGACGTGGCTTGCGATCGGGTGGCTGGCGCGAACCTCGAAATCGAGGGGCTGGAAAACACTTGTGAGGACCAAGAAGAGGGTTAACCGCGACTCTTTTATGCTGTCCGCCTGGAACGAGACCCGGGCGGACAGCATGTTCGCAAGATTATGTGCGTTTGTGTGAAAGCTTCGATCAAAATGCTGAAGACATTTTCAAGAAGTGAAGATGGGGCCACTCTTGTCGAGTACGGGGTTGCCTTGATCTTGGTCATCAGCCTTGGTGGATCCGCCTTGGTGGCTTTGGGCACTCAGACGGGTGCCAACATGAACTTCGCCTGTGACGAGTTGCAGAACGTTGGTATTGTATCAGGAAACTGTTGAAAGGGGCGACATGCGTGCGCGTCTGAAGACTAAAGTCGTTGATTTTGTCAAATGCGTATCCGGTGCCACCTTGGTGGAATATGGGATCGCTCTTCTGGTTGTGATCATCGTTGGAGGCGCGACACTGGGTGCCTTGGCGACAGCCGTTGGAAACGAGATTTCAGAAACGACAAGTGCGTTTTAAAGCACTCTTATTTTGTGAACACGGGGCAGAAGCGTCCCGATTGTGCCGGGGAGAAAGATAATGCGATTGCAATCGCTTTTGGTGACGATGGTCGGCATGGCTTTGGCTGGGGCGTCGATTTATGCGTCGCGTGAATTGTTGCAGGTACAGCCTGCAACCGCGTCGATTGATCCGCAGCAACCGAAGTTGGTCAGCGTGGTGGTGGCGGGGCAAGATATCCCTTTTGGCACACCGATTCTGGCGCGTAAGTTGACCACGATCCAATGGCCGGTGGATGCAGTACCACCCGGCACGTTCTCGGATTTTTCGGCGCTGGTGCCCGCGAATGGGGATGAACCGCGTCGCGCCAAGCGGGCCATGGCGCAGGGCGAGTTGGTGTTGTCGGGCAAGGTGTCGGACTTTGGGGAAAAGGTCACGATCGTTCAAACCCTTGGTAAAAACACGCGTGCGATGGCCATTAAGGTGAACGCGCAAACCGCCGTGGGTGGTTTTGTGACGCCCGGGGACACGGTTGATGTGTTGATGACCCAAGGCAGCGGCGCCCGTTTGCGCGCGGTCACAATTTTGCAGAACATCCGGATCATCGGTGTCGATCAACAGGCGGACGTGTTGAACGACTCGACCAACATCGCCAAGACGGTGACGGTTGAGGTCACGCCAGAGCAGGGCCAAAAGCTGGCTTTGGCGCAAAGAGCCGGGACGCTTAGCCTGTCTTTGCGCACATTGGATAACGTGGTTGATGCGCCGCTGGAATCTATTCGGTTGTCTGACATTCTTCGCGAAGGTGCGAAACCGGAAGAAGAGGTAAAGCGCACGGTCAAGGTGAATCGGGCGATCGGCAACAGTGAACAGGTCGAGATTCAGGATAACAACTAGGGTTTGCTTGGGGGTGAACCCTGAAACGCGCATCGTCAAACGAGACAGAGTGCATTGGAAGAGGTGACATGGTCGGGGGGCTAAGGCGACAATTGCAGCGGTTCTTCGGGGCCGAACGTGGAGCGCTATTGGTGTTTTTCGCGATGTGCTGCGCCGCCATTTTTCTGATCGCCGCCTTGTCATTTGATCTGGGTAAACGCGCCTCGACCCAAGCCGAACTTCAGACCTATGCCGACAACGTGGCCTTGGCCGCTGCCGGGGAATTGGATGGCATGCCGGGCGCAATTGCGCGGGCCACAACTGCTGCGAACCAGCTGATCCGCGACAGCCACACCTTTGGCGAAGGCAACCGGGATTTGACGGGCCCCGATGATTTCACGCTGAGTTTTTACGCCGACTTGCCCACCAACGAAACGCTTTGGACGGCCAGTCTGGATCGTGCGTTGCCGGAAAATGACCGGTCTGCGCGGTTCGCTCGGGTCGAGGTCACGCCGGTGTCTGTGGATTGGTCGTTTGCGCGGATACTGACGGTGTTTTCCTCGGCGCCTTTGCCAGACTCGAACGTTGCTGCCGAAGCCACTGCGGGGTTCTCGGGGATGGCCTGTGACACCACGCCTGTCTTTTTCTGCATGCCGCCCGCCCAAACCGGTGTTGATACCGATGGTGTTTGGGACCCGGCCAATCATATTGGTGACACGATCAAGTTGACGACAGCTTCGGGCGCGGCCTCGAACTGGGGTCCGGGCAGTATGGGTTTTATCGACATCGGTGGAGCGGTGGATACGGCCAGCCCATGTTTTGGCGCAATCGGCCCCGAACTTTACAACTGCCTGTCGACGGTCGCGACCCGTCGAACGCAATGTATCGAGAACGGCGCGTTGTCTCTGCAGGACGGCGAAGTCGAAGATATCTCAGAGCGGTACTTCAATGTGCGCATGGACCGCTATTTGCCCGGTGTACGTGTTTTGCGAAACAACGCCGGATTCCCGGCGTCTCCCATTGTCACAAAGCCTTTTACGGACAGCGGCATGTGCACCCCATCGGGCGGCGACCCCTCTACGCAAGCCACCGACTTTTTGCCCGATGATTGCTTCGCCTCTGGTGGCGCGGGCTGTACGTCGTTCAATGGCGACCTGCGTGTGGGAGATGGAAACTGGAACAACGCGCGGATCACTTACGTTGACACCAACTACTCGGTTGATGACTTGACGATCGGAACTGTTGAGCCGTTAGAGCAGGTGAATATTCTGGGCAACGAATATCACATTGATGATCCGTTCCGCCCGGGTGATGCGACCTATCCGCGCCGCGCGGAATACGAGATCTATCCGGTTGTGCCGTCCGGGGCGTCGCGTTGGAATTATTATAACGCCGAGGTGGCGGCGGCTTATTTCGAGGATCCGGCGGCAGCCTATCTGGGCAATGCGGTCGATCTGTCCGGAGTGTCGTCACCCCTGCGCCCAAGCCCCATCGATCTTTTGGAAGTTCTGCGCCCTGATGGCACACTGGTTCCGCGTGATGCCACGTCACTGCCGCGCTGCTCGCAAGACACCTCGATTGATCCGCGTCGCCGCACCTTCATTGCGGCTGCTGTTGATTGTGGCACACAGCCTTTGGATGGCACGCCGACGGCGCGGGCGACGTGGTTTGTCGAACTGTTCATGCAATCCCTTGCAACGGGCAGTGCCTCGGATGGCGATATGTCGATGTACGTCGAAGTCATCAGCGGCGGTTTGCAAAACGATGGCGGATCGTTGACCAACGGCACGTTCCGCAACCTTGTGCAGTTGTTCCGGTAACGGCATGGGAGCGCAAACTCTCATATCAGTGCTGCGCCGCTTTGGTCGCCGGGATGATGGCGTGGCTTTGGTCGAATTCGCGATCTTCCTGCCGATCTTCCTTTTGGCGTTCTTTGTTATCGTCGAGTTTGGTCGTACCTTCTTCAACTATCAGGGGGCCGTGTCCGGCGTGCGGGATGCAACGCGGTTTGCAGCGCGGACCTTGGACGCAGACATCTGCGACGGACAGGTGGATGGCGGCGGCAGTGTTTTGGCGATTGCGACCGGGAACTCGGATGATGTCTTCATGACCATCGTGCGCAGCAGCCTGTTCAACGAAAGCGGGGTGCTGCCGACGAATATCCGTGTGCGCCGTGTTGTGTCGTCTTATCGCTGTGTGGTCCGTCCGGGCGCCTATCGTCAGGCCGAAGTGCCGATTGTCCGGATCCAGGCGCGTCTTGAAATCACATTGCCGCTTGGGGACGTGCTAGAGCTGAACGGGCGACCGGTTCTGGACCGGATCGTGACGAACATCGTCGATGAATCGCGGGTGTTCGGACTATGATGCGCCAGTCTTTCTCACGCTTTCACCGCAGCGAGCGCGGCACCACGTTGGTAGAGTTTGCCATTGCGATTTCGCTGTTCCTGTTGATCTTCTTCGCCGTTCTGGATTTTGGACGGTTGGCGTATAATTGGGTGATGGCCGAGAAGGCCATGCAAACAGCCGCCCGGATTGCCGCTGTGCGTCCGGCTGTCTGTGCAGGCGTGCCAGAGGTAAACCTGCGCGCCGATGCCTTTGACGACACAGTGCCATCTGGCACGTTGTGCCGCGCACAGCCGGGGGTTTGTCAGGCAGCCACGCCCGCACCTTGCACCTTGGCGGGCGCAAACGGGGGCAGTTCTGAAGCGGTTGCCACGGCCTCGGAAATCTGGACCGCAGTGCGGCCCTTCCTGCCAGAGAATGCCACCAATGCGAATGTCCTGCTACGCTATGACTATAGCGAAGACCTTGGGTTTCTGGGCGGTCCCTACACGCCTTTGATCACCGCAGAACTGGTCGGTGCGGCTGGCGATGGCGGCAGCTTTGGCGATTTTCGATTTACATTCATAACTCCGTTGTCGGCACTTGCTGCGACTGCGGGCGCATCTGACACAACTGGCGTGCCAAGCGAAGGCGCGTCGATACCGTTTCCAGCGGTCTCTGCAACTATTCCGGCCGAGGATCTGAACCTTGGCGGGCGCGGGTGATCGTTATGGACCAAAGGACACTTACATGAGCACCAGTTCTATACTTTTGATTTCTGCTGACGACGCAGTTTCAACCGCTGTCTCGGAGGCATTGGGCGAAATCGAAGGCGCGCGGATCAACCGCGAGGATATGAGCATCAGCCAGATGAACGGATCAGCGGTTGATCTGGCAGCCCACCATGACATCGTGATTTTCTCGACCGACCCGTCCAAAGCGGCAGACTTGTCTGCCGTTGAGGTTCTGACCGACCAGCGCTCAAGCGACACGATCTATCTGGCCCTGACCGACGCCGATTTGCCTTTGTCGAAAGCGCGGGCTTTGACGCGGGCAGGGGTTGACGATGTGTTGCCGTTCCCATCAACCGGCAACGAGATCGTGGAGCAGGTCAGTCATTGGATTGCGCGCAAACGTGCGGTGATCGAAGAGCGCTATTCGAATGCCGGAACGCGCGGCAAGATGATTGCGATCCAGCAAGCGCGTGGCGGGATCGGGGCGACGACGATTGCGGTCAATCTGGCCGATCAGCTTTTGGACAAGCGCGGCACCTTCAAGAAAGAAGCGACCAACCGTGTGGTGATTGTCGATCTGGATTTGCAGTTCGGAACCGTGGGCGATTTTCTGGATGTGGATGAGCAAGAGGGCCTGTTGCAACTGGCCGTCGAAAGCTTTTTGCCCGATGCCAACTGGATCGAACAATCCCTTGTGCGGTTGCCGTCGGGCTTGGCCGTGCTGGCCGCCCCGCAGCGGTTTGCGCCGCTGGATTCCTTGCAGCCTGTGCAGGTTGAAAGTCTGATCGCCACGCTGAAGACGATGTTTGACTATGTGGTGGTTGATTTGCCGCGGGCTTTGGTTGGCTGGATCGAACCCGTGCTGACCGAAACCGACCGGTTGTACATTGTGATGGACATGACGGTGCCTGCAGTGCGGGCCTCGCGTCGCTTGATGGATTTTGTGCTGGCCGACAATGCTGCTTTGCCAATCGAGCTGATCGTCAACCGCGAGAAGAAACCGATGATGCTGCGCGAACACCACCGTGAGGCGGCGAAGGCGCTGGACGCCGCATTTAACCACTGGATCGCGGATGATCCACGGGCGGCACGGACCGCGATCGACTATGGCAAGCCGGTGTCCGAAGTGGCGGGGCGTTCGGATTTGGCAAAGGGAATTTCTGCTTTGGCGAAATCGACATTGGCGCAACTGCCCAAAGATGCCGCAGCGCGTGTGTAAGGAGACGATCTGATGTTCAAGGCATTCGGAAAAGGCGACGAAACGACCAGCGGGCAGCCAGCGCCCGGCACCGAAACCAGTCCGACGGAAGCCGCCAGTGCCGTGACGTCGTCGGCGTTGCAGTCTTTGAACCCGCGCGACAAGGATTTGTCGGACCGGCTGGAATTGAAAAGCCGCCTGCACGAAGCCTTGCTGGAACGCCTGAACCTGTCCGTCATCGACAAGGTGCAAACCGACGAACTGCGCCGCGAAGTCGCCAATCTGGTCCAAGCCGTTTTGGCCGAAGAAAAGCGCCCCATGCGGTCCGAAGATTTCAAGGCTATTGTGGATGAGTTGATGCACGAGGTTCTGGGCTATGGCCCGCTTGAACCCTTGCTGGAAGATCCGACTGTGAACGACATTCTGGTGAACGGGCATGATCAGGTCTACGTCGAGCGCTTCGGTGTTTTGGAGCAAACCGGAGTACGCTTCCGGGACGAACGGCACTTGCTGCGGATCATCGACAAAATCGTGTCATCCATTGGCCGACGCGTCGATGAAAGCCAGCCTTGGGTCGACGCGCGTTTGCCAGACGGCAGCCGTGTCAACGCGATCATCCGGCCTTGTTCGATTGACGGGCCGTCCTTGTCGATCCGGAAATTCTCGAAGAAACCGATCCTTCTGGACAAGATGATCGAACTTGGCTCTTTGCCAGAAAATGGCGCCAACTTTTTGCAAGGTCTGGTGGAAGCCCGCATGAACATCCTGATCTCGGGCGGGACCGGTTCGGGTAAGACAACGTTGCTGAACGCCATGTCACGCTCGATCAATGACAAAGAACGCATCGTCACGATTGAGGATGCGGCCGAACTTCAGATGCAGCAGGATCATATTGTCCGCTTGGAAACACGGCCTGCAAACCCGAACGGAACAGGCTCGATCACGCAGCGCGATCTGGTGCGCAATGCGCTTCGGATGCGCCCGGACCGGATCATCGTGGGCGAAGTCAGGGGCTCGGAGACTTTCGATATGTTGCAGGCGATGAACACCGGCCATGATGGGTCGATGACCACGGTGCACGCCAACACGGCGCGGGATGCTTTGGCGCGGATTGAACAGATGGTGTCGATGATCGGGCTTGATCTGCCTTTGATGGCGATCCGGTCGCAGATCGCGTCGGGTATCAACTTTATCGTCCAACTGAACCGCTTGGCCGATGGCAACCGCAAGGTGATGAGCATCTCGGAGATCACCGGCATGGAAGGGGACACCATCACCATGCAGGACATCTTTTTGTTCCGTCGTACGGGGCGCGGTGAAAACGGTGAGGTGCTGGGCGAGTTTGTCGCGACAGGCATGCGCCCGAAGAATTCGGAAGTATTGGAAGCGGCCGGCATCACCGTTGATCCATCGGGCTTTTTGAACCGGGGGCAGAAAACAGCATGAGCTTTCAGGATTTCCTCAACCGGGTCGACCTTCAATTCGTCGTCTACATTCTGGCCTTTGTCGGGGTGTTGCTGATTTTTGAAGGCGTACGACAGATGTTGTCGCGGTCTGAAAACGCTGAAAAGGCCAAGAGCCGACGGATGCAGTTGATTCAGAAGGGGGCGACGACCGAAGAAATTCTGAAGATCCTGAAGCCCACGGAAAAGCGTAGTTTTGTCGAGCGTCTTCCCTTTGTCGGTGACTTGCCCTTGGTGTTGCGGCAGGCGGGGATCGTTATGGCGCCGGGTGCGTTTTTGGTCACCTGTCTGGCGGCCGCGGTTGCCGTATTTATCATTGCCGCGCAGTTTTTCACGACGCTGAACGCTGCCGCTTTCGGGATCCTCTTGGGGTTGGTCGCGCCGATTTTGCAGGTTCGCATGAAGCGGAACGAACGGATGGCGTTGCTGGTCAAACAGATGCCGGACGCTTTGGATCTTATGGCGCGGGGATTGAAAGTTGGGCACCCTTTGAACACCACCTTGGCGTCTGTCGCCAGTGAAATGCCCGATCCCATCGGATCCGAGTTCGGCATCGTGGTGGATCAGGTGAGTTTCGGTGACGATCTGACAGAAGCCTTTCGCGATTTCGCCGCTCGGATCGATCAGGAAGACGTGCATTACCTATCCACCGCCATTGCCATTCAGCACGGCACGGGCGGGGACCTTGCCCGCGTTCTGAACGTCTTGTCCCGCACCATCCGTGACCGGCTGACGATGCGCAAAAAGATCACCGCGCTCACTGCCGAAGGACGCCTGACAGCGGCGTTCCTTAGCTTTATTCCGGTGTTGATCTTCATCGCCATGCACATCATGACGCCCAGCTACTATGGAAGTATCGCGGACATGCCCGAAGCGGTGCCGCTTGGCATTGCGATTGTTGTGCTGACTGTTCTGAACGCGCTTTTGTTGCGCCGCCTTGTGAATTTCAGGTTCTAAAAATGGAATTTTTAAACCACATTCTTTCGTTATTCAGCGGCCTTGGCGCCACTGGAGAACTGGCCATCATCGGCATTGTCATCGGGTCGCTTTTGATCGTCTACGGATTTTTCGGTGGTCTTATTGCGCAAAACCCGGTGGGACGGCGGTATCACACCGGCAAGCCGTCGAACCGTCGCTCGGCTTTTGAAGCCGGGCTTTTGAACAACGCAGATGTGGACCCGAAGGGCTTTATGAAAGCCCTGATGCCCCAGAACCGTGAAAAACGCACACGGATCAGACGCCAGCTGATGAACGCAGGCATGGTGGGTCAGAATGCCATCGCCAAATACTATGCTCTGCGCGTGGTGCTGGCGATTGCCTTACCGGGAATATTCCTTCTCTTTTTGATCTTGCACCAAGCCACTCTGATCCCGCTGCCCGGTAATCTTGGCAATTGGTTCGAAGGCCCGCAGGGGACCTTGCTGACCTATTACCTTTTGACCTGCCTGCTATTGGTCGGGTTTTTTGCGCCATCGCTTTGGCTGCGCTCGAAAGTGGATGAGCGCCAGTTGGAAGTGTCCGAGACCTTTCCAAACGCCTTGGACCTGATGGTGGTCGCGGTTGAGGCGGGGCTGGGGTTTGATGCGGCCATGACGCGCGTATCGAACGAAATGGAAGAAACAGCGCCCGCCATCGCGCAGGAATTTCGCTTGGTCCAGCTTGAAGTCGCCGCTGGTGGAGACCGGGAGAAAGCGCTGATGGATATGGCAAACCGAACCAATGTCGACGAGGTGGCGTCTTTCGCCAGTGTGATCCTGCAATCGATCCAGTTTGGCACAAGCGTGTCCGATGCGTTGACCACGTATTCCGGCGAAATGCGGATTTCGCGCGAACTGAAGGCTCAAGAGATGGCCAACAAGCTGCCGGTCAAAATGTCGGGCGTGATGGCGTCTTTGATGCTGCCGGCCTTGTTTCTGTTGATCCTTGGACCCATTGCGATTCGCTGGACCACCACCTTCAGCTAGACGACCCTGGTCTGGGTTCGATTTGTGCGTATCTGGCGACAATCCTGTATTTTCAGCCAATATTAGGCGCTTATTGGCAACAATTTCATATTTGCGACATTTTTCAAAATTTGACCCCTCAGCCCAACTTGACTAAATACGCTCTATTCTGGTGAGATGTTGGCAAGGTCGATCATCCTAAGCTGGTTTACCGGTAAGATCGGACAAAGGGTCTTTCCACCTGTTGTGGAGAAAGCCGCGTGTCGCTGGGAGTGTGAGAGTGACTGCGAAAGGAAGCAATACACTGGCCGAGGCCAGACTGGGTCCGCAACTGCGGGTTCTGGATGGTATTGCCACCTGGTGCGGCGGTTTGCACGGTGCCATGTCTTTGCCGGACGCATTAGAAGCCTTGGCCGCCGGATTTGGCGCGGAATGCGCTGCACTGTCCCGTCATCTGAAAACCGAAGACCGCCCGCGCACTTTCGCGATCACCGATCCTTTGCGCGATGATGCCGACTATCCTGCCTTGACCCGGGCTTTGGCGCGAGACGTTCTGGGCTATTTCTATGACAAGGCGCGGGCCTCTACGCTTTGGTTCCTTGGCGATCATGTGGATGATAGCCAATGGGAAGCAACGCATACGCTGAACAACTGGCGTCAATCCCGCGATATGTCTGAAATTGTTGTTATACTTTTGGCCAGCAATGCACAGCAATCGGACTATATCGAATTCCATTTCACGCGGGCCTTGGAGCGCAGTGAAAAGCTGGAATTCGAAACGCTTTTGCCGACGATCGTGCGCTCTTGGGCGGGGCGGCAAACGGGGCTGGTGTCGAATACGCGCATGAATGATCGTGTGGCGCGCGCACGTGCTGCGGTTCAAGCCGAGCGGTTTAAGTGGGACACGCCGATCCTTGGCATGGTCAATCCAGCCGGGCTAAGCCGGGCCGAGTTTCGGGTGTGCCTGTTGTTGTCGCGCGGCCTGTCAGTGAAAGGCGTCACGGATGAGCTGGGGCTGACCGAAGCAACCGTGCGCACGCACCTGCGGTCGATCTATGCCAAGACGGAAACCTCCAGTCTGGCCGAACTTTTGTATCGCATTTTGTCGTCTGGTACCGAGGAGGCCGACGTTCCGGCCGTCTCAACCCGCCGCGCCTGATCCCTTAGAGATCAACCTCAATCACCCCATCTGGCTTTGCGGCGCGGGATTGGCACAGGATGATCTGATCTTCGCGTTGCTTGCCGGACAAAACGAAATCCCGATGTTCGACATCGCCCGAGACCAAGCCGCATTTGCAAACACCGCACAGCCCGTCCGAGCATTTCACGTCGATGGCGATGCCGTTCTCGGCCAAGACATCCGTCGCGGATTTGTCGGCAGGAACATCAACCGTTTGACCGGTGCGGGCCAGTTTTAGCGTAAAGGGATGGTTTTCGTAATCGGGTTGTTCGGGAACCGAGAAGTATTCCAGATGTCGCGCCTCTTCGGGAAACCCCTGGGCTTCGGCGGTGTCGATCACCGCACTCATGAAGCGATCCGGTCCGCAGGTATAGACATGGGTGCCGGGCGTATAGGGGCCAAGGATGGTCGGTAGATCGGCGCGGGTGCCTTCCTCCGAGACATGCAGATGCACACGGTCCGCCCAAGGGGCCGCCTGTAGATCGGCCAGATAAGCGGCCTTGTCCCGGGATGGCACCGAATAGTGCAGGGCGAAGTCCCGACCCAAGGCGTGCAAGCGATGCCCCATGGCCAGCATTGGCGTCACTCCGATGCCACCGCCCATCAGAATGGTTTTCGTGGCCTCTTCGGTCAAGGGAAAGTGGTTGATTGGTTTGGATAAAAACACCCGTCGGCCTTCCGCAAAGATGCGATGCATCAGCTTCGAGCCGCCACGCCCTTCGTCCTCGCGCAGCACACCGATCTGATAGACCGACCGGTCGGCGGGGTCACCGGACATGGAAAACTGCCGCAGAAAATCGGGCGAAACCACGATGTCCAGATGCGCGCCCGCCGTCCATTCGGGCAAGTCGGCGCCGTCGGGATCGCGAAACTCGAAGATCGTGACGTCCCCGCCGCGTGGGTCGACCTTGGTTAAAACCATCTGCAAAACCGGGCTGTCGGTGTGATCCGGAACCTGATGCGCCAGACCGTCCGTGTCGCCCTTGGCCAGACGTTCTTTGTAAGCGGCAGGCGTGATCAGGTCTTGATAGGCTTTGATCCCGGCCTCGCGGTCCATCGGATAGGGATAGGGCCACGGCGGCGGGGTCAGGGGGGCCGGGTAAACCGCCAGAGTTTGATCTTCGTATTTCAGCACCAGATCGGTTTGCAGATCGCGAGCATTCACGGGCTTGCGGGTCGGGCGATAGCCACCGTCGTCTTCGATCTCTAGATCCCACCACCATTTCTTGACCGGGTTCAGCCCGCCTTTGCCCAGTTTGTCGTCCAGCTTGGCCAGCGCCGGTGCCAGTTTCGGCACTTTCATTGCGGCCCATCTGAAGGGCTTTTCGGCGAACAGACCCTCAAGGTTCCAAGGGCACGTCTTCATACACCGCCCGCACATGGCACCCCCCGGCGTGGTGATCCGGTAGGTGGCGCATTTCTGGCTGTCGGATTTCCAAATCTCGTAGCCGTTGAACATCAGCTTCGGCCCTGCGGTGATCGCGCCCGAGGGGCATTCGCGCGCACATTTGTTGCA
>CAZWDS010000047.1:0-23721 GCA_964632495.1 uncultured Rhodobacterales bacterium
CTCCCGGGCGGTTTTTTTTTTTTTTACGGCCCGCCGCTTGGGGGGGGGCTATCCAGTGGGGAGGCTCTGCCTCCCCAGACCCCTCCGAAGTATTTTTGGCAAGAGGAAAGCCTGAGGCGTGACGGTCGACATTCGTGACGTTGATCCGGCCCGTGACAGCGATGCTGTTTGGTCGATGTTGGAGCCGGTGTTTCGTGCCGGGGATACCTATGCGGTGGACCCGATGATGTCGCGGGAAGCGGCTCTGGACTATTGGTTTGCCGAACGGGCTTATCTGGCCGAGGCGGATGGAACGGCGGTTGGCACATTCTATATCAAGGCGAATCAGGCCGGTGGTGGGGCCCACGTGTGCAACTGCGGGTATGTGACGGCGCGTGGGGCTGAAGGCAAAGGTGTGGCGCGCAGGATGCTGGCGTTTTCGCTGGATGAGGCCAAGGTTCTTGGGTTTGAGGCCATGCAGTTCAATTTTGTTTTGGCCAACAATCTGCGGGCGGTCGCGACTTGGGAGCGCGCCGGGTTTGGCGTGATTGGTCGGATTCCGAAGGCGTTTAAGCTGAGCGCGGGCGTTTATACCGATGCGCTGATCATGCACCGGTTTTTGTAAGCGCAACGGTTTCTTAAACCCCCCTTGTCATTCCCTGCCCCAGACCCGACATTCCGGGAAACGGATTTGAGGAGCAGCCAGACATGGCCGACGACAAGAAAGACGACGACAAGAAGGAAGACGTAGGCCCGAAGGCGGGTGAGTTGTTCTTCAAATCGCGCACGGTTCTGGTGACCGGCGGGATCGACGACAAGCTGGCTGCGAAAGTGACCACGCAGCTGATCGCTTTGGCTGAAGACAGCGACGATCCGATCGACATTTTCATCTCGTCCCCCGGTGGCCACGTGGAATCGGGCGACATGGTGCATGACATGATCAAGTTCATCACACCCGAGGTGCGTTGCATCGGATCGGGTTGGGTGGCGTCTGCCGGGGCTTTGATCTTTATCGGGGCCAAGAAAGAGAACCGGTTTTGTTTGCCGAACACGCGGTTCTTGTTGCATGAACCGCGCGGGGGCATTGGCGGGTCCGTGTCGGACATGAAAATTCAGGCCGAGCAAATCCGCATTATGCGCGAGCGGTTTCACACGATGTTTGCGGATGCCACAGGACAGACTGCCAAGAAGATTGCAGCCGACATGGATCGGGATTTCTGGCTGACCACGGATGAGGCTTTGGACTATGGCTTGTTGGGCAAGGTGATCACCTCTGCCGCCGAGTTGAAGTAGTGGCTGAACGCAAGCTTTATGCCGTTCTGATCGATGCGGATAACATCCCTGCGAAGTTCGCAGGGGCCATCCTGAAAGAGATCACCACCTTCGGAGAACCCGCCTTGCGGCGGGTTTACGGGGATTGGTCTTCGGGCCGGTTGAAGAACTGGACGGACAAAGTGCGCGAATTGGGTTTGGTTGCCCATCAGGAAAGCGCCAATACTGTTGGCAAGAACGCCAGTGACATCGGGCTGGTCATTGATGCGATGGATATTTTGCACACCGGCCGGTTTGACGGGTTTGTTTTGGTGTCGTCGGACAGTGACTTCACGGCATTGGCCAACCGGGTGCGCGAACAGGGCATGGATGTGATTGGTGTTGGCGAAGCGAAGGCACCCGAGAGCTTGCGCAACGTTTGCAATCGCTTTGTGCTGATCGAAAACATCGTGGACGAGCCTGCTCCGTCGGAAAAAGGCACCACGTCGCAAAAGCGCAGTCCGACCGAGGCGATCCCTTTGATTATTCGTGCGATGGACAAGATCAACACTGACGACGAGTGGTACACTCTTGGTCAGTTGGGGCAATACATCACGCGGGACAATCCGGATTTTGATCATCGGACCTATGGCAAGAAAAAGCTGAGCGATCTGATCGAAGGCTTGCAAAGGTTTGAGACGAAGAAGATCGGCAATCAGTTGAATGTGCGCCGGGTGGACTAACGCGCGGCCTATCTTGCGGGTTTGCTTAGTCTTTTAGAACCACTGTCTGCTCGCTGTTCAGCAAATCCTCTACCCACTGGGGGCGTTTCAGGCCATCGGCCACTTTGGCGTCCAGCTCTGTTTCCAAGGCAAGAATCTGGGGCAACTTGGCGATGACGTCGTCCAGCCTTTCGAACGGGACAATCACGACACCGTCCTGATCCGCGATGATCATGTCTCCGGTTTCCACCTCTTGTCCGCCGATCTGGATCGGAAAACCAACTGTGCCCGGTCCGGACTTTTGCGGTGTCGCGGGGGTAAGGCCCGTGCACCAGATCGGCAGGCCGACAGCAACGATGCCTTCATAGTCGCGCACCGGGCCGTCGGTGACAAAGCCCGCGCCACCGTTGTTCTTCATCATTGCGGCCAAGCGATCCCCTGCCGCAGCACAGCCTTGATGATTGGCGAAGGCGGACACAACGATGTCGCCGGGTTGCACATAATTGAGCGCCGCGAATGTCGCCAAAACATCAGCAGGGCCGCAATCGACGGTCAGGGCGGGCCCCGCAGCTTTGCAGATCATATCGCGACCACCGCCAACCTGCTGAATGTGGCGTGACAAGGCACCGCCGCCCATCAGCGCATCAACGACAAATCCCGTCGGCACATCCATGAATGCCGCGATTTGAGCGTCGGTTGGTCGCCGCATCGGTGTTTTGACGGTCAAGGTCGGTGGAGCTTCGATCATTTTTTGCAATCCATTTCAAATCGATTTTTCCAAAGGTCGACCATTTCAAGATGGACCGCAATGCGCGTTGTTTCACCGCCGCCTATCTGCGGACTTCGTATTTGCACAGAAACAAATCGACAGCCCCAGCGACGACGCGTTCAATTTCGGCTGTGCTTGGACGCTCGCGCAGCCCGATGGCCATTTGCAAATGCAGACCGGCCTTGCACAACTCGGGAAATTGATCGGCGGCCAGATCAAGATCATCGATCTGCAATTTGCCGTCATCCACGCCTTTTTGCAGGAAGGCCTTTAAAATCTCACGCACACGAGCCGGACCTGCCTGATAAAACTCGCGCCCGACTTCGGGGAACCGTTGGCTTTCTCCGACCACGATGCGGTAGACCTGCATGCCCACATCCGACAAAAAGAACCCGGACATCCGCGTGGCGGCTTTGGTCAGACCCTCACGCAAATCACCTGAGGCTTCCACCTGCGCCACGGCCGCATCCGATTGCGCCTGACATTCGATCTTGGCGACTTCAAGAAACAACAGTCTTTTATCGGGGAAATAGCTATACAACGTCGCCTTTGACACGCCCGCTTCGCGCACGATGTCATCGACACTGGCCCCTTCGAAGCCATCCCGCATGAACACCGTTCTGGCGCCTTCCAAAACTTGCGACCACTTGCGGCCTTGCTTCACAACGGGTTGAGGGGCGTTCATGGTTACCTTTCGATCTTTGTTCGAATATAAACGATCCAGTTCAGTTTTTTCAAGTTGGGGCTTGCGGCGCGGAGATTCAAGGCCCATTTTAGAACCGTTCTAAAGGAGAGACTGGCATGCTGAGCCGTGACCGAAGACGCAGTTTTCAGGATCTAAACGAGCAAGACATCCTGGCTTTGGCGATTTCGTCCGAAGAAGACGATGCGCGCATTTACCGAACCTATGCGGATCGTTTGCGGGAAGAATTTCCATCTTCGGCGGCGGTGTTCGATGGTATGGCCGCTGAAGAAGACGAACATCGCAGGATGTTGATTGACCTTCATCAAAAGCGCTTTGGTGACCGCATTCCGCTGCTGCGACGCGAACATGTGAGGGGATACTACTCACGCAATCCAGTATGGCTGGTCGAAAACCTTGGTCTAGACCGGATGCGCAGCGAAGCGCGCGCGATGGAGCAAGCCGCAGCCCGCTTCTACGAACTGGCGGCCGCGCGCGCGGAAGATGCGGCAACGCGCAAACTATTGGGTGATCTGGCGGCAGCGGAAGCTGGCCACGACATGGCTGCGCGCAACCTTGTTGATAAACATCTGAGTTCCGACGCCAAAGAAGACGAAGACGAAAAGGCACACCGCCAGTTTGTGTTGACCTGGGTGCAGCCAGGTTTGGCGGGGCTGATGGATGGATCCGTGTCTACGCTGGCCCCGATATTTGCGGCGGCCTTTGCAACTGGCGACACGTGGAACACCTTCTTGATCGGTTTGGCAGCCTCGGTTGGTGCAGGTATATCCATGGGCTTTACAGAAGCCGCCTCGGACGACGGCCAAATTTCAGGTCGCGGATCGCCCATAAAACGAGGCATAGCTTCGGGCGTGATGACCACTGTAGGCGGGTTGGGCCACGCGTTGCCCTATCTGATCTCGGACTTCTGGACCGCAACGACGATCGCCATCGTTGTTGTCTTCATCGAGCTTTGGGCCATCGCATGGATCCAAAGCCGTTATATGGAAACGCCCTTCTTTCGGGCAACGTTGCAAGTTGTCATCGGGGGCGCCCTGGTCTTGGCAGCAGGCATTTTGATCGGCTCGGGATAGAGTCTTTGTTTTGCGCCGGGCTTTGCCCGTCGCGGTTGCGTATTTTGAAAGAGATGAAACCCAAAGCGGGCCTTCATTCATCTCTTTCATAAATACGCCCGCCGGAGGCACCGCGAATGCCGAAGGCAGGCGCAAAACATCATGCGCGCCGTCAGGCGCTCAGTTCTTTTGGAGTTGGCGTTCGGTTTCGGCTTCGTAGGCTTCAATGATGCGGGCCACCAGGGGATGGCGAACCACGTCTTTAGACGTGAAGTAGTTGAAGTCGATTTTTTCGATGTTGCCCAACAGACGTTCAGCATCTGCAAGGCCCGAGGGCACACCGCGCGGCAGGTCGATTTGGGTACGATCGCCTGTGATAACCATGCGGCTGCCTTCGCCCAAACGGGTCAGGAACATTTTCATCTGCATGGTCGTGGCGTTTTGCGCTTCGTCCAAAACCACGAAAGCATTGGACAATGTGCGGCCCCGCATAAAAGCTAGGGGCGCGATTTCGATGCGCTTTTCTTCGATCAGTTTGGCCAGTTGCTTGCCGGGCAGAAAATCGTCCAGCGCATCATAGAGCGGCTGCATGTAAGGGTCGACTTTATCTTTCATATCGCCAGGCAGGAAACCGAGGCGTTCGCCTGCCTCGACCGCTGGACGCGATAGAATGATACGGTCGACGTGGCCGCCAATAAACATATTCACGCCAACAGCCACCGCCAGATAGGTTTTGCCGGTACCCGCAGGGCCGATGCCGAAGGCCAATTCGTTTTCGAACAAAGACCGTACATAGGCTTTTTGCGCCTCCGTGCGCGGTTCGATCAGCTTTTTGCGGGTCTTGATTTCAACCTTGCCGCCTTGGAACAGTTCCATCTGATCGGCGGTGGCGCTTTTGTCTGGGGTCGATCCCATGCGGATTTCGGCGTCGATATCCCCCGGCGTGATTTCACGTCCGGCTTCGAGGCGGGCATAGAGCGCTTCGAGAACCTCGCCGGCTTTAGCCGAGGCTGACGGGGCGCCGAACGCGACAAGTTGATTGCCTTGGTGCACGATCTGAACATCAAGCGCTTCCTCGATCTGGGCGAGGTTGCGGTTAAATTCTCCGAAAAGGTCGATGAGGAGCCGGTTGTCGGGAAACTCCAGCCGCGTTTCAAGAACATCATCAGATGATTTCGGCAGGCCTTGCGCGCTGGTCAAATAGGGATACTCCCGTTTTCCAATGTCCCCTGTGTCTATTGAATGCTGCCAAGGCTTGGCCCAAGACGCAAGCACATCTGGTGAAGTTTTACGAAAGCTTCACGTGATCTTGCGCACCCGGCCTCAAAAGCGGGCGCTTGCAAGTTTTTCTCGGCGTCTAGTACGTGCCGATGTCGCGAGCGGAAAGCTCTTCACCTGCTTTTTGGCCGAAGACTTGCACGCCGCCCGAGATCGAGGCCATCACAATAAAGATCATCCCAAGGATCCCGGCCAATAGAACGACCCAATCCACTGTGACTGCACCGTCTGTGTCGCGCCAAAAACGACCAAGCCCCGATTTAATTTGTTGGAACATGTCCAAACTCCAATAATTTGCATCCTACTCCCGTCCCATAACCTTGCTAGTGCACGTTCTGTGCTGAAATGAGGCAACGGCGCGGTTTCGTAGGGGCGAGTGTTTCCTAATCGGCTGAAATCTCGCCGGAAAGGGAGTTGCTGTTGGAGTTTACGATACGAACAGGCGCAATTTCGCCTGCCGCGAATCGATCTGTTTGCACGTGGACTGCATGAAGATACTCGGATTTCCCGACCATTTGGCCCTCGAAACGACCCGGTTTTTCAAGCAAAACCATGATCTTACGACCGACCATCGCGTCTTGGGTCGCCTTTTGCTGTTCGCGCAGCAGGGCTTGAAGCCGCTGCAAGCGTGCATCTTTCAAATCTTCGGCAACTTCTGTCCGTTCTGCCGCGGGGGTGCCCGGGCGGGACGAATACTTGAAACTATAGGCCTGCCCATACCCCACGGTTTCGATCAGCGACATCGTATCTTCGAAGTCGGCGTCTGTTTCTTCGGGAAAGCCAACGATGAAGTCGCCCGAGAGCAAGAGATCGGGGCGCGCGGCGCGGATGCGTTCGATAAGGCGGATGTATTGTTCGGCGGTGTGTTTGCGGTTCATCCGTTTCAGGATACGGTCTGATCCTGATTGCACTGGCAGATGCAGATAGGGCATCAGTTTTTCTACCTCGCCGTGAGCCGCGATCAGAGCGTCGTCCATGTCGTTGGGGTGGCTTGTGGTAAAGCGGATGCGTTCCAGCCCGTCGATCTTGTCCAAATCGCGGATCAACCCAGCAAGACCGCCGTCATGTCCGTGATACGCGTTGACGTTCTGGCCCAGAAGCGTGATTTCGCGCACGCCCCGTTCAACCAGATCACGCGCTTCGGTCAAGACACGGTCGGCGGGGCGCGAGACTTCGGCGCCGCGGGTATAAGGGACAACACAGAAAGCGCAGAATTTATCGCAGCCTTCTTGCACGGTCAGAAATGCAGTCGGGCCGCGGCTGGCCTTGGGTCGTCCTGCCAGATGTTCAAACTTGTCTTCTTCGGGAAAGTCCGTGTCCAGAGCCTTGGCCCCGGTGCGCGCTTTTTGCTCCAACTCAGGCAGACGGTGATAGCTTTGCGGGCCCACCACCAGATCGACCATGGGTTGACGGGCCATGATTTCGGCCCCTTCGGCTTGGGCCACGCAGCCCGCAACGCCGATTTTCAGATCCGGGTTCGCCTCTTTCAACGGGCGAAACCTGCCCAGTTCGGAATAAACCTTTTCAGCGGCCTTTTCGCGGATGTGGCATGTGTTTAATAGGATCATGTCGGCGTCTTCGGCACGATCCGTAGCCTCATAGCCTTCGCTCACAAGGGCTTCGCCCATGCGTTCGCTGTCGTAGACGTTCATCTGGCACCCGTAGGTCTTGATGAAAAGCTTCTTTGGCGCGGTCATCCGTTTCTCCCGGATCTGAGACCCGGTTCCATACCGTCCCTGCCATCACTTGCCAAGGGGTCGGGCGGCGTGGAATAGAAACAGGACGCGACAAAAGACAGGCAGCCTGATGCGCATTCCCGATCTTGGTTCTTTGAAAACCGCTTCTGCCATTACGGGTGCAAAAGGCCCCGTAGCGGCTGTGATTGCGGAAGATGAGGCTGCCGTTGTGGCGACCTTACTTCACCATGCCAAGCTAGGTTTTCGCACCATCGTGCTGTTCGCGCCGCCCGAGTTGGATCTACCGGTCGAGTTGGAGGAAACTGTGATCCGCGTGGATGCGGCGACGCTCAGTCCCCATGCCACGGTCGAAATCGTCAACGCCTTGAACCGCGCCTTGCCGGAAAAGTCGTGGCTTTACTACTGTTACAACGCCGAATTTCTGTACTTCCCGTTCTGTGAAAACCGCACGATTGGCGAATTGTTGGCGTTTCATACGGAAGAGCGCCGTTTTTCAATGCTGACCTATGTGGTTGATTTGTATGCCGGAGATTTGGGTCAGCATGACAATGCCGTCTGCCTAGAAGAGGCGATGTTGGACCAATCGGGATATTATGCCTTGGCGCGCCACGGCGAGGACGGCCCGAAAGATCGACAGTTGGATTTCTACGGCGGATTGCGTTGGCGGTTTGAGGAACACATCGACGACACGCGCCGCCGGATTGATCGGATTGCTTTGGTGCGTTCGCGGCCCGATATCACCTTTTTGGCGGATCACACTTGGTCGGACGACGAACTGAACACTTATTCTTGTCCGTGGCACCACAATCTGACGGCGGCCACGGCCTCGTTTCGTACGGCCAAGGCCCTGCGCGGGAACCCGGCCAGCCGGTTCGAGATTAATACCTTTCGATGGCACAACTCGGTCCCGTTTGAATGGAAGTCGCAGCAGTTGTTGGACCTCGGGTTAATGGAGCCCGGGCAATGGTTCTAGGTCGGAAGGTCTAGGGCAATCCTTCGCCCGAAAATCAGCAAAACGGCGAAAGCCAACAGACCGACCACCGCGTAGGCTGTCAGGATCAGCCGGATTTCCGGATAGGTCATGAGGCCAACGTCCGAGGCTGATCCCGCCGCCAGAAACAGACTGGCCGCGAAAAGGAGGCGACCGACCAAGCTTTGGATCGACAGATAGGTGGCGCGTACCTCATCTGTCAGTGCGGGCTGAATGCGGGCCAGAATGAACGGGCGTGACAGGCTGTTCGGCACCATGCGTATCAACAAAAACCCGATGGCCAAGGCGCTGCCGGTCAGGGCCAAGCCGCTGACCAAAGCGATCTGTAATCCAAAGGCCAGAAGAAGGATGCCCAACAGGCCCATGCGCGCCTTCAGGCCCGGGGCCAGCCACGAGCTTAGGACCGAGACCCCCATCATAAGGGCCGTGACGGCTCCACTGACCAAGGGCGCATTCGCGGCTAGGTCCAGCCGTTCAAGCGCGGTCAGGATAAAGGGTTGCCCGAAGACAAACGGCAGGTGGCTATAGCCGTACATCAGGGCCGACAGGGCAAAGAGCCACAGCAAGACAGGCGAGGACAAAGCGCTTTTCAATGCCTTGATGCGGCGGCGTTCGGTTCTGGGGGTGACGCGTTCTGTCTTGGCGCGTTCGGTGAAGCGGAAGACGACAAGCAGCAAAAGGGCGAAAGCCGCAGCATTGGCAAAATAGGGTAAGCGCAGATCGACATAAGCCATTGCCCCGCCAATCAGGGCCGAGATGCCAAGGGCCGCGAAATTGTACCGCCAGGCTTTGAGTTCGTGTTTCTCAACCTCGTCCTCGCGCCCTTCGTCCGCCAAAGATTCGTATAACAATGCGCTGTCCGTGCCCGAAGCGAAGGCGATATGCGCGCCTAAAGCGACTTGCGCCAATGCAAAAATCCAAAACTCTGAGCCAAATCCCTGCATCAGGGTCGAGGCCAACCCGGCTAGGGCTGACAAGATCAGCGTGAATTTTCGCCCTACCCTATCTGACAAATACCCCGACGGCACTTCGAAGGCCGTGGTCGCAATGTCGTAGAAGACATAGATCAGCACGGCCTGGGCCGCTGTTAGCTCGGATTGAAAAAACAAGAACCAAGTGGCCTGCCAGAACAAGAGATTCTGGAAGAACTTGAACCAGGGATAAAGCGCGATGTTGCGGGCCGCCCGGCTCATCGTCCGATCTTTGCGTCTAACGCGTCGATGGGGAAGACCGGGGCAAGAATGGCGCGCAGAACATCCCGGCGCGGATGGTTCGGATTGGCGAAGGCAAAGCACAGGTAGTCTTCGACAATCGCGGCCTGTTGTTCGTAGCCAAAGGAAAAGAACTCTGCTTCGCCGGGTGGTGAAAAATAGGGATCGATCCAGCGCACACTTTCGGCTGCCGCGCGGATCGGCGTGTATCCTGTGCGCGCCCGGTTTTGCCATTGCCAGACATGGGTCAGCTCATGCGCAAAGATCAAGGCTTGGGGGACGCGCAGGGCGTTCGGCCATTCCAACACCATGTCTTCAGAATAAAGCCCGGTGTCGAAGTGCATCTTGTTGCGAAACGCGAAAGCCTGTGCCGGGGGCGGATCGGCGACTTTGGGTTGTGGGACGCGGACGCAGGCCCGTTCAGTGCCTTTGACTGAGATGCGCTTGGTAACCTTTGTTGGAAAGGCCGGAAGAAGGCCCGCGCCTTGCGCCACAACGACTTTCGAGGTGTCCAGTGTGGGGCCGAAAACGTCTTTGGCAAACTGCTCTTCGACCGGCGTCATTGGTCGCCCACAGGCGGCAACAAACAAGATCAGAACAACAGCGACCAGACGCATCAGAGCATCGCCGACACCACCAGATCCGGCGGGCGGTGTCCGTCGTCGAAAGTTTTGATGTTGATAATCACACGTTCGCCCATCTCCATCCGGCCTTCCACGGTGGCGGATCCCATGTGCGGCAACAGCACGACATTGGGCAATTCGCGCAGGCGCGGATTGATTTCGGCCCCATGTTCAAACACATCCAGGCCAGCGCCGGCAATTTCTTTGGCGCGCAACATGCGGGTTAAAGCGTTTTCGTCGATCACCTCACCACGCGAGGTGTTCACGATCACCGCATCCGGTTTCATAAGTTTCAGACGTCGCGCATTCATCAAGTGGAAGGTCGAAGGCGTATGCGGACAGTTGATCGAGATCACATCCACGCGGGACACCATCTGATCAAGGCTCTCGCGATAGGTCGCGCCCAGTTCTTCCTCTGACTCGGGCCGCAACCGTCGCCGGTTGTGATACTCGACAGGCATGCCAAATGCCGCCGCCCGCCGTGCCACGGCCTGACCGATCCGGCCCATGCCCAAAATGCCCAGACGACGCCCGCCCAAGCGACCACCCAAATGAGCCGTGGGGGCCCAACCCTCCCAAGCGCCTTTTTGCATCACGCTTTGGCCTTCAGGGATGCGCCGCGCCACGGCCAGAATCAGCGCCATGGTCATGTCGGCGGTATCTTCGGTCACAACACCAGGGGTATTCGAGACATGGATGCCCCTTTGACGCGCCGTAGCCACATCAATGTGGTCGACGCCGGCTCCGAAATTGGCGATCAATTTCAGGCGATCCCCGGCCTGCGCCAACAGTGGCGCATCAATAAGATCGGTCAAAGTGGGAACAAGCACATCCGCCGATTTCACAGCCGCAACAAGGGCATCGCGGCTCATGGGTTTGTCGTCGCGGTTAAGCGAAACGTCGAAAAGTTCACTCAATCGTCGTTCAACCGGTTCGGGCAAACGGCGGGAGACAACAACACTCAGGCGCTTGTCGGGCATAAAGTCGGGTGCTCGCGTCTTTTCATAGGCTTCAGTTAGTGGCAAAGTGCCAAGGATCAGACACCGGCACAAGACGCCATCTTGAAGGCGCGTAAAAACGGGGCAGGCAGTGATGAAGACGCAGGCACTTACAGGATTACTTTGTTTTCTATTGGCGGCACCCTTGTGGGCCGAGGACCGGGGCAAGGTCACCAAGCTTCCGATCCCGCGATATGTTTCGCTAAAGGCCGAAGAAGGCAACGTGCGCCGCGGCCCGTCCCTGTCACATCGGATCGACTGGGTGTTCAAACGTCGCAACATGCCACTGCGGGTCACCGGAGAGCACGGACATTGGCGCCGGGTTCAGGATCGCGATGGTCAGGGCGGCTGGGTCCACTATTCGTTGCTGTCCGGCGTCCGACACGTGATTGTCGAAACGGACCTGACGCCGATGCGCGTCAAACCGGCAGACGAAGCTGAAGTGAACGCTTATGCCGAAGCCGGTGTCGTGGCCCGGTTGGGCAATTGCTCCAAAGACTGGTGCCGGATCAATGCCAACGGCAGCCGCGGCTGGGTGGACAAAGCCGTGCTTTGGGGCGTGAAACCCGAAGAGATTCGCGAATAGTCAAACGGGGCGCTTTCAGCGCACGCTTTTGATCTGCGCGTATCGCGCGTGGGGGCTCTGCCCCCGGTCTTTTCAAGACCTCCCCCGAAGTATTTTGGCAAGAGGAAGGTCTGTGGCGGGATTTCATCTCTTGTAAAATACGCCGGGGAGCGCGAGGGGCAGCGCCCCTCGTTTCATGAAAGAAGTGCGCTGCGAGCGCTCGATTTCGCTGATCATAGAAATGTCTTGACCTCAAGTTGACTTGAGGAATTACGACGATTTCAGAGCTAATCATAGGAGCCTACGATGGCACGTCTGGAACATTTGAACTTCACTGTGTCCGATCCGCATGCAACCGCCGCGTGGATCGGGCGCGTTTTTGGTTGGCGCATTCGATGGGAAGGGGCCGGTATGGAAACGGGATATTCCGTGCATGTGGGCGAAGAAGATAGTTATGTCGCTCTTTTTCGGTTTGAAGAAGCGCAATCCGAGTCCGCAGATAGCTATCGCACCAAGGGCGGGCTCAATCACTGGGCCGTCGTTGTTGATGATCTGGATGAGACCGAGAAACGTGTCATTGCTGAAGGTTTTACCCCCAAGAGCCACGCAGATTATGATCCCGGTCGACGGTTCTATTTTTATGACGCCGACGGCATCGAGGTTGAGGTGGTTCAATACGATTGAGGAATTCGTTTGCCGGGGTGGTCAGCGCTCGTCTATAGCCGGTCTTATGCAACACAGTGTGTCACCCTCGGCGCCGCCCAGTTTTCGCGGGCAGGCCCGGACCTTACTGGGTCTTGGATTGCCGTTGGTGGCCAGTCATCTGGCGCAGATGGCCATTGTCACGACTGATACGTTGATGATCGGATGGTATGACATTCCGTCGCTGGCGGCCTTGTCATTGTCCGGCGGCATCTGGTTCATCATCTTCATTCTTGGCTCGGGCTTTGGTTGGGCGCTGATGCCCATCGTCGCCTCGGCGATGGCCCGCGATGATGAACGCGAGGTACGCCGGGCCACACGCATGGGGATCTGGTTGTCGGTGATCTATGGCGTCGTCGTCACGCCGATCTTCTTCTTTTTCGAGCCGATCTTTCTGTGGATGGGGCAAGACGCCGAGGTCGCTCGGCTGGGCGGGCAATACATGGTTTGGCTGGGACTGGCGATGGTGCCTGCGTTGCTGGTGTCTGTCATGCGCAGCTACCTGTCCGCGTTAGAACTGCCACGGATCATTTTGGCCGTCACCCTTTTTGCCGCCGGTTTCAATGCGCTGTTCAATTATGCACTGATTTTCGGCAATTGGGGCATGCCCGAGTTGGGGATCCAAGGGGCCGGTCTGGCTTCGCTTGTCGGCAGCAGTTTGGGTTTTGTATTGATGGCATGGTTCGCGGTGCGGGCGCGGCCCGAGCACGAGTTGTTTCGCAATCTGCACAAGCCGGATTGGGAGTTCTTTTCGCGCGTGTTCAAGTTGGGTTGGCCGATTGGTCTGACCAACTTTGCCGAAACCGGGTTGTTCGGAGCTTCGACTGTCATGATGGGTTGGGTAGGTACGGTTGCTTTGGCCGCCCACGGTGTCGCTCTGCAAATCGCCAGTCTGACCTTCATGATGCATGTGGGTCTAAGTCAGGCCATCACGGTTCGGGCCGGTCGGGCATGGGGTAAAGACGACCGTGTGTTGTTGAAGGTTTCGAGCCAAGCGGCGATGGCCCTTTCCCTGATCGCGGCGGGTGCAACCATGATCCTGTTCCTGACCGTGCCAGAGGTCCTGATCGGCTTGTTCGTAGACCCCGATGACCCACAACGTCCCGCCATTTTGGTCGCCGGGGCCACGTTGCTGGCGATGGCCGCCTTGTTTCAACTGGTGGATTCAGGACAGGTGATGGCCCTTGGCATGTTGCGCGGCGTGCAGGACACCCGGGTGCCGATGATCATGGCGATTATCAGCTATTGGGTCATTGGATTGCCGGTCAGTTATCTTTTGGCGTTTACCTTTGGCTTCGAGGGCCCCGGCATCTGGCTGGGCCTGACGGTTGGACTGGCCTGCGCCTGTGTGATGATGCAACTCAGATTTTGGCGCCGATATACTTCCGCCCCTAAACATCACAGGTGAGACGGCCAAGCAGGCTTTCCCCTTCCCCTTCCCCGTTTCTTCCGTCTAGGCTTCGACCAAAGCGCGCTCAACCGGGGAGGAAGCGACATGCGATTTGGGATTATTCTAGCAGGACTTTTGATGACGACGGCGATGCCGGCTGTCTCGCAAACCATTGGTTTGGTGATCGGAAATGAAGACTATCGCGCGATGCGAGATGTCCGGAATGGAGACGGGATCACCACTTCTGTCGAGGATCTGGAACGCGCGGGCGTAGAAATCGTCAGTCGCCGAGACGCGACTTTGGAAGATACTCTGTGGGTTTTGTCTGATTTCGGCCAGCGCGCCGCGAATGCAGAAACTCTGTTGATCGCCCTATCCGGACGTTTTGTTCACACGCCGACCGAGACCTTTTTCATGCCGACCGACAGCGAGGCCGGCCCCATGGCCACGTTGCCCGGACGCGCTTTGCCCTTGTCCACCGTTTTTGCCTGGCTGTCTGCCCATCCTGGTGAAGCGCTTTTGATGCTGGCCACAGATGGTCAGGATGCCGACATCAGCCCGCTGATGACGATGGGGTTGGGACAGTTGGACATACCCCAAGGCGTCACTGTTTTGGCTGGCGCTCCTCGGGAAATGCGCGCCTTTATGCGTAAATCTCTGCCCCGTCCAGGTCGTCCGTTTGTGGGGGCCGCACGCCAAGCGGGCTTAAGCGTAACGGGCTATGCACCAAACACACATATCCTGATCGATGCGGTCGCACCGCAAGCCCCAACAACGGCCAATGACCGGCGCGACGATATTCTGGGCTGGCGTGCGGCCAGCGGCGAAAACACGGTTGAGGCCTACGAAGGATATCTGGAAGCGCATCCAAATGGTGAGTTTGCCCGGATGGCGGAAAACCGGATCAAATCGCTGACGGATACCCCCGAAGCGCGGGCTGAACGCACTGAGCAGGCACTGGATCTGTCCCGCGACGCACGACGCGACATTCAGCGGGACCTGACGTTACTGGGGTTCAACACACGCGGAATCGACGGCATTTTCGGACGTGGAACGCGGAGCGCTGTGGCGGATTGGCAAAGGGCCGAGCAATTCGAAGTGACAGGCTATATGGACCGCGCACAAGTTGACGCGCTGAATACCATGGCCGAAGCGCGTGCCCTTGAGTTGGAAGCCGAAGCGGAACGTCGTCGACAACAACAGCTTGCCGCTGACCTTGCGTTTTGGGATCAGACGGGTGCGGGCCGCAACGAAGACGGCTTGCGGCTCTACATCGAAAAATATCCAGATGGAGAGTTTGCCGAAATTGCCCGTGAACGTCTTGACCGTATCGAAAATCAGAAACGTGCTGACGCCTCTGCGATTGACCGGCAACGTTGGGATGTCGCGGTGCGCCGCGACACGATCGAAGGCTATGAGGAATATCTGAATACGGACCCCGGTGGGCGCTTCCGCGGCGAGGCACTGGCTCGATTGACGGATCTGGAAAACGCCCGCGCCAATTCGGGTCTGCAACAAGCCGCGGTCCGCGAAGAGCAATCTATGAATCTGTCGCCGCGAACGCGCCAGATCGTCGAAGCACGACTGAAAGGACTGGGGTTGAAGCCCGGAAAGGTCGATGGCGTATTTGACGACAAGTCCCGCCGCGCGATCCGCCGCTATCAGGCAGCGCGGAACATGGACGAAACAGGTTATCTGTCAGAAGCGATGGTGGTTCAGTTGATGGCCGACACCGTGCGGCAAATCTTCAGGTAAAAAAACCTTCAGCTGGCCAGGGCTACTTTTTTCCCATCTTGGCCAGCTGCTCTTGCATCGCAGTCAATTGCGCGCGAATGACATCCAGTTCAGCCGCGTCCGAGCCGTCGGACGGCGTTTTGTCATCGCTTCCGGCATAGCCTGGTGTCATCGCTTTCAAGAACGCTTCTTGCTGTGCCTTCATCGCGTCAAAGCCGGGCATGGCCGACAAGGGGTTGGTCATGCTTTCCATCACCTTCGACTGGCCCTCGCGCAGCATGTCAAAGCTCATTTCCAGAAACTGCGGCACCACGGATTGAGCCTGAGTGGTGTAGGCGCGCACCAGATCAGTCAGCACGTCCAACGGCAAAACGCTTTCGCCACGGCTTTCGTGGTCGGCCACGATCTGCAGCAAATACTGCCGGGTCAGATCATCGCCGCTTTTCAGATCGACGATCTGAACATCGCGCCCGTCCCGAATAAACGTCGCAATATCCTCCAGCGTCACATAGTCCGACGTTTCGGTATTGTAGAGACGCCGACTTGCATAGCGTTTGATAAGAAGCTTTTCACCGGCCATCACAGACCTCCCGACGTTGTGCTGCAGTGCAGCTTACGCGGAAATCCTGCAAAATCAAAATCTTTCTGCGCAGCATGATTTTGCTGCATTGCAGCATCAAGGGTCGAAAAAGCCCGGACCTGCTTGCGCAAGAAGCTCTTCTGCAAGATCCCGGCCCATCTCTGCACCGTCCGTTGCGGCACCTGTCCGAGACCCGGCATAGGCCCGTGATCCATCTGGTCTTAGAATCTCGCCCCGAAATGACATCTGATCGCCGTCCAACTCGGCCAGCGCCGCAATCGGCGTCTGACAGGATCCATCCAGACGTTTCAAAAACGCCCGTTCCGCACTTAACCGGGATTCGGTTTCGGGGTGACGGATGGCATCCAGCAACTCCGAGACCATCGGATCCTCAACGCGCCGCTCAATACCAATCGCACCTTGCGCCACGGCGGGTAGCATCTCGTCTTCGCCTATGGGCGCAGCGTTGACCTCGTCCAACAGCTCCAAACGGCTCAGACCCGCCATTGCCAGAAAGGTGCCTTCGGCCACGCCATCACGCAGCTTGCCCAGACGTGTCTGCACATTGCCGCGAAACTCGACGATATTCAGATCGGGCCGCTTGTGAAGCAATTGCGCCCGACGCCTCAGGCTGGACGTGCCAACTGTCGCACCTTCGTTCAGGGTCGACAGACTGCACCCATCCAGCGTGACAAAAGCGTCGCGCACATCTTCACGCGGCAAACATGCGTCGATCATCAAACCATCTGGCTGATCAACTGGCATGTCCTTCATGGAATGCACCGCCAAATCAATGTCGCCGTCCAGCAGGGCTTCTTCGATTTCTTTGGTAAACAGGCCTTTTCCGCCGATTTCACCCAAAGGGCGATCCAGAATTGTGTCACCGGTGGTTTTGATGACGATGATCTCGAACGCCTCTTTCGGCAATTCAAAAGCGGACATCAGTCGGGACCGCGTTTCATGGGCCTGCGCCAATGCAAGTGGCGAGCCTCGGGTTCCAATGCGGCAGGGGCGGGAAATATCGGGTCGTGTCATACCCCCGAGTGTTAAGCGGGCTTGACACTTTTGACAACAGGGCATCCGATGGCGACCGCACCAAATCGTAAGGAACCCAAAGGCATGACGAAAAAACTGCTGCGAACACTACAAGGCGAGGTTCTAGACACGCCGCCGATCTGGATGATGCGGCAAGCGGGGCGTTATCTGCCCGAGTATCGCGCGACCCGTGCCGAAGCCGGTGACTTTCTGAGCCTTTGTTACAATTCCGACCTCGCAGCCGAAGTCACGCTTCAACCCATCCGACGCTATGGATTTGATGCTGCGATTCTATTCGCCGACATCCTGTTGATCCCCCAGGCCTTGGGCGCGGACCTTTGGTTCGTCACGGGCGAAGGGCCGCGTTTGTCGACGATCACCGATCAATCCGGCATGGATGCTTTGAAACCGGCGGAAGATGTGCACGAACACCTGTCCCCGATTTACGAAACGCTGCGCATTCTGAAGCGCGAGTTGCCTGAAGAAACCACATTGATCGGCTTCGCAGGCGCGCCCTGGACCGTGGCAACCTATATGATCGCCGGACGCGGCACGCCCGATCAAGCGCCCGCCCATGCCTTGAAGGCCGAGCGCCCAGCCGTGTTCGACGCGCTGATCGACCGGATCACCGACGCGACGATCGCATACCTGTCGCATCAGATCGAAGCGGGGGCCGAGGTTGTCAAACTGTTCGACAGCTGGGCCGGATCGCTAAAAGGCGCGGATTTCGACCGTTATGCCCTTGAACCTGCCAAGAAAATCATAGCGTCGCTCAAGTCGAAACATCCGGACACACCCATCATCGCCTTCCCGCGCGAAGCCGGAGATCGCTATATCGGTTTTGCAAAAGCCACCGGGTGCGATGCGCTTGCGCTGGATAATTCCGTGGATGCGAACTGGGCCGCCGAGCACCTTCAAGCCGACAGCCCGCTTCAGGGCAATCTGGCTCCCCACCACATGGTGGACGGCGGCGAAGCACTGGTCGAAGAGACCCGCCGGATCGTGAAGGCCTTTTCCGGCGGACCGCATATTTTCAACTTGGGTCACGGCATCACACCCGACGCCAATCCCGAGAACGTGCAATTGATGATCGATACCGTCCGCGAGAGCCGCGCTTAAGGGCTTCATCTCTTTAAAAATACGCATCGCGGCAAAGCCGCAAACAAAAAAGACGCCCCGCAATCAGCGGGGCGCCTTTTGTCTTAATCCAGACAAAGCTTAGTCAGCCGTCAGCAAAGGTGGCTTTTTCTTCGTGGAAATGCGCTTGGTTTTCTGCTCGATCCGCAGCTCCAATTTGCCTTCCTTGACGCCCACTTTCACGATACCGCCTTTGGCCAGTTTGCCGAACAACAACTCTTCCGCCAAAGGCTTCTTGATCTCTTCCTGAATCACACGCCCCAAGGGTCGTGCGCCCATTTTGTCGTCATAGCCTTTGTTCGCAAGCCACTCGGCCGCAGGACGTGTCAACTCGATGTGCACGCCGCGGTCCATCAACTGGGCCTCAAGCTGCAACACGAACTTCTCGACCACCTGCAAGATCACATCTTTCGGCAACGCCCCGAAACTGATGACCGCATCCAGACGGTTGCGGAACTCCGGCGTGAAGGTGCGTTCGATAGCCGCCGTATCCTCGCCCGTCCGCTTGTCTCGACCAAATCCGATGGCTTCTTTCGCCATGTCGGCAGCACCTGCGTTCGACGTCATGATCAGAATCACGTTCCGGAAATCCACCGACCGGCCATTGTGGTCGGTCAGTTTGCCGTGGTCCATCACCTGCAAGAGGATGTTGAACACATCCGGATGCGCCTTCTCGATCTCGTCCAGCAGCAACACGCAGTGCGGATGCTGATCCACGCCGTCGGTCAAAAGTCCGCCCTGATCAAACCCGACATAGCCCGGAGGCGCACCAATCAGACGGCTAACAGCGTGTTTTTCCATGTATTCCGACATGTCGAACCGTAAAAGCTCGACACCAAGGGTGTCGGCCAATTGCTTGGCAACTTCGGTTTTACCCACGCCCGTGGGGCCTGCGAAAAGATAGTTGCCAATGGGCTTTTCAGGTTCGCGTAGACCGGCGCGCGACAGTTTAATGGCGCTGGCCAAAGCGTCGATTGCTTTATCCTGACCGAAGACAACACGCTTCAGCGATGCTTCAAGGTCTTTCAACACAGCCGCATCGTCCTTCGAGACGTTCTTTGGCGGAATGCGTGCGATCTTGGCCACGACGTTTTCAATCTGAGCCACGTCGATCTTTTTCTTACGCTTCTTCTCTTCCACCAGATGCTGCGCCGCGCCAGCTTCGTCGATCACGTCGATGGCTTTGTCGGGCAGTTTCCGGTCGTTGATATAGCGTGCCGACAATTCCACAGCCGTTCGCACCGCATCATCGGTGTATTTGACCGAGTGATGTTCCTCAAAATAAGGCTTCAGTCCCAAGAGGATACGTACGCTGTCGTCAACCGATGGCTCGGCCACGTCGATCTTCTGGAACCGGCGCGACAGGGCGCGGTCTTTTTCGAAGTGCTGACGGAATTCTTTATAGGTGGTCGAGCCCATGCAGCGCAGCTTGCCGCCCTGAAGCGCAGGCTTCAGCAGGTTCGAAGCATCCATGGCCCCGCCCGATGTGGCACCGGCACCGATCACCGTATGAATTTCGTCGATGAAAAGGATGGCATCTTCATGCTCTTCCAGCTCGGTTACGACAGCTTTCAGGCGTTCTTCGAAATCACCACGATAGCGCGTTCCGGCCAGAAGTGCGCCCATGTCCAGAGAATAGATCGTAGCGCCTTGCAACACTTCAGGTGTGGATTTTTCAACGATTTTCTTGGCCAGGCCTTCCGCAATCGCGGTTTTGCCCACGCCCGGGTCGCCCACCAAAAGCGGGTTGTTCTTCCGGCGGCGGCACAGAACCTGCACGCAGCGTTCGACTTCGTGGTCACGCCCGATCAAGGGATCGACGTCGCCTTTGATGGATTTGGCATTCAAATCCACGCAATATTTGGCCAGCGCCGATTCCTTGGCTTCTTCTTCACCGCCTGAGATTTGCGCTGCGTCTTCTTCGAAATCTGGCGCACCAGATACGGGCCTTGTTTCGCCGAAGTCCGGGTCTTTGGCCACACCGTGCGCGATGAAGTTCACCGCATCATAACGGGTCATGTCCTGTGCTTGCAGGAAGTAGGCCGCGTTCGATTCCCGTTCGGCAAAGATGGCCACCAGAACATTGGCGCCGGTCACTTCGGTGCGCCCCGAGGATTGGACGTGGATCGCGGCGCGCTGGATCACGCGCTGGAAAGCTGCCGTTGGCACGGCTTCTGACCCTTCCATTTCGGTCACAAGGGTCGACAGATCATCATCAATGAAATCGTTCAGTGTCTTGCGCAGGTCTTCCAGATCAACGGAACAGGCCTGCATCACCTTGGCGGCGTCAGGTTCGTCGATCAGGGCAAGCAGCAAATGTTCCAGCGTCGCAAGTTCGTGACGGCGGGAATTGGCAATCGCCAAAGCTGCATGGATCGCATCTTCAAGGGTCTTCGAAAAACTTGGCACGCGCACAAGCTCCTTAAACAGGGGTATGCGGGGGTTCTGGCCCCAGCACACCGTGGCCTCATAGTATTAGAGTTCGGTTAGAATCCCGAACCTTCAAGGTTTTTTTCTTCACATGGGGTCACATTTTACCATTTAGACGCAGGATGGCCCAAAAATTGAGGTAAATTGTGGCGATATCAGAACGAATCCTTGCGACGTCGAATTTCCCCAAACGCTTCGGCGTCGCTGCTTCCTGCCATATTTAGGCAATTCTTTACCTCATCCAAGTGGGCACGGACAAAAGGATTGGTCTCAAGCTCCTCTGACAACACGGATGGAACGGTTGGTTCACCGTTGGACCTTGCGGCTTTGATCCGCTGGATTCGGGCCTGAAGAGCTTGGTTGTCCGGCTCGATAGTGATGGCAAAACGGGCGTTAGCTTCGGTGTATTCATGGCCCGAGCATATCACCGTTTCAGGTGGCAATGCGGCAAGTTTCGACAGGCTGGTCCACATCTGGGGCATGGTGCCTTCAAAAACCCGACCACATCCAAGCGCCATCAGACTATCGGCGGTGAAAGCGGTTCCGGCTTCGGGCATATAAAAGGCCAGATGACCGATTGTGTGGCCCGAAACATCCATGGTCTGGATTTCGCCGCCCAAAACCTGAAACGTGTCGCCCTCGCCGACGGCCAAATCCAAAGGCGGCAAGCGATGCACGTCGGCTTTGGCCCCGATGACGCGCGTGTCTGACCCGAATTCTGCCAGAAGATCCGGAAGGGCTTGGATGTGATCGTCGTGATGGTGGGTCAGCAAGATATCTGTCACGGACAGGCTGCGATCCCGTACAGCGCGAATGATGGCACCGCTTTCCGGCGCATCCACCACAGCGGCCTTGTCACCCTTAACGATAAGGTAGGCATAGTTGTCGGACAGACAGGGAATGGTGACGATCTCGAAAGACATGGGAAATCCCTTCGGCAAGCGCTAGTGTTTCCCCAACTGTTGACCAAAGCAGCCGAGAGAGCAATGCACCTTGATGTGCTCGATTTACGGGCTTTTTATTACCGGACCCAACTTGGGCGAACGGCGCAACGCGCGATCCGTGACCAGATGATGAACATGTGGCCCGAGGCGCCAGAGATGACAGTAGTAGGCTTTGGCTTTGCTGCCCCCTTGTTGCGGCCCTATCTGGGCCACGCCCGTCGAACAATTGCGCTGATGCCCGGCCAGCAAGGCGTGATGCCTTGGCCTGCGGGCAAGCCCAATGTGTCGGTCCTGTGCGAAGAAACGCTTTGGCCGGTTGAAACCGATAGCGTAGATCGGCTGGTGGTTCTGCATGGCTTGGAAACCAGCCAACATCCGATTGCTCTGTTGGACGAATGTTACCGGGTGCTGGCACCTGAGGGTCGCGGGTTGTTTATCGTGCCGAACCGGGCGGGCCTGTGGTCGCGGCGGGACGAAACGCCCTTTGGATTTGGGCGACCTTATACACTGGGTCAGTTGGAAAGCATGTTGGCCGCGATCGGGCTGAAACCCAAAAGCCACGCCGCAGCCCTGTACCAGCCGCCCAGCAACAAGCGATTCTGGCTGAAGACCAGTGGCTTTTGGGAAAAGATCGGCAAGAGGGTCTCAAACCGGTTCGCAGGTGGCGTTCTGATGGTCGAGGTGACCAAACAGGTTCCTGCCCCACCTAGAACCGGCTTGCCCGAGGCAATTCGAAAGCCTTTGAGCGTGTTGGACGGCATCAAGTCACCCGAGCCGAAGCCGATTTGAGGACGGGCTGAGGCCGGGAATCGTTAACCAAAGCTTGCAAATCAGTGCCTAAAAGAGACGCAATCGGTCGCACCCCCATCTAACCTTCTGAAAAACAACGAATGTCACCTTTAACCTCTCTGCACCTACCCTGTTGCGAGGTGCTGCTAGCTCTGCTACATCGCCCCTGATTTGTTCGCGGGACCCACTCGCGAGATCGGCCCGACGCATAAGCTGTCTGGCTTTTGTCAAAAATTACGTGGGAAAGGGGACACGTGTCAGAATCCGCCTCAATCTCCACCGGCATTGCAGCCCGCTACGCAACAGCGGTCTTCGAGCTGGCGAAAGACGGCAATACGCTTGACCGTCTTGAGCAAGACATTGATGCTCTGGACGCCGCCATTGCAGAAAGTGACGCTTTGCGCGATCTGCTGCATTCGCCGGTCTATTCGCGCGCCGAACAAGGTGCGGCCATTTCGTCGATTGCCAGTAAAATGGGATTGTCGGACATGGTGGGCAATACGATGAAACTGATGGCATCCAAGCGCCGTCTGTTCGTTGTGCCTCAGCTTGTGACAGCTTTGCGCGGTTTGATCGCTGATGAAAAGGGTGAAGTGACCGCCGATGTGCGTGCCGCGACCGCCCTTTCCGCCGATCAGGAAAAGGCATTGGCCGCCACGCTGAAAAGCTCGGTTGGCAAAGATGTGAAAATGAATGTCACCGTCGATGAAAGCCTCATCGGCGGTTTGATTGTTAAGGTGGGCTCGAAAATGATCGACACGTCGATCGCTTCCAAGCTCGCAGCCCTGCAGAACACTATGAAAGAGGTCGGATAAATGGCGATCCAAGCAGCAGAAATTTCTGCGATCCTGAAAGACCAGATCAAAAACTTCGGTGAAGAAGCCGAAGTGGCCGAGGTGGGCCGCGTGCTTTCCGTCGGTGACGGTATTGCCCGTGTCTACGGTCTGGACAACGTACAGGCCGGTGAAATGGTCGAATTTCCCGGCGGCATCATGGGTATGGCGCTGAACTTGGAAAGCGACAACGTCGGTATCGTGATCTTCGGCTCTGACCGGGACATTAAAGAAGGCGACACGGTCAAGCGGACCAACGCCATTGTGGACGTTCCTGTCGGCGACGCCCTTCTGGGTCGCGTTGTGGA
>CAZWDS010000048.1:0-23719 GCA_964632495.1 uncultured Rhodobacterales bacterium
CGCCGACAGCATCGTGATCATCCCGGGCTACGGCATGGCGGTGGCGCAGGCGCAGCAGGCGGTCAGCGAGTTGACCAAGAAGCTGCGCGCCCAAGGCAAAACCGTGCGTTTCGCGATCCACCCGGTGGCAGGGCGTTTGCCGGGGCACATGAACGTGCTTCTGGCCGAAGCCAAGGTGCCTTACGACATCGTGCTGGAAATGGACGAGATCAACGACGACTTCCCGGATACGGACGTCGCCATCGTGATCGGTTCAAATGACATCGTGAACCCGGCGGCGCAAGACGATCCGAATTCGCCAATCGCGGGGATGCCGGTGCTGGAGTGCTGGAAAGCCAAGCAGGTGTTTGTGTCAAAGCGCGGCCAGGGCACAGGATACTCGGGCATCGAGAACCCGCTGTTCTTCAAGGACAACACGCGGATGTTCTATGGCGATGCGAAAGCGTCACTTGACAGCCTGTTGCCCAAGATCGACTGATCTTCCCGGCATAAATGAACAGAAAGCGCCCGCATTTCGCGGGCGTTTTCGTGTTTGGGCGGTCATCGTTTCGCCTGCGCTTGACAGGGCGGGTTTTCGGACGATGTTTTCTGGAACACTTTGTTCAAGGAACTGTCTTATGCACGTCTTTCCCGCCGCCGCCTTTCTGATTGCAACGGTCAGCATGGCACAAGCCGATTTGTCGGTCAGCTTTATCGAAGGCGCACCGAAGGACCGTTTCGTGGTCTCCAGCGCTACGGATGCTTGCGCCGAGATGCCATTGACCGTGACGATCAATCTGGATGGCTCGGCTGGGGCATTGGTGTTCGATGTGACCGATCAGGGCGCGGGCGTTGAAGTGTTCCAACCGTTTCAGCTGGTCGCCGGGGCTGATACGGTTTCGACATTGCCCGAGGTTGCCGACGGCGATACCTCGGTCACTTTGGCGTTGGTGGGTTTGACGGCTGGGAAAGACGTGGCTTTCACCATTGACGTGGACGATACGATCAACGCCCGCGAGATCACGGTGACAGACAGCGAAATTGAAGGCGCGACCGTTGAGGTGTTGCAAGGCACCGCAGGAGCGCAGGCGGTCTTTGGCGAAAATGCAACCGCCGTGCTTCCGGGCGTTTGTTCCTGATCTACCAGGTGGCAGGGTCGAGGCTGAAGAACTGGGTCAATTGCGCGTAAACCTCGGGCTCTTCGCGCTTTAGCTGCTTTGGTTTCTCGAAAAACACCTCGACCGCGACGGCGAAAAATTCCTCGTGTGCGGTGGCCCCATAGGCGTCCAGCACGGTCGTGTGGCCTTTTTCGACGGCCTCTAGATGGGCGTCATAGGCGGCTAGGAACACGCGCGACCATTCGTCAAAGCTTTGCCCTTTGTTCATCAAAGGCGCCCCGTCAGCATGACCCGAAAGCGTGTCCAACTGGTGGGCGAATTCGTGCAGGACGACGTTGTGGCCGTCTTCGTCGTTTCTTGCGCCATGATCGCTGTGGGGCCAGGACAGGATCACCGGCCCGCGTGTCCAGCTTTCGCCAAGGCGCACGGTGTCGGCTTCGGTGACCACATAGCCTTCATAGCGCTGTTGGCGTGATTTGAAGGCACCGGGATAGATCAGGATGGTGCGCAAAGTTTTGTACCACTGATCGGTATTCACCACCAAAAGCGAGGCTTGGGCCGCAATGGCCAGCCGCATCTCTTCGGTGACCTCAAGGCCATCGCAGCCGTGGTAGTCGACCTGATCCAGAAACAGCTGAATCTTGCCTTCCAGTTTTGGCACCAGATCGGCGGGCAATTTGGTCAGAAGGGGAACCTGTTGCGCAATGATCGCCGTTTGGGTGGCTGTCAGGTTCGACCCTAACAGCGCTTTGCGCTTCGCCGCACGCGACCAAAAGCGGTACGCTATGAAGGTCAAAAGACCGAGAAGGGCGAGAAGGATCAAGTAAGGCATGGACCGGAATGTGGGGGCATTCGGTGCCGGGCGCTAGGCGTTGCACCACTTTCCAAGGCATATGTTGCAGAGTGTCGATAGCCCGGTCGCAGCGGGCGCGATCAAACCGAATCCGCGACACAATGAGGGCGATAATCCGATCTGGCGGGTCGCATTTGTGCATATTGAGCGCGTTGCAACAGAATGGAAATTTGTTGACTCGGGTTTTTTGCAAGTTTGTCGAAAAACAACTTGGAATCACCTTAGGTAGTTGAATTCTCATGGGAATACGAAGGTTTGGCACCGATTCGTACTATTTGTACATTTCGAACATGTTGCACGATTGCTGCTTTGCGCATTGAGGCGGGAATGTGACGAACTGGAGTCTGTGACGGTCGCACAATCTGTCTATGATCTGTGGCTTGGGGACTGTATCACAGTTATTTGAAGGCTCGAGTGAGATGAAAATCAAGCTAACTACATTGGCCGTTTCTGCCGCCGCCGCACTGGCTGGCGCAACGGCGTCGCAAGCTGCCACCGTAAATATCGCGACCGAAGCCGGTACGACTTACAACACTGAATTCGGTATTCGCGACGATACCACAACGCGCGGTGCCGATTTGATTGGAATGGAGGTCGGCGTTTCTTATGCGGATGGCACCAGCGAAAATCTGATCTGGTCCGCGATTGGCAATACATTTGGCGTGATTGGCGCACACATGCAGGTCACATTCCGCAGCAGCGGTTGGGATCTGTCGGCCACAGAGAGTTTGGCGTCGATGACGATGAACGCTTTGTCGGTCAATTCGATGTTCGACATCTTGGCGATGCGCGACGGTGATACGCCAACGACGGGCCGTGGTTTCGGCTTTAACATCCGCGACGCCAACGTGCATCAAGGCGAGATCACCGCGACGTACAGCAACCAGATTACCTATCAGGGTGCTGATCCTGAGGGCGACACGTTCACCGAAATGTCCGTCGATTTCACCGGTCTTTGGGGCGGTGGTCTTACGGGCGATCTGGAGTTCAGCACCGATTTCGACACGCTTCGCGTGGCCGGTGACCTGACTGCGGTTCCAGCGGGACTGACACCGGTTCCCGTGCCGGGCGGTCTGCCGCTTTTGGCGTCGGGCGCTTTGCTGTTGGGGTTCATGCGCCGCAAGACGCGCTAAGCAACCACACCGATATTTTGGACAGGCCCCGCAGTGTCGGGGCCTTTTCTTTTGCGGTTGGGTGACCTGTAAGCCTCAGGCGTCGGTCCATTCGCCCGGAGCCAAACCGTCCAGCGTCCACTGTCCGACACGCCACCGGATCAGGCGCAGGCAGGGAAACCCAATGGCGGCTGTCATCCGTCGCACCTGCCGGTTGCGCCCTTCGGTCAGGGTCACTTCGATCCATCGGTCGGGCACGGTCTGGCGGATGCGGACAGGGGGATCGCGGGTCCAAATTTCCGGCGGCGGGATCAGGCCTGCCGTGGCGGGCCGGGTAAGACCGTCTTTCAGGGTCAGACCTTTGCGCAATGGGTCCAGATCGTCCTCACTTGGGTCGCCCTCGACCTGCGCCAGATAGACCTTTTCAGTGCGCGTTTTAGGGGAGGCGATCCGGGCCTGTATTTTGCCGTTGTCCGTCAGCACCAAAAGACCTTCGCTGTCCCGGTCCAATCGCCCTGCCGCATAGACGTCTTTGGGCAGATCAAAGCCCGACAAGGTGGGGCGTTCCGTGGGGCTTTTGGCATCGGTGAATTGCGACAGGACGCCCATGGGTTTGTTGAAGAGAATGACACGGGACATCGGGATGAACCTTTTGACGTGCGGTCTTATAAACGGCGAAAGGCGGTGACAAAACCAATGTCATCGCCGTGTCCGTCCGGCGCGGCCCCGTCGTAGATTTTCTCTTCAACGCGGTCCGGCGGCGTGATCTGGCCGGTGTTGGCCATTTCGGTGAAGGCGCGCTTAAACCCCATCTTGTCCCAGACCTGATCGCGCACAGAAATCACCGCAACCGCACCGGGGGCAAGGATGCGCGCCAATTCAGCAAGCGCCTCGGCCCCCACATGACCGTGGGTGAACGTGCCGGCACTGAGCAGGCCATGATAAGCGGCGTTCGGGATTGGCAGGGTTTCTTTCAGATTGGCTTCGATCAACTGGCCATAGCGCTGCTTTTCGCCCGCCACTGCCAACATCTGGGGCGAAAGGTCCAAGCCATCCAGCGCAATCTCGTTCGGCAAAGCCGCACCAACCGCGCCTGTTCCGCATCCCACGTCCAAAACCGGGCCTTTGCCCTTCAACGTCAAAAAGCGCTGCACAACCAACCCCGGCAACCGATAGCCGACGGTTTCGACAAACGCGGTGTCGTAAGTTCTGGCCCAATTTCCATAAAGCCTGAGGTTATCCTCGGGCGTTTCCAGTCCATAGGCGGTATCAAGATCGGGATCGTCTGCCATGGGATCAGCGTAAAGCGCTTATGCGTGTTTGGCGACCACTTCGTATCCCGGCTCTTCCGGCTCATCATCGGTGATTTCGGCCGGAAAGCCCGGCGCACGGATGTCGAGGCCCGTTGGCTCTTCATAGCGTTTGATGATGTTGGGTGAGTTTTCGCGCGGCCCGTAGGTGTCGATCGCGTCGCGGAACAGATCGACCAGCACGGGCGACAGGGCCAAAGGCACATCGTTGTTTTGCGCGATCTGATCGAAAAGGCCGATGTCTTTCAGCACCAAATCCATCGTAAAGTTGATATCGCGCGAGCCGTTCAGGATCACCTGACTTTCGGTCTCGTGCACGAATGAGTTGCCCGAGGAGATGCGGATCGCCTCAAACGTTGTTGCCAGGTCCATGCCAGCGGCTTTCATCGTGGTCATGGCTTCGGAGACGGCGACAAGATTGATCGTGGCCAGATAGTTGGTCATCACCTTCAGGATCGACGCACTGCCAAGCTCGCCTGTGTGCAAAACGCGGCGGCCAAGGGTGGTGAGGACGGGCAGGGCACTTTCAAAGGTGGCGCGATCACAGCCTGCGAAAATCGCGATGTTGCCGGTGGCCGCGCGGTGGCAGCCGCCCGAGACGGGGCAATCAATCGCGTGTCCGCCTTTCGCGTTCACCGCAGCGGCCAAGCGGCGCACCTCGCTGGCGTCGGTGGTGGACATTTCGGCCCAGATTGTGCCGGGGCGCAAGGCAGACAGGATACCGTCATCGCCTTCCATCACGGCGGCAGAGGCCGCGGGCGAGGGCAGGCAGGTGATAATGTAGTCGCAGGCCTTGGCCATATCGGCCGGGCTGTCGGCCCAATGGGCCCCGTCGTCAAGGAACGGTTGCGCGATGGAACGGTCCAGATCGCGGACCGTCAGGTCATGGCCATTTCGAAGCAAGCTGCCCGCCAGTTTTCCGCCGACGTTGCCCAGCCCGATAAATCCGATCTTCATGGGTTTTCCTTCAGTTTTCTAAATCATGGCCCGGGGATGGGGGCCGGGATGGTCTGTTTGCGGCGGGGAAGGCGAAAAATGCGTATTTTTCGCGTCGATTTCTGTGCAGAAATCCCCGTCGGTGGTTGCGGGCACGTTGGAATCCATATGACAGTCGCCCCATGACACGTCCAACAGAAACTCCACTGGCCCAAAGCCTTCCCGCCACTGTCCCTTTTGTCGGACCGGAAGCCATCGAACGTCGCCGGGGCCGGGGTTTCACCGCCCGGATCGGCGCGAACGAAAGTACCTTCGGTGCGTCGCCTGCCGTCCTTGATGCCATCCGGTCCGCCGCGAGCGAGGCGTGGATGTATGGGGACCCGGAAAATGTGGAGTTGCGCGTTGCTTTGGCCGATCACCTTAGCTTTGAGCCCGCAAACACTGTCGTGGGCGAGGGGATCGATGCCCTTTTGGGCTATGCCGTTCGGCTTTATGTTGGACCCGGCGACACGGTTGTGACCTCGGACGGCGCATATCCAACCTTCAACTATCACGTGGCGGGATTTGGCGGCGAATTGATCAAAGTGCCGTATCGCGACGACAAAGAAGATATCGACGGATTGTTGGGGGCAGCGAAGACGTCGGGCGCCAAGATGATTTATCTGTCGAACCCCGACAATCCGATGGGAAGCTGGCATGGGGCGGGTAAGATCGAGGCGATGATCGCGGATTTGCCTGATGGCTGTCTGCTGATCCTTGACGAGGCATATGTGGAATTTGCGCCCGCAGATGCTGTGCCAAGTGTGGCGATCGACGATCCTAGGGTGATCCGAATGCGCACGTTTTCAAAAGCCCATGGCATGGCCGGGATGCGCGTTGGCTATGCCTTTGGGGAAACAAATGTGATCCGTGGGTTCGAGAAGATCCGCAATCATTTCGGCATGAACCGCGTGTCGCAGGCGGCGGCTTTGGCGGCCTTGTCGGATCAGGCATGGTTGCACTCCGTCTGCAAAGACGTGGCAGCCGCCCGGGACCGGATTGCCGGGATTGCGCGCGACAACGGGCTGACGCCGCTGCCGTCGGCCACCAACTTTGTGACCATCGACTGCGGGCAAGACGGAGCTTTTGCGCGGCGCGTGCTAGACGCACTGGAGGACCGCAATGTCTTTGTCCGCATGCCGTTCGCTGCTCCGGGCAACCGCTGCATTCGGATTACGGCAGGCACGTCGTGCGATCTGGAGACGTTTGCCAAGGCGCTTCCAGAGGCACTTGGGGCGGCAAAAATCAGCTAATCTGGCCTTTTAAGCCTTTTTTTGCCTTTTTCTGGCCAAATGTCGCGCTAGGCTCTCTTTCAAGGCAGCGTTCTAAATCGGATGAGTACGACCCATGCAAGATAACCACCCGTCCGCCGTGACGAATTATACTGACGCGTTTTTGGTCAGCTTCGGCGTGATCGTCTTTATGGCGTTATGCGCTATTTGGGCGATCTGGGGTCTTTTAATCGCGGGGTTGATCTCTTGGGTGGCCGACCGCTTGATCACGGTCGACTTCCGGGGCAACGCGCGGAACTAGCGTTACAGGTCCGCCGCAAGGACTTCGGCGGCTTTCACCACGCCACCCGGTTGATGGGGCAATTCGACTGCTTTTAACCCTGCCTCAATCGTGGCCAAAGCGCCCAAAATCATTTGCGCATTCACATGCCCCATATGGCCCAAGCGGAAAAAACTGTGCCATTCGGGCGATCCGGCCTCTGCCATGCCCAAACCGATGCCCAAAGTCAGACCCGTTTTGGTTTGGCACCACTCTCGCAGCTTGGTGGACTTATCCGACCCGACGCGCAAAGACGTCACCGAATGCGAGCGGAAAGCGGGTGCTGCGTTGATCTTCAGCGGTCCATCTTCGCCCCAGTGATCGAACGCGGCCCAAACAGCACGCGACAATAAAGCGTGACGATCCCAAACGTTTTCCAAGCCTTCTTCTTCGATCATCTGTAGGGCTTCGCGCAGCCCGTAAAGGTGATGAGTCGGGGCCGTGCCATTGAAATATTCCGAGAAAATACGGGGGCTTACGCGCGGACGCCAATCCCAGTATCCGCTGACACGGGGCATCGTCTCACGCAGAGCATCGGCCTTGTCGTTGAAGTAAACAAACCCCATGCCGGGCGGCGTCATCAGGCCCTTCTGCGAGCCCGCGATCATGACATCCACGCCCCAGGCATCCATTTCGAACCGATCACAGCCGAGCGACGCCATGCAATCGGCCATCAAAAGCGCAGGATGCCCGGCGGCGTCCATGGCCGCGCGCATGGCGGCGACATCGTTGCGAATGCCGGTGGACGTGTCGGTGTGCACCGCCAGAACGGCTTTCAGGCTGCCGTCATCAGCGCGCAACCGTTCGGTCAGAACCTCGATATCCACAGTATCGCGCTTGCCGAAATCCATGATCTCGACATCGATCCCCAGTTTGTCGGCCATTTTTGCCCAGCCAAAGGCGAAGATGCCAGTCGCCGGCACCAGAACCTTGTCACCGGGGGATATGGTGTTGGCCAAGGCTGCTTCCCATGTGCCATGCCCATTGACGATGTAAATCGCCACATGATGCCGGGTGCGCCCGACGGCTTTTAACTGGTTCACCAGATCGGGCACCATGTCGACCAGCTCGCCTTCGTAAATATTGGGCGAGGCGCGGTGCATGGCACGCAACACTCGATCCGGCATCACCGAAGGGCCGGGAATCGCAAGATATGTCAGGCCAGTATTCATGGGCTTAAAACGCTCCTTCCCTTTTGGGATTAGGCGCGCAATGGCGGAAGGTCAACGGCGCTGTCTTGTGCCCGGGGCCGGGGAAGGTTATCCCGTGAGCGAGGCGGCGCGGAAAGCAGGACGTGAGCGAAACTCCCCAAACCCAGACCGAGGCTGAACCGGTGCAAAATCGCGTGCTGATCCGTTGGATTTGGCGTGATTACCTGAAGAAGCATTGGAAGAAAGTTGGTGTCGCCCTTGTGCTGATGGCCATCGAAGGCTCGATGCTTGGGGCGCTCAGTTACATCGTGCAGCCGATGTTCGACACGGTTTTCATCGAAGGGGATCGCAGCGCGGTTTATTGGGTCGCGGGCGCAATTGCGTCGATCTTCATCGTGCGTGCGATTTCGGATTTCGGCCATCGGATTTTGATGTACGGCACAGGACTGTCGGTGATCACGCAAATGCAGCGCGATATGGTGAACCACCTTCTGACACTGGACAGCGCCTTTTTTCACACCAATCCCCCCGGCACTTTGATCGAACGGGTGCGGGGCGACACAACACTGGCCAACCAGATCTGGATGCAGGTTCTGGGCACGGCGTGGCGCGAAGTTGTCACGGTGGTGGTGCTTTTGGGCGTTGCGATCTCGGTCGACTGGCGCTGGACACTGGTGGCGGTGATGGGTGTCCCTTTGCTGATCGGGCCCGTGCTGGCCATGCAACGCTATGTGCGCAGGAAAGCTCTTGCCGCACGGGAGGCGGCGGCCAAACTGTCGACCCGGCTAGACGAGATTTTCCATGGGGTGAACACGATCAAGCTGAACAACTCGGAAGGTTACGAAGACCAGCGGTTCGGCGCGGCGGTAGAAAGCTATTTCAGTCAGGAAATGAAAGCACGGATCGGTTCGGCAGGCATTCCGTCGACCATGGATGTGGTGGCGGCTTTGGGGTTTGCCGGAGTGGTTGTCTATGGCGGCAACGAAATCATCGACGGGGACAAGACCGTGGGTCAGTTCATGTCGTTTTTCACGGCAATGGCGCTGCTGTTCGAACCCTTGCGTCGCCTCGCCAACGTGTCGGCCGCTTGGCAATCGGCGCGCGCCAGTCTGGAACGCATCCGCAGTATCTTCGATGTGGCCCCCACGATCTTGTCGCCCACGGATGCGCCTCGCCTGCCAGAGCGGCCCGAAGAGGCAGATATTCAAATCGACAACCTGTCGGTCAGTTACGGCGGTCAGCCTGCGCTGAACGGGTTGACGTTTACGGCCAAAGCCGGCGAGACCACGGCGTTGGTCGGAGCGTCGGGTGCCGGAAAATCCACAATTTTCAACGTCTTGACGCGGCTTGTGGATCCAGACGAGGGCGCGATCAAACTTGGCGATATCCCAACGACCGAAATGGGGCTGGCTGAACTGAGAGCCCTTTTTTCCGTTGTGACGCAAGAAGCGCCCATGTTCGACGAAACGTTGCGGGACAACATCGTTTTGGCCAATGCCGGCGTCACCGACGCCCAGATTGCCGAAGCTTTGGATGCCGCCCACCTGACCGAGTTTGTCGCCAACGCACCGGAGGGGCTGAACACTCCGGCAGGTCCGCGCGGCTCACAACTTTCGGGGGGGCAAAAACAACGGGTCGCCATCGCAAGGGCCCTGCTGCGCGATGCGCCGATCCTGCTTCTGGACGAAGCCACCTCGGCTTTGGACGCGGCCAGCGAAGCCCATGTGCAGGACGCGCTGGATCATCTGTCCAAGGATCGCACCACGCTTGTCATCGCGCACCGGCTGTCTACGATCCGAAACGCAGACAAGATCGTGGTTATGGATCGCGGCACGGTCGTCGACGAAGGAAGCCATGAAGAGCTGCTGGCCCGGGGCGGCACCTATGCCCGCCTCTACGAACTTCAATTCAACGACAGCTGATCCTATTGAGCGCCTTTGGCGCAGGTTATTGCTGACCGCCCCGTGTTACCGTTCAGTCTGTATAAGGTTGCCGACCACGCTTTTTTGAGTGATGCGCCATTGCGTATTTGATAAGAGATGAAGACCCTATTTGATGACAGGTTGGCTTTCCTCTTGCCTGAAAATACTTCGGGGGAGACGCTCGGAACGAGCGGCGGGGGCAGAGCCCCTATTTGATGTGAAGCGGTCGGTTACTTCTTTTGGCGTTCGTAGCGTTCAATCAGGTCTTCTGGGCGCGCGCCAAGTTTGAACCGCAAAAGCGTTCCAAGGTTCGACAAGCTGCGTCTTCGCCAGCCATCGGTTTCATACCGTTCGGGCGACGTTCGGGCCGAGGCGTTCAAAGGCACAAGACGTCCCTTTAAGTACCGGGCCAGAACAACGTCTTCCATAAGCACCAGATCAGGGATGCCGCCTATTGCATCCAGCGTGTCCTGAGAAATCAACAGCCCCTGGTCGCCATACGGAAGGCCCAGAAACCGGGATCTGAGGTTTGCACCAAGGGCCACCAGCCAAGGCGCAAAGCCGTTTGCGCGGAATTTCAGGCGGAACCAGCCGGCCTTGTCGGGGTGGTGGTTCATGTGATCTTGCACAGCTTTCGCCCAATCTTCCGACAAATGCGTATCGGCGTGCAGGATCAGCAACCACGGCGCGCATGCGGCTTCGACGCCGCGTTTGATCTGGTGTCCTCGGCCTCGGGGGCCTGTGATCAGGGTTGCGCCCAATGCATCGGCCACCTCGGCGATCTCATCATCTGACCCCCCGTCTGAAAGGATCAGCTCGGCGATCATGCCATCCGTCACACCGGACAACAGCGCGTCACATGTTGCGGGAAGATGCGCGACGGCGTTTAGGGTCGGAATGATGACTGAAAGCGGCGCAGGCATGGGTGCATTCCTGTGAGGTCTCTCTATATAAAGGTCGTGCGGGCAAGGAGGCCAGAGCAATGACACGCAAAGTCTATCGGATCAGTGGTACAGATCGCGAGACGTTTTTGCAGAATCTCGTCACGAATGATGTGGCCGGTCTGTCTTCGGGGATGGTCTGGACGGCTTTGTTGACGCCGCAGGGAAAGTACCTGGCTGACTTTTTCTTGATCCCTGACGGCGATGACATCCTGTTGGATGTGGCCGAGCCTTTAGCGGCAGGATTGGCGCAGCGTTTGACGATGTATAAATTGCGCGCTGATGTGACGATCACGCCGTCGGAAATCACCGTGTCGCAAGGTCTGGGCGCGGCACCTGCGGATGCGTTTCAAGACCCGCGTGATCCATCTTTGGGGTGGCGGTCTTACAAAAAGAGCAGCGGCGGACAAATCCCGGATTGGGAGGTGCGGCGTATCAAAGTCGGCGTGCCTGAGAGTGGCGTGGAGCTTGTGCCCAATGAGAGTTTTCCGCTGGAGGTCGGATTTGAGCGGTTTCACGGCGTTGATTTCAAGAAAGGGTGTTATGTCGGGCAAGAAGTAACAGCTCGGATGAAACACAAGACCGAGTTGCGCAAAGGTCTGTGTCGTGTGCGTGTTTCTGGCGCAGCGCCTGTGGGGACCGAGATCGTCAATCAGAACGGCAAGGTTGCGGGCACGCTTTATAGTCAGGCTGATGGGATGGGGTTGGCTCATCTAAGGTTTGACCGGGTCGATGATGCGATGCTGGCCGGGGATGCACGGGTTCAGATGGATGAAAAGCTGTGATGAATATTGAGACCCGATGGACCAGACCGACGTGATCCCGAAAGATACCCCACGCCATGGCGCGCGTTTAAGCGTGGCGCCTATGATGGATTGGACCGACCGTCATTGTCGGTATCTGCATCGACTGATGTCGCGCCGGGTGCGGCTTTATACGGAAATGGTGACGTCTCCGGCCTTGGTTCGCGGCGGCGCGCTGCATTTGTTGGCGTTCGATGACGCTGAACATCCTGTTGCGGTGCAACTGGGGGGATCGGACCCGGGTGAACTGGCAAGTGCCGCTGCCATGGCAGAGGATGAAGGCTATGACGAGGTTAATCTGAACGTGGGCTGTCCTTCGGATCGCGTGCAATCTGGAACGTTTGGTGCGGTGCTGATGAAGACGCCGGACCTGGTGGCCGAGTGTGTGGTGGCGATGCAAGCTGCCGTGTCGGTGCCGGTGACCGTGAAGTGTCGCATTGGCGTTGATGATCAGAAGCCGGACATTGTCTTGCCTGAGTTCCTGTCCTACATGCGCGACGCCGGCGTCACGGAAATAGCGATCCATGCACGCAAGGCTTGGTTGCAGGGCCTTAGCCCAAAGGAAAACCGCGAAGTTCCGCCTCTGGATTATGATCTGGTGTTGGACATGAAGGCGCGTTTCCCCGACTTGTCGATCTGGATCAACGGTGGGATTGGGTCTTTGGCCGAGGCGAAGCGGTTTCTGGATCAGGGTCTGGACGGTGCCATGATCGGACGCGCGGCCTATCACACACCTTGGGATGTTCTGGGTCGGGCGGATGCCGAATTATTCGGTGAAACGTCTCCGTTCGAAGGACCAGACGAGGTGGTCATGGCCATGTTGCCCTACATCGAGGCGCATCTTGCATCGGGCGGACGGCTGAATAACATCACGCGGCATATGCTGGGCCTGTTCGCGGGACGTCCGGGCGCGCGTCACTGGCGGCGGATTCTGTCCGAAGGCGCGCACCGTCCCGGCGCAGGTCCCGACGTTGTGCTGGATGCGCTCACCGCCGTTAGGCGGCAAAGCGCGGCTTAGCCCGGGTTATACACCCGATGCGCCTCGGGGTCGGTGGTATCGAAGGGCAGGGCGGCCAAGGCTTTTTGCAGATCGGACGGCAAAGGCGCACTGTCCCAAGCCAACATCTGTTGCACCCGTTCCGGTTTCGTGATGCCAACCACGGTCGAGGTAATCCGAGGGTCTTGTGTGGAAAACTGCAAAGCGGCGGCTCCGGTGGCCACCCCGTGTTCGGCGCATAAGGCTTCGATCCGGCGCACCGGTTCCAGGGCCTCATCATCCGCCGGGCTGTAACTGATCTTGGGCATCACATCCGCCCCCTTGGCCAGCACACCGCCTGCAAACGGGGCCGCATTCAGGATCGCGATGCCGCGTGCGTGCGCGTGGTCAAACAAGGCATCGGCAGATTGGTTCAACAAAGTCCAGCGGTTGTGATTGATCACCGCATCAAAAGGCCGCTCCCGCACAATCGGCTCCATAATATCCAACCGCCCCATGGCCAAACCAACCGCGTCTGCCAGACCTTCGTCTTTCATGCGAAACAGCTCATCCAAAGCCCCGCCGGGCCCTGTGATCTCGCTTTGATCGGCGGCATGTTCCGGGTCGTGCAAATGCAACAGCCCCACACGATCCACGCCAAGCCTTTCCAACGATGTCTCTAAAGAGCGCCGCGCCTGCGCCGCATCAAGCCGTCCAGTGTCCATATCGCGGTCCAACTTGGTCGAAATGACAAACCCCTCGGGCAGTCCACCCCGGGCGCGGATCGCATCCCCAATGCGCGTTTCCGAAAGTCCCATCCCATAGTTGTTCGCCGTGTCCAGACAATTCACAGGGCCTTCGAAGATCGCGTCCAATGCGGATCGCGCACGCGTTTCATCGACACCGTATCCATACGTTTCGGGCATATGCCCGATGCCCGAGGTGCCAAACATCAAGGGCGTGATCTTGACGCCCGTTGACCCGATTTCACGACGTTCCATAGGCCTCCTCAAATCGATCCGGCTTCCACCATATAGTTGTTCGCCGAACACATCGCCGCATCGTCCGAGGCTAAAAACAGCACCATGCGGGCTACATAGACCGGGTCAATCAAATCCGGCAGACATTGGCGTGCGCGATGCGCCTCCAAAGCCTCGGGCGTCGCCCAAAGCTCTTTCTGGCGGTCGGTCATGATCCAGCCCGGCACCACGGTGTTGACCCGAATGCGGTGGTCACCCAAGTCCCGCGCCATAGTGCGCGTTAACCCATGTACCGCGGCCTTAGCGGTGGTATAGGCCGGAAATCCACCGCCGGCTTCCCACCAGGAATTCGACCCCATATTGATGATCGAACCACCGCCAGCGGCGATCATATCCCCAGCCACGGCCTGAATGGCGAAAAACATGTGACGCAGGTTGGTGCCTTGGCGCTCATCCCAATACTCAGGCGTGACATCGCTCCAGTCGTGGCGGTCATCGCGGGCGGCATTGTTCACCAAGACCTCTGCCGGTCCAATCCGATCCTTCAGGCGGGTAAGGGCGGCACGCATGGCCTCAATATCGCGCAGATCGCAAATCTCGTAGGCGATGTCACCCTGTGTTGCCTCTACCAAAGCCGCACTTGCGCCTTCGTCCAAATCCAGAAAGCCAACCCGCGCCCCTTGCGCGGCAAAGGCCGAAACGATCTCGGCCCCAATCCCCTGGGCACCGCCCGAGACAAGCACCGTTTTGCCCCGCAGGCTTGGATATTGCGCAAACTCAGCCATGATCTCTCCCGTCCCTTTTCATCTCTTCAAAAATACGCATGAAGGGCCGGGTTTCGCCAGAAAACCGGCCCGCCGCGACCGCGAAGCGGGCGCAAAACCTAGCCTTTGAACCGCACCTGCGGCAGTCCCCTGATCCCCAACCCGGTCACCGCAAACAAAGACCCGGCCTCTGGCTGGACCGATCCTTCGGCCAAGCCAACCCCAAGCGATGTCACATACAACACGTCCAGATTTGCGCCACCCCACATGGGCCGCGAGGGCCGCTCGATCGGCATGTCCACGGTTAGGATCACCTCACCTTCGGGCGAAATGCGATAGAGCTGCCAGCCGTCAATTCCCGCCTGCCAATAGCACCCTTCGCCGTCCACTGTTCCCCCATCCGGGCGACCAGGGACGGCGTGCGTGTCAAAGAACACCTCGGGTTCGCCGGGGGTCCCGGTCGCGCCGTCGTAGGTTGCTTTCCAAATCGTCCGAACGGCCTTGTTGCTGTCGGAGAAATACATGGTTGTGCCATCAGGCGAAAAGGCCAGACCGTTGGTTGTGTAGATGTCGCCCTTCCAAGGCGTCACGCTCAAATCTGTATCCAGACAGTAAAACCGCCCCAAGGCCTCCGGCTCGCCACCGTCTTTCATGGTTCCGGCCCAAAACCGCCCCTGAGCATCCGTGGTGCCGTCGTTGAAACGGTTGTGCTCTAGATCCGGTTCAGGGTCATGGATTGCTTCGCGCGCGCCTGTCTCTGGATCAAAAAACCAAAAGCCGGACTTTGTCGCCAGCACCAAGCCTCCCGTTTCGCGCAGCGCCAGACACCCCACCGGCTCGCCATAGTCGATGGTCGTGTTCGCGCCCGTTGCGGGATCATAGCGATGGATCAGCCCGGCGGGGATATCCACCCACCACAAAACCTCAGCCTGATCATCCCAGACAGCGCCTTCACCGACCTGACTGCGGCTTGGAACCACGCATTCGATTTCCATGAACGAACCTCTTTTCAAATTCCGGTGCGTAACACCAAATGCTTTAAATCCCGAAGGCCGGGTCTGGACAACCCCGTTTGCCTACAACAACCCGCGCCCCGCAAGATTGCGCATCAAGTCCGCCAAACCAAAGGTCCAGGGCGGGCACTCCGTTGACAGACGGACTGTGTTCTCCAACGCGCCAAACCCATCCGCTGAAATCACAACCCGATCCTTCAGCTTATGCGTAAATCCCTGACCGGGTTCATCGCGATCCTCAATCGGGGCGAAAAGCGTGCCCAAAAACAGCATGAACCCATCGGGATATTGGTGATGCGGCCCCACGACCTGCCCAATCAAATCCAAAGGGTCGCGGCTGATCTCGGACATCAGGGATTGGCCCTGAAGCACATAACCATCCTCGCCTTCCACCCGAAGGTCCAACACTGCGCTGCGCACATCGTCCATTCCGAAAGTGTCATCGAACAGACGGATCATCGGCCCAATGGCGCAGCTTGCATTGTTGTCTTTGGCCAATGGCAACAAAAGGGCCGAGCGCCCTTCGATATCGCGCAGGTTCACGTCATTGCCCAAGGTCGCCCCGTGACACTCCCCACGCGCATTGACCGCCAGCACAATCTCGGGCTCCGGGTTGTTCCAGGTCGAGCTTGGGTGCAACCCGATCTCGGCTCCCGTCCCAACCGAAGACAAAGTCGGCGCTTTGGAAAAGACCTCTGCATCCGGGCCAATGCCCACTTCCAGATATTGCGACCAAAGGCCCGTCTCAATCAACTCGGCCTTCACGCGGGCGGCTTTGTCCGAGCCTGCCTCAATCTGATCCAGAGTGTCACCGATGATGGCTCCGACCCGGGCGCGAATGGCTTCGGCTTTGGTGGGATCGCCCGCCGCCTGCTCTTCGATCACGCGTTCGACCATGGATTTCGCAAAGGTCACACCACAGGCCTTGATCGTTTGCAAATCACAAGGCGCCAACCAATGAAGCGTGCCTTGATCCGAACCACCCACAATCTCGTCCAGCCCGCCAATATCCACACCCTTCGCGGTCATGACATAGGCCGCAGGAGAGACCATCTGCATCACATCGCGCACCATTGCGGCCTCGACAGAAGTAATATCGATCACGCGGTCATCGCGCAGGGTCACAACCGCCGGGCCGATCCCGGGACGCCAAACGCGCCCCAGCCATGTGCCGCGACGCTCGTCTTGCGAAAGTTTGATCATCGCCCGTTTTCCGCGCGCCAAGCGGCGAATTTTTCCAAGGTTTCGTCCTTGGTCGCCGGGTACAACCCAATGATCGTCTCACCCGCCGCCACCTGATCCACCACGAAATCCTCAAAGGCGGTCATCTCGTGGGTCTCGTCCGCAATCTCGTTGGCCAGATGGGCCGGGATCACGATCACCGAGTCATCATCGCCCACAATAATATCCCCCGGAAACACCGGCGCGTCGCCGCAACCGATGGGGCCGTTGATCTCGATGGCCTCATTGATCGTCAGGTTTGTCGGCGAAGCGGGGCGCTGGTGATAGGCGGGCATATCGAACTCGGCGATCTTCATCGCGTCACGAAACCCTCCATCGGTCACAATCCCTTCGCCGCCCCGCACCATCAGCCGCCGGATCAAGATGTCCCCGGCGCTGGCCGCGCGGGCGTCCTTGCGACTGTCCATCACCAGCACGGCGCCGGGGGGGCAGGTCTCGATGGCGTGGCGCTGCGGATGCTTCGGATCACGAAATGCCTCAAGCTGATTGCGGTCTTCCCGCGCTGGCATGTAGCGCAACGTAAACGCAGGCCCCACCATGTTGCGGCCCTTGGCTCCCAAGGGTCGCACGTCCTGAATGACCTGATGGCGCAGGCCCCGTTTGAACAAGGCCGTCGCCAGCGTCGCCACCGAGACACCCCGCAGTTTTTCTATCGCATCCGCCGTCACATCGCTCATGTCTTCTTCCTGTTCCTAAATACCTCGGGGGAGACGCTCGGGACGAGCGTCGGGGGCAGAGCCCCTAGTTGATCTCGGGTTCCGGCACGGGCCCGCCAAAATCGGTGCGCAGAAAATCAAAGTCACAGCCCTTGTCGGCCTGTTCGATATGGCGCGCGAACATATAGCCATAGCCGCGCTCGTAGCGGGGCTCGGGCGCGGTCCAGGCGCTGCGTCGCTGTTCTAGTTCCGCATCCGACACATCAAGATGCAGCCGCCGGTTCGGCACGTCCAGCTCGATCATGTCGCCCGTTTCGACCAAAGCCAAAGGGCCGCCCACAAAGGCCTCGGGCGCGACATGCAAAATGCAGGCACCGTAAGACGTGCCCGACATCCGTGCATCGCTCAAGCGCACCATGTCGCGATGCCCGTCCTTCAACAAAGCCTTCGGCATCGGGATCATCCCCCATTCCGGCATGCCGGGGCCGCCCTGCGGGCCGGCGTTCCTGAGGATCAGCACGTGATCGGGAGTCATCGGGTAGTCTTCGTCGTTGATGATCTCTTTCAGCGCGCCATAGCTGTCGGCCACAATCGCGGGGCCTTTGTGGGTTTGGAACTTGGGATCCATCGCCGCCGGTTTGATGACCGCGCCATCAGGGGCCAGATTGCCGCGCAAGACCGCCAGTGACCCTTCGTGATAAACCGGGTTCGAAAGCGGGCGGATCACGTCGTCGTTGTAATTCACCGCACCTTCGATCCCTTCGCCAAGGGTCTTGCCGGTCACCGTGGTCACCGACAAATCCAGCGCGTCGCCCAGCTCTTTCATCAGGGCGGGCAGGCCCCCGGCGTAAAAGAAATCCTCCATCAGATACTCGGACCCAGAAGGGCGAATATTGGCCATGACCGGAACCTCGCGGCCCACGGCATCCAGATCGTCCAAGCCCCAATCCACGCCCGCACGCCGCGCCATGGCAATCAGATGGATGATGGCATTGGTCGAACAGCCCGTGGCCATGGCGACAACGCTGGCATTCCGCGTGGCTTCGGGCGTGATGATTTTATCAGGCGTCAGGTCTTCCCAAACCATCTCGACAGCACGACGCCCGCAGGCCGACGCCATGCGCTTGTGACCCGCATCCGGGGCCGGGATCGACGAGGCACCGGGCAGAGTTAAACCAAACCCTTCCGCAATCGACATCATGGTGCTGGCGGTGCCCATGGTCATGCAGGTGCCATAGCTTCGCGCGATGCCACCTTGCACACCGTCCCATTGTTCCTTGCCGATGGTGCCCGCGCGCCGTTCGTCCCAATACTTCCAGACATCCGTGCCCGAGCCCAGCTTTTGGCCCGCGTAATTCCCGCGCAACATCGCACCCGCTGGCATGAACAAGAAAGGGATGCCCATGGAAATCGCACCCATGATCAAGGCGGGCGTTGACTTGTCACAGCCTCCAAGCAGCACTGCGCCATCCACGGGGTGTGAGCGCAAAGTTTCCTCCACCTCCATCGCGCCCATGTTCCGATAAAGCATCGAGGTGGGTTTCAGGAATTGCTCGGAAAAATCATGCACCGGCAATTCGGCAGGCATGCCACCGGCTTGCAGGATGCCGCGTTTGACGTATTCGGCACGGTCCTTCAGATGGTGGTGACAGGGGGACAGATCGGACCAAGTGTTGATGATGGCGATGACCGGCTTGCCTTCCCAATCCTCGCCCCCCAAGCCCATTTGCATCGCGCGACTTCGGTGCCCCATCGAGCGCAGGTCATCCGGCAGGAACCACCGCGCGGATCGCAGGTCTTCGTATTTCTTGGTCATCAGCCGTCTCTCCCCGTTTCCTTGTCTTTATCATCGGATGGGGGAGCGGAAAATGCACATTTTCCGTCACGATTTCTGCGCAGAAATCGACTGCGTTCAAGAAAGTCCCGCATCCACCACAAAGCTCTGCCCTGTAATCAACCGCGCCTCGTCCGAGGCCAGGAACAGCGCCATCGCCGCAATATCCGCACCTGTCAGCACCTGTTTCAAGGTCTGACGGTCGATCACCGCTTCGACATCCGCCTCCGACGGGAACCACAATTCGCGCTGTCGATTCGTCATCACAGCGCCCGGTTCGATAGCGTTTACCCGGATGTTGTCGCCTCCCATGGCGTCCGCCAATGCGCGGGTCAGGCCTAGGATCGCGGCTTTGGCGGTGACGTAAGGCGTCATCTCGCCATGTCCCAAGCGCGGCGCGATGGACGACATGTTGATGATTGCGCCGCCGCCAGATCGGGCCATGCCGGGCTGCACCGCCTGAGCGGCAAAGAAATGCGGGCGCAGGTTGATGGCTTGGGACATATCCCAATCGCCAAGGGTCACGTCCTGAACCGCCTCACGTTTGTCGCTGGCGGCGTTGTTGATCAGGATGTCGACGGGGCCAAGGGTGCTTGCGATTTCGGCTATGGCGGCTTGCAGGGCGGACACGTCGGTCACATCGCAGGTCACAAAGTCGCTGCCGGAAAGTTCTGCGGCCAAGGCGGCTCCTGCCTGATCCTGAATATCCAGAAACGCGACCTTGGCTTCTTGACGATGAAAGGCCCGTGCAATGTCCGCTCCGATCCCCGAAGCTCCGCCTGTGACCAGCACGACCTTGCCCGTGATCGAAGGATATGTGACGCCCATCATCTGATCTTACATCGTCAGAATGATTTTGCCGCGATGGCCCGAAGCCTCCATCAGCCGATGCGCCTCGCCCGCCTGATCCATGGGCAGCGTCGTATGCGTGACGGTCTTGACCGCGCCCGACGCAATCAAGGGCCAGACCCGCGCTTCTACATCAGCAGCGACCGAGGCTTTGAAATCGCGCGGGCGCGACCGCAGGGTCGAGCCTGCAAAATTCAGACGTTTCAGCATTACCGGCATCAGGTTGATCTCGACCTTCGATCCCTGATTGAACGCCAGTTGGATAATCCGGGCGTCATGACGGGCGGCCTTGAAGTTCCGCGCGATATAGTCCCCGCCCACAATGTCGAGGATCAGATCGACACCACCGCCTTCGCGGCAAACCTCGACGAAGTCTTCCGTTTTGTAATTGATCGCCCGGTCCGCGCCGAGGCTTTCCACAAAGGAGGCAGACTCGGCATTGGATACTGTCGCCAGAACCTCCAGCCCCATGGCCTTGCCCAGTTGGATCGCGGTTGAGCCGATCCCACCCGCACCCCCATGTACCAAAAAGCGCGACCCTGCTGGCACGTCGTGGCCGTGCCAGACGTTGCTCCAGACGGTGAAGAAAGTCTCGGGGATCCCGGCTGCATCGACGGCGCTGACGTTTTCTGGCAAAGCCAAACAATGATCGCCGTCGATCGCGACATAGTCCGCATAGCCGCCGCCATTGGTCAGGGCGCATAACTTGTCACCGACCTGCCAGCGCGCGCAATCAGCGCCAACGGCAACCACTTCGCCAGACACCTCAAGCCCCAAAAGCTCGGACGCACCGGGTGGCGGCGGATAGTGCCCGCGCCGCTGCAACAAATCCGGCCCGTTCACGCCTGCCGCTTCAACCTTCACCAGAACCTGCGCCGCACTGCAGTCTGGTAAGGGCACTTCGGACATCTTTAAGACCTCGGGGCCGCCGGGTTCGGTGATGGTGATGGCGCGCATGGTGTCGGGCAGGGTGGTCATAAGAAACACTTTCGTTCGTCTGTTTGCCCTTGGGTATCACCTCGCGCGGGCCGTGCAAGCCTTGCGCTTGCGGGCGACCGCGTGCATCACAAGATGACAACGGAGCACAGCATGCTGGACCTGAAAGACCTTGATTGCCTTCTGGCCCTGACCCGGCACCGCCATTTTGCGCGGGCTGCCGAAAGCTGTGGCATGTCTCAGCCTGCGTTTTCCATGCGGATCCGGCATTTAGAGGATCGTCTGGGCACCCAGATCGTGAAGCGCGGCAATCGGTTTCAAGGGCTGACCGCTGAAGGCGAAACCGTTGTGGCGCATGCGCGGTCAATTCTGGACGAGGTGCGCGCGCTGGAAGAAGAGGTGCGTGCGGCGCGCGGCGAAGTGGTGGGCGAGTTGACCCTGGGTGCGATCCCCACGGCCTTGCCCTATGCGGCCCACGTGGCGAACCGGTTGCGCAAAAGCAACCCCGGCATCCGGCCCCGGATCAACTCGACCACCTCATTGGAAGTGCAGCAAGGCGTGGATGATGGCCGTTTTGACGCCGGACTAACCTATGCCGAAGGCGCATCGACCGACATGTTGCACGTGGAAGAACTCTACAGCGAGGAATATGTCCTTCTGGCCCCGAAAGCGCTGGTTTCGGCCAAAGCGACCATCCCGTGGGCCAAGGCTGCCGAACTGCCGCTGATCCTTTTGGAGCCCGGCATGCAAAACCGGCGCATCTTGGATCAAATCTTCGCCGATGTCGGCGTGCCGCCCACGGTTATCGCCGAAACCAACGGATTTATCGCCGCCATCGCTATGGCCGAAGATGGGATGGGGGCGACGGTTGTGCCGCGTGTTTTGACCCAAACCTTGGGCGCGACAGATCGCACGACGCTTTTGCCACTGATCGACCCGGTGATCCAAAAACCCGTCGCTTTGGTGACCCCAAGACGCGCGCAAGGCATTCCTGTGGTCGAGGCGCTAAGACGGATCGTTGTGCCGGCCTTGTGATAATCAAAGATTATCAAGCAATCCAATAATGTGATTTGACGATACTTTTGGCTGAAGGCAGTTTACCTGCATACGGAGGTATGCCATGGCACCGCTTGATACAGAAAAAGGCGTTTGGAAACAGAAGCGTACAGGGAAAAGTCGACGTACGCCCAAAGGTCGTCAGGTGGATGATGTCGCGCTTGAAGAGGTGCGTGCCCTGATGGCGAACCGTCCACGTCGCCGCGATCTTCTTATCGAGCATCTGCATCTCATTCAGGACGCTCATGGCTGTTTATCGACCGATCACTTGGCGGCCTTGGCCGACGAGATGAAGCTCAGTCAGGCAGAAGTCTATGAAGTCGCGACCTTTTATGCCCATTTCGATGTGGTGAAAGAGGGCGAAACGCCGCCACCAGCGCTGACGATCCGCGTCTGCGACAGCCTGTCCTGCGAATTAGCTGGGGCCGAGGCGCTGCAGCAGGCTTTGGAAGAAGGCTTTGATCCATCCGAAGTGCGTGTCTTGCGCGCGCCCTGCATGGGGCGATGCGATACAGCGCCGGTTCTTGAGCTTGGGCATCACCATATCGACCACGCAACGCCGCAGAAGGTGAAGGCGGCCATCGAAAACGGTCACACCCATCCTGACATGCCGGATTACGAGGCCCTGCAAAGTTACCGCTCCGGCGGCGGATATGCCGCGCTGTTGAAGTTGCGAGATGGTGGCGACTGGGAACAGGTGCAAGAGACCATTCTGGCCTCGGGCCTGCGGGGCCTTGGCGGCGCCGGTTTTCCTTCGGGCAAGAAGTGGGGCTTTGTGCGGGCGAATGAAGGTCCGCGGTATCTGGCTGTAAATGGGGACGAGGGCGAGCCGGGCACCTTCAAGGATCGATACTATCTGGAACGCACGCCGCATCTGTTTCTGGAAGGCATGCTGATCGCCGCTTGGGCGGTCGAGGCCGAAACATGTTTCATCTACATGCGAGACGAATATCCGGCGGTGTTGGAAATTCTGCGGCGCGAGATTGCGGCTTTGGAAGAGGCGGGGATTGTCGCGCCTGGTTACATCGACCTGCGCCGGGGCGCGGGCGCTTACATCTGCGGTGAAGAAAGCGCGATGATTGAATCGATTGAAGGCAAGCGCGGATTGCCGCGCCATCGTCCGCCATTTGTGGCTCAGGTCGGCATCTTTGATCGCCCGACTTTGGTGCACAACGTCGAGACACTGCACTGGGTCGCGAAGATCTGCCGCGAAGGGCCTGAGTGCTTGAATACGTTCGAGAAAAACGGACGAGTGGGGCTGCGAAGCTACTCGGTGTCGGGCCGGGTCGCCAATCCGGGCGTGTATCTGTTGGAGGCCGGTTCAACCATTGCCGACGTGATCCACGCAGCAGGCGGCATGGCGGAAGGCCATGTGTTCAAAGCCTATCAACCGGGCGGTCCGTCCTCGGGGTTGTTGCCCGCTTCGATGGACGATGTGCCCTTGGATTTCGACACGCTTCAGCCCCACGGAACGTTCATCGGTTCAGCGGCAGTGGTGGTTCTGTCGGACCATGACAAGGCAAGGGACGCAGCTCTGAACATGCTGAAGTTCTTCGAAGACGAAAGTTGCGGCCAATGCACGCCGTGCCGTGCAGGGTGCGAAAAAGCCGTGAAGCTGATGCAGGCCGACACTTGGGATCAAGACCTGTTGGAAGACCTTTGCCAAGTGATGGGCGATGCCTCGATCTGTGGTCTGGG
>CAZWDS010000049.1:0-9076 GCA_964632495.1 uncultured Rhodobacterales bacterium
CCGTAATGGACGAGATGGGCAAAGCCATGATGGGCACAGGCGAAGCCGAGGGCGAAGATCGCGCCGTTCAGGCCGCCGAGAAGGCTATCGCCAACCCGCTGTTGGACGAGATCAGCTTGAAGGGTGCCAATGGCGTCCTGATCAACATCACCGGTGGCGACGACCTGACCCTGTTCGAACTGGACGAAGCGGCCAACCGCATTCGCGAAGAAGTCGACGCAGATGCCAACATCATCGTCGGTTCGACTTTGGATACAGCCATGCAGGGTGCGATGCGCGTCAGCGTTGTGGCCACGGGCATCGACGCCGCTCAACAGACCGAGCAGACGCCGGATCGCGGCGTACGGACAAATGCGGTGGCGCAGCCCGCTTTGGCGTCCATCGACGTGGACGAGCAGCCTTCGTATGAAGAACAAGCCGCTTTGGCTGGTGCTCAGGTCGCGCATATGCCGGCCGCCGCGCACCATGAAGAGCCAAGCTTGTTTGAAGGCATGGAACCTGCGGAGCCCGCGGTTGCAGACGATGGTTTGCCTCCGCCAGCCTATCAGCCCCAGCCCGCTGCTGCAGACGAAGGGTATCGTCCAGCACCCGGCACGCCGACGCCCGAGGCCTTGGCGCGTCTTGAGCGTGTGACGGGTCGTCCTGCGGGATCGCTGAACACCCATGTGCCGGGCGAAGCACGGTATGGCGGAACCCAGCCCGTTGCGCCGGAAGCCGCACCAGCAGGCCCCGAGCGTCCTCGCTTTGGCATCAACACATTGATCACCCGGATGGCCGGTGGCGTTGCAAACGCTGATCCTGCTGCTGAAATTCCGCGCCAGCAACCGCCGGTCGGACGCACCGCGACGACGGCGGAACCACAGTTAAGCGAAGATCAGGAACGGATCGAAATTCCAGCGTTCCTGCGTCGCCAGGCGAACTAAACACGAACCAATCGGGGGCAAAGTTCACTCCCACTGGGCCGGTCTTCGGATCGGCCCTTTTTCTATTTTTAGAAAAAATTTCGCAGCATTTTTACCATAGATTTTTTAGAACACACTGTTCTCGATTTCTCAACGCTTGGAAATAAAACGCTTTTTAAGCCTTATTCCGCACCAGCTGCCACAAGTTGGTCACTAAGTGCTCCTACTAAAGACATGCTCATTAAGGACATTAAAAGCCAGTCCGCAGTTGCGGTTAATGTTCAATTTGCTGAAGGGAGTCCGAATAATGCTGCTTAGGACCCGCAGTGTTTGGCGTTCTGCAAAACAGCAGGCCAGACGGTATCACACGAAAGAAGATGGATCGCTGATCGTCTTCTCGCTTTTCCTTTTCATCGTCATGTTGATGTTCGGCGGTATTGCCGTTGATCTGATGCTGTATGAAAACCGTCGGACTCATATTCAAAACTCAACGGACCGCGCTGTTCTGGCTGCGGCCAACCTGAACCAGACCGTCGATCCCAGAACGATCGTTCAAGATTATCTGGCGAAAGTCGGCGTTCCGATCGACCCCGAAGACGTTGATGTCTTCGAAGTTGGCACCGCACCGGTCATCACCGGTCGTCAGGTGGCCGTGAACGTCACGGGCGGGTTTGATACCATCCTGATGCACATGGTTGGCGTGGAAACACTTCCTTACAACGCCATGTCCGAAGCAGAAGAATCGGTGAACGATATCGAAGTATCGCTCATCCTGGACGTGTCCGGCTCGATGGGCGCGGGCACCAAGATGTCAGATATGCAAGGTGCAGCAAAAACCTTCCTGACCAATATCTTGGCGGGTGCCGATGATGACCGCGTTTCGGTTTCGCTGGTTCCATATTCCACGCAGGTTTCCGCAGGTGATGATCTGTTGGACGAACTTGATACAACCCACAACCACAACCACTCGCACTGCGTGAACTTCACCGAGCGGGATTTCAACACAACCCAAATCCAGCGCTTCCATCAGGCCGTTGATGAGGATGGCGAGCCAGAATGGACGCAGTACTTTGCCGAAGACGGCTCTGCAGTGATGAGTCTTGACGACGTCGAAGAAGACGGCATCAGCGACTACACCGTGGATGAAGACACCGGCGCCGTGCAAGTTTCGGTGCCAGATTACTCAAACCCGGTCGCCCTGTCGCAAACCGCGCATTTCGACCCCTGGAGAAGCTACCAGAGCGGGATGTCGTTGTACTATCCTGTTTGCCGGAGCGATTCGGATTTCCACATTGATCCATGGTCGAACAACCTGACCAATCTGAACCTTCAGATCGATGGCTTCACCGCAAACGGAAACACGTCGATTGACGTGGCCATGAAGTGGGGCGCGGCTTTGCTTGATCCATCCATGCGTCCGGCGCTGAACAACATGATCGGTCAGCCTGGCAACGACATTGATGCAGCATTCTTCCCGCGTCCGCATGACTTCGACTATGAGGACTCTTTGAAGTTCATCGTGGTGATGACCGACGGTATCAACACGACCCAGTACCGGCTGAAGGATCCCTTCAAAGAGGGAATGAGCCCTTATTTTGAGGAACCAGACGGTGATATTGTCGTTCGGGGTGAAATTGCGCTGGATGACAATGGCATCGACTATGTCGAACCTGGCAACCGGGACCGTAACAACGGTTCCCAAGAAGAATGGTACGACGTGTCGCGCCGGACTTGGAAAGACAATGCGGCCAATGGCTCGACACAGCTAAGCTGGCTGGACGCTTGGGCGAACATGACCATGGCACGTCGTGCTTACGGTGCTTATCACAACTCTTCGCCTTACGACGCCGACTATTTCTATGACGCGCTGTACGAGCCGCGTGTTGCGATTGGCCCTGATACCAAGGACGACCAAATGGCGGCGATTTGTTCGGCGGCCAAAAGCCAAGGCATCGTTGTCTTCTCGATTGGCTTCGAGGTCACGGACCACTCGGCAAGCGTGATGCGGTCCTGTGCATCGACCCCGGACCACTTCTACCGCGTTGAAGGTCTGGACATTGAGTATGCCTTCTCGTCGATCGCAAACCAAATCAACCAACTGAAGTTGACCCAATGAGAAACTTTGCAATCAAATGTCGCAAGGCGCTTCGGCGCCTTGGGCTGAGTGAAGCCGGCGCGGCCTCTGTCGAGTTCGTTATCGTCTTTCCCTTCTTCGTCGGTGTTTTCATCTCGGCTTTTGAAGTTGCGATGATGAATATGCGGGCCGTCATGTTGGAACGCGCAACCGACATCGTTGTGCGGCAAATCCGTCTAAGTTCGGGTGCCCAAAACCTGGACTACAACTCGGTTCTTGCGGACATCTGCAACACGGCTGGGATCATTCCCGACTGTATGAATACGACCAGAATCGAACTGCAGGCCGTGGATACAGCCACTTGGGCGGGCCTAAGTGGTGAAGTTGACTGCATCAAGCGCGATGCCATCATTCAACCCGTCGTGAAATTCGTGAACGGTCAACAAAACGAGATGATGATGATCCGCGTCTGCGCCATCGTTGATCCGATTTTCCCAACAATTGGGGTTGGCCGTAGCATGCCGGTCGACGACTCCGGTGGCTATATGGTCATTGCATCGTCTGCCTTCGTCAACGAACCGCAATAGGAGCCGAGCTATGAACTTGAGAAAAGCGTTTACGCGTAACCTGCGCAGCGAAAAGGGTTCGATTTCGGTCGAAGCAATCTTGATGTTCCCGATGCTGGCCTGGGCCTTCATGGCGATGTTCGTTTTTTTCGAAGGTCTGCGGGAAAGCAACATCACCTTAAAATCCACCTATACCGTGGCCGATCTATTGTCGCGTGAATCCGATCCGGACAATCCGCTGACCGTAGCCGATCTGGAAGGGATGAACGCAATCTACGCTTGGCTGACACGATCCAGCGAGCCGGTTCAGATTCGGGTCACGGTCATCCGGTATGACGAGCCGTCTGACACGCATCTCGTCATGTGGTCACATGGTGTGAACGGCGCGTCTGACTTGGAACAAGAAGACATCGCGGGTGCGATCACGCCACATGTTCCGATTATGGCCAATGCAACCAACGCAATCGTGGTCGAAACCTGGGGCTCTTATAAGCCCGTCATTGATATGGGGCTGACCGAGACTGACCTATACAATATTGTTGTCACATCGCCGCGTTTTGCCGGCCAGTTGGTTTTGGAAGGTGTTGGTGACGGTGGCGGTTCCGCACATGACGACAACACGGATGAGAACAACACTCTCTAGATTTTGTCAAAACGAATCACGTTTCGAAGGGCCGGTTTTCCGGCCCTTTTTCTTTAATTAACAATTGCTTATGGGCAAATATTGGCGCATGGGGCGGCAAATCGCCGAAATGTAACGGTCATGTTTCAGGTTGTTGCAATGATTGTGTTGAGATGAAACGCGTCCCGGCGTACCACCAACAGCGCCGGAATTACGTGAGGCAGTCCGGTGTTTAAAAAAGTGGGATAAACCCTTGCAAACGACGATCAAATCCACGGTGGTTTTCACCGGAACGGGACTTCATACCGGACGCGCGGTGCGCGTTTCGATCCATCCTGCATCTGCAGAATATGGTATCTGGTTTCGCCGGACCGACGTCGAAGGCGTTGATCCTTTGATTCCGGCCCGTTGGGATTCTGTATCCAACACCGAGTTAAATACGCGTATATCGAATGACGACGATGTCAGCGTTTCAACGATCGAGCATCTGATGGCCGCGCTTTCTGGCTGCGGCATCCTGAACGCTCTTGTCGAAATCGACGGCCCCGAAGTGCCTTTGCTGGATGGCTCGGCCGCCCCCTTCGTTGCGGGCATCTTGTCGCGCGGTGTGCGCAAGCTGGATATGCCGGTGCGCGCCATTCGCGTCCTGCGCCCGATCCAGGTGCGTGACGGTGCAGCGACGGCCACACTGCTTCCGTCTGACGAACTGAGAATAGAGTTCGAAATTGATTTCACGGACGCTGTCATCGGTCATCAGGAAAAACGCCTGAACATGGCCAACGGCGCTTTTGTGCACGAACTGTGCGACAGCCGCACGTTTTGTCGCCAATCGGACATCGACGCGATGCGGTCGCGCGGGCTGATCCTGGGTGGTTCTGTCACATCTGCTGTCGTCGTGGACGGTGAAGATGTGGTCACGCCGGGGGGCATGCGCCATTCAGATGAACCTGTCCGTCACAAGATGCTGGACGCTTTGGGCGATTTGTCCCTGGCAGGCGCACCTATTCTTGCCCGATATGTGGGCCAGCGGGCCGGACATGGCATCACAAATAAGCTTTTGCGCGCCTTGTTTGCGGACCCAAGCGCCTTTGAATTGGTCGAATGCGATGACGCAATGATAGCGCGTTTGCCGGGGGCGGGCCTTAAACGGGCCGACGGTGTCAACCTTGCCGCCTGAGGCGGGACTGTGGACCATCAAGAATTTCGTTTTGCACTGCATTCCACCCGTGTTACCAAGCGTTTCGGTACGGGTGTGGTGAAGGCATGACTGAGACGAGTACATGGGGGACGGGCCTGAGAAGGGTCATCTTGGCCTTGACGTGCCTGGGTGGCTTGTCGGCATGTGGCGTTTTCGGCCAAGATGAGGACGATGAACGCCCGTTAGAGAGCTTTTCGGCAGAAGAATTGTACCGCCAGGGTGAATTCACCTTGGAAGAAGGCTCTGAAACCGACGCTGCGGCCTTATTTAGCGAGGTGGAGCGTCTTTACCCCTATTCCGAGTGGGCGCGTCGGTCCTTGGTGATGCAGGCCTACGCCTATCATCAGGATCGCGACTATGAATCCGCACGTGGGGCTGCACAGCGGTTTCTTGATATTTATCCCGCCGATGATGATGCTGCCTGGGCGCAGTATTTGTTGGCGCTTTCATATTATGATCAGATCGATGACGTGGGCCGCGATCAGGGTTTGACGTTTCAGGCGCTGCAATCCCTGCGCGAAGTGATCGAAACCTATCCCGACAGCGACTATGCCCGATCCGCCATCCTGAAGTTCGATCTGGCCTTTGACCATCTGGCTGGCAAGGAAATGGAAATTGGGCGCTATTATCTGAAACGCGGGCACTTTGTCGCCTCGATCAACCGTTTCCGCGTTGTCGTCGAGAATTTTCAGACCACCAGCCAAACGCCCGAGGCCCTGCACCGTTTGGTCGAGGCGTATCTGTCGCTGGGTCTGACCGACGAAGCGCAAACGGCCGGGGCGATCCTTGGTCACAACTTTCAAAGCTCTGAGTGGTATCAAAGCAGTTTCGCACTGCTGACCGGTCGGGGCCTCCAGCCCGAGGCGAAGGGCGATAGCTGGATCCGCCAGGTCTATCGTCAGACGATCCTTGGCGAATGGCTTTGAGCTGAACCCATGCTGAGAAGTCTCGACATCCGGGACATGTTGATTATCGACCGGCTGGAATTGTCGCTGTCGGACGGTTTGAACGTGCTGACCGGCGAAACAGGTGCGGGCAAGTCGATCTTGCTGGACGCGCTTGGTTTCGTGTTGGGTTGGCGGGGTCGCGCGGAACTGGTGCGCGAAGGCGCCGAGCAGGGCGAGGTGGTGGCCGAGTTTGATCTGCCCCCCGGTCACCCGGCATTCGAGGTTCTGGATGACGCAGGCTTGCCGTCCGAAGACGGGCTTATCTTGCGCCGCGTGAACCGGCGGGATGGGCGTAAGACGGCTTGGGTGAATGACCGCCGTGTGTCGGGTGAGGTACTGCGGGCTTTATCGGACACTTTGGTGGAACTGCATGGCCAGCATGATGACCGGGGTCTGTTGAACCCGCGCGGGCATCGTCAGCTTCTGGATGCTTTTGGCGGGTTGGAAGACTTGCTGGCCCGGTGTCGCGTGGCGTGGCGCGACCTGCAAGGCGCACGCTCGGCCTTGGTTGAGGCGGAAGCGGGCTTGGCCAAGGTGCGCGAGGAAGAAGACTTCCTGCGCCACTCGGTCGCCGAAATGGATGCGGTGATGCCCGAAGTGGGCGAGGACGCCGCCTTGGACACGCGCCGTCGATTGATGCAGGCCGCCGAAAAAATCCGCGAAGACGTGGCAAAGGCCCATGCCGCTTTGGGCGGCGAGGGGGCCGAGGGGCAAATGCGCGACGCCGCCCGCTGGTTGGACGGCGCATCGGGCGAGGCCGAAGGCGCACTGGACGATGCGATGGCGGCCTTGGACCGGGCGTTGGAAGAACTGGGTATCGCCGAGCAAGGCGTGGCGCGGGCATTGGATCAGCTGGCGTTTGATGCGGGTGAACTTGAACGGGTCGAAGAACGTCTGTTCGCGATCCGGGGTCTGTCGCGCAAACACTCGGTGCAGCCCGATGATCTGACAAAGTTTGGTGATGACCTGCGTGCAAGGCTTGCAACACTGGACGATTCTGCGGGCGATTTGAAGGCGTTACGCACCGCCGTCAGCGATGCGGCGGATGTCTATGACGCCGCTGCGGATGCTTTGGGCGCTGCGCGGTCCGAAGCCGCAGAAGCGCTGGACGAGGCGATGGCGAAGGAACTGCCGCCGTTGAAAATGGAGCGCGCCAGTTTTTCGACCGAGATCAGCGAAGACGAAGATGGACCCGAAGGGCGCGACCATGTGGCCTTTACCGTCGCGACGAACCCCGGTGCGCCTGCCGGGGCGCTGAACAAGATTGCGTCTGGCGGTGAACTCAGCCGGTTTCTGTTGGCGCTGAAGGTGTGCCTGACAGCAGAAGCTGAAGGGCTGACCATGATCTTCGATGAAATCGACCGCGGTGTCGGCGGGGCCACAGCAGATGCCGTTGGGCGGCGGTTGGAGGAGTTGGCGGCGGGGTCGCAGGTGTTGGTGGTCACGCATTCGCCGCAAGTGGCCGCGCGTGGGGCACATCACTGGCAGGTCGCGAAAAAGGTGCAGGACGGGGCGACGCTCAGTCAAGTTGTGCCTTTGTCCGAGGCCGAACGCGTCGACGAAATCGCCCGGATGTTGGCTGGCGATACGGTTACGGCAGAAGCCCGCGCGGCGGCGAAGGCCTTGTTGGAAGCTTAATCGTTACCGACGACGCCCCCGACGCACGCGTGTCGGCTGATCGTCACTTGCAGGGCCTGTGCCATCGGCAACGGAAGAAAATCCACCCAGCTTTTCGGCAATCACTTCTAGCGTCGGGCGCTCGCCTTTTGGTCGGGTTTCCAACGCCTCGCGCATCTTTTCCAGATGTTCGGGCGTTGTCCCACAGCACCCGCCGATGATCGTTGCGCCACAATCGCGGGCCAGCGTGGCATAGTCGGCCATCAGGTCAGGCGTGCCGTCGTAGTGGATGTGGCCTTCGACGTATTTCGGGATACCGGCGTTGCCTTTGGCGATCACGGGGCGCGTGGCCCCACCGGCAGCAAAACCCAGAACGGTGCGCAACAAATCCGACGCGCCAACACCGCAGTTGGCCCCAAAGGCGACAGGCGCGGTTTTCAACTTGTCGACCATATCCACCATAGCTTCGCTGGTCATGCCCATCATGGTGCGGCCTGCGGTGTCAAAGCTCATCGTGCCGCACCATGACATGTCGGCCAAAGCGGCGGCTTCGCTGGCGGCAAGGTATTCTTCCGGCGCGCTGATGGTTTCGACCCAAAGCACATCGACGCCACCTTCTTTCAGACCTTCGGCCTGTTCGTGAAACATCTCGACAGCTTCGGCCTTTGACAAAGTGCCGAGCGGTTCAAAAATTTCGCCCGTCGGCCCCATAGAGCCAGCCACGATCACAGTGCGCCCCGACGCATCGGCCACCTCGCGCCCAATCTCGGCACCGGCACGGTTCAATTCGCGCACCCGGTCCTGACCATCGTGCAGCTTCAGACGGGCCGCATTGCCGCCAAACGTGTTGGTCAGGAACAGATCACTGCCCGCATCCACTGCGCCCTTGTACAGCTTGGTGACGTCCGCCACGCGGTCGATGTTCCAAAACTCAGGCGCGTCCCCTGCGGACAACCCCATGTTGAACAGGTTCGTCCCCGTCGCCCCATCGGCCAAAACCCAATCGTGGGTCTTCAGGTACTCGGTCAGCCGGTCTGTCATGGAAATCCTTCCCAAATGCTTCGCGCGGGATGACACGCGTGCTGTGGTGACGCAAATCGTATTTATTCATCAGGATTATTAAGAATTTGGATAAAAAAAGGCCGGGCGC
>CAZWDS010000049.1:9176-23497 GCA_964632495.1 uncultured Rhodobacterales bacterium
CCGGCCAGAACGGCCTGAAGCACTCCGAAATAGTTGTTCACTGTCAGCATCAAAGGCACGTCGTAGGTCAGCAGCTCCTGTGTCAGCTGCGCCGCTGCGCTGACCTGAGTGCTATTGACCCGCTGGCTGATAAGCCGATGTTTTGAAAGATTTTCCAGAGTATCTGGCATGCCATTCGTTTCGACGTAAGCCGGGCTGGCGTAGAGGCACATCTTCACCGACATGATCTTGCGACGCACCAGATCGGCCTGGCTGGGTTCCTTCATGCGAATGGCGACGTCGGCTTCGCGCATCGGCAGGTCCAGCACGCGCTCTTCCAGCATCAGGTCGATTTTCAGGTCGGGGTACTTTTCGTAAAGCTTGGGCAAACGGGGCGCCAGCCAAAGCGAGCCGAAGCCCGTGGTGGTGGTCACGCGCAACTCGCCAAAGACCTCTTCCTCGCTATCGCGAATACGCGCTTCGGCGGTGTCCAGCCGGCGGGTCATGGCCGAGGTGGCATCAAACAGCAATTCGCCCTGTTCGGTCAGAATCAAACCGCGTGCGTGACGGTGGAAAAGTGTAGTGTTCAGGCTTTCTTCCAGTGCCCGGATTTGGCGCGAGACGGCAGATTGGCTAAGATGCAGCGTGTCACCGGCATGGGTCAGACTGCCCGCGTCGGCCACGGCGTGAAATATTCTTAGCTTGTCCCAGTCCATATCGTAACGTCTTTCAAGTGTTAGCGCTCGCGCCTTTGCAGTTACTTATCGGGTTCCTATCACGATTTGCAAACAGAGGTGTGATGAAGATAAAAATTGTAGGTCAGCAAAATTGACCTATAATCGACGTAGTCCAGTCTGGAGGTCTTATGTCTATCCGTGACGTTACCCTGCACGACAAATTCGATCTGTCTTGTGAACAGGTCTTGATGAATGGCACGCAAGCGCTGGTGCGGTTGATGCTGATGCAAAAGGCGCGGGATGCGGCGGCTGGATTGAACACGGCAGGCTATGTGACGGGGTATCGCGGATCGCCTTTGGGGGCGGTCGATCAGCAGATGATGGCGGCGGCGTCGGATTTGACGGCGGCGGATGTGACGTTTCAGCCGGGACTGAACGAAGATCTGGCGGCCACGGCGATTTGGGGCACGCAACAGGCCGAGCTGCGCGGCGAAGGCCAGCGCGACGGGGTTTTCGCGCTTTGGTACGGCAAGGGGCCGGGGGTGGACCGTTCGGGCGATGTGATGCGCCATGCCAATATGTCCGGCACCTCGCGCCACGGTGGGGTCTTGATGGCGCTTGGCGATGATCACACGGGCGAAAGCTCGACCGTCTGTCATCAGTCGGACTGGGCTTTGGTCGACGCTTATATGCCGGTTTTATCGCCTGCGGGCGTTCAGGAAATTCTGGACTTTGGGCTTTACGGGTTTCAGCTGTCCCGGTTCGCGGGCGTTTGGGCCGGGCTGAAGATGATGAAGGACACGGTCGAGGTGACCTCGGTCGTGAATGCGGCTGCGGATCGGATGCAGATTGTGTGGCCCGAGTTTGAGATGCCCGAGGGTGGCTTGAACATCCGTCTCGGCGATCACTGGATCCCACAGGAAGAACGTCTGGTCGATCACAAACGGTTCGCTGCCGAGGCGTTTTCCCATGCCAACAAGATCGACAACCGCATTTGGGGCAAGCCGGGGGCCAAGATCGGTTTTGTGGCGGCGGGCAAGAACTGGCTGGATTTGGTCCATGCGCTTGGTCTGTTGGGCGTGGACGAAGCCGAGGCCGAGCGTTTGGGGATCACGACCTATAAGGTTGGCCAGACCTTTCCGTTGGATATGCGCGGGTTCAACGATTGGGCTGAAGGGCTTGATTTGATTGTGGTTGTTGAGGAAAAGCGCAAGCTTTTAGAGGTGCAGATCAAGGAAGCCATTTTCGATGATCGGCGCGGTCGGCGTGTTTATGGCTGGCGCAAAGGACATCCGGGTGCCGAAGAGTTATTCCCGGTCCGTTATGCGTTGGATCCGGCGATGATCGCCGAAAAGATCGGTGGCATTCTGGTGGAAGAAGGGCGCGGGACCGAAGCGGTGAAAGCCGGGTTGGAACGTGTTGTTGCCGCCCAAAGGGCCGAGAATGCACCGGATATCGCGGCGCGGCTGCCGTATTTCTGTTCGGGCTGTCCGCACAATACCTCGACCAAGGTACCGCATGGGTCGCGCGGATATGCCGGGATTGGCTGTCATTTCATGGTGCAATGGATGGACCGCGAAACGACCGGGTTCACGCATATGGGCGCGGAAGGGGCGAACTGGATTGGGGAGGCTCCGTTTTCGACGCGGGGGCATGTGTTTCAGAACCTGGGCGACGGGACTTACAATCACTCGGGGCTTATGGCAGTCCGGGCCGCTATCGCGGCGGGGGTGAACATCACCTACAAGCTTTTGTACAATGACGCGGTTGCGATGACGGGTGGGCAAGCCAACGATGGTGATCTGCCGCCCGAACGGATTGTGCGCGAGTTGCTGGCGGCAGGTGTGAAGGCCGTTGATGTGGTATTTGACCCGAAGGAAGAGCCGAAGCGCACTGATTTCCCGGATGGAATCGGATGGTATGAACGCGACGCGATGCCGGATGTGCAAGCGCGGATGGCAACAACCGAGGGCGTGACGGCCATTGTCTTTATCCAAACCTGTGCCGCCGAAAAGCGCCGTCGCCGTAAGCGGGGGACGTTCCCCGATGTGGACAAGCGGGTCTTTATCAACACCGACATTTGCGAAGGCTGCGGCGATTGCGGGGTGCAGTCGAACTGTGTGTCGATCGTGCCTGTAGACACCGAGTTCGGTCGGAAACGGGCGATTGATCAGTCATCCTGCAATAAGGATTTTTCCTGCCTGCAAGGGTTCTGTCCGTCGTTCGTTACTGTCGAAGGGGCCGAGCTTAAGAAGAACGCGACCTTGGACATCCCGACCGGCGATCTGCCGGACCCGGCGCTTCCCGCGATCAATGGTACCCATAACATTGTGATCACCGGCGTCGGCGGCACGGGTGTCACGACGATTGGTGCTCTTTTGGCGATGGCGGCGCATCTGGACGGCAAAGGGGCTGGCATGATGGAGATGGCGGGGCTGGCACAGAAGGGCGGTGCGGTGCATGTCCATTGCCGGATTGGTGCACGCCCGGAAGACATCAGCGCCATTCGCGTGGCCGTGGGCGAAGCGCATACGTTGATCGGCGGTGATCTGGTGGTTTCGGCTGGATCGAAGACGACGCAGTTGATGACGAAGGGCGTGACGGAAGGCGTGGTGAATACGCATGAGATCATCACCGGTGAGTTCACGCGCAATCCCGATTTCCGCATCCCCGGCAATCAGTTGGAAGTCTCGCTTCAGGCAAAACTGGGCGACGGGTTGGTGGCTTTTGATGCCTATGTTCTGGCCGAGAAGGCTTTGGGCGATGCGATCTATTCGACGATGATTTTGCTGGGCACGGCGTGGCAGGCGGGACAGGTGCCGCTTTCTCGCGAGGCGATCCTGCGGGCGGTTGAGTTGAATGGTGCCAAGGTTGAGACCAACAAACGCGCCTTCGAGATCGGTCGATGGGCGGCGCTGAACACGAGTGATGTTATCGGTATCATTGGGGCGGACGTGGTCGATTTGCCGAAGACGTTGGACGACAAAATCGCGGCCCGTATGGCGCATTTGACAGAGTATCAGTCCAAACGTTTGGCAAAACGGTATCGGAAGCTGGTTGATCGTGTGGAACACCCTGCGCTGAAAGAATCTGTGGCAAAAGGTTATCACAAGGTCTTGGCGTATAAGGATGAATTCGAGGTGGCTCGTCTATTGATGCAAACGCGCCAGAAGGCGGCTGCGGCGTTTGATGGAGACTTGAAGCTGACCTATCATCTGGCACCGCCATTGTTGCCGGGCAAAGACGCTTCGGGTCGTCCAAAAAAACGGGACTATGGGGCGATGATGGAACGGATGATGCCGGTCTTGGCGCGTCTGAAATGGGTGCGGGGCACGCCGTTCAATCCCTTTGGCTATACCGCCGAGCGTCGGGCAGAGCGTGCCATGATCAAGCAATACGAGCGCCAGATGAAAGAGGTTTTGGCCGATCCAAATCGTAATATCGAAGCGGCTTGTGACTTGGCGGAGTGGCCTTTGGCGGTGAAAGGGTTTGGGCCTGTGAAAGAGGCCAATGCCGAAAAAACGAAAGCCCGTGTCGAAACCTTGATGACGGCGTTCCGCCAAGGCGCGTCGATTGCCGAACAAACGGCTGCGGAATAACGTGCCAATCCGCCACAGGTTGAGTGGATATGGTCACAAATTGGTCACGCCTTCTCGATATCAAAGCACGTAAGCTCTATGTCAAAGCTATCCCGGGAAGGAGCAGGTTCAGGTGGATCGGCACGTCGCACGAGATATCTCTTACGCCTATTCCGCTGAAACGCGGGGCGGGCGCGCGATTATTCGCACGCTTGAAAACGCGACCGGGCGGCTTCGGCTGATCAAACGCGCCGCGGGCTATCAGGACGATGTCGAGCAGGGCGCTGATTTCTGGAGCGTTATTACCGAGCGTTACGGGCTTAGCTTGAACGTGATCGGCGGGGCTTTGTCGAACATTCCAGCCGAAGGCCCCTTGGTTGTGGTCGCCAATCATCCTTACGGGATTTTGGACGGGCTGATGTTGGGGCATATCCTTAGTCAGCGTCGCGCGGGTGATTTTCGCATTCTGGCCAACAGCGTGTTTTGCAAAGCGCAGGATTTGGATCGTGTGGTCTTGCCGGTCAGTTTTGATGAAACCCGCGAAGCGATGGCGCAAAATCTGGCGACGCGACGCGCGGCCTTGGAGTATTTGAAATACGGCGGGGCCATGGGCGTGTTTCCGGGCGGAACCGTTTCAACCTCGGCCAAGCCGTTTTCGCAGCCGCTTGATCCGGGTTGGCGCACGTTTACGGCCAAGATGATCGCCAAAAGCGGGGCGACAGTTGTGCCGATCTTCTTTGAGGGTGCCAATTCGCGGTTGTTTCAGGTGGCCAGCCATCTGCATTCGACTCTGCGCATGGCCTTGTTGATCAAGGAATTCAAACGCCGGGTGGACGAGCCCGTAAGCGTCATTATCGGCGAGCCGATTGAAGAGGCTGAAATTGCCCCCTACCGCAGCGACCAAAAAGCGATGATGGACTTTTTGCGCCGTCGGACCTATGCCCTGTCTCCAAAGCACGACGATCCCGCTTTTGGGTTCGAGTTCGAGGAAAAGCACAGGCGCGCGTAGCATGGCCGTCGGAATTTTTGACAGTGGATTGGGCGGTTTGACCGTCTATCAGGCAGCGCAAAAGCGGCTGCCGGACGTGCCTTTCGTGTATTTCGGAGACAACGCCAACACGCCTTACGGTGTGCGCGATGCTGACGACATCTATGATCTGACCACGGCGGGCGTGTCGCGGTTGTTTGAGGCGGGGTGCGATTTGGTGATCTTGGCCTGCAACACCGCATCGGCGGCGGCTTTGCGCCGGATGCAGGAAGGTTGGGTGCCGTCGGACAAGCGTGTTTTGGGGGTTTTTGTCCCCTTGATCGAGGCTTTGACCGAGCGGGACTGGGGTGACAATTCTCCGCCGCGCGAAGTGGGTGTGAAGCATGTGGCATTGTTTGCAACGCCTGCCACGGTGCGCAGTCGGGCGTTTCAGCGCGAGTTGGCGTTTCGCGCGATCGGCGTCGATGTCGAAGCGCAGGCTTGCGCCGGCGTTGTGGATGCCATCGAAGACGGCGACATGATTTTGGCCGAAGCCTTGGTGCGCAGCCATGTGGAGGCTTTGACGCGCAAGATGCCGGAACCCGGTGCTGCGGTTCTGGGCTGTACGCATTATCCGATGGTCGAGGATGTCTTTCGCGCTGCACTTGGGGGCAATGTGCCGGTGTTCAGCCAGCCCGCCCTTGTGGCCGAAAGCCTGGCGGATTATCTGGAACGGCGTCCCGATATGCGGGGCGACGGAGAAGTTTCGATGTTTTTGACCACGGGCGATCCTCAAAGGGTGTCTGATCAGGCGACCCGGTTCCTGCGACGACGATGCGAGTTTCATGCTGCGTGATTGCAGCCGAGCCCATTGTCGTCTTAAACATCATTTCGAAATTCTGAAGGAGGGGTCACATGCCCCATAACGTCGCTATCTTAGGCGCCAGTGGATACACCGGCGCTGAACTGGTCCGGTTGATTTCCGTTCATCCCACGTTTCGCATCGTCGCTTTGACGGGGGATCGCAAGGCCGGTCAGCCCATGTCGAGCGTTTATCCGCATCTGCGTCACATGGATTTGCCGGACCTTATCAAGATTGAGGATTTGGATTTTTCTGGCATTGATCTGGTCTTTTGCGCCTTACCACACGCCACATCGCAGGCCGTGGTGCCGACGATCCCGGATCATGTGAAGATCGTCGATTTGTCGGCGGACTTCCGGTTGCGCGATGGAGAAGATTACGAGCGGTGGTATGGCAAACCTCATGCCGCTTTGGAGTTGCAGAAAGAGGTGGTCTATGGGCTGACCGAATTTTACCGCGACGAGATCAAAACGGCTCGGGTTGTGGCGGGCACCGGCTGCAACGCGGCGACAGGGCAATTTGCTTTGCGACCTTTGATTGCGGCGGGTGTGATTGATCTGGACGACATCGTGATGGATTTGAAGGCGGCGGTGTCCGGGGCCGGGCGGTCTTTGAAAGAGCATCTGTTGTTGGCCGAGCTGGACGAGAACGTGAAACCCTATTCCGTGGGCGGAACCCACCGGCATTTGGGGGAGTTCGATCAGGAATTCTCGAAGATCGCGGGGCGCGAAGTGCGGGTGCAATTGACGCCGCATTTGCTGCCAGCGACCCGTGGGATTGTGATGACCTGCTATCTGAAGGGCGATCCGGTGGCTGTCTATGCGGCTTTGGCAACGGCTTACGAGAGTGAGGCTTTTGTACATGTTTTGCCGATGGGTGAGATGCCTCAGATGAAGGATGTGCGGGCTTCGAACTTTTGTCACATCGGTGTTGCGGGGGATCGTATCCCGGGCCGTGTGACGGTTGTGGCGACTTTGGACAATCTGACCAAGGGATCAAGTGGGCAGGCCATTCAGAATGCCAACTTGATGCTGGGCGAGGCTGAAACTGCCGGATTGATGGCGGCACCGGTTTATCCTTGATTTGGATTGCGCCGGGCTTTGCCCGTCGCGGCGGGGGGCGCCGCTGACGCGGCACCCCCATTTTTTGCGTATTTGTAAAAGAGATGAAACACCCGGAATTTCTTGAAATTTGTTGCGCGGGACGCCATTTGTCAGAGGGTCTTGAAAGGGATGTTCGATGAAAGGTCTTAAAAAGCAACGGCGCATTCAGGTGATCGGCATTGCCGGCCTGTGTCTTGTGGGTGTTTTGGTGGCACTGAAGTTTTTGCCCGATGATGCCTTTCAGTTCTTCCGGTCTCCGACCGAGGTTCTGGCAGCACCGCCGTCTGAGGAAGAGTTTTTTCAATTGGGCGGTCTGGTGAAAGAAGGTTCGATGACTTCGGTGACCGGTGTGCAGTTCTCTTTCGTGGTGACGGATGGGGCGTCCGAAGTGCCCGTGACCTATGTGGGGAGTGACCCGGCTCCTGATCTTTTTGGCGAAGGGCAGGGCACGATTGTGAAGGGGCATTACGTGAATGGTCGCTTCGAAGCCTCTGAATTGCTTGCGAAACATGACGAGACTTACATGCCCTCGGAAGTGATTGATGCGCTGAAGGAACAGGGTGTTTATCAGGACCCGAACACCTAGACCGTACGCCCCGTTCTGCGCCCGTTAACCTATCTGGCTCAGCTTTGCATCTGTTCAAAAACGGGTGTGGGCCATGCAGAGCGTCGAAGCGATTGCCAGTGACATACTTGTCCGCGAGGGCGGCTATGTGAACGATCCCGATGATCCGGGAGGCGCCACAAAGCATGGGGTGACGGTGCATACGATGCGCCGGTTGGGGATGGATCTGACGGGGGATGGACGGGTGGATGCCCGTGATGTCCAACGGTTGAGCCGCGATCAGGCGTTGAAGATTTTCCTCGATCATTATTTTCGCGCGCCCCGGATTTCCGAGTTGCCCGAAGCGCTGCATGCGACGGTGTTTGACATGCAGGTGAATGCCGGGACCAACGCGGTGAAGATTTTGCAACGGCTCTGTTCCAAGATGGGGTTTCCCGCACAGGCGGATGGCAGCATCGGGCCTATGACGGTGGCGGCTGTGCGCGGCGCGGCGGCGGCGGCACCGGATCACATTCGGGATGCTTACGGGATTGAGCGGCGGAACTATTATTACGCTTTGGCGGATCGACGCCCTAAAAGCCGGAAGTATGCGCGCCGCCGGGATGGCGGAAAGGGCGGTTGGATCAAGCGGGCGGAAGAGTTCATTTCGCCGCGCTATCATCTGACGGTTACGGAACATCAGGCACGGGTGGCGACATGGGGATAGTAGGCGGGATTCTGGGCACCCTGTTCGGCGGCGGGCAAAACGTGATCCGAGACACGGTGGAAGTGTTCCGGCCCAATGCGGAAGCCGAGGCGGTGCGGGACGCCGCGCGAGAAGCAGCTGCCTTGGCGCAGTTCGCGGCCGAGTTCACGCGACCTCAACAGGGGCTGTTCGACCGATTGATGGACGGTTTGAACCGGTTGCCGCGGCCTTTGCTGGCCTTTGGCACGTTGGGCCTGTTCGTTTCGGCGATGGTGGATCCGGTTTGGTTTGCGCAGCGTATGCAAGGCGTGGCCTTGGTGCCAGAGCCTTTGTGGTGGCTGATGGGGGCAATTGTGTCGTTCTATTTCGGCGCGCGCCATCAGACCAAATCACATCAGTTTCAAAAGGGGCTGACGGCGACGTTGGCACGCACCGCCGAAGTGACGGGGCACATTCGAGATTTGGAAGCTTTGAAGGCTGGGGCGGAAGACGTGCCGGATGCGCTGGACGACTTGGCCGATGTAGAGCCTGCGGCACGTGTGTCCGGTTCGGTGGATGTCCGTGGCAACGCGGCCTTGCGCGATTGGCAGGCGGGACGATGAGCGGCGATCTTTTGTTGAAGCTTTTGGCGGACCACGGGCCTTGGGTGATTTTGGTGTTTTTCCTGCTGTGGCGGGACTTGGAAAAGGACAAGGCGACGCGGGCGATTTTGGACAAGAACGCCTTGATCCTGACCGAGATTGCCACCGTGATCCGTGAACGCATGCCAAGGACGTGACATGCTGGTTAAGCTTTTGACACAGATAAGAATTATCCTGACCGGCTGGCGATTTCAGAGATCGGTTGAGCGCAACAACAAGGCGGCGGATCGGCTGGATTCCTTGGTGCGAGAGGTGATGAAGAAATGATACAAGCCATCCTTTTGTTGATCGGTATTGCGGCGGTCTTTTTGACGTCGAACGCTGTCATCGGGTTCCCGCGATCCTATGCCATTGGCTATGGCGCGTTTACGATCATGGCAGCGTTCGTATCGCTGACGTTTTTGTGGCTTTGGATCAGACGGGCCACGCCTTTGGCCATGGGCATGTTCTTTGGCTGGGCAGGGGCGGCCAGCGTGATCGGCTGGTGGTGGCTGTACAGCCTTGACGGCAAACCGGCCTGGATGTTGCAAAGCCCGGTTTTTTTCGGATTTTTGTCGATCTATTTTGTCGGTGCGATCCTGCACTTTCAGGTAATCTGGCAGTCTTTTGGCGCACATGGACGTGGCTATTACGCGCCGGTGGTTCTGAGCGTGCTGGCGTCCGTTGGGGTTGAAGCTTTGGTCTGACGATCAAACTGCTGCGACTTGATGGCTCAGGCCCTTGGCGTTGGCATGCCTTCACTCTAGTCTTCTGTGCATGATTGTAGAGATTGGACACTTCGCCCTTCTTCTTGCCCTTGTGGTTGCCTGTCTTCAGATGGTGATGCCGCTTTGGGGCGCACAAAAACGTTGGAGCGGGTGGATGGCCATGGCCGAACCGGCCGCTTTGGCGCAATTTGCATTGTTGCTTATCTCGTTCATTGCGCTGACCTATGCCTTTGTTGTGTCGGACTTTTCGGTCCGCTTGGTGACGGCCAATTCGCACACCGATAAGCCGATGCTGTACAAAGTGTCCGGGGTTTGGGGGAACCACGAAGGCTCGATGCTGCTGTGGTGTTTAATCCTGGCGTTGTTCGGAGCTTTGGTGGCCTTGTTCGGAAGCAATCTTCCGGATCGGCTGCGGGCGCGGGTTTTGGGCGTGCAAGCCTCGATCGGGGTCGCTTTCCTAAGCTTTTTGATCTTCACGTCGAACCCGTTTTTGCGGCTCGCTTTTCCGCCGATGAACGGGCAGGATTTGAACCCGCTTTTGCAAGACCCGGGCTTGGCGTTTCATCCGCCGTTTCTATACGTCGGTTACGTGGGCCTTTCGACGTCATTCTCCTTTGCTGTTGCCGCTTTGCTGGAGGGGCGCGTGGACGCGGCTTGGGGCAGATGGGTGCGGCCTTGGACGTTATTGTCGTGGCTGAACCTGACCATTGGTATCGCACTTGGATCTTGGTGGGCCTACTACGAGCTGGGATGGGGCGGGTTCTGGTTTTGGGATCCGGTTGAAAACGCGTCGTTCATGCCATGGCTGATCTCGGCAGCGCTTTTGCATTCGGCCATCGTTGTGGAAAAGCGCGAGGCGCTGAAAAGCTGGACGATCCTTTTGGCGATTTTGGCGTTCGGGTTCTCGCTGATCGGCGCGTTCATCGTGCGGTCCGGCGTTTTGACCAGTGTCCACGCCTTCGCAAACGATCCCGAGCGCGGTGTCTATCTTTTGCTGATCACGGGGATCTTCATGGGTGGGGCCCTAACTCTTTACGCCGCACGCGCAACCGAGATGCAGGCCAAGGGTGTCTTCAGCACGGTCAGCCGTGAAAGTGCGCTGGTGCTGAACAATGTGCTTTTGGCCGTTGCAACCTTCGTTGTTTTCATTGGCACGGTTTGGCCCTTGGTGGCCGAGATGCTGTTTGACCGAAAAGTCTCGGTCGGGCCGCCGTTCTTTGATGCGGCGTTCACACCATTCATGTTGGCGCTGGCTGTCGTGTTGCCAATCGGAACGCTTATGCCGTGGAAACGTGCCAAGCTGGGCCGGGTCATGCGGCCCTTGTGGGTGGCGATTTTGCTGGCCTTTGCCTTGGGCGCTGTGATCTGGGTGATCCAATCTGAACGGAGCCTGATGGCCCCCATCGGAGCTTTGCTGGGCGGTTGGCTGATCCTTGGAGCCGCAATTGATCTTTGGTCGAAAACCGGAGCGGACCTGTCTGCCAAGCTGCGCCGTGCGGTGCATTTGCCGCGGTCCGACTGGGGGCGCGTTGTGGCGCATTCGGGGCTTGGCATCACCTTCATCGGCATCGCCTTTATGTTGGCCTGGGAGACCGAGGATATCCGCGTGGCCAGTGAAGGCGACACCTTCGAGGTGGCCGGATATGACATCACGCTGGTCGAGGTGCGAGACGTTGAGGGGCCGAATTACTTTTCGACTATGGCGGTGTTGAGCGTTGCAAAGGACGGCCGCGAAGAGGCCGTGTTGACGCCAGAAAAGCGCGTTTACCCCGTGGCGGGCATGCCCACGACCGAAGCGGCCATCGACAACGGCGTGTTCCGTGACATCTATCTGGTGATCGGGGATCGTCAGCTTGATGGCAGTTGGGCGGTGCGGTCATACGTCAAACCTTTCGCCAATTGGATTTGGGCCGGGGCCATCATCATGTCACTTGGCGGCTTGCTGTCTTTGACGGATCGTCGGTTCCGTGTGGCGGCTGGAGCCCGTAAGCGGCCAACAGCCGGGGTGCCAGCGGAATGATCTGGCGTGCATTCGTTTTCTGGATTGCCCTTGGAACAGCGGCATTCGCGGTGCAGCCAAACGAAGTGCTGGATGATCCCCAATTGGAAGAACGCGCGCGTGTTTTGTCCAAGGACCTTCGCTGTCTGGTGTGTCGCAACGAATCCATTGACGAATCCAATGCCGAGCTTGCCCGGGACCTGCGCTTGTTGGTGCGCGAGCGCTTGGTTGCGGGGGACACAAACGAAGAAGTCTTGGCCTTTGTGGTGGACCGTTACGGTGAATACGTCCTTTTGAACCCGCCTGCGACGGGGGCCAATCTGATCTTATGGGTTGCGGGGCCATTGTTGCTGCTGGCCGGGCTTGGTATTTCGGGCGCCTATCTGATGCGGCGCGGCAATGAGCCTGCGCCGGTCGCTTTGTCCGAGGACGAAAAAGCGCGGCTGGCCAAATTGCTGGACGACTAGGCCGCTTCGGCGCTTTGAAAACGTTACGTCCCCGGCGCAATTGCCTCTTTTCCGAACCGATCAGTTCACTTATGTCTAAGGTCTGCATTCGAAAAGGAATTGCGTCATGGACTATCAGACCATTCGCCTGATCCATACCGATGGCTATGCCGAGATCAGGTTGAACCGGGCCGACAAGAAAAACGCCCTGAACACGCAAATGCGCGCCGAGTTGCTGCATGCAGTAAAGGCCGCAGGTGCCGAGGCGCGGGCGATTGTTCTGACCGGTGCGGGGGATGCGTTTTGTTCGGGTCAGGATTTGGGCGATGCTAAGGGTTCGTTTGCGAATGCGAATATGGAGCGCACCTTGCGCGACGAATACGTTCCCTTGTTGCGCGCGATTTACGACTGCCCGGTGCCGACGATTTCGGCAGTGAATGGCGCAGCCGCCGGAGCCGGGGCGAATTTGGCGCTGGCCTCAGATGTGGTGATTGCGACCGAAAGCGCGTTCTTCCTGCAAGCCTTTACCCGGATCGGGCTGATACCGGATGCGGGCGGCACCTATTGGTTGCCGCGTCAGGTGGGGTTTGCCCGCGCTATGGGGGCAGCCCTTTTCGCCGAACCGGTCAGCGCGACACAAGCCGCCGACTGGGGCATGATCTGGGAAGCGGTGCCGGATGCCGAGTTTGACGCCCATTGGCGGGGACGTGCGGCCAAGCTGGCCTCGGGACCGACGGTGGCTTACGGCCATGCCAAGGAAGCGATCCGTGCGTCTTATGACAACAGTTTGGAAGACCAACTGTTGCTGGAAGCCCGTCTTCAGGGGCGCTGCGGCAAGACGCGGGATTTCCGCGAAGGCGTGATGGCATTTCTGGAAAAGCGCCCCGCCGATTACGAGGGGCGCTGATCCGGGCTATCTGTGATCGCCCGCTGCGATTTGGTTGGCGAAATGATGGTTCGTGTCGCGATGTTCGGCCTCATCCGCGCGGATCACGATGACCACTTCGCGCAAACGGGCATCATCGGGCAGGTTCCAATAGTCTTTGGCAAGCTGCGGTGCGGGCACATTTTCGACCCGGCCTGCGTCGATTTCCTCTAGGTATTGGGTGTAGCTGACCACGGCCTCTTCTTCGAGGTATCCCACAATCCGGTGCGCCACGCGCGGGGCGAAAAGGTAAGTCCAGAAGTAGACGTTATAGAACACCATCTGACCGATCATAATCAGAGCGCGTTCGAACCGGGTGGGTTCGGCGATCTGGATAAAGGTCATCAGATGCATGCGTTCGTTGTCGGCTTCGTCCAGCAATTCCTTGATCCAGCCCTGATCGTCGCGGATGTGGCGGATCGCTTTCAGGTGCTGCAACAAGCCACCCACCATGCCGGGCACGGCGGCAACGGTTTCTAAAACGACGGCGCGGTGGCCATAGCGTTTGGCAAAAAACCGGTCGGCAAAGACGCGCATGGATTTCACGATGCGCAAAGCCATACGGTCCCGGAAATCTAGCGGGACGTGATGGGCCTCAAGGGTGACGGATCGGCTTAGATCTCGGGAATGTTGCATAGCGATCTCCTACTTTCTGATTAAGATATAGGTCGCTTCGGGCCTGTTTCGCTGCGATGCGGCAATTCGTCCATGAAAAAGGCCCGGACGAAACGCCCGGGCCTTAACTGAAAATACTCTGGTGGATTAGCGGTTTTCTACGTCCACATAGTCGCGCGCCCCTTCGCCCACATAAAGCTGGCGTGGACGGCCGATTTTGTTCTGTGGATCGGCGATCATTTCTTTCCACTGGCTGATCCAGCCCACGGTGCGGGCCAGCGCAAAAATTGGTGTGAACATCGACGTAGGGAAGCCCATCGCATCAAGGATAATGCCGGAATAGAAATCGACATTCGGATAAAGTTTGCGTTCGGCGAAATACGGGTCATCGACCGCAACTTTCTCCAGCTCTTTTGCGACCTGAAGCGTCGGGTTGTTTTCGATGCCCAGCAGATCGAGCACTTCGTCAGCCGATTGCTTCATCACTTTGGCACGCGGGTCAAAGTTTTTGTAAACGCGGTGGCCAAAGCCCATCAGGCGGAACGGGTCGTTCTTGTCTTTCGCCCGCGCGA
>CAZWDS010000050.1:0-19682 GCA_964632495.1 uncultured Rhodobacterales bacterium
CTGCTGCAGTGCGCCATAAACCTCCGAAAACGCCATTTTCTGAGGCGATCCACCGATAGCTTCCATCTGAGCCACCAGAACGTCCGACGACTGAACGCGGAACTTCAGGCCATTGGCATCCGTGGGCAGAACCAGCGGCACATTGGCCGACATCTGCTTCATACCGTTATGCCAGAAGGCCAGACCTTGAAGACCACGGCGCTGCATGCTGTCTTTCAGCGCATCACCCGCTTCAGATGCTTGGAAGGCGTCAACAGCCGCGATGTCTTTGAACATGAAGGGCAAGTCAAACAGACGGAACTGCTTGGTGAATTTTTCAAACTTCGACAGCGAAGGGGCCGCCAGTTGAACGTCGCCCTGCAACATGGCCTCAAGGACCTTGTCATCGTTATAAAGTGTCGAGTTCGGGAACACTTCCATACAGGCCGTGCCGTTCATCTCTTCGTTGACCCGGTCCATCAAAAGCGTCGCAGCGATGCCCTTTGGGTGTTTGTCCGTGTTGGTCACGTGGCTGAACTTGATGACCATTTCGCCTGCATCACAGGCAGCCATGGCAGCACCAGCCGACAGGCTTAGCGCGATGGCAGTCGCAGTTGTCTTAACAAATTTCATTTGGTTTCCTCCTCATTGGACCCCGTCAAGCGGGTTTCATTCCGAAAGCGAGTGTGAATAGGCCAATCCCGTCCCGCAACCGCCTGTGTCAAAAAATCTCAAACACCTATATTTTTCAGCATCTTGCCTATAGTTTCAGCGACGTCATTCACGAACATGTGTGAGAATCGTGACATAGCTCGCACCGCCTGTGCGGAAATCCATACACTCTTCCGGCACCGGCTTACCGGAAATCCGACGGTTTAATCCCGTATTTGGCGAATTTGTCGTACAGCGTCTTGCGTGGCAGTTTGAAATGCTCGGCTGTCAGGCTGGCGTTGCCATCATGACGCCGCAAACCCTCGATCAACAAAGCGCGTTCAACTTGCGCCAGTTTCTCGGCCAGACCCATATCGTTTTGATCGGCATCCACGCCTTGCCCCAAAACGAAGCGTGTTGCTGCATTCATCAAAGCCCGTGCATTGCCGGGCCAGTCCTGCGCCATCAGACCGGCGATCACCTCTTCGGTGATCTGGGGCGGCGCTACACCGGTTTGTTCGCCCGCCTGTTCCACATAATGGCGAAACAGAACCGGGATATCTTCGGGGCGCTCTTTCAAGGCCGGGACACGGATTGTCAGCGCCTCCAGCCGATAGTGCAAATCAGTGTTAAAGCCGTCCTTAGCGGACGTGGAGAACCGGCCTGCCAACACGCGCGTGTCCTGCGGGCCATCCAAGACGTCCATCAACCCATATTGCGTTTCCGGAGGCAGGGCTGTCACCTGATCCAGATAAAGCGTCCCGCCCCGGCATTCCGCCACATGGGCCTCAAGCTGATCTGGCGACAACCCGGCAGAGGCGACCCGCAGAAACGGATGGGTCGCGCGAGGTGACAACCGGTGCATCACGTCGGCAATCTTGTCGATGCCCGCGCCGGGAGCACCTTCGATCAGTACAGTTTCGTCCAAAACCGCAAACTGACGGACTTGGGCGCGCAAAGCCTCGGCCTTTTCGGATTTGCCAAAGATCATCCGCTCGGCGGCATCCCCGCTGGCCACCATGGCTTTCAGACGGCGATTCTCGATCACCAAGGTGCGCGCTTTCATGGCGCGGGAAACGGTCTCGGTCAAAATCTCGTTGCTGCACGGTTTCTCCAGAAAATCGAACGCGCCCTTGCGCGTGGCACCCACAGCGGTTGGAATATCCCCTTCGCCTGTCAAAAGGATCACGGGCAAGTCAGCGTCGATGGACTGGGCGTGCTCTAACAAGAACAAGCCATCCCGTCCGGGCATCCGAACATCAGACAGGATCACGCCTTGGAATTCAGCTTGGATCATATCCTTGGCAACCACGAAGGAACTGGCCAGAACCGGCGAAAACCCTGCAAGCTCAAGCGTTTGCCCCAATGCTTCGCGGACTGGACCATCGTCTTCGACCACCAGAACAGGTCCGGTCATTCCGCTGCCTCCTCAAGATGAGCGTTCAATTCGACACGGAATTCAGCGCCGCCACCCGGCCGGTTCGCGCCCATGATCCGTCCGCCGAAGCTTTGCACCAGACCATAGGAAATCGACAAGCCCAAACCTACGCCTTCGGCCTCTCCGATGGATTTGGTCGAATAGAACGGCTCGAACACCTTATCGGGTTCATCCAGACCGGGGCCTGTGTCGCGCACGAACAAACAGACCGGAGAGCCGGGCACAACTTCGACCTCAAGCTGGCGGTTAGCGCTGCCTTCCATGGCATCTGCGGCATTGGTGATCAGGTTCAGTGCGACCTGCTGCAAGCGCACTTCACCGCCTTGCACCCAGACGGGCGTATCGGGCAATATCAAATCCAACTCTGTGCCTTGCTGCATCAACCGCGGTTCAACCAGATCCAAAGCCGCACGCACGGCCTGCACCAGATCGACTGTGGTGACGGTTTCGCCCCCTTGGCGCGCAAAGGCCCGCAGGTTCTTGATGATCCGCCCCATGCGATGCGCCAAATCCGCGACACGACCCAAATTAGAAGCCGCCGCTTCAGTGTTGCCACGCTTCAAGAAGGTCTCGGCGTTTTCCGAGAATGATTGGATAGCCATCAAAGGCTGGTTCAATTCGTGACTGATGCCCGCCGACATTTTTCCAAGTGCCGATAGTTTTTCCGACTGGATCAGCGCGTTCTGCGCGCGCTTCAAAGCTTCTTCCGCTTCGATCCGTTCGGCCACTTCGCTGCGCAAGGCGGCGTTGGTCGACGACAGTTCCGAAGTGCGTTCCGCCACGCGCCGTTCCAGCGCTTCATTCGCCTTGGCCAAAGTGCGTCGCTGCGAGGTGACGAAGACAATCACCGCGCCAAACAGCAAACTGGCGATCCCCGCCACAGCGGCCTGCAACCCGGCGGTACGGAACGCCGGGCCCGCATCAATCAACCCTTCGGCCAGCATACCGACCACGGGCACCTGCCGCTCGATATGGATCGCGTTCAACGGCAAGTAGCGTTCGCCCGAGATCGTCCAAAGCTCGACCCCCGCCATGCGATCGGCCAAAACCGTGAAAGGTGTCTGTTTGGCCAGAGGCGAAACCCCACCAGCCAAAAACTCAGGCCGGGGCCTTAGGATTAATTCGGATCGGTTCGAAAAGAAAATCCGCCCGGCGGCATCGCTCATCAAAACGGCGGGACGACCGCCCCTGAAATCGGCTTCGATCCGTTCCAGATCAATCAAGATGACCAGCACGCGCTGGACCGACTGCTCACCGCGAAAGACCGGCACGGCGTATAAAAACACCCGCCGCCCATAGGTTTGCGACACCAGCAATTCCCGCGCCACGGTCCCCTGAAAAGCGCGGCCTACGAAATCCATCCCGGCCCAATCGCCAACCTTGGCACCTGTGGCGCTGGCGACATAGCCGCTGGACCGATCCAGGATCACCATGTCCAGCGCACCTGACAAATCCGCCAAACGCCCAAGCGTGGCAGCCAATTCTGCGACCGGCGTATCTTCAACTGTCATCCTCGGGTCATCGGCCATTGAAACGGCAAGTTGACGATAACTCGCCAATTCGCTGGTCAGACTGTCGGTGGCCAGCGTCAAATCGGACTGGCCGCGCTGTTCAAGCTGGGTCAGGGAATGGGTGAACGAATAAACCCAAACCGCCGCCGAAAAGGCCGCGATGCACAGCAGAAAACCGATCATACCCAAAAGCCGCATCATGGACTTATTTTTTCCCATGTTTTCGGTAAGGTCGAGGTGGATTCCGCCGCGACCCCTGAAAAGCCGCGACGCCGACGCACGATCAGAGTGCTCATGACATAAAAAATCTGCACCCCAACCGGCGGATTGCCGGGTCAAAGTCAGCTGTTGACAGGGCGGGCGTGCTTTACCGAAGCCTATGCCGTGATCCCCGGCGAAACGATGCGCGACATCGTTTCCAGCCAATTGCCCCATTGGCAGGGCACCCGCCTTTGGGTCTTGGCGCGCCCCTTGTCGGGGTTTGCTGAAACCCATGTGATGGAGCACGGGTTGTTTGTCTTGAAGGGCAAGGCGGTTTACCGGCTCAATCAGGACTGGGTCGAAGTGGAGGCCGGCGATTTCATGTGGCTGCGCGCTTTTTGCCCACAAGCCTGTTATGCAGGCGGTCCGGGCCGGTTCCGATATTTACTGTATAAAGACGTGAACCGACACATGCCGTTGCGGTTGCCTTAAGACCTTGTTTTCGCCTATTGGGCGGGCTTGAGCATTCATTTAGGGGACGTCCATGTCCACACGCGCGGGCTTTGTTGCCCTGATCGGTGAACCAAACGCCGGAAAATCGACGCTTCTCAATCGGATGGTCGGGGCCAAGGTCTCGATCGTGACCCACAAGGTGCAAACCACGCGGACCCGTATTCGCGGTGTGGCACTGGAAGGCGACAGCCAGATCGTTTTTGTGGACACGCCGGGCCTCTTCCGCCCGCGCCGTCGTTTGGACCGCGCCATGGTCGCCGCCGCTTGGGGCGGGGCTGCGGATGCGGACGTGGTGGTTTTGATGATCGAAGCGCACCGGGGCCTGACCAAAGGGGTCGAGGCGATCCTGTCGTCGCTTGATGAACGGGGTGGCGCGGGACGTGTCGCTTTGGCGATCAACAAGATCGACCGGGTGGAAAGCCAGGTCTTGCTGGCCCTGACCGAAGAGATGAACAAACGTTTCGACTTTACCCGCACTTTCATGATCTCGGCCGAAAAAGGCTTTGGCGTGGACGACCTGAAAGGTTGGTTGGCCGAAGAATTGCCCGAAGGCCCCTGGCTTTACCCCGAAGATCAGATCGCCGACATGCCTTTGCGCATGATCGCCGCCGAGATGACCCGCGAGAAACTGACCCTGCGCCTGCATCAGGAACTGCCTTATCAGCTGACCGTCGAAACCGAGGGTTGGGAAGAACGCGAAGACGGCAGTGTGAAGATCGACCAGATCATTTACGTGGCCCGTGACGGGCACAAGGGCATCTTGTTGGGCAAGAAGGGCGAGACGATCAAGGCCGTGGGCAAGCTGGCCCGCGAAGAGATCTCAGAGTTTCTGGACCGGAAGGCGCATTTGTTTTTGCAGGTCAAAGTGCGCTCGGGCTGGCTGGAAGAAGCCGAACGCTATGACGAGATGGGCCTGAACTTTTCGGACGGAGCCTCTTGAGCCGCCTGACCTCGGAAATCTGGGTGGCCGCTTATCTGACGCGGCTGCGGCTTGCGACGATTCCGGCCTTTGTGGTGCAGCGTGGTGACAGCACGGCGGGGGCGGTGTTGGTGAAACTGAACACGCTGGATGGACAGGCCGTGTGTTACCAACGCTCTTTCGATTTGATGAGCGGCGAGCGGCAATGGATCGTTCTGGCCGAAGGCGTGGAAACCGATGTGGACGCCAGCATCGCCAAACAGCAGGGCTTTGATCCGGACCTTTGGGTGATCGAGATCGAGGACAAATCAGGGCGCCATCTTCTGGACGAACCCGGGCTGTCTTGAAAGTGCGCCGTTGGCGCAGTCCTTTGTTTGCGCCGCGCTTCGCGCGTCGCGGTGCCTCCGGCGGAAGTATTTTTCGCAAGAGGAAGCTTTATTGCGCCTTTTGGGCCAGCGATGCCACGGCGGGGCCGATGTCTTGAACGATCATAGCGACGCCTTGGGCGTTCGGGTGGATGCCATCGGCTTGCATGTAAGTGGCAAGCACCAAGGCGCGATCCTCTATTGCGGACAGAGCGCCTAGGAAGTTGGGATGGAAGCTGGTGCCGTGGGTTTCGGCAAGCTCGGGATACATTGTGTCGAAGGCGGCTTCGTACTCTGCGCCATAGTTGGCAGGGGCGTCCATGCCGATCAAAAGGACTGGCAGGTCCCGGCTTCGGGCTTCGGACAGGATGCCGTCAAGGTTCGCGCGGCTGACGCCCGGGTCGATACCGCGCAAAAGATCGTTGCCACCAAGGGCGACGATCAGGGCATCCACGTCAGGCGTGAGGGTCCAGGCGATGCGACTAAGCCCCCCCGCAGTTGTATCGCCCGAAACGCCCGCGTTGATCAGTTTGACCTCGGTGCCCTGTGTGGAAAGCCAGTCCTGCAACTGGGGCACAAAGCCTTGATCGGGGGGCAAGCCATAGCCTTGGGTCAGGCTATCCCCAAGGGCTGCGATTGTGACCGCTTCGGCCCAGATCGGCGCAGTACTTAGAATTGTGAGCAATCCGGCGTTGCGGATCGCCCGTATCACCCCATATCCCCTAGGGTGCTGCCGGAACGGAGAGCCTATGGCCGAAACCATCCTGTCTTTGAAAGACGCGAAGCTATCGCTGGACGGCAATGCCGGAAAGGTCGATATCCTGACCGGCATCACGCTGGACGTCGCACGCGGCGAAACCTTGGGGCTAATCGGGCCGTCTGGGTCGGGCAAGTCGTCTCTCCTGATGCTGATGGGCGGGCTGGAGCGCGCCACGGGCGGGTCGGTTACACTTTTGGGTCATGATCTGACGGCCCTTGGCGAAGATGCTTTGGCACAGGTGCGCCTTAGTCATATGGGGGTGGTTTTCCAATCCTTCCACCTTATTCCAACGATGACAGCTTTGGAAAATGTCGCAACACCTTTGGAACTGGCAGGCGATGCGGATGCGTTTGATCGTGCGGAAGAAGAATTGAAGGCGGTCGGGTTGGGTGCGCGCGTGCATCATTATCCGGCGCAAATGTCGGGTGGTGAGCAACAGCGGGTGGCTTTGGCCCGTGCGGCAGCCCCCCGTCCGGATGTGTTGCTGGCGGATGAACCGACGGGCAATCTGGATGCCACGACTGGCGCGACGATCATGGATTTGTTGTTCGAATTGAACGCGCGTCATGGGGCCACCTTGGTTCTGGTTACCCATGCGCCCGATTTGGCGGCGCGGTGCGGACGTGTGGTGCGTTTGGTGGATGGCCGGATCGACCTCAGCGAACAGGCCGCCGCCGGATGAGCCTGACCGTCGCCTCTCGCATTGCGCGGCGCGAGTTGCGCGGGGGCCTTCGGGGGTTTCGCATCTTTCTGGCCTGTCTGATCCTTGGCGTGGCAGCCATCGCCGCTGTGGGATCGGTGCGCGAAGCCATCAACGCCGGGTTGGAGCGGGAAGGCGCGACCATTCTGGGCGGCGATGCCGAGGTCGAACTGACCTATCGTTTTGCCAGCGACGACGAACGGGCGTGGATGGCCGATGCGGCCTTGGAGATTGCCGAGCTGGTCGACTTCCGGTCGATGGCCGTCTTTGGAACAGGTGATGCGGCGGAGCGTGGCCTGACCCAAGTGAAGGCGGTGGATGCCGCCTATCCGCTTTTGGGTGCTGTCGAGTTGGACCCGGCCCTGCCGCTGGATGTTGCGCTGGCGGGCGAGGGCGGATTGCCCGGCGCGGTGATGGCCCCTGCCCTGATCGCGCGGCTGGACATGGCCATAGGGGATCAGTTTCGACTGGGCGCACAAGACTTTGTGCTGATGGCCACGCTGATCCGGGAACCCGACACTGCAGGCGGCTTCGGGTTGGGGCCACGCACGATTGTGCGCACCGTCGATCTGGACAACAGCGGGTTGATCCAACCGGGCACCCTGTTTGAAACCGAATACAAACTGCGCCTGCCTGCGGACGCGGATCTGGATGCGCTTCAAATTCAGGCCGAAAGCGCCTTCACTGGCCTGCGCTGGCGAGATCGTCGCAATGGCGCTCCGGGGGTGGAGCGTTTTGTGGATCGGTTGAGTTCGTTTCTTGTGCTGGTCGGATTGGCGGGCTTGGCCGTCGGCGGCGTTGGCATCTCGGCGGCGGTGACGTCGTATCTTGAACGCAAGACCGAGGTGATCGCGACGCTAAAAACCTTGGGCGCAGACGGACGCACGATCTTTCAAACCTATTTCATACAAATCGGCATCTTGACGATTTTGGGCTTGCTGGCAGGCTTGATCCTTGGCGCATTGATCCCGGTTCTGGCGGCACCTCTGATTGCAGATCGCTTACCCGTTCCGGCTGTTTTTACGTTCCACATCAAACCTTTGGCAGAAGCCGCTGTCTATGGCACACTCGCCGCGCTGATTTTCACCCTTTGGCCCTTGGCGCGCGTAGAAGACGTGCGTGCAGCAACGCTGTTCCGGGATGGCGACGGCGATGCGCGTGGCTTACCGCGCGCGATCTGGATCGGGGTCACGGGGTTTCTGGTCGCCCTTTTGGTATCGCTGGCCGCGTGGTTTTCCGGCCTCTTGTCGCTGACCTTTGGCGCGGCGGGTGGGTTGCTGGCCGCGTTCGCTCTGTTGGTGATGGCCGCACGCGGCATCCGTTGGATTGCCCGTCGCCTGTCGCCCGCCTTCCGGGGAAAAAGCGCAACCCGACTTGCCCTTGGCGCAGTTGGCGGCCCTTCGGGCGAGGCGACCTCGGTCGTCCTGTCCCTTGGTCTTGGCCTCACTGTTCTGGCTGCCGTCGGTCAAATTGACGCCAACCTCAGAAACGCCATTGCCCAAGACCTGCCCGAACGCGCCCCTGCGTTTTTCATGGTCGACATCCAGCCCGACCAAATCGACAGTTTTCGCGAACGGCTGATCACCGACTCGGCCGTCAGCACCGTGGAAACAGCACCGATGTTGCGCGGCATCATCACCCAGATCAACGGTCGCCCGGCGGCTGAAACCGGCGGCGAACATTGGGTTCTGCAAGGCGACCGCGGCGTCACCTATTCCGACCGTCCGCCCGAGGGCACGGTGATCACGCATGGCGCTTGGTGGCCGGAGGGCCCTGTTGAGACACCTCAGATCAGCTTTGCCACCGAAGAAGCCCTTGAACTGGGGCTCGCCATTGGTGACGAAATGACGGTCAATATTTTGGGCCGCGACATCACCGCAACGATCACCAGCTTTCGCGAGGTTGATTTCTCGACCGCCGGGATCGGCTTCATCCTGTCGATGAACCCGGCCGCTTTGGCAGGCGCACCGCACAGTTTCATCTCGACGGTCTATGCGGATCCAACCGCCGAAGCGCAAATTCTGCAAGATATTTCAAAAACCTACCCCAATGTCACCGCGATCAGTGTCAAAGATGCCATCACTCGTGTGTCCGAAGTTCTGGCCGGGATCGCCGCTGCCATCACATACGGCGCATTGGCTACCCTTCTGACCGGCGTGGTCGTTCTGATCGGGGCCGCAGCTGCAGGCGTTCAGGCCCGCACCTATGAAGCCGCCGTCCTGAAAACCCTAGGTGCGAAGCGGGCGACCATTCTGAAAAGCTTTGCCATAAGGTCTGCATTGCAGGGGGCCGCTGCCGGTCTGGTCGCCATCTTCGCAGGCGCCCTTGCGGGCTGGGGTGTCATGCGGTTCGTGATGGAAACCGACTATACGTTCGAGCCATTTTCGGCCTTCGCCATTGTCATCGGCGGCATACTGGCGACACTGGTTTCGGGCCTTCTTTTTGCATGGGGCCCCTTGGCTGGCCGTCCGGCCCAAGTTTTGCGCGCCCGCGAATAATCCCGTCTTGAATGCTTCAAACTGATCCCTCGCGCCTGCTTTTGACCTGTCTTGGGTAATTTTCCCCGAAATGAGTGGTGGACATTTCCGCCCCCATGCCCAAGATTTTTGCCAAACCAAACAACGGGAGACACGCCATGCGCCTTCTTTTCACAACCTGCCTTGCAAGTGTGATCGCCACCTCCGCCTTCGCCCAAAACGATTGCGCTGCGGGCAAGACCCTGACCGAGGGCACTTTGACCATCGCGACCGGCAACCCGGCTTATTATCCATGGGTCATGGATGATGCACCGGAATCGAAAAAAGGCTTCGAAGCCGCCGTCGCCTATGCTGTTGCGAATGAAATGGGCTTTGCCGATGATGCGGTTGTCTGGGTGCGGTCGTCCTTCGATCAGGCGATCCAACCCGGCGCCAAGGATTTTGACTTCAACCTGCAACAATATTCGATCACCGACGAACGCGACGAAATCGTCGATTTCTCAGTCCCGTACTATTCTGCTGCAATGGCCGTCCTGACCCGTAAGACTGTTGTTGATGCGGGTGCCGAAGCGTCGATTGGATCGCTGAAGGGCCTGATCTGGGGTGCAGATGCCAACACCACAGCCGTGCCCATGCTGGCCGATATCGTGTCACCGGATAAAGAGCCGCTTCTTTACGGCGACAACGCTGACGTGGTCGAAGCGATGAAAGCCAACCAGATCGACGCAGCCCTGTTCGATTTGCCAACCGCGCTTTATCTTGCAGGCGTTGTGCTGGACGACGGCGTCATCCTTGGCCAATTCCCACCAGACCGCAGCGAAAACCCTGATGAGTTCGGACTGTTGATGGAAGAAGGCAACCCTTTGAAAACGTGCGTCGACACCGCTTTAGAAACGCTCACATCCAACGGCACAATGGCCGCGCTGGAAGCCGAATGGCTGTCAGAAACAACCGGCGTCCCGGTTATCGAGTGACCTCTGCAAAGGCGCATACCACTCGGTGCCAAAGCGCTCTTTTGGCACCGAACATCTGTGATACGCTAACCTTATCAGAAGTTAGGGTTAACGCGCCCGAGGCTCGAGCCTATATGCCCACAGGGGCTTTCATCTCTTTAAAAATACGCAAATCCCGTCCCTGATGCTCACGCGCCGCCAATTGTACGAAGCCCGCGTCAGACGTCGTTCAGCCCTGATTGCCAGCGGCTCGACCTTGATCGTCGTCCTTGCCATCGTCCTCTTGGTGCCACTGGCCCCCGGTTGGCCAGCCGTCAAGAAAAGCTTCTTCAACGCCGACGTTTTCGCAAAAACTTTCCCCGGCCTTCTGGACGCGTTTCTGTGGGACGTCGCCATCTTCCTGTGGTCCGCGCCCCTGATCTTTTCCCTTGGCCTTGTCGTCGCGCTGGCCCGCGACGCCCGCGCACCTGCCCTCTACCCCTTGCGCTTGTTTGGGATGCTTTACACCGATATCTTCCGCGGCGTGCCGGTCATTCTGGTGATCTATCTGATCGGCTTTGGTATCCCCGGCCTTGGCTTGCCGCGCCCCTGGAATTCACCTTATATCTGGGGCACGGTTGCTTTGGTCCTGACCTATTCCGCCTATGTGGCCGAGGTTTTTCGCACCGGTATCGAGGGCGTCCACCAAAGCCAGCGCGCGGCTGCCGCGTCGTTAGGATTGTCCAACGCCGACACCATGCGATACGTCGTTTTACCGCAAGCCATCCGCAAGGTCGTGCCTGCAAACATGAATATTTTCATAGCCTTACAGAAAGACGTCGCCCTTTTGTCTTTCATCGGTCCGGTCGAGATTTTCCGTCAGGCCGGTGTCTATAAATCCCTTCTGGCCAACTTCACACCTTACGTTGGCGCGGCGCTGATCTTTCTGGCAATCACCATTCCGGCCACCAGATACGCCGATTACCTGTTGGCCCGACAATTGCGCGAGCGCACATGACGCCGCTTCTGGAAATCCGTGGCCTGATCAAAAGCTATGGCGCAAACCCGGTCTGTCGCGGCATTGATCTGACCGTGAATAAGGGCGAGCTGATCTGCCTGATCGGCGCCTCCGGGTCAGGCAAATCCACGCTGCTGAAATGCCTCAATCTGTTGGAACCTATCGACGACGGCACCATCCATCTGGATGGGGCAGACATCTCGGTTCCCGGCCTTGATCCGCAACCCGTGCGCCAAAGGATCGGTCTGGTGTTCCAAAGCTACAACCTGTTTCCCCATATGACGGCGGTGGAAAACGCGATGCTGGCCCCACGCCGCGTGCACGGCAAACCCCGCGAAGATTTGCGTCCGGGCGTGACCCAACTGTTCGAACGCTTCGGCCTTGGCGCGCACTTGGACCACTACCCCGAACAGCTATCAGGTGGTCAGCAACAGCGCGTCGCCATTGTGCGGGCCCTTGCCATGAAGCCCGAGATCATGCTGTTCGACGAGATCACCTCGGCGCTTGACCCTGAATTGGTGGGCGAGGTTCTGGACGTCCTGCGCCAACTTCGCGCAGAAGGCATGACCATGGTTCTGGCGACCCACGAAATGGGATTTGCTCGCGAGCTGGCGGATAAGGTGTGTTTTCTGGACGAAGGCGTGATCCTTGAAGAGGGTCCGCCCGACGTTCTGTTCACCGCCCCGAAACAGGACCGCACCCGCGAATTTCTGGCCCGCGTTCTTCAGGACGCGCCGCCGGTCACTTCGCCCGAAGGGCGGTCGATCAATTCGTAAGACAGTAAATCCGCCATTTCGCGCGGGTCCCGCACGCGGGGTTTCGCCCGGCGCTTTAGGTCAGCCAAAAGCATCGCGTCGCTTTGCCAAGCCGCCTCGGCCTCGTCCAAGGTGACAAAGCGGAACTGCAAGTGTTGGCCCGCCATAGCCTGCGCAATCCGCGGCAAATCCACCGGCAAAACCGTCCCTATCCGGGGATAGCCCCCGATGGTCTGGCAATCGGCCAGCAGTACATAGGGCGTACCATCGCCCGTCATCTGCACATCACCTTCTGAAATGAAATCAGAGACTTGGCTAAGCTGTCCGCCCGTCGAAAATGCCGCGCCGTCATGATCCAGCCGCACCCCTTGCCGATTGGCCCGTGCGCTTCGCGTGAAGATCGTTGCGGAAAATGTCTTGCGTACATCTTCGGGAAAGAACGCGGTTTGAGGTCCCGGCATCAAGCGGATCGGCCCAACTTCGGCGGGCAGACCCAACCGATGCGGCGCGGCGCTGACCGCGTCGTCCGCGCCAAGGGGCAAGGCGTCACCCGTCTCCAAAGGCCGCCCAAACCCGCCAATGCGATGATAGCCGCGCCCGCCATAGACAACGTCACTCGCGATCCCGCCGCCAAAAGTCAGGTACCCGTAGACGCCCGACGTGATGGCCTTGATCTCCAACACGCTGCCCGGACCGGCCAGATGACTGGCCATGCCCTCGATCGGCTGCCCATCCAGCGTTGCACGCATCCCCGCCCCGGTCAGCGCAAATCGAGTTGGGGCGTCGAACGTTACCGCACCGCCCAATCCGGCGAACTCTACGACGGCGGTCCCAAGCGGCAAGTCCAACAACGCCAGACCCGCAAGGTATCCCCGCCGGTCCGCTGCACCACTGCGCGACAAGCCAATCCCAAGTCCACCAAAGCGCCCGCCATCCTGTACCGAGACCTGTGGCCCAGCGCGCAAAACCGTCACCTGCCGGGTCATGCCAAAACAGTCCGTTCCGCACCGCCATAGGCAGGCGCCTTGTCCAGCAAACGGTCCAGATGCAGGGCGTCGATTGGCAGGAAAGACACCTCGTCCCCCGGGCGCAAAGGAATGGCGGGATCAAGTGCGGCGTCAAAGCAGCGAAACGCCGTGCGCCCGACTTGTCGCCATCCTGTCGGGGCCGCATTGGCAAATGGGATCACCTGCCGCACCGCCACCACCACGGCCCCGCGCGGGACTTCGGGCGTCACATCGCCTTGGCGCGGAATGTTCCAGTGATCGGGCAGAAACCCAAGATAGGGCTGACCCGGCGCAAAGCCCAAAGCAAGGACGCGTAGGCGTGCCGCACAGATTTCTTCAACCGCCCTGCCCTCGGAAACTCCTGCAAGATCAGCACTTTCCGCTAACCCCGGCCCGTGTTCGCCGCCAAAGGCCGCCGGCATTTCCCACAGCACCCGGCCTTCGGGCAAGGCCGCGGCCAGCCAATCCCGGTCCCCCAGCCTTTGGCGCACATCATCCTCAAGTGCGCGGCGCGAAATCACGTCCGGCTGAAACCGCAGAAAGACCGACGTCAGCGAGGTCGCCGTTTCACTGACCCCCGGCAATTCAGCCGCGTCGATCACCGCACGAAACGCCAAAGCCGCACGGTTCGCCGGTTCGCTTAACGTGTCGGCAAAGCGGATCAAAATCCCGTCCGGCCCCAACGGTTGAATGTCAGTGTTTGCGTCCATTGGCCGAGAGTTCCACAGCTTGCCGCCGAAGGAAACCGCCCATCACCATGGGATCGTCTTGCCCGCATAATCAAAGAACCCGCCCGACTGATCTGGGCCAAGCCCCGCGATCACGTCCAACAGGTTCTGAGCCGCTTGCTGCGGGGCCACACGATCATGACTAGCTGCGAAGGCTTCGGTGAACGGCGTCGCCACGGTGCCAGGATGCAGGGCGGCGACAATCGCTTGTTTGTGCGTACGCCCCAGTTCTATCGACGCCCCACGCAGCAATTGGTTTAACGCCGATTTCGAAGCGCGATAGGAATGCCACCCGCCCAAGCCGTTATCGCCAATCGAGCCGACCCGCGCCGACAAAGCCACAAAAACCGCACGCCGGTCCCGTGGCATCAACCGCAGCCCATGTTTCAAAACCAGCATTGGACCAATGGCATTGATCTGCATTTGCGCCAGTTGTTCCTTGCCCGTGAACGCGCGCAAGGATTTTTCCGGCTGATCAATCGTGCTGACCAAGGCCCCGGAGGCGACGAAAATCAGATCAAATGTTCCGTCCAAAGCCCCCAAGACACGCTCGATTGACGCTTCTTCGCAAAGGTCCAAACCATCACCCGACCGGGACAGCCCCAGAACGTCTGCTCCTCGCCCGGCCAAGGTATCATGCACCGCTGCTCCAATCCCGCCAGACGCCCCGATTACCAATGCCCGCATGCTGCTTCTCCTTCCGTCACCCGCGATCTAGCCCAACGCCTGCAGAATTCGAGCCGCAAACCGCACGAAACGGGCTTGACGTGCGCACAGCATGGCTCTACCAGAGCCTTCGCTTTTGGCGGAGTAGCTCAGGTGGTTAGAGCAGCGGAATCATAATCCGCGTGTCGGGGGTTCAAGTCCCTCCTCCGCTACCAAAACCACCCCCAATAAGAGATGACTAATTAGAGGGGGCGCATCATGGCGATGCCAAGAACACCATCTTTCAGACTAGACGGAAAACGCGCGCTGGTGACAGGCGCGTCCTCGGGCATTGGTCAGGCTTGCGCAATCGCTTTGGGCGAAGCGGGGGCCCATGTGGTGGCTGCGGCGCGTCGGGTGGATAAGTTGCAGGAAACCGTGGCTGCAATCACCGATTTGGGCGGCAGTGCCGAGGCTTTGGCCTTCGATCAAACGGATTTGGCGGCGATGGAAACCACGCTTGGCCAGATGGACGCCTTTGATGTGGTGCTGAATTCTGCCGGTTTGGCGCGCCACGGTCCGGCGCTGGAAGCCACCGTCGAAGACTACGACGCGGTGATGAGCGTGAACCTGCGCGGCGCGTACTTCCTGTCAACGCTCACAGCAAAACGCATGATCGCCGCCGGGAATGGTGGGTCGATCATCCATATCACAAGCCAGATGGGCCATGTGGGCGGCGTGGATCGTTCGGTCTATTGCGCCACCAAGTTCGGCGTCGAAGGCATGATCAAGGCCATGGCCATCGAATGGGGCAAAGACCGGGTGCGGATCAATTCGATTGCGCCGACGTTTGTGCTGACCGACTTTACCAGGAAGGCATTTGACGACCCCGAAAAACGTGATTGGATCATGGGTATGATCAAGCTGGACCGGCCCGGCGAAGTCGAGGACATCATGGGCGCGGCTGTCTATCTGGGCTCGGATGCCAGCGCGATGGTGACCGGCACGTCGGTGCTGATTGACGGCGGGTGGACGGCGCATTGAGGACGCAATGGTCTAGCTTTTCGGCTTGGCCAAGGTCTCGCCCATCTTGAAAATGGTTGGCAAACACTGGCTTTCGCCTTGCCAACGCCCTTCACACATGGCGATCAACGCCTCGGCCGCTTTGATGCCCATTTCGCGGTGCGGCACCTGAACGGTCGTTAGTTTGGGCGACAGAACCCGCGCCAACACCATATCGTCGAACCCGGTGATCGAAATGTCGCCTGGAACGGAAAGCCGCCAATCCCGCGCGCGGGTCAGAGCCCCTGCCGCAAGAACGTCGTTGCCGCAGATCACGATGGTCGGCGAGACCGTTTCCATCAACTGATCAAAGGCATCCGCCCCTGCTTCAACGCTATAGATCGTTTCAATCACCGTAACGTCGGCCACGTCCAAACCGCCCTCTTTGGCGGCTTGAAGAATGCCCTCGATTCTTTCTCGCGCTCTGTCATTGCCGACACTGGATGCCGAGATAACACCAATGCGACGGTGGCCAAGATCAATGGCGCGTGCCGCCAGATCCTGCATGGCCGCGCGGTTGTCGAACCCGATCGACGGTCGGTCAGTATTGAAGGCCCAAGCCGCCAGAACCGGCACGTTTTGAGTTTCGAGAAAACGGTAAATCTGTTCGCCGCGGTCGTGGCCAATCAGCAAAAGTCCATCGGCCCCACGGGTGACAAGGGTGCGAATTTGCTCGGCTTCCACCACGGGATCATAGGAAGAACTGGCCACCAACAACATGAAACCTGCCTGACCCAGCCGCTCTTGAAACGCCTGCAAGCCTTGGGCGAACAACGCATTTTCCATCGTCGGGATCACTGCGCCAATGGTCTGCGTGCGCTTGGCCGCCAAGGCGCGGGCCGAAAAGTTGGGCGCATAGCCAAGGGACTGCACGGCTTCCAACACGCGCTTACGCGTGTCTTCGACGACCTTCTCGGGCGCGTTCAGGCACCGCGACACCGTCGCGGTGGATACACCAGCCTTGGAGGCAACATCTTCCAATGTCGGGGTCGTGGTCACGCATACTCCTTTTGCGCTCTTATGATGTAAGCGCTTGCAAATAGCAATGTAAGCGCTTACAACTTCCCAACACAAGGGAGACAACGATGCCTCGCGACTATCTGAAAAAAGCGGATCTGACCTCGACATCGGACGCAGCGGATGTTCGCGAGACCGTGCAATCCATCCTGGACGACATCGAAGCGGGCGGCGACAAGGTTGCACTGGAATACGCCGCGAAGTTCGACAAATACGACGGCAACGTGGTTTTGACACGGGACGAAGTGGAAGCAGCCTCGGCCCTCGTGCCCGAGCGCCTGAAAGACGACATCAAGTTTGCCCACGACAACGTCCGCCGCTTTGCCGAAATCCAGAAAAGTACTCTGACGGATGTAGAGCTTGAGGTGCAGCCGGGTTTAATCGCAGGCCAAAAAGCGATCCCGATTGACGGCGCGGGTTGCTATGTTCCGGGCGGACGTTACAGCCACATCGCCAGCGCCATCATGACGGTCACCACTGCCAAGGTTGCCGGATGCAACAGCATCGTTGCTTGTTCGCCGCCCCGCCCTAATGTCGGCATTGCGCCCGCCATCACCTATGCCGCTGACCTGTGCGGAGCTGACACCATCTTGGCCATGGGCGGCGTACAGGGCGTGGCCGCGATGACATTCGGTTTGTTCGGACTGCCGAAAGCCAACATCCTTGTCGGCCCCGGCAACCAATTCGTGGCCGAAGCCAAACGCATTCTTTTCGGACGCGTCGGCATTGATATGTTTGCTGGCCCGACCGACTCGCTGATTTTGGCCGACAAGACCGCTGATGCGATGATCGTCGCCGCTGATTTGGTGGGTCAAGCCGAACACGGGTATAACTCGCCCGTCTGGCTGGTCACCGATGACCGTCCGCTGGCGGAAGAAGTGATGCGGCTTGTGCCCGGTCTGATCGAAGATTTGCCAGAGGTGAACCGCGACAATGCACGGGCCGCATGGCGCGACTATGCCGAAGTGATTGTTTGCGATGATCGCGAAGAAATGGCCGCGACATCAGATGATTACGCGCCCGAGCATCTGACAGTTCAGGCGGAAGACTTGGATTGGTGGCTGGGCCGTTTGCAGTGCTACGGCTCACTTTTCCTTGGTGAAGAAACCACAGTGGCCTTTGGCGACAAAGCATCTGGCACCAACCACGTTCTGCCCACATCAGGGGCTGCGTCCTATACCGGCGGGCTTTCGGTACACAAGTTCATGAAGATCGTCACATGGCAGCGCGCCACCCGCGAAGGGTCTCGCCCAATCGCGGAAGCCACGGCGCGCATTTCGCGGCTGGAAGGCATGGAAGGCCATGCGCGGACGGCGGATGTGCGGCTGGCCAAGTACTTCCCCGGCGTGAATTTCAATCTGTCGGCCGATGGATAAGCGGAGTTTGACGCAAACTCCGCATCGATTTCCGACCGGGAGATCGCTTGGAAAGCGTGGAAAATGCGTCATTTTCAAAAGCGTAATCCGCGTCGGAATACGCCTTGGGGGGGCCGCACAATGAAAGCCTTGGTCTACACCGGCCCCGAAACACTCGACTACCGCGACGCTGCCGACCCCACGCTCGGTGACGGCGATGCTCTGATCCGGATCGAAGCTGTCGGCATTTGTGGCTCGGACATGCATGCGTTTCTTGGCCACGATGATCGTCGCCCGGCCCCGTTGATCCTTGGGCACGAAGCGTGCGGTGTCATCACGGCAGGCGAAAACACAGGCGATCGCGTCACGATCAATCCCCTTGTGCCCTGTGGTAGCTGTTCGGCCTGTCAGGCGGGACGCGAGAATATTTGCCCTAAGCGCCAGATCATCTCGATGCCGCCGCGCGAGGGTGCTTTTGCCGAACAGATCGCTATGCCGACCGCCAATCTGGTGACGGTCCCCGACGGTGTTGCGCCCGAGAAAGCCGCGCTGGCCGAACCCTTGGCCTGTGGCTGGCATGCGGCGCGTCTTGGCATCCAAGCCCTTGGCGGCACACCTGAAACCACGCTCGTCATCGGCGGTGGTGCTATTGGTCTGGGGGCCGCCCTTTGCGCCAAGGCTCAAGGGGCCAATGGCATCCGTATTGTCGAACCGCACTTTGGTCGACGGCGTGTTCTGATCTCGGAAGGCTTCGACGCTCTTTCGCCCGAAGACCTAAGCGACGAAGAATTCGATATGGTCATCGACGGTGTTGGTTTTGCCACCACCCGCGCGACTTCAACCAAACATGCGCGCCCCGGTGGCGTTATCACACATATCGGTCTGGGCGAAGCGGCGGGTGGTTTGGACATTCGTCGCATGACACTGCAGGAAATCACCTTCATCGGCACCTACACTTATACGGCTCAAGACTTCCGCGACACGGCCGCCGCAATCTTTGACGGGAGCCTCGGCAAGCTTGACTGGACCGAACCGCGCGCCTTGGCCGACGGGGCCCGCGCATTTTCCGACATCAAAGCGACGCGCGTCGATGCGCCAAAAATCATCCTTTATCCGGAGGGAGCTCCCACGTGACGATTGACCAACAAATCACAAACGACTTTGTCGCGGCCAATATCGGCCTTGTGACCACCGTGCCCTGCAAACAGCTGGCCGGTGTGATCGAGGAAATCGACGCCCGCCCTGAAATTCACCACATCCCCGCCAATAAGGAAGACGAGGGCATGGGGATCTGCGCAGGCGCCTGGATGGGCGGCAAACGCTCGGCCATCATCATGCAGAACACCGCGATTGGTGTGACGATCAACACGCTGGCGACGCTGATCCAATACTATCGAATGCCGCTGCCGATGTTGATTTCCTATCGTGGCGAGCTGCGCGAACCCGTCGCCTGCCAAGTGGAAATGGCGGTTCACACCAAGGCGCTTCTGGCCCAGATGAACATCCCCACTTACCACTTCCACAAGCAATCAGACGCAGACGAACTGCCGATGATTCTGGACTACACTTTCATGTGCAACAAGCCGGTCGCCATCCTGACCGACGCCAACTTCTGGGGAGGCTACGGCGACCAATGATCCGTTCTGAAA
>CAZWDS010000050.1:19692-23492 GCA_964632495.1 uncultured Rhodobacterales bacterium
GGTCTGGCGTCGTCCATTGGCATGGGACTTGCTTTGGCGCAAGACAAGCCGGTTATTTCCATCGACGGGGACGGCTCGGTTCTGACCAACCTTGGCACCTTGCCGACGATTGGGAACAACACGGCCAACAACTTTATCCTCTTGATTATCGACAACGGATCTTACGGTTCGACCGGGGATCAGCCGACCTATGCGGGCCAGAAAACTTCGCTGACCAAGATGGCAGAGGCCGCCGGCTGTGACCGGGTGGTCGAATGCCAGGCGGAAGACACGGGCCGCGTTCTGCAAGAGGCGCTGGATAGCGGTGAGATGACTGTGATTGTGTGCAAATGCGAAAGCGGGAACGCAAAAATGCCCGTCATCACCATGGATCCGGTGACGATTAGAGATCGGTTTATGGGCGCTGTATCGGCCTAAAATCAGATTGTGTCAGATATGATATTTGGGGGGAGATCTTTCCCCCCAACTTTTAAATATCCGCATTCTGCTCCTGTACCATCTCATTCCTGCTGTCTAAGATGCTGTTTTTATTTATTTTTTATTCGCGCAATTTGTATCAAAAGTTATAGTAGCGCCCGAAAATCTCCGTATTTGCGGCAAGCCTGCCCAAATTCTCATACGATTTCGCCCCATTGCGATTCAATCTGAGCTCACGACAATCAAGCAGTTTGGTTGCGAATACACAGGTTGAAGAAACTAATGAATACTGAACTAAAGTCCGACGCTAACACGACCATTTCAAACGCGGGCAATGCGGCCGCAAAGCAAATTGTCACGCTGTTTCCCTATAAGATACTGCACGACAGGCAGGCTGATGTCGCCTCTCACGCCCAGCAGATATCGCAATTAAGAACTCATCTTCAAGAGCGCGCGCACTTGAAAACCCTTCTAACGGCTCTTCGTCCACATCGCGACGACGAGAAGCAAGTGGTTCACCATATCAGCAATTGTCCCTCAACGATGCGCGCTCGGATGGCCGTGCGGGCTGCTATGCACAAGATGCACGATTCCAAGCATCGGTTTCCGCCTGCCATTCAACTTTTGGAAGATGAATTGGCGTTTCTTGAAAAGAAGGTGCGGTCTGTCACTGCGCAACTTCGCAAGCTGGAATGCCGCATTCTGAAAACGAAGCCGGTCAATTCAATGGATTCGCAAACGCTTTTGGCCTTTCTGGGCCGCCTGACCGCCAGCGGACGCCGCTTCAAACGTTCGGATCTTGCGGACATCCTGCCCCAGTGTGCAAACGCAATGACAGCGCCTGCGAACCAGAACCATCCAACGAAGGATGATTTGACGTAGCGGTCTTTGCACAGTCGCAAGATGGGCGACCCGTGCTTGCGAAGACCCTTGAAAAGCGCGTTTCAGGCCATGGACCTCTGTCGCGCTTGACTATCGTCAGAACACCTTGTGCCAGCATATTATTTTTCCTTTCTCATGGCACCTGCGTCCAAAACCGCTGCGGTGCAAAACCAATCACGGCTCACTGATCGGTTTATCAGAGCGTAAATAAACGGCTCTGAAAGTCGGCTAAAATTTGACGGAGTCTTTGTGAGATTTGGACGTCCATCACGATTTGACAGCCGCATCAACCAAGGTCTGTGTTCTATCTTTGCGATGTGATCCGCCATCGAACGCTGGGATGAGAATTTGGAAACCCATTCGTGGCAAAACATGTCCCGAACGTTCGTGCCCGGGCTGACAACCCGGCAACCGCAAGGCTCTGGTCCCTTTATGGGGTCTCCGTTTCGCGAAAACCCCCGACAGGGGCAAGGAATTCAGAGCCCGGTGACGGGCCCGTCGCATCACTAGTCAAATAGAAAAGGCGCACCAAAGCGCACCTTTCCCAAGTCTTTCACAGGATGCGTCGCAAGACGCGTCCCGTTTTGCGTGTCCTATCCGCCCATAACCCGTGGCAGCCAAAGCACAAGCTGCGGGAAGATAAACAAAAGCGTCAGGCCCACAAGCTGAACCAGCATGAACTGCATCATGCCTAAGTAGATGTCTTTCAAATCCCAATTCGGCACCACGCCTTTCAGGAAATAGGCTGATAGCGCCACGGGCGGAGAAAGCCAGGCCGTTTGCAGGTTGACCGCCACAAGAATGCCGAACCAGACCATCATGTCGTACCGGTCCAATCCGTGAAGCGACAGAGCCTCGACCGTTGGCAGCAGGATCGGCACCACGATCAGCACGATCGGCACCCATTCCAGCGGCCAGCCCAACAGGAAGATCAGCGCCATGACCATCAGCAAGATCAGGTAGGGCGACATATCAAGGCCCAAGAGAAGCTCGGTCATCATCTTCGGTGTGCCGAGAGCTGAGAACTGCGCGCCAAAGAAGTTCGATGCCGCCACAAGGAACATGATCAGCACCGTGATCTCCAGCGCTTTGATCAGGCTGTCAAAGAAGCTGGGGATGGTGAACTTGCGATACCCGATGGACAACAGGATCGCGCCGAACGCGCCCATAGCGGCGGCTTCGGCAGGCGTGGCAAAGCCCAGAAGGATCGAGCCCAGCGCGAATGAGATCAGGATCGTGGGCGGCATGAGACCGGCGAAGAACTCGTCCCAAAGGTCCGAGAAGTAGAAGCCGTCTTCGGCATCCTTGCCATAGATCGGGCGGCCCAAATAGGCCAGAAGCACCATGAAGGCACCAAAGACCATCGACCAGATCGAAAAGCCGTTCGCGACGATCATGTAGAGGTGGAACAATACGGCGATTGGCAGAACGATGCGCAGGATGCTGAGATTGCGATAGGCGGCGTAGGCCACTGCCATCGTGATCAACAAGACGAACAAGCCACCAAAAGGCACCAACCCGCCAAAAGCGCCGCCCATGCCAAGGCCGAAGATGCGGCAGACGGTCAGGACGCCAAGGCAGATCAGCGCGACTTCTGCGCCATAGAACTTGGACGTTTCGGGTTGATCTTCTTCCGACAGGATTGGCCCCAACTTCGGGTTCAGCCAGCAGCGGCCCAGCGTGTAGATCAGGTAAAGCGAGGCGAGAAGCGCGCCGGGGATGAACGCGCCCCGGAACAGATCGAGGGTCGAGACTTCCAGTACCGGCCCCATGACGATCAGCATGATCGACGGCGGGATCAGGATGCCCAAGGTGCCGCCAGCGGTGATCGTGCCTGCGGCCAGTTTCACGTCATAGCCCGATCGGCTCATCGTGGCACCGGCCATGATACCGAGGAGCGTCACGGATGCGCCCACGATTCCGGTCGCTGCCGCGAAGATGGTCGACACGATCAAAACGGCGATAAACAGCGCGCCGCGCACACGGGCCATGATCATCTGGATCGAGGCGAACAGTCGTTCCATCAGCCCTGCCGCTTCCATCACGATGCCCATCAGCACGAACAGTGGCACCGCCATCAGCTGATCGTTCAGCATGGTCGAGTTGGTGTTCAGCGTCATCAACAACGTGGTCAGCTTGAAATTCGCGCCCCAGATGCCGAAGACGAAGGCCAAGAAGATCAGCGTGAAAGAGATCGGGAAGCCGATGAAGATCACGAACAGCATCGCCCCCAGCATGATAAGACCGATGGTCGGCTTATCGAGGTTGGGGCTGGCGCTCATGATGCCGGTGAACCATTCGCCACCCGGCACGATGTCTGGCGTAAAGATCGCCAGGATCAGCCAGATCAGGAAGACGATATAGAACGGCAGGAACCTCAGGAACCAACGCTCGCGCTCCTTGCCCATCTTGTGGAAGGCCCGGAAAATCTCGGGGATGCCCTGCAGCATCAACAGGAAACCGCCGACCGGCATGGCCAGTCGCGCGGGCCACAACAGTGG
>CAZWDS010000051.1:0-358 GCA_964632495.1 uncultured Rhodobacterales bacterium
GCCTTGCTTGGGGTTCTTCCATGTCGGCTTCCGGTCAATGTGAACCTGTAGCGCGACTTCCTCGAAGGTCGGTATTTCGCGGGCCGCATTGAAACGCGGGTTGAGTCCCTGTTTCGCCATCCGCCGGTATTCTAGCGCCCGGTCGCGGGCTTGGTTCAACGTCACCACATCCGCACCGCCCAAGCCGAAGTCGGTGCGTAGCGGCGCGCCCTTGGCGTTCTTCTGCCCTTTCACCGTGACGCGCACGATCCACCGCCGCGCGCCCGATGCATCCACCACAAGGTAAAGCCCGTTGCCGTCCCCGTGCCGCCCTGGCCCAAGGTTCTCCACCAGCTTCCTCGTCAGCTTACCGGCAAGC